>NC_014374.1:0-748226 GCF_000144915.1 Acidilobus saccharovorans 345-15
GTTTCAACACCATTCCTTGGTTTCCCATTGGTAAATGAGATTGTGGTTACGCATCCAGAGCATAAGTTTCAACACCATTCCTTGGTTTCGCCGTTGAAGTAGTCCTCGTCGTCGTGCACCACCTCCTCCAGTTTCAACACCATTCCTTGGTTTCTGATTGTAACTGGGGCGCTGACAGGGTACATGTAGGTGGTTTCAACACCATTCCTTGGTTTCACGTGCCCTATGGAACGCTGAAGGTATACCTATCAAGGTCAAGTTTCAACGCCATTCCTTGGTTTCGCCAGAGTGTCAATTAACTCCCCCAACGTAAGCGGAGGGCGTTTCAACACCATTCCTTGGTTTCATCTCCTTCTTGTCCCTGCCCAGGTACGCAATTATGGTTTCAACACCATTCCTTGGTTTCTTATGTCATACTCCTTTGCTGCCTCGTGGAGCTGTCCTGCTAGTTTCAACACCATTCCTTGGTTTCTAGAGGACTTTCTTAACAACGCCATTGATATCCTTGTAATCAGGTTTCAACACCATTCCTTGGTTTCTAGAGCATATAAAGGAGGAAGATATCGAGAAGTTCCTGTTTCAACACCATTCCTTGGTTTCGCCAAGCACAAGCGACAACCCTAACCGCCCCCATGTGTTTCAACACCATTCCTTGGTTTCCAAGAGAAGTTTTATTTGACGCAGTAGACAACAAGGAAAGAGGTTTCAACACCATTCCTTGGTTTCGCGTAGACCTGGAAGCGGTACTCTGCGTAGACAAGGGTTTCAACACCATTCCTTGGTTTCACATTTTGTTTAGGCAGAGGACAGCAAATTTAACAGTGTTTCAACACCATTCCTTGGTTTCTAAATAACTCTCTCGTTCTCGTCTACCTCATAACGGTCGTTCCTAAGTTTCAACACCATTCCTTGGTTTCCAAGTTTGTTCAGAAAATTGCCTTGAAAGATTCAAGCTATTTCTGTTTCAACACCATTCCTTGGTTTCTCGGAAAGAGAGGAAAGAAGGGAAAGGGGTAACGTTGTTAAGTTTCAACACCATTCCTTGGTTTCCGAGCCCTGAGCTGTTATGCTTGTCCCTGTCCTCCGCGCGGCCTGGGGCCTGCCCTTCCCCCGCTCCTCTGTCCCACTGTTGTCCTCTGCTGGGAAATACTTAAGTTTACCGCCGGCCCCCGGGGGACTTCCCATGTGAAACGTGGGAATTACCCGGCTAAGTAGTTTATAAGGTAAATTAACAAAATAATCAAAACTGCTGCCTAGTGGCGGGCTGGGCCCCCTTGGGCCCAACGACCTCGGCCCTGACCTCACCCATGCCCATGGCCCTCAGCTTCCCGACCCCCAGCTCCGACGCTATGGCAAGCAGCCTGTCAAGTATCGCGGAGCCCAAGCCCCCCTTGACGCTGTACAGGGCCCAGCCCGTGAAGCCCCTGAGGAGCCTGAGCCTCCCTAGGTAGTCCCTGCCTATCACGGCCGTCGTTGGCTTCACGTCGTAGTCCACCTCGACAGCGTACATGTCGACCAGCCTGCCTACATAATAGTGGTACAGCGGGGCGTCGCCGCCCGCGCCGGAGAGCCCCAGGAGCAGCTTGGCTGCATATGCCGCTATGTACGCGGGCTCCGGCAGCAGCCTGTAGGCGTTTGGGACCCTCCTTGACAGACGCGAGGCCCAGGGCGGGGTCATGACCTTGAGCGGTATCGCTGTCGGCGTGAGGAACAAGAGCCTCACGGCCCCTCCCCTCCCGCCCAGGCCCACCGAGAGCTCCTCCCCCCTGACGAGGGAGGCCGAGGTTACCCTGTACTCCAGGGCCCCGGGGCCCAAGCTCACGCTGCCCTCGCAGGAGGCCAGCTGGGCCACCTGGGGCGCGGAGAGCGACGAGGCGACTGCCACCACGGCGCCCCTGAGCCTCTCGCCCTTCCTCACCACGATGGGCCTGTCGCCCTGGGAGTAGAGCCTCCTGCCGCTGCCGTCCGCGAGGGACCTGAAGGTCACCGCCTCCCTGTGGGCCAGGTAAAGCTCCCAGAGGGGGTGAAGGCAGCCGTTCGGGTCGGCGGCCGCCGACTTGAGGGCCTTGGAGGACATGGGCTGAAGTATTACGTCGTCCCTGGGCGTGACCTCGAGCTCAAGCCTCAGGAGCGCCCTCGGCATGTTGGACTCTATTATGTTAAGCAGTGACAAACTTCCGCCCGTCCGCCCGGTGGCCCGCCGAGCCTTAATCCTTCCTGAGGGCAGCCGCCACGGCGCCCCAGGGCGTGGGCCTCAGGCGGCCGCGCCCCTCCAGGAGGCCCGCGGACCTGAGAGACCAGGCCAGGTTGCTGGCGGTCTTCAGGCTGACGCCCATGCGGGCCGCCAGCCTCTCCACGCTCGAGGCCCCGGCCACGACAAGCCTGAGCGCCTTAAGCTGGTCGCCGCTGACGCCCAGTCGCCTGAGTGGGGTGAGCTCAAGCCGCCCGGCCCCAGGGACGAGGAGCCAGGCCCTGAAGCCCATCACTGCAGCCGCGGCCGCGAAGGCTGCCAGCAGCGGGGACTCAGGCCTGGGCCCGGCCCACGCGAGGACCTCGTCGTAGCCCCTCGCAAGCTCCTCCGAGAGCCCTGCCAGCAGGGAGGCCGCGTCGCCCGAGAGCTGCGAGGCCCTTAGCCACCTGAGGGCGGCCAGCGGGGCCTGGCGGCCGCCGTCGAATGACACGAGCACGGCCCTCTCGCCCTCCCTGGCGCCGAGCTCCTCGGCGGCGGCGAAGGCAGCGTCTGGCCTCAGCCACGGCATGAGGAGGAGCCTCAGTCCCATGCGGGGCACACCCTCCTGAACCAGCAGGAGCTGCACCTCTCAGACCTGTACGCCCTTGGGGGCTCCTCCGACTCAAGTACGTCCCTGACCCTGGCCACGAGCTCCTCCGCCTCCCTGAGGACGTGGCCGTCAACCTCAAGGGCGAGGAGGTCGCCCCCGTGGTACAGGTAGGCCTCCCTGACCCTGCCCAGGAGCCTGTTGGCCAGCAGGGCGTAGAACTTGAGCTGGTTCGCGAAGGGCCTCAGCCTCTCCCCGGCGGCCCTGAAGGCCTTGACCTCGAGGACCCGCAGCCTCCCGCTCCCGGAGACCAGGTCAACGACCCCGGCCGCCCCAAGCCCCCTGTCCCTCAGGGGCACCTCCTCAAGCCAGGGCCTCTCAAGGCCAAGCTTATAGGCGACGTCCGAGGCCCTGAGAGACCTGCCCGCCCTCATGCCCCAGGTCTCGGGCTCCCTGAGGCCAAGCCTCACCTTGAGCCACGGGAGGGCCGGGCAGTACGAGTAGTCCTTAACAGCTGTGCCGGTGACCGCGGCCTCAGCCAAGGAGCGTCACCTCAGCAACCCTTGGCGCCGCCAGGGGCCTGCCCACCACGAGGGCGTTGGCCCACTCAACCTCGCTCAGGAGCACGACGTGCACCACGTCAGTCGAGTCGTCGACCAGCTGCGCCGCGGCCCTGGCAGCCTCCTTGGCCACCGCGAGGCCCCCGGGGCCAACGAAGGCGCTCCTCTGCACCCTTGAGAGGCCCATCCTCTCCAGCTCCCTGGAGAGCCTGAGCCTCCTCGAGTCGTCGCTCACGTCGTAAACCACCAGGACCCTCACAGGGGCTCACCCCCGGCGTAGCATGAGTACGCCTGCCCTGACCTGAGCGAGGAGGCCAGCCTGTACGCGTACTCCCTGAGCGCCTCAGAGTACGTCATGGGCCTGTAGGCGCCGAGGGCCTGGTCCTTGAGCCTGTTGAAGAGCGCTTCAAGCAGAGCCCTCCTGGAGCCCACGTCGAGCAGCCCTCCCTCGAGCCTCGGCCTCCAGCCAGACGTCACCAGCGCCACCAGGGGCTCGTCAACGACTGGCGCCCTGAACTGCTCAACGTAGTCATAGACCAGCACGGGCCTGCCGCTCCTGTCCACGTGGAGGAAGCCGGCGTAGGGGTCGAGGCCCGCCAGCAGCAGGGCCCTGAGGCCAAGGGAGTAGAGCACCGCGTACATGTAGTTGAGGCACGCGTTGACAGGGTCGTCGCCCTCCTGGTCCCTGCCGTCGAAGCCGAGGTCCCTGGGCAGCAGCGAGGCCACGAAGCCCCAGTACTCCCTCGCGGCCGCGGCCTCAAGCTCGAGGAGCCTGGGCCTGAGGTCGTTGGGAGTCCCCCTCAGCTCCATGACTTCCCTGGCCAGCTCCCTCATCCTTGAGACGGTAGACTTAACGGTGGCCCCGGCCCTCAGGGCGAGCCTCCTCAGCGTTGACGCCTGGGAGAGCACCTTGCAGGCGACCAGGGACGAGGCCATCGAGCCGCCGAGCTCCCCTGAGGCTGCCATGTACTGGGCCCTCCTGGTCTCAGGCGTCCTTGAGTAGTGGCTCATGTAGGTCACCGAGACTGGCATGCCTCCCCTGTCGAGGACCACCATCTCGACGCCCGCCGCTGCCATGAGCCTGAGCGCCCTAGATGTCACGCTCACGCCGCCAGAGGCGACCACCACGAGGTCCACCTGGGAGAGGGGCACCTCCTCCCTCCTGCCGTCCTTTGACCTCACCACGAGGCTTGAGCCAGAGGCGCCCAGCAGGAGGCCGTAGCCAGTGAGGAGCAGCGCCCTCAAACGGCCGCCACCCCACTCGAGGCCAGCTCCTCGGCCATGGAGTCCCTGGCCTCCAGGAACCTTGACCTTGGGCCCTCGCCCAGCAGGAGGCCGTGGACGCTGAGCGAGGGCGGGGAGAGGCTAACTGAGACGAGGAGGCCGTAGTCGAAAGGCACCTCGAGCTGCGACTCAAGGGCCATGGCGTAGCCGGCCATCTGGACCGCGTGCCAGTCCCTGGCCTGGCCCACCTTGAACTCCACGACGGCGCCGCTCATCAGCGCGTCGACCCTCAGCCTCCTCGCCAGGCCCAGCGGCGTCCCGTCGACCACGTACTCGGAGAGCCAGGGGGCCCAGGAGCCAGTTGCCGAGCCTCCCAGGAGCCTCTGCAGCGTGGCGTCCCCGGCGAGCATCACGGCGAGGGCCCCCTGGAGGTCCCTGAGCCTCTGGGCCTCGCCCGCGAGCCCGAGCTGGGAGGCGACTTCGGCGTAGGCCCTCGACTCCATGACCCTCCTGGCGGCCTCCCACGGCTCCACGCCGCGGCCCACGAGGCCCTGGAGGCCGTAGGCTACCCTCCTGAAGAGCTCGTGCACTGCGGCCCCGAGGAGCATCGCCGCGTCCTGCCTGGGCCCCCTGAGCCTCGCCTCGAGGGCCTCCCTCGGGCAGCAGCTGTAGTAGGCAACCTCGGCCACGCCGAGGCCGGCCCTGTACCTGGGCCTGACGGGCGGCCTGTCCCAGGCCCAGCCCCTCAGCTCAGAGGGGACGCTGAGCTGAAGACCGTGCAGGTACTTGAGCTCCTGCCTGAGCAGCTGCAGCACCCTCTGGCACCCCAGGGGGAGGTGGGGCGAGGAGCTCTTATTGATGATCTGAACACGCTCTGGGATAATCCCAATTGTTAAGTGACAAACGTACATTTAATGGATAAGCAGTTTTGATTATTTTGTTAATTTACCTTATAAACTACTTAGCCGGGTAATTCCCACGTTTCACATGGGAAGTCACATGCCCGGTGGGAGCGGTGGGAACATCAATTTTACTTAACTAAACATCAGAGAAAGTTAAAAATTCATGGGGGCTTCCCATGTCTCACATGGGAAGTCCCCCGGGGGCCGGCGGTAAACTTAAGTATTCCCCTGCAGAGGACAACGGTGGGACAGGAGGGCCGGCCCTGGCAAGGTGAGGGCCAAGGCCAGGGCACGGCATCCCATGGCTTGGGAAACCACGAGATGGTGTTGCAACGAAGACCAACAGACTCAGGCTCTGAGTCAGGAAGCCTAAGGAAACCACGAGATGGTGTTGCAACAACTCCGTTACGTCAATGTCTACCGTGATCATGATGTCAGCCGGAAACCACGAGATGGTGTTGCAACGGTTGAACGCTACTTGTGCTAGAAAGTCGTCATCGTTTTCAAGAAACCACGAGATGGTGTTGCAACTAGAACGTTAGCGGAATGACGCCAAGCTGGAATGCCGTGGAAACCACGAGATGGTGTTGCAACTTGCCCTGGCGTGGACCTTAGAACCCTGGTGCCTTGAGGAAACCACGAGATGGTGTTGCAACCTGGGGAGCATGCCTAGGGAGAAGGCGTTGGCTAAAATAACCCTGGAAACCACGAGATGGTGTTGCAACTGAGGCATGGCCTCAGGGTCAAGGCGAAAGAAAGAAATGAAGGAAACCACGAGATGGTGTTGCAACTAGTGAAGTCCTTCAGTTCGGCCAAAAAAGCGCCATCAGGAAACCACGAGATGGTGTTGCAACGTCTCAATGAGGTGTTGCAGTAGCTTCACGTCATTCCGTGCGAAACCAAGGAATGGTGTTGCAACCAAAATAGCAAGACGCCTGCGCTGCTTTATTGAGATGATCAATTGGCAACCGCGGAATGATGTTTAACACCCTGGGGCCTGAGGAGACCAAGGTTCCAGAGTCAGAGGGGTAAAGGTGAGTTCGGTGAGGCGGAGGACGTCACTGCGGTGCCTGGAGGAGGGGCCCCTGCCAGTAAAACAGAAAAAGAAAAAAAGTGTCAGAACTCCATCACGGAGCCCCAGCCCCTCTCAGTGCAAAGCCCCACAGGCCCTTTCACGTCTACCTTAACCCCTGGCATGACCGCAAGTGCCATCGGCAGCCTCCTGCCGTTATCAAACCCTAACGAGAGCAGCCTGTAGATGACGGCTGTGCACTCCCTGTCCCCCTCCTTAGTCTCCGCCTTAACGGGCGTCGCGGTCGCCTGGTTTTTGTCCCACACTATCTTGTTATCATCAACTACGTCAACTATGGCAGGTGAAATCAAAACACTCCCTAGCCCGAGGGCGCCTTCCTTTACCTTGATGTCCTTTATGACCTCTATCTTAGCTGGCCTGGACTCGCCTCCAAAGGCGCCAATGGAGTTGTTGAGCTTTAAGGTCTTGTCATAGGCCTCGTCGTCATAAACTTCGACCAGCACGCCGTACCTCGTCGGACCCTCGCCTAGGATGTCCCTGGCTATCAGGCCTAGGTCCACGTCCCTCTCCATGTATATGTAGTTCTCCTTGGCGCCCTTGGTGCCCTTGTCAAGAGCTATGCCTATCTTCTTGATGTAGTGCCTGTCCTCCACCTTATAAAGCCTGAGCGACTCGCCTGAGGGGCAGAGCATGGCCCTGCCCTTCTTTGTAAACGAGTAGGCGCAGAGGTAGGACCCCCTGCTGCCCTCAACGTAGAACATGGGGCCCCTGAATCTTGGAGCGTCGCTGCCGAGGCCATTGACTATGTAGGCGAGCTTGAGGAAGCCGTAGATCGTTGAGGGCAGCGGCATGGCCTCAAAGTAGCCCTGGTACATGCTGCCGCTCAGGAGGACCGAGCTCAGGCCTCCCCACCTGAAGACCGCGGGCGTCAAGGGCCTTATGAGCAGGTAGGTCATCCCTCGTCACCTCATGTAGTCCACCGCAAGCACCACGCTGTAGAGCCTGTCCCCGCTGCAGACGGAGCTGCCGTCCCTTGAGGGCAGACAGGAGGACACCGAGGCCAGGTCGCTGACGTGCTTTTTCACCTTGCTCACGTCCGAGTTCCCCACCTTGTTCCTCTCTACAACTTCTAGCGCCAGCATGGTGTAGACGTCCTTTGCGGAGCCGTTGCCCATGGCCATCTCCATGTAGTCCTTAATGCCGAAGTAGTCGTGTATAAAGCTAACGCTTAGCCTCTTGCTGCTGATCGCGTCGTACAAGTCCCTCACGGCCTCCAGCAGCTGAGTGTTAAGCCTGCCGGCCTCGCTCAGCTTAAGCGTCGACACCAGCCACTCCAGGCTCCTTGCGATCCCCCTGCCGGAGTAGATGAAGAGGACGTCCTTCTCCTTAACGTGGTCCTTCTCCTCAAGGAGCTCGCTGGCGGTGCTTAAGGACAGCGGCAGTGGGTCCTTGTAGTGCGCCGGGAGGATGACGTAGCTCCTGCCATAGTTCGCCAGGGCGTCGACCGGCATGTAGCCCTTTCCATCGCCCAGGTACTTAAAGCCGCTCACCGCGCCGCCCGAGAAGCCCCAGTAGGCCTTCCTGGTCTCCTCGACCGCGTCAAGCGGCACCAGCTCGCCCCTGTACTTGGTCGGCGAGAACGCCAGAAGGTCGTCACCGCCTACGTAGACGGGGCTGGCCCTCCTGTCCGTGAGGATCCTTATGTCGAGCACCGCCTGCGCTGTCAGGGCCCTTGACAGCGCATATGCATAGGCGGGAGTTATAGGTATCATGTATCTGGTCTCCGTGCCACCCCCGCTTGACACGTCAAAAGTGCACGGCGGCTCCTCGCTCGCGGCCTTCTTCACATGGTCCAGGGACCTCTCGTAGCCCTTATCCTCGCTGGCCTCATTGTCCTCGTGGGCCAGCCGCTCCCTGACCTCTACTATCCTTTTGACCTCTTCAGACAGCTTCTTTTCGTCCTCCAGGCGGATGGCCATGGCAGTCTTTATGTAGTCTTCTATTGAGAAGCATTTGCCGTCGCCCTTCCTGAGCAGTCCGCTCCAGTAGCCCTTCCCCATGAAGTCCCCATCGGCCTTCAGTACTGCAAAGTAGGCGTCCCCATACTTCCTTATGATCTTCCTGAGCTCCTCCTCGTTCTTTATGTGATTAGCGGCCCTGTCCTTAATGAGGCTATACACGGTCTCGCAGGCTTCCCTGGAGCCGCCGTAACACTTCTCGTAGAGCTCAGCCAGGTACGGGCCCCTGACGTTCTCATTCCCAACGTAGGGCCCGAGGACCTCGTCCACGTTGAGCATTGCTATTTCAGAGGTTGACGGGAACCCGCGCCTCACCCCGCTGCCGACCAGGAGATCCATATCTTTGAGGACTTCGATGACCACGCGGCCGTCGTTGAGGGACCTCTTCAGGGCACAGTATGGGCACAGCCTGTCCTCCTCTTCCTCCCCCTCCTTCACGTCCCTGAGCCTCCTGAACTCAGCACCTGTCCGCCACGAGACGTAGCTCACGGCCGCTGGGAGCATGCCGCACATGGTGCAGAGGTGGTAGTCCCCCGAGCTGGTCAGGGATCTAACCGTGTCAGCCAGGTCGACGCCGTACATGTACTTGACCTTTATCTTAAGCTCCTCGCTGTTAATGCGGTGCAGTAGGTACTCAAAGAACAGGGAGTACTCCACGGAAACGTACTGTCCGCTGCAGCTAAGGCTCCCCTCGGCAAGCCCTCTGATCGCGTCAGAGTACTTTTTAAACGCTTCACCAACGTCCAGGGCAACTACCCTTGGCCTGACCGGGGGCGTCTCCTTTGCCTTATCTATGTAACTCTTAAGGGGGCCGTCCCTTAGGAGGCCATCTATACCGGTTCTCTTAAACGCCTCCGACGCCACCTGCTCCCAGGCCTTCTTGAAGTTATCCCTCAACTGCCTCTCAACGTCATCGCGCTGCTCAGGCAGCAGCAAAACGACCTTGTCCCCCATCATTGACGTCAAGGGCCCGTCCTGAAGGCCAGCGTACTTCCTCCCGAGCTCAACGATTCTATCTCTCAGACGCTTGTCCTGAACCTTATTGGCGAGCCACGCTATGAAGAAGTGGTTGAGGCTGAGCTCTGGCCTGAGGACCACGTCGGGGCCGTACCTCTCCACGAAGGGCTCGATGGACCTCCACAGGAGGAGCGACGTGAGCCAGCTGGAGGCCCACAGGTCGCTGGTCTTCCTGCTAAATGATATGAACTCCTGCACCGAGGGGAAGTCTATCACGGCCACCGATCCATAGAACTGGGGCTTCGTGCCGTCGCACCTAAGTATGTTCAGCATGGCGGCCGTGGCGGTGGCGTGGTCAAATATCGTGTGCGTCGGGACCCTAGTGTCGGCCACTGGAACCCAGCAGGGCCCGTTCGGGGCGCAGGGGAAGTGCTCGTACCACAGGAGCGGGGCGAGGTAGTAGGCCACGTGATACTTCAGTCCCCCGGCATTCATGACGAGGCCAGAGAGCTCCCTGGCGTATTCTTTGACTTTGTTAGCATCTATGTTGGGAGGTACTTTAATCTTGTACCAAGGCGCAAATAGGTTCTTCTTAACAATCTCTTCTGCCCTTGCCCCCGCCTCCACATCCTTCAATAATAATGATATTACCCACCTGTCGAGCGAGGACGCAAGGTGGTCCGCTAAGGCCACCGCCGGTGGGAAGTTTCCCTGGACGGGGACGCCCATCATGGAGAGCAGCTCCTTGGCATCATCCTCATGGCCTCCCTTGTCAGCAAGTATCGCCCTGGAAGGGCTCTTGGAGACTATCCACGCCTTCCACGGCGGGTCGTGGAAGTATGCTATGAGCTTCAGCTCTAACAGGTCACCTGACTGCACCGCTCCTCACCTCCTCAAGCTCAACCTGAAGGTCGAGCTCACCATATCCCCTCGTGGTCCTCCTGCCCCAACCGGACACGGAGGAGTAAAAGATCGCCTGGAGGAGGAGCTTGAACGCGTCCTGGCCGCACGGCTCAAGCTCATCCCTCCTAAAAACAACAAAGCCTTCAAATGTGACGCCAGAGTTGACCGCGACAAACTTAACTGGGACCGGGTTAGCGTTGTACTCGTTGAAGGGCCTCCTCTCGGGGCTGTAGTGCGGGTTTATTATGTCATATACAAGTAGCCCGCCCTGCGAGGCCACCGGGTAGAAGTCCGTGAACGTCACCTTGCCCTCGGCCTTCCTGCTGCCAAAGACGCAGTCAGCCATTTTATCATCGCCTGAGACCTCGAGGAAGGCGTCCCTCACTATGCCCTTCGCCTGCGACCCTGGTATGTAGGGGACGTCGATTATGAGGTCCCAGGCCAGCGGGACCTCAGTTATGAAGTAGATGGGGCTCCACCCGCCCATGAACTTCCTCTTGGTGGTGAGCTTCAAAGATATGAAGTCCATGCCCGAGCTGACGATCGATTGCCTGACCTCGTTTACGTACCCCCTCGCGCGGGACAGGTCCCAGCCCTTCACGAGGCCCTCGAGGGACATCGACCTGGCGTCCTCCCTGGGGCTGCCCTTAAGCATCTCCTGCTGGTACTTCAGGAGCGCACCAAGCAGCCTGTTGCCCCCCTGCTGGGCCGCCATATGGCTCACCTCGTCACGCGCTTGGCCCCACGACACCTAGCCTCGGCAGCCCTAGCCACGGCATCCACTAATTCGCTTATGACATCTCTGAGTTCCTCACCCCTGATCATGTCGCCCACCTTGGTCACTTCCCCTGAGCCGCTGCGGTGTTCCAGCATGCTGTAGATCTGCTCGTGGTCACGAAGTGAAAGGAACGGCAGGAAGTACAGCCTGTAGGCGTTGTTAACCCTCACGGGCGACGCCACCAACATTGACTGCCTGCGGCCGGGCTCCTCGGACTCCTCACTGACCAGGAAGTAGCCGGTGCTCTTTATCCGCCTCGGCAGCCCCAGGAGCCAGCTGTGGACCTCCGCGCTTGAGAGCCCGCCCCGCCCCATGACAGACCTTAGGTTGACCTTAAGGAAGGCCTCCTGAAGGACCCTCAGCGCCTCGTAGCTGTCCCTGGCCGTGCAGTTGGGGACCGCCCTGATCACGTCAGGGCCTTCGCCATCGACCAGTGGGGCAAGGGGTACAGCGGATTCCTCCCACGAGTTCTCGGAGCTGCAGCCTGCGACCTCCTTAAACCTGTTGTAGTACAGTCTGAACGCCTCAGTTACGTTGCCGTCCTTTACGTACGTGCACAGCTTCTCAATGAACTGGGAGCCCCCGGCCGGGCACTCCGAGGGCGCGAACCTGCCGAAGCCCCTGTTTGCGCCCCTGCCTACGCCCACGAAAGCCAGGGTTATCAGGACCCCTCCAACTACCAGGTCATCATACCCAGGATCCTTTTCAGCCCGCGACCTGTATATGCTGAGATCCAGGCCCCTGAGGTTCAAGGGCAACAGGTCGCCCTTTGAAAGCCCGCGCCTGTTGCCTAACAGCGTCAGCTTTACCCTGGGAAGCTGATCAAACTGCTTCGCTACATCGCCTGGCCCGAGCGTGCTCGCCCTAAAGACGTACCTCGAGACCATCCCGGTGGAGCCCAGGAAGCCGCTGACGAACTTCTCAGCCTCGGAGTAGTCGCTGAGGTCTCTCGCGCAGAACCTGTTGTAAACGGTCCTGAGGAACCACCGGAGCCTCCCATTAATTTCGTCCTCATCCACTTCCTGCGACGTTCTGGTGCTGTGGTCGCCTCCCCACCAGGGCGTCGTGGGGGTCAGCCTGAGCCTCGCCACCAGCCTCCTCTCATTGAACAGCCCCAGCGCCCTCATCCTGGCTTCCTTAACAAGGGTCTCGTCGAGGCTCACAGGGGCATCGCCTCCAGCACCTTCTTGACCTCCAGGAGGTACTCTGAAAGCAGCCTCTCCTTCGCCAGCGCGAGCTCCTTTAAGGCTATCCCAAGCAGCGACTTGTAAATCTCCTCCTCGTTGCCGCCAACGCTCACGCTCTCGCCTACCCTGCTGAGCGCGTAGAGTATTATTGCGACGTAGCCCGCGTAGCCTGCGCCCTCGCTCCTCCTCAGCTCGTCACAGATGGCTGCCTTGACGCCATCATCGAGCTTTGCCTTGCCCGTCAGGTAGCTGTAGATGGCGCTCACTGCGGAGAACCTCTCTACCTTGGATAGGAAGAACGTGAAGGCCGGCTGGAAGCCCAGGCTTATCATGAGCGACGGGAAGTCCACGGCCCTCCTGACTATGCCGGGCTTCGAGTTCGAGCTCCCGCCGCCCTGGCAGCCGGCGGCTATCAGCTTGGTGCCCACGTCGGCCGCGAAGCCCACGAAGTCGCTCAAGGACAGCTCACCTCACCGCGCCGCTGACGGCGCCAGTGCCGCTTACGATGAGCAGCCTCACGAGACCCTTGCCCACGGTCTCCTTGCCCCCTATGAAGAGCGAGGCCCTGTTAAGCTTGTTGCTGAGCTCTGTCATCACGTCTATGTCCCTGCACTCGTCGTTGCCCCCCATGGAGTCCACGCTGCCCCTCATGGAGTCCAGCATGGCGCCAACCATAACCGTGCCCTGGGGCACGTACTCCTCAGTCCAGAGGGCCCTCTCCTTGACGGTCTTCGTCTTATCATCGAGGGCGTTCCTTGTGACCCTTACCAGGGACGACTCCACAACCTGCAGCCCGACGTCGTCGTCAAAGACGTAGGCCTTGTCCTTTAGCAGGTACCCCAGAGACCTCGTGTCGACGCGGCCGCCAAGGACGTCGCTTACGTTTACCGTGTAGGCGTAACGGACCTCCCTCAGCCCCACTGTCACTGTGCCGCCGGCGCCCAAGGCCTTAGGTGGGCTGACCCCTACGGTTGACAGGATGTCATAAGCCCTGTTAAGGAGGTACTTCGTGGTCACATATATGTAGCCCTCGGAGAGGCTTGGGGCCGGGTAGAGGAACGGCACCAGGTCGGTGAACACGAGCCTTCCCATAAATTTAGCCCCGCCCTCGTCAATGTCTGGGCCGAAGGCGCACCTCACTAGCTTATTGTCCTTATCGTTACCGCCGCCCTTGTCGTTGGGCTTGCCGCTGCTTGGGGGCGTCAGGTGAAACCTCAGGGCGCCCTTGAAGGAGGAGCCTAATATGACTGGGTAGCCCATCGAGTCCCTCTGAAATGGAAGGTCAACGAAGCCCGGGGACCTGCCGGAGCCCACGTGAACGGGCGTCACGGCGTAGGCGAGGACCAATAACGAGCCGCCCACAGGCGCAGCACCACGGTAGTTGTATGTCTGTGGTAATACATTATAAATTTACCCCGCGTTGCGCCGCGTTTTAGCCAAAGTTGGGTCTTGCCTGGGGCCTACGGCCAGGTAAGCTCTGCGGCGGGCCTTACCGGCTCCCTGGCCACGGGCGTCGAGGGAGCGCGGCGAGAAACTTACATATCAAGGCTGAGGCGGCCGCGCGATGCTTCCCCAGGCGGCGAGCGATGGGCCTTATCGAGATTGACGACCTTAAATAGGGACCTCTTAATGATTTCCATAAGTTTCCCACACGGGATCCTGCAATCGCCGCAGTCCCCCGAGAGGCAGGCCATGGGTGACCCGTCGCCCCTAACCTTTATCTTGACCGCGTTCTCCAGGATGCCAGCGTGGGCCACGAGGTTTCTCGCCGTGTATTCATTATTTACGGATGAAGAAGTGTGTCCCTTCAGCTCATAAAGGCACACGCCGTCAGACGCGAGCCGCCCCTTCACCTCATCCTTGCTGGAGTTAATTGCGTTGACAATGTTATCGTGCTCAATTTCTGTGGTAATCGTTATGCCCAGGCCTCTCCTGCTGTAGTTGTCCGCCTCCCTGGCCAGCTCGTTCAAGTTAAGGCAGCCGCCCTCAGGCTTAATGGTCGTGCCGCCGGCGAGGGCCAGGTACAGCATAGTCTCGAAGTCCTCGTTAAAGTCAGCATACCTCGTGACCTCTACGCTGTCGCCGCCCTGGGTAACCTTCGTCAGCGTGAAGTACTCTTCTACAAAAGTGCTTGCCAGGTCGAGGATTGCGCGCTGCAGCTGCCCCGCGTCGAGGGCCGCGGCGCTGTAACAGGTAGAGCTGGAGGGGCCGCGGCCCAGGCCCTCCAGCTTCTCCAAGGCGTCCTCCAGAAAGTACGGCATCAGGAAGAGGGCACCGACGTTTATTGACGCAGCCGCGGCCGTAAGCGAGGAGATGGCGGCCCTTATCGGCTTCCCGTGGAGCCCCACCAGGGCCCTCACCACGTCGCGCGGGGCGCAGCGCCTTGGGGAGAGGAGCCTGGAGGTCCTCCTTGTCGGCAGCCTTATGCTGGGCAGCTGCCTCTGAAACGTCACGCTGAGCGTCAGCTCCGTCCTATCGTCAACATATGGGTCCAACGCCGAGAACCCCAGCGTCACCGGGACCGCCAGCGAGAGGGCCGAGGCGGCCCCTTGGACGGCCCTCACAGTCATTACCTGGAGCTGGTTGGGGGCGTTAGTCACGTCTGAGACCACGTAAACAGCGTCATAGTCGGCGGCCCTGAGCTCCAGCAGCTTCCTTGAGATGTGATAGGCCGCCATGGCCTGGGAGTCATAGGGGCTGACGTCTATCCTCATGGAGCCGCCCCCGCTGAGCCTGAAGGTGCCCCTCAGCGGCACGGCCCTGAGCTCCAGGTTATCCTCCTTTATGAAATCTCCCAGTAGCCCGCATGAGTCGCTTGAGCTCTCAACCCCCTCCTCTATGTGCCTCCTCTGAAGACTTAACAGCTCGTCCACAGCCTTCCAGTAGGGGCCTGAGGCCATGCCAAGTTCAGCTATAAGCGACTCCGGCACGAGACCGAGCACCCTTACCACGGCGTCTGGGAACATCCTCCTGAGGTAGACGTAGGTGACCGCAGCCGAGGGCACCTTGCCCTTAGACTCCACCCTGCACGAAAACCTGCCCCTGCGATCCTGGGCCAGGTAGGTGGCCGGCCTCAGGTACTTGACCGAGCCCAGGGGGGCCACTATGAGGGTCAGCGCCTTGCCCATCTGAAGTCGCCCCCGAGGGCCTGCGACCGCTGAGCGATTAGGTGCCTAGGTCCAGCGGGCACAGGAGCTGCCCCACGGTTATCTTGCTATAGGATCATTTAAGCATTTCCAGCTCGTGACCCACCATGACGGCACCCCCACCGGCTGTCCTAGTCGAGGCGGTCAGGCGAAGATGGCCGCGGCTGGGCTCTCAGGCCGAGTCAGGGGTTTGCAGGTTTCAACACAATCTTATGGTTTCAGTGTCGAGGATATGTTATAAGCATAGATTTCCTCTTGTTACAACACCATCTCGTGGTTTCGCGGATGTATCACCTAAAGCCGAAGTTTGTGATAAGGGTTACAACACCATCTCGTGGTTTCTGGATTACTTGCGGCAAACATACTTAGTTTCTACTCTTTGTTACAACACCATCTCGTGGTTTCCCGAGTATGTTCACGTCCTCTGCCTCAGAAAGGCCGAGCCTTTGTTACAACACCATCTCGTGGTTTCGCAGGCTCTGGAAGGCCATACTGTCCCTACAGAACCCAGACGTTACAACACCATCTCGTGGTTTCTTTCTATCTGAGGCGTGAGAGCATGGGTGAGAGGGTTTCTCGTTACAACACCATCTCGTGGTTTCGAAGTTTAAGCTATTCTTGCTAACACATATCAATCAACTCAAGTTACAACACCATCTCGTGGTTTCAGTTTTTATGAAAAAATCCTTAAAGAACTTGGCCTTTCTTGTTACAACACCATCTCGTGGTTTCGCGTTTATTCACGCGACCTGGGGCAGCGCAACAGTGGAAGAGTTACAACACCATCTCGTGGTTTCGCGTCTTTCTTTATAATTGACCATTCATGAATTTTGTTTTGTTACAACACCATCTCGTGGTTTCGTTGTATACGATAACTACGGGTTCTGGGTCCATCCAACCTTGTTACAACACCATCTCGTGGTTTCTACAAACACGTTTGCCTGTTTGAAGAAGCTGGGCCTTATAGGTTACAACACCATCTCGTGGTTTCGTCTCAGAATGAAAGCTCGGAGGGGACTCCCCAGACTCGTTACAACACCATCTCGTGGTTTCCGAGAGACGTGAGCGAGGTGAGGAATGTGGAGAGCGAGTTGGGTTACAACACCATCTCGTGGTTTCACGGGGAAAGAAACCATCACCGGAACGGTAGTAGGGGGGAATGAGTTACAACACCATCTCGTGGTTTCGGCTGTTCAGTGCCTGCAGGAGCACCCAGAGTACTTGGGTTACAACACCATCTCGTGGTTTCGAGGTGCTAAAGAACGGGTTCACATCTGTCGTGGGCCACCCGTTACAACACCATCTCGTGGTTTCAGGAAGTTCAGTTCGTTGAACTTCTACGACATAATCTTTTGTTACAACACCATCTCGTGGTTTCTAGCCGTTCGGGATTGACGTGGAACGGCTGCGCTCTTATGGGGTTACAACACCATCTCGTGGTTTCATTACATCTCAAGATCAGGGCTAACATGGAGCGGTTGGTTACAACACCATCTCGTGGTTTCTATTCATTATGGACAAAGCGGTTCAATGTTTACAACAACACCCGTTACAACACCATCTCGTGGTTTCTCGTATGGGTCTTTTTTGGGCTCTACGCATGTTTGGAAAGTTACAACACCATCTCGTGGTTTCTCAGCGCTACAAACATGTCCTTCCCAGCTGGCTACATAGGTTACAACACCATCTCGTGGTTTCTAGCTCTTTTTCTTCGCCTTGCCCCATGGCCCCATGGCCGTTACAACACCATCTCGTGGTTTCTATCAGGAGGTTGCCATCAGCATTTGTTCTGGCTGGGGCTAGGTTACAACACCATCTCGTGGTTTCCGAGCCATGGGACGCCGTGCCTCGGCCTTAGCCTTCACGTGGCCCGGGGCGGCCCTCCTGTCCCACCACTGTTTTCTGCAGGGGAATACTTAAGCCTACTGCCCGCCCTGCGGCCGCTTCCCATGTGAAACATGGGAAGTCGCCATAGGCCTTTAAATTTTCATAATGTTTAGTTAAGTAAAATTGATGTTCCCACCGCTCCCACCGGGCAAGGCACTCCCATGTCTCACATGGGAAATACCCGGCTAAGTAGTTTATAAGGTAAAATAACAAAATAACATGTTAATCATTATGAAAGGAGGATCCTGTGACTCTATGCTAGACACGGCTAGCAGGCTCGGGACAGCGACGACGGCCCTGTACCTCAGCTCGGGGGCCACGCCGAGGGTCAGGCACCGACCACCGCTACAGCCCTACGATTTTGGATGGAACCACAGGCCGCAGGGCCTCTTGAGTGGTATTTGTTGAGGGCCTGCGCGTGGAGGAAGTCCCCAAGTCCTAGGACTCAGGAGGACGCCGTACATGGAGCTCGTGTGGACGTGCACGGCACGCGGGCGTCCTTCAGGGCGAGCCGGGCCTCGCAGGGGAGCGCGGCCAGGAAGCAGCGCCTGCCGCTAGGGGTCCTGCAAAATAAAGGGACAGCCGCAGGCCCCGCGGTCGTGCAAGGGTTAAATACTCACGTAACCCTATGACCTAAGGTGAAGCGGTTGGCCCTGAGGTTCTCCCACCACATGACCGTCGGCACCTCATTCCTGAGGAACGCCTCCAGGTCAGCGGGCCTTATTATAACATACAGATTCAACGATACGCTATGGATGAGGTACGCCTCCAGGTCAGCGGGCCTTAGCAGGGAGCAGGCGGAGCTCCTCGAGAGGTGCTCGAGGCTTGATGTTGACGCCGAGGACGAGTGCGAGAGGCTCGCGGGGGCCGGCAGGAGCGACCCGCTGCTTGACAGGCTCAGGTCGTACCTGAGCTCAAGTCCCTACGAGGCCTCAGCGGAGCTGAACTCGCTTCAGCCCTTCCTGGAGGCCGGCATGGTGCAGAGGGTAGTCCTTTACTACTACTCGGACAGCGGGGCGGCCCACCTGGTGGCCCTGCTCCTGACCGAGTACCTTAAGCGGGCTGGCGTGGCGGCCGAGGCTGTCCCGGCCGGGGAGGGCGAGAGGAACCTGGCCGCGGGGCTCCTGAACATAATGAGAGAGGTCGGCTCGAGGGCCCTCAGGGACCAGGGCGAGGGCTACACTATAATGCTCAACATAACCCCCGGCTTCAAGGCCGAGGCGGCCTACTTCACCCTGGGCCTCATGCTGAGGAACATAACGGCCCTGGCCTACTACAGGCACGAGGCCATGAAGTCAACCGTTGGCGTGCCGCTGTTGCACACAACGGCCCTGAGGGACGCGGTGACCTCCCTGAGGGCGAAGGTGGGGGCGAGGCTGGAGGACCTGGACGCGAACGAGCTCGTTACTGTAATAGCGGCCAGGCTCAACTCCGGCAGGCTCTCCCTGGGCCCCGTGGTAAAGGATGACCTTGTGTGGGCCGAGGAGCTCCTGGCCGCCTCGGGAATCACTTCGTGACCAAGGGCAGCCCGGAATTGCAAGGGCTTAGGGCACGCCCTCATCATGGCCTCGCAAGAGCCGGAGGACGTGTTCGGGGCTTGGGCCCAGGGCCGTCCGAAGCCCTGAGACAAGCCCAGCGGCCTCAGGCCCCTTTTGCCCGCCGCTGAGCTCCTGTGAGCCATGTGGCGGGCAGAGCCTTAAGCTGGCCCCACTCCAGTTCGTGACTCCATTGACCATTAGATGCCGCGCGTCGCTCCTCCTGACGTCAACTTATGACACAGGCAGCGGTCATCGCGGGCGTCAGCCCTCGGCCCATAGCGCTCATGTACGGCTGTAAACTTGTGCTGGCCCTCAACGCCTGCGGCCAGGTCAATGTGGTAGGCGAGCGGCGTCGGTTGTCCAGCTGCCCAGGGCTGTAGTGGACCTTCCCAGGTCAAGGCTTGGACTCTCGCCTTAGGCTGCCCGCGGGACCCGCCCCTCCCTTTCCATTCACTTCTCCTCTCTTTCTTTTTCTTATTATTAAACTATTTTATAAACATTATAAACAGTGTTATGCTTTTGTTATTTTGTTAATTTACCTTATAAACTACTTAGCCGGGTAATTCCCATGTGAGACATGGGAAGTCACTTGCCCGGTGGGAGCGGTGGGAACATCAATTTTACTTAACTAAACATTATGAAAATTTAAAGGCCTATGGGGGCTTCCCATGTTCCACGTGGGAAGCTGCCCTGGAGCCGGCGGTAAACTTAAGTATTCCCGTGCAGAGGACAACGGTGGGACAGAGGGGCAGAGGAAGGGGCAGGCCCCTGGCACGGTAAGCGAACATAACCTGTATGGTGTCCCAGAGCTCGGAAACCAAGGAATGGTGTTGAAACTCTCTAAATACAATCGGCTTCTGATCCTTGGTAAATGCGAAACCAAGGAATGGTGTTGAAACCCTCATGTTCATTGGGATATAAATTGACAACTATCCACGGGAAACCAAGGAATGGTGTTGAAACGCTTCATGCCGATAAGGCCGGCTGACCTAAATTGGTTAAGAAGAAACCAAGGAATGGTGTTGAAACCATAGAAAGATAGTTTCAGGGGTTTAAATTTCCATAGGTTCAGGAAACCAAGGAATGGTGTTGAAACTGACGTTAGCGTGAACGGGGACAGGATAAGCATAACTATAAGAAACCAAGGAATGGTGTTGAAACACTAGAACTTTATCCATGTCCACAAACCATGTTATGGCCGAAACCAAGGAATGGTGTTGAAACCGAGAAACCAATTAACTTAGACGCATACAAAAAGATAATTAACGAGTCAAGAAACCAAGGAATGGTGTTGAAACTAAGTATCTTCAAAGCCCTTATAAAACTTGCTACCCTCTTGAAGAAACCAAGGAATGGTGTTGAAACACGCAATCATAGCCTTTGATGTTATCGCCACAGCTAACTAGAAACCAAGGAATGGTGTTGAAACCCTCCACTGGCCTGTAGGTATAGTTTGCGAAGTGGTATGCGAAACCAAGGAATGGTGTTGAAACCAAAAGTCCGTGTGGTCTTCCCCCTCAAAATCGAAATATTGCGAAACCAAGGAATGGTGTTGAAACTCTGCACAGTGCACACTGAACCTGTTGGCCTTTCCGCCAGAAACCAAGGAATGGTGTTGAAACTCTGAACAAACTTGCGGGTTTAACATTAACGAGAAATACGACAGTGAATAATAATATGAAACCAAGGAATGGTGTTGAAACCTGCTATTATTTCGCTTGCATAATCTGTTGGCATACCCCTGTGGGAAACCAAGGAATGGTGTTGAAACATCAGCGTAAGCTGTTCATACTTCCTCTGTGCAATTACAGTCGAAACCAAGGAATGGTGTTGAAACACTTTCCACTCATATCTATTCTGAACGTCAACAATATACAGAAACCAAGGAATGGTGTTGAAACAGGTTATACTGCCCCCAGCGGCTTCGGCCTCCCCAGCGAAACCAAGGAATGGTGTTGAAACCCATAGGGGAAGCTCCACTTCTTTCACAAACTCTGCGGAAACCAAGGAATGGTGTTGAAACGCAGCTTTGCCAGTTCTCCCTCAATAGTGTATTCATATGAAACCAAGGAATGGTGTTGAAACTTTATGATATTAACGGTAGGCGCCGTGAGGACTATAGAAACCAAGGAATGGTGTTGAAACCTTGCTATCACGTCCCTAACGTTCATGCCCCTGGTCTTGAAACCAAGGAATGGTGTTGAAACTGGGGCCATTCTCTGCTATCTCATACACTTCTTTCATATGAAACCAAGGAATGGTGTTGAAACACTTGACCTCGTAATGATATTCGTGGTCGGCATAGTGGGCTAGAAACCAAGGAATGGTGTTGAAACGCCTTTTCGGCGCTCACTTCCTCTTCCACTGTTGTGCCGCTGTAAAGGAGTCGTTTACGTCATACACCTTTGCAGTCAGAACTTCCTCTTCCACTGTTGTGCCGCCGAAACCAAGGAATGGTGTTGAAACGTAGGGACCAGTAATGACCGTGCTTCAGGGAGGAATAGGAGGAAACGAAACCAAGGAATGGTGTTGAAACAGTTCTTCAAACATCGCAAAAATAGCTGAGGAAAACGTGAAACCAAGGAATGGTGTTGAAACTTTATATAAAACCTGGTGAACTACATGGCTACTCGTAAGCTTCTGAAACCAAGGAATGGTGTTGAAACATCCTAATGACGTCCATTGGCACTCCAGGGACTTCCTCAAGAAACCAAGGAATGGTGTTGAAACTAGATATTTGGGCTCACGAAAATCTTTCTGTCATGAAGTAGAAACCAAGGAATGGTGTTGAAACTGCTGGATGCCGGTAGCGGGCCCCTTGGCACTTCTACGGTAGAACAGAAACCAAGGAATGGTGTTGAAACACTACGCCGTGGAGGCAATGTCCTTTGCTCTCGAGAGAAACCAAGGAATGGTGTTGAAACGTCCTCACCAGGCCCACAAGTTCAATTGGTGTTTTAGCGAGAAACCAAGGAATGGTGTTGAAACACTTCCTGCGCGCTCACGCTCTCTCGCCTCGCTTTTCTGTGGAAACCAAGGAATGGTGTTGAAACTCTTATTTCTTCGCCGCCCCAGGCCGCTACTATTTCCGCGGAAACCAAGGAATGGTGTTGAAACCAGGTGAAACAAAATATAATATGTCAATTGCGTTGTTTAGGAAACTAAGGAATGGTGTTGAAACATGCACCACAAGGTAGTATCCTTCGTCGAGATACCTACTCGAAACCAAGGAATGGTGTTGAAACTCACTGTTTCCCTCGCACGGGTTGGGTAGATTCCACGGAAACCAAGGAATGGTGTTGAAACTGTGGCAAGCTTTCTCCTTTGCTTTATCTCGCTTATTGTCTTTGCGAAACCAAGGAATGGTGTTGAAACATGGCGTTCTGCGCAAGAATGCCGTGCTGTGGTATGTCATAGGAAACTAAGGAATGGTGTTGAAACACCTCCCTCTTCAATTCTTCTTCCAGACTCTCCCCCACCTGGAAACCAAGGAATGATGTTGAAACTGGAAAGCGGTTTGTCGAAGAATATGATAAGTATGGCGATGGAAGCCATAGAATGATGTTGAAGTTGAAATTAACTACTACGCCCCTTGCCACGCTGGTGCTCTCAAGGACGCCACAGGGTTTCGTCGTGAAGCCGGTCTACGCGTACCAGAGGCTCCTGTGGGCGGTCAAGGCGTTCGCTGACATGCAGATCTTTAACTACCTGGAGAACATAATAGCTGCCCAGCGTGGCGGCGAGGGAGCTGGCTTAGTGCACGAGGCGCGGCCGAGCCCGTTGGCCCTGGGGGTCCTTGGGGTCATCCCCTGCCTGGCCATTCCTTGAAGCGCCCTTGCCGCGGCGTTTATAGCAGCCAGGTATCAGCCGTGGAGCCGCGCTAGGGGTAACAAAGAGCAGTCCAAGCAGCGATGTACAGTTCCCCTCATGGTCTCGCGCAGCGCTTATTAACATCATCCCTTAGCCACCTCTGGGGCTGCCATGGTACTCACGAGGGACCAGAGGCTGGTGCTGGTATCAACCACGCTAGACATGTTCCTGGAGGGAGTCTTCGTCACCCTCCCATCTGTGTCGGCCCTGCTCTCGTCAATACCGTCGTGGGCCACCCCGCTGGTCTTCTCCACCATTCCCGTGGGCACCCTCATAGGCAACCTGGCCCTGGGCAGGCTCACCGACCTGAGGGGCAGGAAGTCCACTTACATGGCCATGCTCGGGGTCTACGCCCTGGGGGCCCTGCTGATACTTGCCTTCAACAGCCTCTACGCCGTCCTGGCGGGCCTTCTCATAACGCAGACGGCCATGGGGGGAGAGGTCCCCATAGTGCTGAGCTACATAGTCGAGAGCGCCCCGGCCGACATAAAGGAGAGGCTTGTCGTGCTCATAACTAACGTGGGCAACGTCGGCGCAGTTGTCATATCCGCGGTGGCCCTGGCCTTCGGCGGCCTCTCGGCTGCCTCCGGCAGGGCTGCCGTAGGGGCCCTGGTGGCCGGGGCCATAGCAATAATGGCTGTGACCCGCTCCATGGTGCCCGAGTCGAGGCCCTGGCTCTCCCTCAGGCCCGAGGAGAGGGGCAGGGTTGTCCTAGGGGCCGAGGCCAGGCTCTGGCTCGCCCTGCTAACACTCATGGCAGTTTCCTCGGTGCTCACCTTCGGCCTCCTGGCCCTCAGCATAGGACCCGAGGAGTTCCCATCACACGCCCTCGAGATTATAATGCTCTACTTCGCGGGCGAGGCCCTGGGCGGGCTCATAGCGGCAGCTGCAATGGACAGGGTGGGCTCAAGGGCCTTCACGCTGGCCAGCTTCGCGGGCGGCTTCGCCACGTCGCTGGCAGCCATACCTGCCCTCAGGGCCGGGCTAGCGCCATTCATGGCACTGCTGTTCGTTAACGGCGCCTTCACCGAGACCGTCTGGGCCTCGAGGAACGTCCTGGAGTCCCTGTCCTTCCCCACAACTTTCAGGGCCACGGGGATAGCCCTGGTCAGGGCGGCGCCCTACGTGCTGATGCTGGCGAGCTTCTTCGCCACGGCAGGCATGGGGGTCGTCGACTTCCTGTGGTACGCCACCGCCATGTGGGCCCTCGGCCTGGCGGCCTCTGCAGCCTGGATGGCCAGGGGCAGGGAGGTGGTGGGCTCGCCCGTGGCGATAAGGCCCGAGGACCTGGACAGGCTGAGGAGGAGGGCCTAGCGTTACAAAGCTTTATAGCCCCGCCTCACCCATCACCTTGGGAAGCCCCTTGGCCAACGCGATCGAGGTAAGGGACGTAGTCAAGTTCTACGGAACCGTGCCCGCCCTCAGGGGGCTCAGCTTCGAGGTGCCCGAGGGCGGCAGGTACGCCCTCCTGGGCCCCAACGGCGCTGGCAAGAGCACCACCCTGAGGCTGCTCGTGGGCCTCATGAAGCCCGACAGGGGCGAGGTCAGGGTCCTCGGCAGGGACCCGGCCGACGACTACAGTGTGAAGGCCCAAATGGGCTACCTGCCCGAGGACGCCACGCCGTACCTGGCCCTCACGGTCAGGGAGAACCTGGAGTACATAGCGGCCCTGAGGGGCCTCGACGACCCTAGGGACAGGGCGGAGAAGATGATGGACCTCCTGGGTCTGAGGAAATACGAGAACTACAGGGTGTCGGCGCTCTCCAGGGGCAACGTGCAGAAGCTCGCCATAGCGCTGGCCATAATCCACGAGCCCAAGGTGGTGTTCCTGGACGAGCCCCTGAACTACCTCGACATACCGACCCAGGAGGAGGTCATAGGGGTGCTGAGCAGGATGGGCTCCACCATGCTCGTGTCGACGCACATAATGAGCGTGGCCGGCAGGCTGACGGACCACATACTGATGATAAGCGGGGGGAGGCTCGTCTGGCAGGGCACCTTCGACGACCTGAGGAGGATGGCGAAGGAGGAGGAGCCGGTGGAGAGCGTCGTGGCGAGGCTGATGAGGAGTGTCGAGGCTTAAGCTCATAGCCTTCGTGGTCAAGACCAGGATATCCAGGCCCCTGCTCATAATAACCCTGATAATGCTGTTCTACGGCGTCATGAGCGGCGCCTACCTCTACGCGAACCACATAGAGCTCCCGCCGAGCGAGGTGGCCCAGGAGAGGACCATGGCCGTCATATACTCGGCCATAGTCATATTCCTGGCCTCGCTGCAGGGAGGCGTCACTGTGATAAAGTCAGACAGGGACTACCTCTTCACCCTGCCAATAAGCAGGGGGAGCCTCGCGCTCTCGCTCTACATAGGGCAGATGGTGCTCAGCGGCCTGCTGGCCATCGCCTGGCTCGGCTGGTACTTCCCGTTCATAGACGTGCCCCTGGGGTACGCTGTAGTCGACATGGTGCTCTTCGTGCTCCTGCTGACGTCGCTGACAGCTTCAATAGCGGAGCTGCAGGCCAAGAGGAGGGTCGCCGTGGCCGCTGCCCTGGCGGCCTGGTCGATATCAGCCCTGTTCAGGAACCCCGTCAGCCCCTCCGGGGTCTTCGACGGCTACTACCTGGCGGGCACGGCCACGCTAGCCATACTCTCCCTGGGCCTCACCTCCTACGTGGCCACGAGGCTCGGCAGGGCCCCGCTGCTCTACGGCTACTCCTCGGTGGTCAGCGAGGGCAGGGGGCAGGTGGCCTCGAGCGCGCTCTCCTTCGCGGGCGTCAGGGGGCTCAGGGCCGAGCTCAGGATGAAGCTCAACACTCTTACCATAACTGGAAGGGTCGGGGGCTTCGGCGCCGGGGGCTCCAGGTACTTCACCCGCACCGTGAGCGTGAGGAAGTTCATGGGCTACATGTCGCTCGCCGCCGCGGCGTACCTGGCGGTCGGCGTGGCCCTAATGGCCACGGGGCTCGTCCCCCAGAGGCTGACCCCCCAGGGCCCTGGGAACGGGGTGCTCTTCGGGCTCCTCTTCGTGCCTGCCATCGCCGTTGAGGCCTTCTTCATAGGCTCCAGCGCCTCCCAGGTGGGCAACGAGAGGCCCTGGCTTGCCTTCACCGCCGCGGACCCCGGCGCCTACATGTGGCTGGGCGCCCTCTCCTGGTCCCTCGTGGTGCTCCTCGCCTCCCTCCCCTTCGCCGCCGCCTACCTTACCCTCTGGCTCATGGGCCTCAGGGAGGCGATTAACATGGTGCCGCAGCTGCTCCTGGTGGGCCCCGCCTTCTCCCTGCTTTCATACGCTGCCTCCGCCTACATGGCGGTGTCGCCGCAGGTGAGGAGCGAGGGGTTCATGCCGGGCCAGGTCAGGGCCAGGGGGCTGGTGATAACCTTTATAATTATAGTGCCGTTCGCCCTCATCTCAGCTGCGATGGCGTCGCTTAGCGTCAGCGTCTACAGCGGCCTCGCCTCGCTGCTTGTGGCGGCCCCCTTCATGGCCCTCAGGGGCTTCTGGAGGTCGGCCTCAAGGAGGATAGTTGAGGCCGGCTACGTGTGAGCCTCCTCGCCCTGGGCCTGCTGGACGCCCTCCTCCAGGACCTTGCCCTTTGACCTCAGGTACTCCATTATCCTGTCGTGGAGGTACGCCATTATCCTCTGCTTGTCCTCCATGAGCACCACGTCGCTGTACTCCTTTATGAACAGGTTGTGCGCGAAGGGCGACGGGTATGGCAGCGGCCCCCTTACGGTGACCTTGACCTCGCCGCCCTCTATCCACCTGAGGACCCTCCCCGCGTCCTGTATGTCCATGTAGTCCTCAAGTATCTCCCTGTAGGT
The DNA here is from genome assembly GCF_000144915.1 of Acidilobus saccharovorans 345-15. Classification (NCBI taxonomy): domain Archaea; kingdom Thermoproteati; phylum Thermoproteota; class Thermoprotei; order Acidilobales; family Acidilobaceae; genus Acidilobus; species Acidilobus saccharovorans. Next base: position 26,601 of record NC_014374.1, read on the forward strand.
CTCCCTTATGACTGGGCTGCCCGGCATCTCCTCAAGCATGACGTCGAGCAGCTTCTGCGCCGAGAGCTGCATCCTCTCCGGGCTCCTCTCGTGCCCCCTGTACCTCCTCAGTATCATGAAGCTCCTCTGGGCCACGTGCCTGAACCTCCTCCTCATCATCTCAGTCCTCACCACGGCGCCCTCGAGGAGCTGCCTGAGGTTGTCGCTCCTCACGGAGCTCAGCAGGTACCTTATGAGGCCCTCGTCCGGCTCCCTGCCCTCGTAGGTGAGCATGAAGGCGTTGTCCGTGACCGAGACCTTGACGGGCACGTTGAGCCTGTCGGAAAGCACCGCGCCGTAGGCCCTGGAGAGTGCGTCGTTGGTCCTCCTGCCGAAGAGGGTGTGGAAGGCTATGCTCCACTCGCCCTCGTCGCCCTGGAAGTACTCTATGAGTATGTTCCTCCTGCCCGGCACGACGCCGGTGTAGGCCAGCTGCTCCCACACGTACTGAATTACCTCCTCGGCGGCGTGGGGCTCCAGCCTGTACTCCTCCACGAGCATCCTCCTGGCCTCGTCTAACTTGCCCTGGGCTATGAGCTCCCCAACCCTCTCCCTGAACTCCCCGACCAGGAGGGCGCTGTCGAAGGCCAGGGGCAGCATCTCGCTGAACCAGCTCGGCACCGTGGGCCTCTCGTTCTCGGCGGGCTCCACGTAAACCTTCATGCCGTCAGCCCTGAGGAACCTGTAGGTCTTGCCCCCGAGGACGAATATGTCGCCGGGCTCAAGTATCTCGACGAACTCCTCCTCCAGGCTGCCTATGCTCTTGCCCTTAGATATGACCTTTATCTTGGCCTCGTCCGGTATCGTGCCCGCGTTGAGCTGGTATATCATCCTGGCGCTCCTCTTCCTGCCGAACTCCCCCAGGTCCTCGTCAAGCCTTATCTTTGAGTAGACCCCCTCGTCCTCGAGCCCCTGGCTCTTGCCGCCGAGGAAGCGGAGGACGCTCATGTAGTCCTCCCAGCTGAGCGCGTGGAACGGGTAGGCCCTCCTTATCACCCTGAAGGCCTCCTCCACCTTCCACGGCCTCTCTATTGACATGCCAACTATGTGCTGGGCCAGCACGTCAAGCGGGTTCCTTGGTATCCTCACGTTGTCTATCTTCCTCTCCATGGCTGCCTTGGCCAGCACAGTGCACTCTATCAGGTCGTCCCTGTTAACAGCCACCATGACGCCCCTGCTCACCTGGCTCACGTGGTGCCCAGCCCTGCCAACCCTCTGGAGGAGCCTGCTCACGCTCTTCGGGCTGCTCAGGAGGACCACGAGGTCTATGTAGCCTATGTCTATGCCGAGCTCTAGGCTGGTGCTCGACACCACCAGCTTGAGCTCGCCCCTCTTCAGCCTCTCCTCTACGTCGAGCCTCACCTCCCTCGAGAGGCTGCTGTGGTGGGCCTCTATCTCATCCATGTCAACGTAGCCCTTGGAGGACATGAGCTTCTTGAGCTTGAACACCACCCTCTCCGTGGCGCTCCTGGTGTTTGTGAAGACCAGCGTGGTCCTGGCGGTCCTCGAGAGCTCGGCCACGGTGTTGTATATTTCCTCGTTTATCTTTTCCGGGTCGCCGTGTATGAGGTCCACCTTAGGCGTTATCACCCTTATGTCGAAGGGCTTGGCGAACCTGGCGTCCACTATCTCCACTGGCCTCGGCGTCCCATCGTCGTAGTAGCCGCCCAGGAACCTGGCGACCTCCTCGAGGGGCGATATGGTTGCCGAGAGGCCTACCCTCTGGAGCCCCCTTCCCTGGGCCTCGCTGACCAGCTCCTCGAGCCTCTCCAGCGTCAGGGCGAGGTGCGAGCCCCTCTTGCTGGAGGCGAGCTCGTGTATCTCGTCAACTATGACCCACCTGGCGGTCGAGAGCCTCTCCCTGAACTTGGGGGCCACGAGGCTTATGGCGAGGCTCTCGGGCGTCGTTATAAGTATGTGAGGGGGCCTCCTCAGCATCTTTGCCTTCTCGTTGGCCGGCGTGTCGCTAGTCCTGGTGGCCACCCTGACCTCAGGGGGCTGGAAGCCCATGGACTTTGCCTTCTCGTATATCTCGCCCAGCGGCTGGACCAGGTTCCTGTACATGTCGTTGTCCAGGGCCCTGAGGGGGCTGACGTAGACCGCGTATATCTTGTCCTCCAGCTCCCCCCTCTCCCCCATGGCGAGGAGGTCGTCGAGTATTGCAAGGAAGGCCGCGAGCGTCTTGCCCGTCCCAGTGGGGCTCGATATCAGCACGCTCCTCCCCTGCTTTATTAGCGGTATGGCCTCCCTCTGCGGGTCGGTGAAGGAGCCGTACTTCTCCCTGAACCAGGCGGCCACGTAGGGCCTCAGCAGCGAGAGTACTTCCTCGTCGTCCTGCAACGCCACTCCCCAGGGCCCTGGGACAGGCTAATGCCCGTAACCCTACCCTGGGCGGGCCGGGGAATATAGGGTACGATACTTACTCCTTCCCCCGGAGGTCCCCTGAGCCCAGCTAAGGAGGGGCGCTGGCTTCCAAGCGCTAGGACTCCTGCCCCCTTGAGGAGGCCGGGAAGGCGACCTTCCTTATTATCTCGTACAGCTTCTCGGGGTTCTTAGTGTAGAGCCTCAGCCTCGTCACGGTCCTCTTGCCCTGCCTTGTGAGCTCCACGAACCTCCTGTCCTTGTTAAGTACCACCTCTATGTCGGGGGGCAGGGGGAACCTTATGCCCTTTGTAGTGATCAGCCCCTTGATCACTATGCCCTTGTCGGTAACTATGTAGGAGGTCGGCACGTTGAGGGCGGGGAGCTTCTTTATCCTTGAGAGCGACCACATCATTATTCCCTGGTTTATCACGAAGTACCCCTCAAAGTAGAGCAGGAAGGCTATGAAGAGGAGGAGCCTGAGGTACTCGATGCCCACGTCCTTTATCTGCCTCCCGAAGAGCTCCAGGGACAGGTACGCGGCCAGGTCAGGCACGTACCTCCACAGCACGAAGAAGTAGGCCAGGCCTATGAGTATGCCGAGGGTCGTGTAGAGGGAGAACTTCGTCTGCTCCTGAAGGTCGACATATATCAGCGTGTCCTTGCTCTGTATGGCCCTAGTGTTGTCCTCGTGGAAGAGCCTCTTGCCGGAGAGCACCTCGGCCACGTAGGAGGACTTCTCGTTGAGGCCGCTGCTCATGAGTATGCTCTGCACGAACATGCTTATGGCTATGAACACGAATATGAGCAGGAAGAGGTACACGTTTATGCCTATGACCGCCGCCAGGGCGCTGTATATCAATATGTAGAGCTGGTTCAGCGCCACCATTCTGCCCATCTTCTCCATGTAGGCCATGGCTGAAGCCTCCGCTCTCTACTCCAGGGCCCGAGATTAAAGACTTAACATGCCAATGCCCTCAGGCCCAGGCGGTGAGCCAAGTGCACCTGAGGGCCTCCCTCGCGCTCATAGGCGACGACCTGAGGGCGGTCAGGGACGTCTGCGTCACTGTAGACGGTGATGGCTTTGTGGAGTCCGTGGAGGGCTGGGGCAGCTGCCCGTGGGACTCCGCAGGGGGGATGGGCCGCCCTCCTCCCCCAGCCGGCCAACGCCCACGTGCACAGCGCTGACGGCCGCTTCCCGGAGTTCGGCGTGGACCTGGGCCTTCACGAGCTCGTGGCCCCTCCTGATGGACTCAAGTACAGGCTGCTCTCCACGCTCGGCCCCACTGAGACGGCCCTGGGCATCTGGAGGACCTACAGGGCTGCCTACGAGCTCGGGGTCGGCCTCCTGGTCGACTTCAGGGAGGGGGGAGGCCTGGGGTGCCTCGCGGCCCAGAGGGCCAGGTCGATGGTGCCTGACATGGATGTGCTGGTGCTCGGCACCCCAGGGCCCTCGTTCCCCGGCTGGTGCCAGGGCCTTGGGCTCTCCAGCCCCCTCGACTACAGCGAGGGGGTGCTGAGGGCTCTCACGTCGCAGCTCAGGCCGTCGTTCACGCACGTGGCCGAGGACCCGGAGAACAGGAGGGAGGGAGACCTTGAGGTGGCCCTGAGGGCCGGCTTCACAGCAATAGTGCACGGCACCCACCTCTCGCGGGACGACCTTCAGGCGATCGCCGAGAAGGGGGTCCCCCTTGTCATGTGCCCCAGGAGCAACATGTGGCACGGCCTCAGGCCCCCTCCCGTGGCCGACGCCATAAGCCTCGGCGTCACCCTGGGCCTCGGCAGCGACAACGCCGCCTGGAACCTGCCTGACCCGTGGGGCGAGGCCGAGGAGGCCATGCTCATAGCCAGGTCCCAGGGCCTCAGGGGCGCCCCCGCCGCCGTCCTGGAGGCCCTCATGGTTGGAGGCTACAGGGCGGCGGGCCTTGAGCCGAGGACCGTTGAGGAGGGCAGGAGGCTCCACGCGGTCCTCGTGGACGCCTACAGCACCGGCATACTCTCGGCCGCGGACACTGCCTCGGCGATAGTTAGGAGGGCCAGGGCCGGCCTGGCCCTCAGGGTTGACGGCTCACATCTCGCTTACCTTTCCAAGGCCGGCGTCTATTAGCTTCTTCAGGTTTATCGTGTCAAGCACGTCCCCGGTTATCTTCAGCTGCCCTCCCAGGAACGCCTTCATCGCGTCGAGCTGGCCCGACATCATCCTCTCCAGCACGTCGGAGGTCGTGGTGAGGGTCGCTATTGGCTTCGGGTGCCTCCCCTCGACCACCCTAAGGGCGCCGCTCTTTATCTCAACGTAGAAGTCCCCCAGGCCCTGCACTGAGAACTGGTAGACCTTGTCCCAGCTCCTTATCTCCGGCACCTCCTCCACGGCCCTCGAGAAGAGCTGCTGGAGGGCCTTCCTAACGTCGTCCAGTGTAACCAAACTCCCACCAGGGCTGGGGTGACCGATGTAGGTAATAGCCCTGGATGGGCAAGCCGCAGTTATGGGCTTGCCTTGGCCCCTTTTAAACCCCTTAAGCCTTGGAGGCGGTTTTAAAGGGCCCCACGCCTTGATGTATCTAACTTCCCAAGCCTTAACACGTAAGGCCCTCATGCCTTACGCTTAACCAGGTGAGCGCTTGAGGAACGTGGCAATAGTGGGATACGGCCACACGAAGTTCGGGGTCAGGAACGAGGTGAACCTGGCCGAGCTAGCCTACGAGGCCATAAGGGAGGCCCTCGAGAAGGCGGGCCTGGAGCCTAAGGACGTGGAGCACGTGGTCGTCTCAAACGTGGGCGGCTGGAGCAGCGAGCCCCTGCCTGCCGTGGTGGTTGCAGAGTACGCCGGGCTCTCCGGCAAGCCCCTGCACAGGGTGGAGGCCGCCTGCGCCTCCGGCTCCTCAGCCCTGGCCTCGGCCTACGAGGCCGTGGCCTCAGGCATGGCAGACATAGCACTCGCGGTTGGAGTTGAGAAGATGAACGAGAGCCCGACCCCCAACGTGGTGGAGCTCATAGGCAGGGCCGGCAACTACTTCTGGGAGTTCCAGAACTTCGGCCTGACCTTCCCCGGCTACTACGCCCTCTACGCCACGGCCTACATGAACAAGTACGGGGCCACGGAGGAGGACTTCTGCAGGGTCGCCGTCAAGAACCACTACTACGCCAGCATGAACCCCAAGGCGCAGTTCCCGAGGAAGATAGACCTCGAGACTTGCATGAGCAGCAGGTACATAGCCTGGCCCATAAAGCTCTACGACTCCTCGCCCATAACCGACGGGGCCGCCGCGGTGGTCCTGGCGAGCGAGGAGGTCGCCAAGAAGCTGACCGACTCGCCGGTGTGGATACACTCCATAGGCATGGCCTCGGGCACGGCGAACCTGTCCAGGAGGGACGACTTCACTGGGCTCATGGCGGCCCAGCTGGCGGCCAGGGCGGCCTACAAGGTGGCCGGCCTTGAGGCTGAGAACACCGCAAGGTACTTTGACGTGGCCGAGGTCCACGACTGCTTCACCATAGCTGAGGTCATGGCCTACGAGGACCTGGGCTTCGTGAAGCGCGGCGAGGGCTACAAGCTTGTCAGGGAGGGGCAGACCTACATAGGCGGCCTCATACCGGTCAACCTCAGCGGGGGGCTCAAGGCCAAGGGGCACCCGCTGGGGGCCACGGGGATAAGCATGGCGGTTGAGCTGACCAAGCAGCTCCTCCACGAGGTGGAGCCCGGGAGGCAGGCCACCATAAACAAGGGCATGGCCGTGGCACACAACGTCGGCGGCACGGGCCACTACGCCTACGTCACCGTGCTGGGCCTCGAGAAGCCCAGGGGGAGGTGAGGGGTCGTGAGCCAGAGGCAGGAGGCCGACGCCTACCTAAAGCAGCTTGAGGCCTACGCCAACGCCATGAAGTCGTCCGTCGGGGTCCCGGTCATAGTGGACCCCAAGACAAACGTGGCCATATGGTACGACCAGAGGGAGATGAGGTTCAAGTTCCTGATAAGCGTCGAGAGGACGAGGAGGTTCTTCGAGGCCCTCAGCGAGGGCAAGGTGCTCGCCACCAGGTGCAGGCAGACGGGCGAGGTCTTCTTCCCGCCGCAGGTGGACTGCCCCGGCGTCAAGGACGGCGAGGTGGAGTGGGTGGAGCTGCCCAGGGAGGGCGAGCTGGTGACCTACACTGTGATATACACTAAGCCCTACAGCTTCAGCCACTACGACGACTACACGGTGGGCATAGCCAGGCTCAGCAACGGCGTCCAGGTGCTTGCCTGGGTCAGGGAGAGGGACCCGAAGAGGCTGAGGGTCGGCATGAAGGTCAGGCTGGAGGTCGTTAAGAGGGAGCCGGAGGGCTACCTCACCTACGAGCTCGTGCCTGAGCAGCCTTAGCTGACTTTTTGCAGGCCGCCGCCCTGCGGCCGGCCGCTAGCCTATGACCTTGTTGGCCACCAGCAGGTCCTTCATGGCGGCCGAGTAGGAGTACTCGCTGTAGTACTCATACTCAAAGGCAGGGCCGGTCTCGTTGACCATTTGCCCCTGCTGGCTCACGTAGGAGACCCCAATTACCCTGAGTCCAAGGTAGTAGGCCCTGGCAGCGACTATGTAGCCGTGGATGGCGGCGTTGCTCACGTTTGACAGCGCTGAGAACGCGGCCGGGGCGTCGCTCACGCTGTTAAGGTCCAGGTGCTCAACTATGTAGATGGTTACGTTGGCCGCCTCCTCCGCTGCGGTAGGACCTATGTAGACGCTCGGGAACCAGGGGCTGTCAGAGATGCCCCTCACTATGACCCACGGTATCCCGAGCCTCGAGTTGACGTAGGCGAACCCCATGCCCTCGTTCTCCCCCGCGTCGGTCTCGTAGAGCGCGTTCTGCTGGGCCATCCAGGAGAGCGGCTCCGTCCACTGGTTGGCCGAGCCTATGACCCCCACTATGACCCTGGGCACGAGCTCGCCGCTGACGTTGAGGCCGGTCACGTTGGCCAGGGGAATGGGGCTCAGCGCTGAGGCAGCCCGCTCGGCTATCTCCACCAGCTGGGCCGAGGCCGCCAGGTACTCAACGTAGACGTAGCTGAGGTCGACGCCATAGCCGTAGCCGTAGGAGGAGGCGTTGGAGTACGACGGCATGGCCTCGCCGAAGCCCGACACCAGGTCGCCCCTGAGCGGCGTCACGTTGACGACCTCGACGCCCGAGTACGGCGTCTCGCTGTAGGCCATGGTTGAGTTCACCAGGGACGCCCTGTGGTAGTGTATGCTCGACTTGTCAACCACGAAGGCGCCTATCACGACGTCGCCTGGGACCACGTAGGGGTTCCTGCTGCCCGCCGTGCCCGATAGTATGGCGGCCCTCACGTTAAACAGCGCGTCCATGAGCGTCGTGGCCTCCACGGCGGCGTACTCCTTCTCGCCGCTCCTTACCAGGACAACTGGCGTGCCGCCTATGCTGCCCACGTAGAAGGTGTAGCCCGAGTAGTTGACAATGGCCGCGAGCTTCATGGCCGCCAGCAGGGGCGCCATCTCCATTGCCATGGGCGTCACTATGCCCACCCTGGGGGTCCTGAGGACTCTCTCGAGGGCCGAGGGCGTTACTGGGGTGCCGTTTACGAAGGAGGCCCTGACCCCAGGGCTGAGGCCTACGCCCGCTCCGCCGTGGGCGGCCAGGACGAAGCCGCCAAGGAACAGGCCCACAAGAAAGAAGACGACCGCGACCCCGACAAGGCCCAGGGACCTCAAGCCAACACCCAGCAGGAGCACTCCTTAGATTGCTTATAAATATCCTTGAAACCTTTTCCATGAAATTTAACTTGTTCAAGTTAATAGCGTTGAAGGGGCCCGCTTAAGGGCCGTTAACGCTCCCTTCAGGAGCTGTAACTTGAACTTATTAGACACGGTGACCCCTCACCTCGTGGAGGTTAAGGCTATGACGCACCCAGGCGTTAACTACGGTGCCGTCGGCGTCAGGGTGAGGCTCGGCAGGATCCTCAGGGACGGCAAGGCCGTGATATTCGCCTTCGACCACGGCTTTGAGCACGGCCCCAAGGACTTCCCCGAGGACAGGGTGGCGGCCAGGAACATAATACAGCAGGTCGTCGACGCCGGCGTTGACGCGATAATGCTCCTGCCCGGCATGGCCAGGCTGACGCACGACATATGGGCCGGCAGGACGGCCCTCATAGTAAAGCTGACCAGCAAGACTGAGCTAAGGCCCGAGAGCTCCATATACCTGCAGACCAGGCTGGCCACCGTGGAGGACGCCGTTGCACTCGGCGCCGACGCCGTCGCGGCCACGGTCTACTGGGGCAGCGAGCACGAGTCGGAGATGATGGAGAACTGGATGATAATAAAGGAGGAGGCGGAGGCCTACGGCATGCCCGCCCTCCAGCTCGCGTACCCCAGGGGATCGCACTTCAAGAACTGGTACGACCCCGAGGTGGTCATGTACGGCGTGAGGGCCGCCATAGAGGTCGGCGCTGACCTGATAAAGACCTACTACACCGGCTCGAGGGAGACCTTCGCCAAGGTGGTCGAGATGGCCCAGGGCATACCCGTCGTCATGAGCGGCGGCGCCGTGAGGGACAGGCCGGTCGACTTCCTCACCGACCTCAGCAACGTGATAGCGGCCGGCGGCAGCGGCGTGGCCGTCGGGAGGAACGTGTTTAGGGCCAAGGACATAAAGTCCATGGCCAGGGCAGTAATGGCCGTGGTCCACGAGGGCCTGAGCCCGGAGGAGGCGGCGAAGCGCTTCAACCTTGAGTGATGGTGGTGTTCCAAGCTTATGGAGCAGAAGGACCTTGACGTCGTCGCCATAGGGCACGCGCTCGTCGACCTCAGGTTCACGGTGAGCAAGTTCGCCTCCCCCGACGAGGAGGCTGACATAGAGGAGCAGAGCACGGGCCCCGGCGGCTCAGCGATAAACGTGGCCCTGATAACCTCAAGGCTCGGGGGCAAGGCAGCCGTAATAACCAAGATAGGGCTTGACAACTTCGGCAGGCAGATAGTCGAGGAGCTGGTCAGGAGCAAGGTCGACATATCTGGCCTCAAGGTTGGCTTCGGCTCGACGGGCTTCTCAGTGCTCATGATAGACAAGGAGGGCAACATAGTGCTCTACGGCTACAAGGGCTGCGCGGAGAAGCTCGACCCAGACGAGATAGACGAGAAGGTCATAGCTAGGGGCAAGTTCGTCCACATAGCCAGCCTGAGGCCCGACACGAGCCTCAGGGCGGCCGTCAGGGCCAAGGAGCTCGACGCCATGGTCTCCTGGGACCCCGGGAGGAGGCTCAGCATGGCTGGCCTGAAGGCCCTCAGGGGGCTCATAAAGTTCGTCGACATAGTTGAGCTTAACAGCAGGGAGTGCGCCAACCTAACCGGAATAAGGGACCCCGTGGCCTGCGCCGAGGAGATACAGAGGGTGGGGCCCTCCACAGTGATAGTGAAGATGGGCCCCAGGGGGCTCTACGCCCTGAGCGACGACTTCACGGGCTACGTGCCGGCCTTCAAGGTCAGCGTGGTCAGGGACTCGACGGGCAGCGGGGACACCTTCGCGGCCGCCATGCTGCTGAGGCTCTCAAGGGGCGATAAGCTCAGGGACGCCCTAGTCTACGCCCAGGCCGTGGCCGCCCTCAAGGTTACTATGCTTGGGGCCAACGCGCTGCCCCCCATTGAGGAGATAGAGAAGTTCTACCAGGAGCACAGGAAGGAGGTTGAGGCAGGCATAGCGGACAAGCCGCCGGCTGAGTGATTGGCTTGCCCTGCGGCACCCTCTCAGTTGCGATAACCGGGGCCAGCGGGGTAAGGTACGGCATAAGGCTCCTTCAGGCCGCCTCAGAGCTGGGGCTCAGGCTCTCGGGGGTAATTGTGACCAGGTCCGCCGACCTGGTGGCCCAGGCTGAGGAGGGCATGAGGGCCGGCGAGCTCCTTGAGCTGGCCTCAAGGTACTCGCAAACCTACAGTGAGGACGACATGACCTCCCCCCTGGCCTCCTCCAGCAGCCAGCCAGACTGCATGGCAATAGTGCCCGCCAGCATGAAGACCGTGGCCCTGATAGCCAACGGCCTCGAGCTGAACCTCGTGGCCAGGGCGGCGCTTGCCATGCTTAGGCTCAGGAGGCCCCTCGTGGTGGCCTTCAGGGAGGCGCCGCTTGGGGTGGCGGAGCTCAGGAACCTGCTCTCGCTCGCCGAGATGGGGGCGGTGGTGATGCCCCTGGCCCCGGGCTTCTACTCCAAGCCCAGGACAGTTGAGGACCTGGTAGACTTCATGGTTGGAAAGATCCTGGACTCGCTGGGGGTTGACAACAGCCTCTACCTCAGGTGGAGGGGAGGGAGGCCTTAGCCTTCTCTATGGCCTCTATCATCGCCTTGGCCAGGCTCTCCTTGCCCGGGAACTCGTTCGGGGGCATGTAGTGGACCTCCACGTTGCCCAGCTGCGAGGCCGTGACCTCGGCCTGGCCGGCGAGCCTCTTGTCGCCCGTGAAGAAGAGCACCCTCCTGGCCCCCCTGGCGACCCTCTCAACGACCTTAAGCACGTCAAAGTCGTCGTTGGCTGGCTCCAGCACCCTCCTGGGCCCCGCCTGCTGGGGCGCCTGGAGGCCCCTCCCAACTATCACGTGGAGCTCGACGTCAGGCTCCTCCCTCTCTATGACGTCAGGGTAGTAGCCCCTGAACATCTGGTCAAGGACTGCGGCCACGCCGCCTCTCTCGCCCCGCTGGGCCTGCTGGGCGGCGGGGGCCTGCTGGGCCTCCTGCTGGCCCTCCACTATGTTCCTGACCACCGTCAGCCTGCCGCTGGCTATGACGTCACCATCTATCAACACTATGAACAGGTCCCCGGGCCCCTCCCTGTCCAGCTGGGACAGCTGGGACGGGTCCACGACCCTGACATCCCTGCAGTCAAACACTATGAGCTTCCTGGCCACGCCTGACCCTCACGTGTTCGCCTAACGCTAAACTTATATGGTTACGCGCGACTATACAGCCCGGCCGGTGTTAATAATGGGAGAGAGCATCACCTCCAACACCATCATTGAGAGGCTCATAACTATGGCCCAGGGGGTTGAGGACACCTCAAGCCACATGCTCCAGGTGCTCAGCTCGGCCCCCATCTCGCCGGAGCTCATTGAGAAGACCTACAGGCAGGACCTGCTCCAGTTCAGGGACGTGGTCACCAAGGGCAAGGAGGGGCTCCTCGACTACATAGCCAACGGGAGGCTCAGCCTCATAGCCTACAAGGAGTTCTACATAGAGGCCGCCCTGCAGATGGAGTGCATAATGAGCAGGCTCGAGGCGGGCACCTACAGGCTCCTGCTGAGCCTCAGCCTTGAGAGGAACCTGCCCGAGAGCCTCGTGGAGAGCGTCAGGGGCCTGCTGAGGGAGCTGCAGGGCTCTTCAATAGCCCTGGTCGACATGCTGAGGGCCAGCGAGGGCCCTGTGAAGGACCCGGCCGCGAGGAGGAAGCTCCTCGACGACAAGTTCGACCTGGTCAGCGAGTCTGAGAAGAGGGCCGACGCTATATACCGCGAGGCGCTGGCCATGGTGGCCGAGAGGTACTCCAACGAGGCCGCCAAGCTGCTCATGCTCAAGGAGGTCATAGACTCCTTCGAGGACGCTGTAGACTGCGCCTACAACGCCTCGACCTACGTGAGGCTAGTCGGCCTTGGACTCCTCAGCTGAGCCCGTCAGGGCCAAGTTAATAGGCGGCGTCGTGGTAGTCCCCTCTGTGGAGGGCTCCAGGAGGCTCTACTCCATCGGCTTCTACGGCAGGCCCATGGGCGTGGAGAAGGTCAGGGACCCGAGCTCCATATCGTCCCCCCTCGTCCTTGACCCCCTGGAGGCCCTGTACCTGGTTGAAAGGGGCATGATAGAGGTCGAGGGCGAGGACGGCAGGGTCCTTGACTTCAGCGGCCTGAGGGAGGCCCTGGGGCTCACCGGCAGGCAGGAGAAGCTGTACCTGCTCTACAGGTCCCTGAGGTCAAGGGGGCTCGTGGTCAGGTCAGGCCTCAAGTACGGGGCCTCCTTTGTGGCCTACAGGAAGGGGCCGGGGCTGGAGCACGCCCCGTTCATAATACACTACTACGACCCCGACGAGCCCTTCGACCCCGTTGAGCTGGTGAGGGCCGGGAGGCTGAGCCACAGTGTCAAGAAGACGTTCATCGTCGCCACCACTGGCCAGGTAGGGGAGGAGCCATATTATATAATGCTTAAATGGCTTCGTCCCTAACTAATTCCTCTGAGCGAAGGGCGGAACAGCTGTGAGCTTCGGCCACAGAAGACAAGGGGACCCGAGGCCTGAGGCCAGCCAGGGGACTAGGCAGGAGCCAAGGCCAAAGCCCATAGGGGACAGGTGCAACCCCCTGTGCCCCTTCTTCAGGTGCGGCCAGAGGGCGCTGAGGGTGTCGGTTGAGCACTACAGGGGAAGGCCTGTAAAGGTAGCCATGTGCTCGCTGGTGGGCGACAGGTGCGTGGGCACCCAGTGCAGGTACGCCTACTGTGAGAAGAAGGCCATGCTGCCAGACGGCAGGTGCTCCTTCGCCATAGAGAGCAGGGCGAGGCAGGTGAAGTCATTCGAGGAGGAGCTGAAGGAGGAAGGGGAGCTGCCCGGGCTGGCGATCAAAGATAAGAGGCTGTCCGACGAGCTCTAGCCCCCTGCTGCCTCAGCTCAGAGCTCGGGACCACCCTGACGTCGGCGATGGCCACGCCGTCAAAGGATGCTATGAGGCGAGACACCCTCTTCTTGATCCTGTAGGCCCTTGCCAGCGTCGTCTCCGGCGGCAGCGCTATTATGGCCTGCACCAGGTAGAAGGAGCCGGCCCTGGCCACGTATATCCTGAGGGGCCTCAGCCCCATGGCTGCTATGCCCCTGCCTATGGCCTCCCTGAGGCCGGTGCCGAAGACCTCGGCGCCCAGCAGCGACTGGAGCGAGGTCCAGGAGCTCTCAGCCGCGTTGTAGAGGACTACCAACATCATAGCGCCCAACACCACAGGCGTGAGGCTGAAGTAAGCCGTCGATATCACTCCCCCCGCGACTAAGTCAAGGGCGGTGTCGACGCTGGCGTGCATCAGGTCCGACTTCACTATGAGCAGCCTCATGTACCTGACCTCGGCTATGGCAACTGACGCCGAGAGGGCGGCGCTGGCCCAGAGTATCCAGGAGGTCCAGGAGGGCATCACCTGGGGGCCGGCGAGTGAGTCGGCGAAGGCCGAGGCCACAAGGTAGACCACGAATATGGACACCAGTATGGTCACTATGCCCTCGGCGTTGTAGAGGCCCCAGGGGAACGACCTGGACCTCCTGTAGGCGACCTTCAGCAGGACGGCGTACAGCACCGCGAGGAGGGAGTCGAACAGGGCGTGGTAGCCGTCAGCCTGAAGCAGGTAGTAGCCCCTCCCGAGGCCGAGGTAGAGCTCGTAGACGGCCAGCGGGAGGCCCGCCAGCCCGGTGACCAGGAACAGCCTTGACGCGTGCCTCAGCAGGCTCCTCGATATCAAGCGGCATCACCTCTGGCCATCACCCCCTGCCAGGAAGGGGCTACTCCATATCTATAGTTGTGTCCAGCCCCTTATTAATTTTAGGTACGCCTAAAGCCCTAGGAGAGGCCCATCTCGTCCCTCATCTCCTTGGCCCTCCTGGTGGCCTCCAGCACGGCCTCCATGAGCGTCCTCTTGAGCCCGTTGCCCTGGAGCACCATGACCCCCCTTATGGTTGTGCCTGCGGGGGTCAGCACCATGTCTCTGACCTGGTGGGGAGGCCTGCCGGTCTCAAGCAGGTTCCTGGAGGTGCCCATCATAGCCATGAGGGTGGCCCTGTATGCCAGGTCCCTCGGGAGGCCGGCCGCTATGCCGCCCAGGGCCAGCGCGTCTATTACCTCCGCTATGAACGCCGGGGCGCTGCCGCTCAGGGCGGTGAGGGCGTCCATGTACCTCTCGTCAACCCACTCCACCGTGCCGAGCCTCCTGAAGAGCTCCTCGGCGGCCGACCTGGCGGCCTGGTCACAGTTGGGGCCGGCCGAGAGCGTGGTGAAGCCCTCGTTGACCTCTACGTTTATGTTTGTCATCCCCCTTATCACCTTGGCCTTCGGAGCCCTCGAGGCTATGTAGCCCGTGCTGACGGCTGCCGCGAGGGACACGAGCGGCTTGCCCTCGAGCTCGGCCGCCACCTCCCTGAGCACGTCAGCCACGACGTAGGGCTTGACAGTGAGGATCACCAGGTCGGCCTCCCTGACGGCCTCAACGTTATCCGTGGTGGCCTCGACGCCCAGGCCCCTGAGCCTCTCCACGGTTGAGCTGCTCCTGGCGGTGGCGACTACCCTGTAGCCCCCTCCGGCCCTCAGGAGGCCCCTGATTATTGCGCCCCCTATGGTTCCAGCGCCTATAACTGCGACCGCCCTGTCCACGTTCCCACTGGGCTCAGGGCTAAGGCTCAGGATTTTTAAGCCTTGATGACAATGCTTCAGCGGTGCCAGCATGCTGAGCGAGGACGGCGCGAGGCTCCTGAGGGACACCATGGACATGCCCTCGATATTCCTCCTCGGCTCCCTTGAGGGCACCCAGTGGCTCAGCTCCCTCGAGGAGGTGAGGGAGGTAGACGGCGACGTCGTTGGCCTCCAGAGGTCCAACTACTCGGAGGACTACTTCATAGACGTCGTGTGCAGGGGGCCCTGCTCCGGCGCCCTAGGGGCCGCGCTTGACTACCTCAGGTCTTACGGCAGGGCCTGGGTATCAACGTCAAACTTCGGCGTGATACAGGAGCTGGTTAGGGGCGGGGCCAGGGTCGAGGGCCTGACGGCCTTTCACGTCATGGAGGTTGACAGGGCCAGCTTCAGGAGGTTCGAGGGGAGGCCGGACTTCATCCAGTTCTCGACGCTGGACGAGCACCACATAGAGGACCTCAGGGACCTCCTCTCCAAGTGGGACGAGTCAAGGGCCCAGTGGGCCGACGACATGATAATGAGGAGCACCGCCTTTGGGGCGTGGGACGGCGAGAGGCTGGTTGGGGTGGCCGCCACCTACGCCATGGCCGAGGGCTGGTGGTACCTGGGCTCCCTCTTCGTGGACCCCGAGTACAGGAGCAGGAAGGTTGGCATAAGCCTCTCGAGCGTGGCCACCGAGGAGGCCCTGGCGAGGGTCGAGAGGGTCTACATAACAGTTGAGGTGGATAACATCACTAGCCTGGCGATCAACTCCCTCCTGAACTACAGGTCCAGGGGGATAAGCTACCTGGCGCTGGTAAGCCTGGCTCAGTCCCCCTGATCCTCGTCAACGTCGTATATCCTGTAGTCGTCCCCTCCCTCGAGGACCTCCTGCACCTTGCCGTAGAGCTCCTTCAGGCTCACGTCGTCGTAGGCGCTGACGGGAAGTATCTCACCTATGTAGCCCGCCTCGTACAGGGCCCTGGCGAGGCTCAGCGACAGGTTGAGCTCGGTGCCGCTCAGCACCTTCGAGTCCCTGACCGCCGCCTCGAGGTAGCCCTCCTCGTGCAGCATGGGGAGCACGTTGTTCACGACCTCAGGGCTCAGCAGGTCGGCCTTGCTGATCACGTTTACCTGCGGCCTCCTGAGCCTCACGTTAACGGAGGACGCCAGGGTCAGTATGGACACTATGTCGGCTGGGCTCTCGAAGAACACCGAGTCCATGAGGAACACTGTGACCGCCTTGTCGTCCTGTATGAGGGCGTCGAGCACCAGGGGGCCTCCCACCCTGTAGGCGAAGGGCTCTAGCTGGCCCGGGGTGTCCACTATCACGTAGTCCGGCCTGAACTGCTCGACCTCCTCCCTGACCTTGTCCACGTGGTTTATCAGCGAGTCTATGGCGCTCACCAGGGCCCCGTTCGGCCCTAGGCCCTTCTCCATGAACTCCTCCGCCGTCACGTAGTCCCTCACGTCGACGTCAGGCTCGTAGGGCGGCTTGTCCTCGGCCGGGTCAAAGTTCACCTTGACCACCGTGGCCCCGAGTGACTCCATGGCTGAGGCTAACTGCATGGTTAGTGTGCTCTTGCCGGAGCCCGCGGGCCCCACCATCACTATGAACTTCAAGGCCAAGCACCGGGCTGGGGAAAGCCTCGCGCACACGCAGACCCGGGACGCGGGTCAGTTCGCGCGGGGCGTCCTCCCGGTCAGGCTAAGCCTTTTTATCCGAGGCTTAATAACCTTAACATCGCTTCCAAGGGACCCCAATGGCTGAGCTGGTGGAGTGCAGCGACGACTTCAGGGTAGAGAGGGCCCACCTGGCGGTCTCCGTTGGCTCAGGAGACGTGGAGGTCCTCTCCACCCCGAGCCTCCTCGCGTTTGTCGAGTCCGTGGCCTCAAGGTGCCTCTCGGGGGCCGTGAGCCCGGGGTACACCACGGTAGGCACCTACGTGGAGCTGAGGCACAAGGCCCCCGCGCCCCAGGGGGCGACGGTCAAGGTAACGGTGAGGGTTGAGAACTTCGACGGCAAGAGGGCCAGGCTCAGCTTCAGGGCCGAGTGCTGCGGGAGGCTGGTAGGCGAGGGGGTGCACGAGAGGGTCGTGGTAAACAAGGACGACTTCCTCAGGAGGGCCGGGGTAAGGTAGAAACGCCTAAAAGCCCTCCATCCTCGCCTTCACTGACCTGAAATGATTTACGTGAGGCTCGGCTGGAGCGGCGTGAAGGTCTCCAGGCTGTGCCTGGGCACGTGGCACCTGCCGCCCTCAAGGCAGGTCGACGAGTTCGGGGTCCTCAAGGTCGACGAGGAGGAGGCCCTGAAGGCCATGAGGAGGGCCTACGACCTCGGGGTCAACTTCATAGACACCGCCAACAGGTACCACGGCATAATGCAGCCCGTGGACCTGAACCACGTCGGCAACTCAGAGAGGGTCGTGGGCAAGTTCCTGGCGACCGTTGACAGGGAGTCCATAGTGCTGGCCACCAAGGTGAGGGGGCAGATGGCCGCGTGGCCCAACGGCGAGGGCCTCAGCAGGAAGCACATAATGTGGCAGGCGAGGGAGAGCCTGAGGAGGCTCGGCACTGACCACATAGACCTGTACCAGCTCCACTGGCCGGACCCCGACACACCAAAGCTGGAGACGCTGAGGGCCCTCCAGGACCTGGTGAGGATGGGCCTGGTGAACTACACGGGCATAAGCAATCACCCCGCCCACGACGTTGTCGAGTTCCTGGAGCTGGCGGACAGGGTGGGGGTCGACCGCTTCGTAACTATGCAGGAGCTCTACAACATACTCGAGAGGGGCATAGAGAGGGACGGCAGGCTTGAGGTGGCCAAGAGGTATGGCCTGGCGGTGATGGTGTACAGCCCACTGGCCCAGGGGGTGCTGACGGGCAAGTACTACGACTTCAAGGAGAACAGGTGGGCCGTGCCGGAGCTGAGCAGGGCGTCAATAACGGATGAGATACGCAGGAGGTACTTCAGCGACAGGACGGCGGCAGTTCTGAAAGCCATGAAGGAGGTCGCGGACTCGAAGGGCATAACCATGGCCCAGCTCGCCCTGGCCTGGGTGATCAAGAGGTCGGAGCAGCTGGGCGTCACGCTCATACCCATAACCAGCGCCACCAAGGCCTCTCACATAGACGAGGCGGTCGAGGCCCTCAGCGTGAGCCTGAAGGACGACGACATGAAGGCCATAGACGAGGCCCTCCAGGGCAGGGGCTAGCGCTTCCTCACGGGGACCTGTATATCTGATATGGCCTCAAGGGGCCTGCGCGCCGTGTCCATGCCCCTGGCGAGCCAGAGGGCCGCACCGGAGAGGCCAACAGCCCACAGGCCCACGTTGTAGACCAGGTACGAGAACTCGCTGAAGGGCTGCGTGAAGAATATGGAGGCCGTGTAGAGCGCGTAGGCCGCCGCCCTCACCGCGCCAACCCCGGTGGCCCTGAGCCTCGTGGGGAACAGCTCGGGCTCCAGGACCACCCTGGCCGCCCAGGCCATCTCGCCGAAGACCCCGTTGAGGAAGAGCAGGGACTCAAACGCCATCAGCGACGACCTGGCCACCACGTACTGGGGTATGAACAGGGCCATGGTTATGACGCCCCCGAGGTATGCTATGAACGGGAACGTCCTCCTGCTTGTCGAGTCTATTATAGGCAGGAGGGCGAAGCCTGCGAGGGACTCGCCCAGGTTGTAGGTGAACACTATCAGGCTCGTCAGCCTGGGGAACAGGTAGGGGCCTATAACCAGGGCCATGAGGGCGTAGGTGAGCACGACGGTTATGGCCATGGTCAGCAGGAGGTAAACCCTGACCGCGTAGTCGCCCCTCCCCAGCGAGACCCTCTCCCCTGACCTGTACTTGAGCCACCTGAAGGACTCCGGCGCCATGAACCTGGTGACAACTATCACGGGCACTGCCGATGCCAGCAGGAGGGCGAAGGCGAGCCTCTGGAGGCCCACTGAAAAGCTCGTGACGAGCGATATGGCTGAAGCCGTGAGGGCGCCCACGTTCGCGGCGTTTGTGACCCCCACAAGTATCTTGCCCCTGTGGGCCTCCGGCGCCTCCTCGGCTAGGTAGGCCAGCAGGGTGGTCTCGTCGCCGCCCAGCGAGAACTCCGCGAGGGCTATGCCGACTATGAGGTCCAGGGGGCCGGTGGCGAACAGTATAAACGGTATGGAGGCGGCGAAGAGCACCATGTCAACTATGAAGCCGCTCTTCCTGCCGAAGGCGTCCGTGAACCTGCCCATTATGAAGCTGCCGGCCAGGAGGGAGGCGGGGGAGGCGACCAGGAGGTACACGTCGTAGCTGCTGGGGACCACGGGCCACTCGGTCAGCAGCGGCGCCAGCGCGAGCACCACTCCCCAGGCGAACATGGTCACCGTGGCGCTGGCCACTATCACCGGAAGCCTCCTGCCCGACATGGGAATCCTTGTTACTACTGCCAGTAGTAATTTAAACGTATTATTCCATACGGGCCCTCGAGCCGAGGTGAGCTGGGCTGCCGTGGGTCCCAGCGGGCTCCGCCGACAGGCTGGTGATATCCCAGTCGCTCAAGCTCAAGGACGGCGAGACCCTCAGGGTCGAGAGCTTCAAGGGGGACCGCTGGCTTGAGATCACCAGGAAGAGGGGCGACGGTTTCTCAGTCACGGAGCACGGCTTCAAGAACGCCACCTACGAGGTGGGCGAGGAGGAGCTGAGGCAGCTGCTCAGGAGGCTCATTGACTTCGAGTTCCCCAGGAGCCACCAGCTAAGGGTGAGCAAGTCAAAGGGATGACGTGAACCTCCTCTTCAGGTCAGCGAGTATGCCGGAGATGGGTATCTCGACGGGGCACGCCACGTCGCACCTGCCGCAGCCGAGGCAGAGCATCGCCAGGGCCGCGCCCCTGTCAACTCCCTCGGTTATGGCAGTCCAGTTGACGCCCATGGGCCCACCGTACGTTGAGCCTCCCCAGTTGTTTGCCACCTGGCCCCACACGGGGCAGACGAACTGGCAGTAGCCGCACCTTATGCACCTGAGCTGCTCCCTGAGCACCACGTCCTTGGCTGCCGCCCTCCTGCCGTGGTCCACAAGGACAACGTGGACCTCAACGGGGCCGTGGGCGCCGTAGACCCTCCTGTGCCCTATGTCGCCGGTGCTGCTCGGGCCGGCTATGAGGCTTACGTAGGTGGGCGGGTAGAGGCCGGCGAAGGCCGCCTGCACGAGTATTACCTTGAATGCGTCAAGCATCGTTGGGACCAGCTTCTCGACCCCCACGAAGGCTATGTGAAGCCTGGGCAGGTTCGTGACCATCCTTATGTTGCCCTCGTTCTCGACAAGCAGCAGGGCCCCCTCCCTGGCGGCCAACGCGTTGCCCCCGCTTATGCCCACGTCTGCGCTTACGAACTTGGACCTGAGGAACTCCCTCACCTTGGCCACCATCTGCTGGGGCGCGTCGCTGGGGCTGACGTCAAGGCCCAGCCTGTCCCTCAGCAGCTGCGCCACCCTGGCCACAGTCATGTGTATTGCAGGCGCTATGGAGTGCATGGGCTTCCCTCCCTCAAGCTGCACGAGCAGCTGCCCCAGGTCGGTCTCCCAGACCTCGTTGCCGGCCTCCTCCAGGGCCTCCCTTATGCCGAGCTCCTCGGCAGTCATGGACTTCGACATGACTACAACCTTGCCCCTGCCCACCAGGCTGAGGGCCAGCTCCCTGGCCTCCCTGGCGTCGGCGGCGTAGTGGGGGACCGCGTTAACAGACTTAAGCGACCTCATGGCCTCGTCTATGAGCTCGTCCATGTGGGCTATGGAGTACTCCTTTATTGCCTTGACCTCCCTGGCCAGCTGGACTATGTCAGGCCTGGACTCCAGGAACCTCCTCACCCTCTCCTCGGAGCCAGGCACGTAGGTGTGGAGGGCCTCCTGAAGGTCTGGGTCCTCCAGGGCCCTCAGTATGGCCCTGGCGTACCCCTCGAGGAGCTCGTCACTCACCGCCTATCACCTCGGCCAGGTCAAGGAGCCTTATCGGGACCCCTGAGGACCTCGAGGCCCTGCGGAGGTTCACGTAGCATATGGGGCACATGGTTATCGCCGTGTCGCCCGCGCCCGCCAGCTCCCTGACCCTGGTCGCCGCCACAGCCTGGGCAAGCGAGGGGAGGAGGGCCTCGAGGGGGCCGCCGCAGCAGTAGGTCCACCTGCCGGACCTGCTGACCTCCGTCACATTGACGCCCGCCTCCCTCAGGAGCTCCCTGGGCCTGTCTACAATGCCGAGCTTCCTCGCGTACACGCACGAGTCGTGCACGGTCGCCGCCAGCCCGCGCCTGGCCGTGGGCCTCACGAGCTCCATGTAGTTCACGGCCCTTAGGCCCTCCCCGAGGACCTCCTGGTAGCCCCTGGTGACGGTGTCCATGGTGTGGGGGTCCACCACTATGAGCTCCTCGTAGCCGGCGGACCTCACTGCCCTCACCACCCTCTCGGCGTGCCTCCTGAAGGCCTCAGCCATGCCGTAGTCCCTGAGCAGCGCCCCGCTGTACATGTCAGAGAGCTCGGGCACGTAGTCGAACTCCGCGCCGGAGGCGAGCAGCAGCCTCGCCATCGACCTCAGGACCCTCCTTGACCACTCCACGAGCTCGGGGTCAGGCCTGACGAGCAGTGAGAGGTCGAGCCTCCTTGAGGCCACCCTTGCGGCCCTCAGGGCCGCCCAGCTGACCCCCTCGGCCCTCTCAAGGCTTCGGAGGAGCTCCACCGTGCCCTCTATGTAGGGCACCAGCTGGTAGAGGGCCCCGGTGAAGAGCAGCCTCCCGCTCCCCCCTCCTCCCAAGGCCAAGGCCCTCGGACCACCTCGACGCGAACCCCGGGGGCACTGGCATTGGGTAGCCCGTCCTCTCGTCGAGCTCCGCCATGAGGTTAAGGAGCTCAGCGAACTTCAAGCCTGACACTGAGCCCCTGAGGCTGGCCCAAGCTAATTAGCCTGCCTGCGGCGCGTTTACGTAACCCCTTATGGCATTCAGAGGTAGCCCTCCTCGTCCTCTTCGTCCTCCTCGGCCTCGTACTCCGGCGGCCCGCCGCTCCCCTTCCCAGCGGTCTTAGCCACCCTCCACTTCTTTGTGTCCTCGTCGTATATTATGAGGCCGCTCCTCACCATCTTGTTGAACAGCGCTGCCGCCCTGTCACCCATGTCGGCCTGCACCTTGTCGCTCACCTGCCTCGGGTCCTTGAGCGAGGTGGACTCCACCTCGGCCACGAACTTCTTCCAGAACTCCGGGTCCACCGCTGCCTTGCCGTCGCTCAGGGTGAGCACCACCGCCCCCTCCCTGCCCAGCTTGGCGAAGAACTTGTCAGGGGCCTTGAGCCACGGCAGCTCCTCCTGGAAGACCACCCCCTGCCTCCTCAGCCTCTCAACCGCCGTGCTGCCACCCTGCCTGCCCCCAGCCTCGGCCTCCCTCCTCTCGGCCTGCGGCTGCGCGGCCTGCCTCTCCTGCCTCAGCGACTCTATGTCCTCCTCTATCTGGGCCAGCCTCTTGGCCAGGTCGTCCACCTTCTGGGTGAACGGGTTCAGCATGTCCTGTATTAGCCTCTCGAGCCTCTTGGCAAGCCCCTCTAAGCTCTCCCCCTGGGCCGGGGGAGAAGGGCCCCCGCCCTTGACTATGGCCTCCAGGTACGACCTCACGTCCTGGTAGCCGGCGTCCTTGGCCCTCCTCTCAAGGGCCGCCAGCTCCGCGTCAGTCAGCCTCAGCTCTATCACGGTGTACTTGTCAACCTTTGACTGGGACAAGACCGACCCCCGCCTGTTACCTGGTCCTCGTGGCCTAATTAGTGAAGATCAATAAAAGAGGTATGAGGCTACCTCAGGGCCTGAAGCGCCACAGAGAAGAGGCCCGTGAGGTGGAAGGCCCTCCCTATCACGTCGCCGAACAGGAGGCCCGCGGCGGTGGCCCCGAGGAGTATCAGCAGCCCCAGGCCGAGCTCCCTGGCGAAGCTGGTCCCGTTGACCGTGGCGCTGTAGAAGTGGAACGCCGCCAGGACACCTATGCCTATCATCAGGGACGCCGCCAGGGCCTCGGCGGTGCTGCTCAGCAGCAGGTAAGGTATGCCCAGCAGCAGGGCCGTCACGAAGTAGGAGAGGCCCGTGGCCGCCGCGCTGAGGCCTGGCCTCGTGGTCCCCTCCTGCCTGGACTGCAGGAAGGCCGCCGCGGCCATGGATATGGCTGCCGAGAAGCCCACCAGGAGGCCGGCGAGCCCAACTATGAGGGTCCTCGCCGTGGCCCCCAGGAAGCCAGCGTAGACGCCAACTAGCTCAGTTATCGCATCTGCCATCCCGAGGGCCACGAAGCCCAGGTACTCAACCCTGACGTCCTTGAGCCCCCTGAGGAACTCCGACTCGTGGCCCTCCTCGTCGGCTATTATCTGCTCAAGCCTTGGCCTGAGCTCCTGGGGCATCCTGGGCATGAACCTCCTGTACTCCCTCGCGGCGCTGGCCTCCCTCCTCTCCAGGGCCTCCAAGGTGAACACTGGCCCAAAGACCTTGTAAAGCAGCCTGAAAGCCCTGCCCGGCGGCGACGCCTGGCAGTCCCTGCCTAGGAGGGACCTCCAGAAGAGGTAGTGGCCCCTCTCCTGCTCGGCTGCCTGCCTCAGCTTCTGCGAGAGCTCGCCCTCCTCCTCGTCAGCCAGGGCCTCGTAGAGCAGGTATGTGCCCAGCTCGTCCCTGCAGTAGGCCTCTATCTTCCTCATGTCCTCCTCAGTTAGGCTTAGCTGGGACTGCATGGCCCACCTGAAATCATGTGGCCCCGTGACCGTTATATCTTTCTACAGATTTAGCCCCGCCTTAAGTTGACGTAGGCCTCCAACAGGGCTATGGTCTTGAGGTCCCTCGCCTGCCCAAGGGCCTCCTCGGGCCTCATGAAGGCGAGGCTTATGACCTCGTCAGGCTCAAGCCTCTGGCCAACCCTTGTCAGGCCCTCAGCTATGTAGCCGTGCTGCACCTCATCGCTGTAGCCCGGGCTCACGTAGGCCTCGTAAACCTTCGTCAGCCTTGACGCCCTGTAGCCCGTCTCCTCCTCCAGCTCCCTCATGGCCGCCTCCTCGGGCGTCTCGCCCCGCTCAACCCTGCCCGCCGGGGCCTCAAGGACCCAGGAGCCAGTGGCGGGCCTCCACTGCCTCTCAAGTATGACCCTGCCGTCCTCAAGCACGGGCAGCACGGCCACGGAGAGGCCGAAGGTCACCCTGTCGGCGTCGAACTCCCTGCCGTTGTAGGAGAACCTTACCCTCTCAAGCCTCACCCTGGCCCCCGAGCAGAGCTCCTCGCTCGAGCTCAGCCTGGGCTCGCTCACCTGCCCTCACCCAGGTGGCCCTTCATCCAGTCAAGCATCAGCTTGAGGTACTCAACCCTTGTCTTGGGCCTGCCGCTCCTGGTCAGGTCGTGGTCCTCGCCGGGGAAGAGGGCCAGCTTAACCTCAACGCCGAGCACCTTGAGCGCGGTGAAGAGCTGGAGGGCCTGGCTCACGGGGCACCTGTAGTCCTCAAGGGCGTGCATTATGAGCAGCGGCGTTGTAACGGACTCTATGTAGGTCATCGGGCTCGCCTTGAGGTACTGCTCGGCCGACTTCCACGGAGGCTGGGCCATCAGCTGGTCCTCGTCGAAGAACCAGCCTATGTCGCTTGTGCCCCAGTCGCTGTAGAACTCCACGCAGCTCCTCTCAGTCATGGCTGCCCTGAACCTGGAGGTGTGGGTTATAACCCAGTTGGTCATGAACCCCCCGTAGCTCCCGCCGGCCACGCCCGCCCTGCCGGGGTCGAGCTGCTGGAACTGCCTCGTGGCCTCGTCAGCTATAGTCATGAGGTCCTCGTAGTCGACGGTGCCCCACCTGCCCCTTATGTCAGCGAAGTCCTCGCTGTAGCCGTCGCTCCCCCTCGGGTTGCCGTAGACCACGGCTATCCCAGCCGAGGCGAGGACGTGGAAGGCCACCATGAAGCCGTAGCCGTAGCTCGTCTTAGGCCCTCCATGTATGTAGAGCATCCACGGCACCTTCCCCTTGGCGTCCCTGGGCAGCAGCGCCCAGAAGTCAAGCTCCGTGCCGTCCCTCGCCCTTGCCCTGGCCTTGAAGGCCCTCGGCAGCGAGGCCTGCCTTAGGAAGTCGTCGTTGAAGGACGTGAGCCTCTTGCCCGAGGTCCCCCTTAGCACGTAGAGCTCCGCGGGCTCGGACTCGTTCATCTGCGTGTAGTAGACCACGTCGGAGGACTGGGCCACGCTGAAGTCGTCGATCACCGCGTCCTCAGGCCTGAGCACGGGCTCCACCCTGCCGCTGAGTGTCGCCCTGTACAGCCACGCCCTGCCGGCGTCGCTGACGCTGAAGTAGAGCCAGCCGCCCGAGGCCTGTATTGGCTTAGTGCAGGAGGGCCCCCTGGCCTCGCTGTTGACGCTGTTGAGCAGGTTCCTGTCGAGGCCAAGCTCTACCTTTGTCAACTCCCCGGTCTTCAAGTTATAGGAGTGAAGCTTGTAGTGGCTCGAGAGCCCCCTCTCGAACCTGTGCATGAGCAGGGCAATGCTGTTGCCGTCCGAGGACCAGGCCAGGCCAGCTATCGAGACCTTGGAGAGCAGCTGCACGTCCTCGCCAGTCTCAACGTTAATGAGCCTCAGCTCGTCGTACTGGGCGTGCACCTCCTCGAGCTGCTTAACGTACGCTATGCTCCTGCCGTCCGGGGACCAGGCGAAGTCGCTCACGTCAAGCGCGTGGGAGGTCAGCCTCCTGGGCTCCCCTCCGTTGGCGCTGACCAGGTAGATGTTCCTGGGCCTGTCAAATATGTAGCCCTCCCCGTTGAAGAAGGGCGGGAGCCTCTCTATCACCAGGGCCTCCCTCTTGGAGTAGTCCTTCCACTCGCCCTGCCCAAGCGGCCTCCTGGCCAGGAACGCTATTGAGCTCCCCGCAGGGGACCACGATATTGCTGAGGCCCCGAAGCTCCAGGTGAAGAGGGGCACGGGCTCGTAGCCGGGCCTCATTAACATGACGGAGGTCTGGGCCGGCTGCCCCTCCTGCCTCACTGTCCTGATGAAGGCTATCGTCTGACCGTCCGGGGACCATGCGGGGCAGGAGTCCCCAGGGCCTGAGGTCACGGGGTAGTAGGACCTGCCGTCGTAGAGCCATATGGAGCTGTCGTACCTGTTCTGCTGAAGGTCAGGCCTTGAGACCACGAACAGGGCCCTGGAGCCGTCGGGCGAGGCCGCCGGGCTTGAGACTAAGGTGAGCTTGGAGAGGTCCTCAGGCGACATGCCTGACAAGTTGAACCCCAGGTATCGCTGCGGTGGGAAAAATAAAAGCTAGGGCCTGAAGGCCTCACTGCCTCAGCCTTGAGTAGGCCTCCAGGATCTCCAGGCCTCCCCTTACCTCCGCGCTCCTGCCGTCCGGCCTTGAGGCGAAGAAGTCGCTGACCTCCTTCTCCCTCCCGAGCCCTATGAACGGCAGGTAGCCCAGGAGCCACCTCTGCACTATCGCCGTCCCCTCGAAGGCCTTCTCCAGCCTGTCGAGGCCCCCGTCCCTGAGCCAGCCCCAGACCAGGTCCCTGCCATCGGGGTTGAGCCCAACCGTGAGCACGTAGAGCATGTCCTGCCTCTTCCCTGAGGCTATCCACTCTATGGCCTGCTGCAGGGCCGACCTGTCCCTTATCTGGGCCGCGGCCACGAGGACCTTTATCCTCTCAGAGTCCAGCTGCTGCCTCTCGTGCTCCCTCCTCAGGCCCTCAAGGTCGCCTGCGGCCACCGCGTAAGCCGTGTATACCGCCTGCCTCATGTTTGGGTCGACTTCCTTGCCGAACTGGGACGCGAGCTCGTTGGCGAAGGAGCGGTCCATTATGGCCAGCCTGTTCGCCACCCTCCCCGCCAGCTCCCTGTGCTGCTCCTCGGGCCTCCTGGACTGGAGGGCGAACTGCGACCTGTGGTAGTCTATGGCCCTCTGGGCGAACACGGCCGGGTTTACAAGGAACAGGTTGAAGAGCTCGCTGCTCAGCTCGAGGGCGGGCAGGTAGTCGGGGACGCTGAAGTTCATGTCAACTACCCTGAGGTAGTCGTCCCTGCTGACCAGGCCGGCGAGCATGAAGTAGTAGTAGTCGTTGAGGAGCCCGTAGGTTTCAAACTGGTTCAGCCTGGCGAGCCTCGAGAGGTCCGGGTAGAGGACCCTGTAGAAGCCAGCCCTGTCGAGGTTCACCTTGAGCTGCCTCACCTCCTCGCCCACGTCGACCTCGTGGACCCTGGAGCTGAATATGGCGTCTACCCTCCTGCCGTTGACCTCGATGGTGGCCGGCACCATGTACGTCAGGTCCTCCAGCTTTCCTGAGAGCGAGAACCTGTGCTGCTCGAGCCTCACCCTGCTGCCCTCCACCGTGACCCTGAGGTACGGGTAGCCGGGCTTCGTGATCCAGTCGTTCATGAGGTCCGCCACCGGCACCGACGTGAACGGCTGTATGGCGGTCCAGAGGTCCTGGGCCACGGCGTTTGAGTAGGCGTGGTGCTCCAGGTACGACGACAGCCCTTTCCTGAACGACTCGCCCAGGAAGTACTCGACCATCCTGAGTATGCTTGCTCCCTTGCCGTAGCTTATGTCATCAAATATCTCCTCTATCTCATCAGGTGACGAGACCTCCACGTGTATTGGGTGGGTCGTGCTCAGGGAGTCCCTCACCATGGCGCCGTCGGTCTCGCCGAGCAGGAAGTTCTCCCACATGAGGAGCTCCGGGGCGAAGGAGCTGACCGCCTTGTAGCTCATGAATGTCGCGAAGCTCTCGTTCAGCCAGAGGTCGTCCCACCACTTCATGGTCACAAGGTCGCCGAACCACTGGTGGGCTATCTCATGGGCCACCACCTCGGCGACCCTCCTGCGCTGGGCCATGTCGGCGTCCTCAGGCGCGAGGAGGGCGCTCTCCCTGAAGGTTATGGCGCCCCAGTTCTCCATGGCGCCGAAGGCGAACTCCGGGACGGCTATCAGGTGCATCTTGGGCAGCGGGTATGGTATGCCGAAGTACCTCTCGTAGAAGTCCACGCTGTTCCTGGCGGCCCACAGGGCCAGGGAGCCGTACTTTGTCTTGCCCGGGACGGCGGCGAGCACGTAGCGGCCGCCGCTGTCGACTACCTCCTCCCACTTGCCTATGCCTACGTATAGCAGGTAGGTCGACATGGGCGGGGTCTCCATGAACTCAACTACCTTCTTGTCGCCATCAAGCGTCACCCTCTCTATGGGCATGTTTGATATGGCGTGGAGGTCCCTGGGCACCCTCACCGAGAGCTTGAACCTGGCCTTGTAGGCCGGGTTGTCGACGCACGGGAACATCTCCCTGGCGTGGACGGACTCGAACTGCGTCGATATGACGTAGCCGCCCTCGTAGGGGGCCCTGTATATGCCCACAAGCTTCTCAGCCGCCTCGCCCTCAAAGTCCACCTCGAGGGTGCCCGAGAACCTGCCGGTCCTTACCGTGACCCCCTCGTCGTCCTGCGCGAACTGGACCGGGGACCCGTTGGCCTTGACCGAGGTCACCTTCACGCCCTTTGCGTCAAGCCTCAGGTCCTCCTGCGTCTCAAGCTCTATGGACTCGTGGCCCCTGTACCTGAAGCCATCAAAGTCCATGAATATTACATACCTCTTTATCGTGGCCTTGGGACCGAACGCCAAGCTTAGTCCCAGAGGCCTGTTATACAACTACATAAAAAGTGTTAGCACTTGTGAAGGAACAAATGAAGGGGCTAAACGACGGGCCTCAGTGCCTCCTGAGCAGGAAGAAGGCCACGAGAAGGAGTCCGACTACCACTGCAGAGCCTCCTATGACCTCCTTGGCTGGCGCGCTGCCGCTCGGCACAGTTACCACCACGGAGCTCAGGTTGCCTATCGTGGTCTGCGACGGCTTCACAGCGACGCCGTCGACGCCAACAAGGGTGACCTCCTCCCCCTCGACGGAGGCGAAGGCCTTAGCTATGTGGTCAAGCCCGTTCTGCTCGTAGAACTGCGACGCGTTGCTGAAGAGGTACTGTATGGCGACCAGCGTGTCCTTGGGGCTCTTGGCGTTGGCCTTTATTATCATGGGGCTCCTGAAGCTGAAAGTCACGCTGTGGCCGTAGCCCGTTACGTTTATCTCCTCCGTCGAGGGCACCACTACCCTGAAGTTCTGCTGTATGTAACTTATGAGCTCTGACGTGGCGTTGATGAATGGCTCGGCGTTGTCAGCCAGCTCGCCCAGGAGGCCACCGTAGTCACCCAGGTCCGCGCCTCCCTGGAGGTCGCCCTGCTTGGCTAGGGCCTGCGCGCCCCCAGTTAAGGCCTTCCCCAGAAGCCCTATCAGGTCGTTGGAGGCGTTTACGCTGACCTCCCCTGAGGCCACCCTGGCCTGGTAGTTAACGTAATAGTGGTAGCTGCCGTTTATGAAGCCGGGCGTCAGGGCCGCCCCTATGAGGGCCTGCACCAGGCCCAGGGTGGTGTTGGGCGGCGCTGGCGTGGCGTTAACTACAGCCTTGAGCAGCACCTCTGTGAACGTCGAGTTCTCGTAGACCTTGAGCTCAGTTATGTTTATGCCCGTAGTGTTCAGGCTCTCGTACTTGGCCAGCTGTATGGGCGCAAGGTACGGGGTGTGGGACACGTTCACATTTAACGTTATAACGTACTCGGGCGAGGGCGACGTAACCGCCTCTATGAGCCTGTAGAGGCTCACGTTGGCCTCAAACTGGCCCTCGCTGCCCACCACGGCCACAGTGCCGTTGAACCTGAGCTCCGACGCCCTCCCGTTGGAGGTCCTGTTGATGAAGCCTGAGGCGTTAAGCGACTGCAGGCCCAGCCCGCTGCCCTCGAACTTGCCCATCCCGCTGAACTTGAAGTGCGCGTGCCTGGGCAGCTGGCCGCTGTATGTGAGCCTCAGGTAGGTCGATGCGCTGTAGTACGTGACCTCAAGGCTCAGGTTCTCCCTGGGGACCTCGTGCTCAAGCGACGCCGTCCCGTTAACCAACACGACTACCGCGCTGTTGGGGTAGACGTAGATGTAGTTGCTCTTGTTGACGTGAACGCCCTCAGCAAGCGAGGTCGCGGGGTAGAGGACTATGGCCGCTATTAACAGCATTGACGCGGCCGCGGCGAGGGCCCTCCTGATGTCCAATAACTTCACCTCAAGGAACTTAAAGTGTCGGGAAGAGTTATATGCATATCTGCATAATGCAACGCTGGGCTTCCATTCCCTCGCGCACTGCTCACCGCTTTTAACTTCACAGGCGACCGAGCACGGGGCTCAAGCTTGATACCTAGGTGGGCTGTGGCGGTCCTAGTTTACTCAATACTGATAGCCGGGGCCATCTTCGCTGCCGCCTACCCCTACGTGAGCGCCTCCACCGACTGGGGGGTGCTCCTGGAGGGCCGCAGGCTCATCTACTTCAGCCCAAGCAGCGGGTGGGTGGTCGCCGATGGGAACGGCACGGCTGTGGCCTACTTCAACGGCAGGTGGCTCTCGCTTAACGTCACCGCGACGGCCGCGTGCCAGCTGGGGGACCAGCTCATAGTGGTCGGCTCATCCCACGACAGGCCCTCGCTGGTGGACCTCAGCGGCTCCGAGGCCACGTACTACAGCGTTGATGATTACGGCTACCTCACTGCCGTCTCCTGTCAAAACGGCGTCGTTGCCGCGGCCGGCGTGCTCAACACGACCCCGTTCCCGCCCTACAGGCTCCTGGCGGTCTCGCTGAGGAACGGCTCGCTGAGGGCGTACGCGACTAACTTCACCACCCTGGTGCCCCCTTACAGCGCGGCCCCGCTCAGTGGCGGGGTTGCCGTAGCTTTCAGCGACAGCTACCTAGTCTACGTGAACCCCTCGGGGGCCCAGGCGTACTACTACGGCAGCAACGTCACCATAGACTACGTTGGCAGCTACGACGGGGCGCCGCTCCTGGCGGGCTCGGAGATGGTCAACGACCTGCAGGAGGCCATGATATCCCTTAACGGGACGGCATATGTCTACAGCGATGAGGCCTACGTCTTCGCTGCTGCTAGGACTCTGAACGGCCTCGCCCTTTACCTTAGGCCGCCGTCCGGGTGGGCCTCAGTGCTATACACCTACGGCGGACTTCCAGAGGCCGAGACCACGGCGGCGCTCGACTACCCGTTCTCCCTGACCGCCGCCTACCCGTTCCTCCACGGCATCGTGTACCTCGGCCAGCTGTTCGTGGGCTCAGGGAGCGACTACATAGCTCTCTACATCAATGGGACCGTGCAGGGCTACCTTGAGGCCAACGGCTCCGTCATAGGGTGGGCCACGTCCTCAAGGCCCGCGGTGGTCACCCCCTCCCTCCTGGAGAGGTCCCACCTGAGCCCCCTGGGATCCTACAGGCTGTCCCTGCAGGGGCTTAACGTCAGCGCCTCGCGCGGGGAGCCCGCGCCGACGGGCCCGCTGAGGCTGGAGCCCATTAGGCTGGAGCACGGCTTCTATAACAACGCCGTGGGCTACTCTGTTGACGCAATAATAGTCGGCACCATAATACTTGCGTTCACTGAGAGGAGGAGCTTATGAAGAGCCTGTCCCTGAGCTTTATCAGGGCGTCGGCCACCTCTGGCCTCATCATGTAGTCCGGCGGCCTCTGGCCCTCCGAGAGGAGCTTCCTTATCTCGGTCCCGCTTATCCTCCTCCTGTACTCGTCGCCGTGAGGGCATATCTTGTCATTAACTATGCCGCCGCACTTCACGCAGTAGAACGCCTCCCTGAGGAACAGCGGGGTTATCCCAAGGTCTGGGAACTCCTTGAATATGTTCCACGCGTCGTAGGGGCCGTAGAAGGAGCCGACGCCAGCGTGGTCCCTGCCAACTATTATGTGGGTTGCCCCGAAGTTCTTCCTTATTATGGCGTGGTGTATGGCCTCCTTGGGGCCTGCGTAGACCATCTTCATCCTGAGCACGCTGAAGACGTAGCTCGACCTGGGGAAGTAGTCCCTCAGCAGGACCTCATAGGCAGCAACTATGGCGTCGTCCGTGAAGTCGCCTGGCTTCTTCCAGCCGACGAGGGGGTTCACGAAGAGGCCGTCGACGAAGCTCAGGGCCGCCTTCATGACGTACTCGTGCCCCATGTGAGGGGCGTTCCTTGTCTGAAACGCCGCTACGCTCCTCCAGCCCAGCTGGTCGAAGAGCACCCTGGTCTCCTTGGGCCACAGCCTGTACTTCTCGAACGGCTCGGGCAGCTCAGCGAACTGCTCAACCTTGCCTCCTATGAGGGCCTGCCCCTCCCTCCTGTAGAGGAGGGCCACGCCCGGGTGGGCCTGGTCGGTGGTGCCGAAGACTCTCTCGGCGAAGGCCTTCCTGTCCCACTGGTAGGCGTCCTCAACGCTCATTATGGCGAACCTGACGCCCTTGTAGGACAGCGCTATCTCCGAGCCGAGGACCTCCTTGGCCAGCCTGGGCTCCACGTCAAGCACTATGGGTATGGTCCACGGGAGGTCGTTCGTGAGCCTCGAGTTCCTCAGCACGCTCTCGTACTCGTCCTCTGTCATAAAGCCCTCGAGGGGGCTGTAGACTCCGTGCGTTATGTTGGCCACGTCATACGCTAACGCCCCGGAGAGCTCAACGGCCGGAAGCTCAGCGGCCTCGCAGGAGAGCTTCTCCGCCCTGGGCCCCCTGGCCACCCTGTCAATAAGCCTTCCTCCGTGGGGCTGGGATGCCATCCTGGACACCTCACAGGTAGCCCAGGCTCTTGAGCTTCCTCAGTATCTCCTCCTTCTCCTCCTCGCTCACGGCGCTCTGCACCTTCTCCCTCTCCATGTCGCTCACCACCTCCCTGAGGACGTACGTGACGAACTGGGAGACGCTGTTGAAGCCGGTGCCTGCTATGAGGCTCTTTATCCTGTCGTAGAGCGGGGTCGGTATTGAGACTGTCGTGTACCTCCCCCTCTCGCCCTCAGGCCTCCTGGCCATTGGCTTCACCGCCTAATTAAATTTAATTAGGGATATTTAAGCTTAATTAAGCTTAATTAAAGCCCACGCTTTAAAGCCCCTTAGGACGCGTCGGCTCGGCGGTGTTGGGGCTTGAGGGGGCTAGTTGCCTGGCTGACAGGCCTGCCGGGAAGCGGCAAGACCACGATAGCAAACGCCGCGGCCGAGAGGCTCAGGGCCATGGGCTACAGGGTCGAGGTGCTTGACGGCGACTGGTTCAGGTCCCACATAGACCCCGAGGCGGGCTACACAAAGGAGGAGAGGGTGAGGCACCTGGTCAGGGCCTCGTGGGTGGCCAGGCTCCTGGCAAGGAACGGGGTAATAGTGATATGCAGCTTCGTCTCCCCCTACAGGGACGCCAGGGAGGAGGTCAGGAAGATAATATCCGAGGAGGCGGACTTCCTCGAGGTCTACGTCAAGTGCCCGCTGGAGGAGTGCATAAGGAGGGACCCCAAGGGCCTCTACAGGAAGGCCCTAGCAGGTGAGATCAGGCACTTCACGGGGATCTCGGACCCCTACGAGGAGCCGCTGAGCCCCGACCTGGTGCTTGACACTGTAAACAACAGCGTTGAGGAGAACGCCGAGAAGCTGGTTAACCTCATAACCTCAAGGCTCAGAGGTAGCCGAGCCTCCTGAGCCTGTCCTTCACGGCCTCCTCGTCCTCCTTGCTCATGACGCTGGTCTCCTGCTCCTCCAGCAGCTGCCTGAGGAGGAACTCAACGAGCTCGTCAACGGACTTGAAGGTCCCCTGGGCCTCCACGTAGTTCTTGGCCTTCTCGTAGAGGTCCCTGGGTATGGACACCTGGGCCCTCTCCTCGGTCAACGCCATCCCCGGCCTGCGCCTGGCTGTGAAGCTAATAAGGCTAGTAGCAGGGGCTCCCCATGGCCCTGAGCCTCTTCCTCCTCCTGGCCCTAAGCAGCGCCCTGAGAAGCTCCAGCAGGGGGAGCCAGAAGGAGAGCACGGCCATGCTGGGCTCGTCAAGGGCCACGTGCCTTATCACGCTGTCGTTCAGGTTGGCCCTGTCCCTGTGCACCACGTAGAAGTGCTTGAACTCGAGCACGTGGAGGCAGCTGCCGTCGCTCAGTGTGGCCCTCCAGTTTCTCAGCTGCCCCCTGGGCTTCCCGAAGGAGGGCTCGAGGCACTGCTCCTCAGGCCTGGGCACGGAGTCCTTGGGCACAACGTAGTCAACGTGGTAAGGCGCCTTGACCATTGCCCTCTCTATGGCCAGCCAGTCCATTGGACCGCCACGAAGGCGTAATTTGCCGTAAAATAAAACAGTTAGCATGTGCTGCAAAATGAGCGAGGAGTGCAGGGGCACCCTGAGGGCCGTGGCAGGGCTCATAGCGCTGGGGATGACTAAGGAGATGATAAGGGCCGCCCTACACTACGACTTTAAGCTTGACATGAACGACGAGCAGTTCGAGTCCCTTTACTTCAGGGCCGCCAAGTGCGTCGAGGAAGGCCTAGTAAAGGTCAGGAGCTGGTCCACCCCGTTCAGGCCAGGGGACTGCAACAACGAGGTCGTGAGGGAGGTGGCCGCCATGATAATGAGGGGCGAGGACCTGGACTCCATAGTGCCTGCAGTGCTCAGGAGACACTACATGCTGAGGAGCGGCACCGCCTACAGGGTGCTGACCCAGAGGGACGTGGAGTATGCCTACGACGTCGCGCTCCTCTGCATTAAGGACAAGGTGGAGAGGGCCAAGAAGTGGTCAGCACCTTGAGGAGGAGTATATGTCGAGGACGGCCCTGAGGTCCCTGAGCTCAAGCTCGGTGGGCATAGGGTTGTCCTTCCTCCTGCCGTCAACGTAGTCGGCGAACGCCCTTACCTCCTCACCTATCATGTCCTTCTTCGCCACCTCAACCCTTGAGCCGTTGACCACCAGGTCCCCGTGCCTGGCGAAGTACCTGAAGCCCCTGGACTCCAGGAAGAGCCTCGAGGAGGGGTCCTCGTATATGGACCCCTTGTCGCCGTAGACCTCTATTATGGGCGCCGGGGCGGCGCTCCTGAAGGCCCAGCCGTACATGTAGACCCCCCTGGCGCCCGACCTGAAGTTAAACATCGCGACCCCCACGTCCTCCCCCTCCATGTCGACGCTGCCCGTGCGGTAGACCATGGAGCACACGGACGAGTAGTCGCCCGCCACGTTAAGCATGACGTGTATCATGTGTATGCCGCCGTCTATGACTGCCCCGCCGCCCATGAGCTCCTTGACCTTCCTCCAGGTCCTCGGCTGGTTGTAGTGTATGTCCCTCACTATCACCGTGTGAACCCTGCCCACGTTGGGCAGCTGCCTGTAGAGCTCGTTGAAAGTCTCGTCAAAGTGGTAGTTCTCGGCAACCATGAACTTGAGGCCGGAGGACTCAGCGGCCCTGACTATGGCCTCTGCCTCCTCCATGTTCCTGGCTATGGGCTTCTCAAGCATGACGTGCTTGCCCGCCCTGAGGGCCCTCGTCGCCATGGGCATGTGGGCGTCGTGGCTTATGACCAGGTCAACCGCGTCAACCTTCGACGAGAGGACGTCATCATAGTTTGTGAAGTAGCCCGCGGCCCCGAACCTCTCCGCTATGGCCTTGGCCTCCTGCTCGGAGGAGCTGTAGGTGTAGTACTCTATGTCGAAGCCCTCGTCCTTAAGCCTCGACATGGCGGCCAGGTGGACGGAGCCGAAGCCCCTGCTGCCGACGACCGCTATCCTCAACGCTGGTCCCAGGAGAAAGAAGGGGCCTGGCAAAAAGGCTTATGCACTTACCTTCCGCCGAACGAGGCCCTCTCTATCGCGAAGCCCACCACTACGAAGGGCAGGCTGACGAAGACTATCATAAGGCCTGGGAACAGTATCCACCACCACCACCCGTTGAGCGCGGCGTTGGCGTCGTACGCGGCGTCAAGTATGCCTCCCCACGTCACTATGTTGGGCGGGGCTATGCCTATGAAGGCGAGCGTCTCAACAAGCAGTATCGCCCCGGGTATCCCGAGCACGGTGTAGGCCACTATGAACGGCACCAGCCTGGGCAGGAAGTGCGTCAGGAACGTCCTGTAGGAGGGTATGCCCATCAGCTTGTCAGCCTCGACGAACGAGTTTGTCTTTATGCTCTGGGCCGCGCTCCTGGCTATTATTGCGTAAAACGGCCAGCTCAGGAAGGTTATCAGGAGGGCCTCCTCCATTATTGAGAGGCCCGACTTCAGCAGCAGCCCAAGGGCCACCAGGAACGGCAGGGCTGGCAGGGCCAGTATGACCGTGCTGAACCAGTTGAGCGCGGCGTCCGTCTTGCCGCCCAGGAAGCCCGCGTATCCACCTATGAAGGCGCCTATGAGCACCCCCAGCAGCGAGGTGACCACCCCTATCTCAAGCGCGTTGGGGAGCCCAAGCAGTATGCCAAGGAATATCGGCCTGCCGTAGATGTCTGTGCCCAGCGCCCCGTAGGCGTTCCCCATGACCCTCACCTGGGCGGCCTTGAACTTGGCGGGCCCGGCGGTCGCGATGAAGACATTCACCCTGTAGGTGCCCAGCTCCGTTGGGCCCACGGTCCTCCTGGAGAGGTTGCTGAACAGGGCCGTTGCGAGGGCCTGCGTGGTCAGCACCGTGGGCACGGTGCCCGTCTTCTGGAGCAGGTAGGCCGAGAGAGGCTTGGCCAGGGCGCTGAGGTCAAAGGAGTACGTCGTTCCCGTCACGGTCACTGTGGCATTGACAGTTGACCCTGAGGGCTTAACCCACTCCACCAGCATGTACTGCATCGTTGCGTTGGAGGCGAAGTTGAATACCACGTCCGTTGGGACCTTTGAGTAGCGCCACTCAAAGATGTACGTGAGCTCATACACGTAGACGGTGCCGACGTGCTCATACACCTTCACGGAGTGGGGGTTCACGTACAGGGAGGGGGCGTAGCTGGAGGGGCTCAGCGCCGCCATCCAGGAAGGCGCCGCGACCGTTGGGTATGCGCTCTCCCAGTACTGGAGGTTGTTTATGTAGTTGAAAGCCACGCTCTTGGGCCACGTGCTCACGTAGGCGGCGAGCCCAACAAACACAAATATTATCACGAGCGCTGCCAGGGCGCTCTTACTCTTCAGCACGTACTTCAGGTAGAACGTAAAGCTGGATCCTGCCTCCTCCGACATTCAAATTCACCCTTGGCTTGCCCTTATCCTCGGGTCCAGTATCCCCTTTATTATCTCGTTAAGGAACAACGCTATTACAAGCACAAGGGTCAGCACGTAAGTTATCGCCATAACGGTCGCCTCGTCCGACTCAAGCACGGCATAATACGTAAGCAGCCCTATGCCTGGCCACACGAACACTATCTCGGTGGTCAGGCCTCCGGCGAAGGAGCTCGCCAGCCACAGCATGGCCTGAGTCGCTATTGAGGGCGATGCCGTCTTAAGTATGTGGCCGAACACTATCCTCCTCTCTGGCAGCCCCCTGGCCTTAGCCGTGAGCACGAAGTCCTCCTTGGTTGTTGCCAGGGTCAGGCTCCTGACCACGTAGGCGAAGCCTCCCACGTTAACTATGAAGAACGCCAGGAGCGGCAAGGTCATGTGGTCCAGGAGGCTCGCCACGTACTGAAGGGGCTCCCTGGAGAAGTTGAGCCCGGCGCTCACTATGCCCCCGGGCGGGAACCAGCGGAGACCGTAGGCCAGGCCCGCTATGAGCAGGAAGCCTATCCACCACGTGGGCAGGCTCTGGTGCACGACGGCTATCACGGGTATGGCCTTATCGTAGGCGGAGCCCTGGTACCTGGCCGCCAGCACTCCAAGGAGCGTTCCCACCGCAATTATTATTATTGTTCCAGTCGTGAACAGTATTATAGTCCTCGGCAGGGCTACGGCAATTATCTGGGCTATGTTATTAGATGACGTGTAGCCCGGGTAGCTTACGCCCGGAGGGGTGACGCCGAAGTGAAAGGTTATCAGGGCCTTCATCTGCAGGGCAAACCTGACTATGAGGGGCTGGTTGAGCCCGTAGGCGGCCTCCAGGGACTTCTCGTAACTCTCGACTTCAAGGTTTACCTGGGTCAGGTTGAGGCTTCCCCTGGCGTGCCTTATGAGCTCCGTCTTCAGCTGGCTGGCCGAGTACTTCACGTAGTCGGCGTAAAGCTTCTGTATCACGGGGTAGGTGAAGACATAGAGTATAATCATGGCGGCAAAAAGTACAGTAATGTATATAATCGCAGTCTTAGCTAAAAAAGTCTTATAACCCATTAGTGGCTGTCACCCCTGGCCATTCACTTTCTCCTGGCCAGGAGTGCCACGGCGGCTATTATAACTATTACAACGACGACTATTCCCACTATCAGTGTAGTCGAGATGGTCACAGGCTTAGGTGTCGTGGTAGTTACCGGCGTGGTTGAAGTTGTTGTGGTCGTCGTTGTTGTGGTCGTGCTTGTGGTGGCCACAGGCGTTGTTGTGGTCGTCGTTGTTGTGGTCGTGCTTGTGGTGGTTGTAGTGGTGGTCGTGGTGGTCACCATCGGAGTCACAGTTATGGGCACCTTCACTGGGTCAAGCAGTATGTTCGCAGGCGTGTAGGCCCACAGCACCAGGTAGTAGCTTCCAGGCGACAGGCTCGCGGGCACAGGTATGCTCACCGAGCCGTCAGCGCCGCTGGTCAGGTTCTCCTGCGCTACTACGGCGCCCTCAGGAGTCACGAACTGTGCTATCACGAACACGCCGCTCTGCGTTGTCGTGACGTTCGTCCCGTCAGGCGTGCCGTAGACTGTGGCGCTTATGCTGCCTCCGGCCGGCACCATGCCCAGCGGCGGCAGGGCCACGTGAACGGAGTACAGCACCGGGGTGCTGGTTAGTATGCTGGGCACTGGAACGTTGAAGTAGGGGTTCCTCACGAGCTTGGCGTACTGGCCGGGCTGGTAGGCCACCAGCATGTAGGGCCCTTCGCCTATGACTGCGTTGCCGTAGGTGTTGATGTAGTTTATGGCGTCAGTGTAGGCCTCATGTGCGAACGTCTCGTTAACGAGCTGGACGCCGCTCAGGCTCTGGACCTCGAGCAGGCCCTCTGGTATGTAGCCCGTGCTGTTGTAGAGCTGCATGGCCTTGAGCACGTTGCCCACGTCAGTTGGGTTCACTAGGCTGAGCCAGTCGACGTGCTCGCTGGTGGCAGCGCCCGTGCTCCACGCCGCCTCGCCGTGGGCCACCACGTATGCCATGGCTGCGTAGAGCGGCCAGGGCATCATTCCGCCTCCGGGCTCTGCGTAGCCGAGTATTATGAAGTCGCCCACGGTGCTCAGGGCGGCGTACTCAGGGTTGAACCACCACGCGGTGCTCCAGATCTCCAGCGAGGTGCTGTTCAGTATCTCAAATCCGACTATCTGCTGCAGCGACGGGCCGTAAACCGCGGCCGCCGTCGAGTCGTATATTGGGCTGTTGCTTGACAGGCTCACGTTGGCCGCTATCAGGTACTGCTCTATGAGGTCAGCAAGCGTTATCGGCTGGCCGTCAACGAACCTGTCGTTCTGCAGGAGCGGGGCGAAGTTAACTATTACAGCCACCTTGGCAGTTGTGTTCGGGGGCACGTGCTGCACCTTCATGCTGGTGGCGTTGTACATGAGGGCCGACGTGGGCACGGTTATGTTGGCCACCGGGGACAGGGCCACGAGCTTGTAGGTGAAGCCAGCGGGCACAGGGAAGCCGTTGCCAGGTATGTAGTATATTATCGGCAGGAAGACGCTCGAGGCTGTGGCGACGCTGTAGGAGTCAGTGAAGCCGGCCACCGGGTTCATGCTTCCCATGGCCAGGTGCCTCACACCTATGGTGAGGGTTCCTGTTGGGGTCCTGGCGTTCAGGAAGCTGAACGGGGTCACCAGGCCCTCTATGTAGTTGGGCACCAGCCCAGTCACCATGTTGCTGTTGACGAATATCGGTATCAGGCTCATGCCCAGGCCGATCCTTATGGCTGAGACTATGCCATAGTAGTTTATCGTGTTAAGCCACTCGTAGTACTGCTGCTCACTTGTGAACTCGCTGAGGGCGAGCCTGAGGCTCAGGTTGTCTATGATGTTGAGCTCCTGGGTCAGCTCAGGCTCCTGTATGTTGGTCGTGTTGACCCCTAGGCCCCACGCCGTGCCGTAGGCGTCGCTTGCGGGCAGATTACCGAATGCAGCACCGTAGAGCGAGGCCGGCAGGCTCCAGTCGTAGAAGCCGTAGGTGCCGCCCCAGGCCTCTATGAGCACGTTCCAGGTGGTCTCGTTAGGCACCATGCTGTATATGTCTGTTATCTCCTTCTGCAGGTTGCCGTATATCGGCTGCACCTCGAAGCCCAGGCTCTTGAGCTGGTCTATAAGGAATGAGGCGTAGATGTACCTCACGGTGGTGTCACTCCTGACGAAGACGTATATCACCACGGGCTGGCCGTTGGGGTAGTACCACTGGCCGTTTATGTACTTGTAGCCGTGGGCCGTGAGGGTCTTGTATATGGTCTCGTTCGCGTAGGACGGGTTGTAGGTTATGTTGGAGAACTTCGCGGTCACGTTTGAGGTGGTCAGCATCTCATACTCCCCACCGTACAGGGTCAGGGACGGTATCCCATAGCCGTAGAGGACGTCGTTGACAAAGTAGCTCCTGTCAACTATGTAGTTAATTGCGAACCTGACGCTCTGGTAGTAGAACGGGTTGAGGACCTCCTGCCCGCTGGGGTTCTGTATGTACTCAACCGGGTTCAGGAGCACGTCGTAGTAGGTTGAGGGCATCTCGTAGGCCACCGCCCCTGAGGGCAGCGTGCCCATCTTGTATGGAGGTATTGCGTAGTCATAGAACGCTATGTAGCCGTGGTCAAAGTCGCCGACGCCTGCAGTGTCTGAGCCGGAGTAGCTCTTCAGTATTATTGTGGAGGCGGGCTGCCCTGACGTCTGGGCCCTCGCAGTGAAGGCGAGCGGGTTGAGCAGCACCAGGCTGAACACTACGAACAGGGAGGCTACAAGGACTAGCTTCAACGCGTGCCGCATGCTACCACGCTGCCTTGTGGTATTACATTCAGAGAATTTATCTGTTGACTTTCGTAAGGCGGTGCCGCTACCTTTCAATATATGTTATGATTACTTTACCTAAACATGATAAGCCTCACCCGTAGGGGCTTCCTTTAACACTGGCTCCGAGGACGGTTAGCGTTAAGAGCCCCTAGCCAGCTTAAAGCCGCGAAGGAGCTTGAGGGCGCTGATAATAGCGAGCGGCGGCGGCCACACCGGGCACGCCCTGGCCCTGGCGGAGAGGCTCGTGGACTCAGGGGCGATAGTTGACTTCGTTATACCGGAGGGCGACAGGTGGAGCGAGGAGCAGGTCTCCAGGCTGGGCAGGGTTGTCGCGAGGACGCCGAAGTTCCTTGACCCGGGCGAGGGGCTCGCAGAGGGGGTTCTGAGGCTCCCGGGGGCCCTGCTCAGGTCGCTTGCCAGGGTCCCCAGGGGCTACGACGTGGCCGTGGCTAGCGGGAGCAACCACAGCATAGCCTCTGGCATAGCGGCGTGGCTCAAGGGGGCGAGGCTGGTCACAATAGAGGCCACTGAGAGGTTCGTGGAGCCGAGCAGGGCCGTCAGGGCCCTGTCCCCCATATCTAAGCTGGTAGCCCTTCAGTGGGAGGAGCAGAGGAGGTTCGCGCCCAAGGGGGTTGTAGTGGGCCCCCTGCTCGGGAAGCTCCACTACAGGGTCAGGGACGAGGGCTATGTCCTTGTGACGGCCGGAAGCTACGGCTACAGGGCGCTCTTTGACGCTGCCGCCGCCTCAGGCATCAGGGACAGGCTGGTGCTGCAGACAGGCAGGGTGGACCCGGGGCCCTACGTCAGGGCGGGCCTCAGGGCCTTCAGCTTCAGCCCGGAGCTGGAGGACATGATAGCCGGGGCCAGCGTCGTTGTGACCCACTTCGGGAGGACCGCCGTGGAGGCCGCATGCAAGTACGGCAAGCCAACAGTCCTGGCCCCGAACACCGAGTGGGTGTGGATGAGGAACCCGGTGAGGATGGTCGAGGCCAGCATGATGGCCAAGAGGATAGGCGCCGTCCTGCTGCCGCCAGACCAGGTGACCCCCGAGGGAGTAGAGAGGGCCGTGGAGGAGGCCATGAAGGCTAAGCCGGCCGCCTGCGACGACGGCTCGGTCAAACTGGCTCAGATAATAACCTCCTGGCGCAGGTAGCCCGGGGGCGAGCTTGAAGTTCATAGTGACCGGGGGCGCCGGCTTCATAGGGAGCAACCTGTCCCGGCTCCTCCTCAGCGAGGGGCACGATGTAATAGTTGTTGACGACCTGTCCTCGGGCGCCAGGGAAAACGTGCCCGCCGGCGCAAGGCTCGTCATAGGTGACGTCTCCGACAGGAGGGCCCTTGAGGGCGTGGAAGCCATGGCCAGGGGCGACGAGGTCGCCATAGTCCACCTGGCCGCGGTCTCGGGCGTCGTGGAGGCCAGGGAAGACCCCTCGAGGGCCGTGAGGGCCAACGTGCTCGGCACCCAGGAGGTCCTCGACATGGCTAGGAGGCTCGACGCCTACGTAACTATCGCCAGCAGCGCCGCGGTCTACGGCGACGTCAGCGACGTCCCTGTTAAGGAGGACGCGCCGCTCAGGCCCACGAGCCTCTACGGCCTCACTAAGCTCTTTGACGAGCAGCTTGCTGAGCAGGCCTACAGGGACTACGGGCTGAGGTCCTCCTACCT
This sequence comes from Acidilobus saccharovorans 345-15, assembly GCF_000144915.1. Taxonomy (NCBI): domain Archaea; kingdom Thermoproteati; phylum Thermoproteota; class Thermoprotei; order Acidilobales; family Acidilobaceae; genus Acidilobus; species Acidilobus saccharovorans. The sequence goes on from NC_014374.1 coordinate 68,905, forward strand.
GAGGCTGTTCAACGTCTACGGCCCAGGGATGAGGAGGGGGCCGTATGCGAGCGTGATCTACAACTTCATGGAGGCCGCCATAAGGGGGCTCAGGCCGGTGATATACGGCGACGGCCTCAACACGAGGGACTTCGTCTACGTTGACGACGTCGCCAGGGCCTTCGTCGAGGCGGTCAGGAGGAGGGCCACGGGGCCCTTTAACGTGGGCACGGGCAGGGAGGTGAGCGTCCTGGACCTCCTCAGGCTCATATCTAAGGTGGCGGGCGTTGAGCTGAGGCCCGAGTTCAGGGAGCCGAGGCCGGGGGACATAAGGAGGAGCTGCGCCGACGTAAGCAGGGCCAGGGAGAGCCTTGGCTGGGAGCCCAGGGTGAGCCTCGAGGAGGGCCTCAGGCTGACCTACAGCTACATGAGGGAGAGACTAAGACCTTGAGCCCCTCCACTCGTACCTCCTGAAGGCCATCTTTGGCAGGGCCACGAGGCCGGCGAGCAGGTAGAGGGCTATGGCCGCCGGCAGGGGCCTCACGGCCTTCCCAGCCTTGGCCACGGCGATTATGTAGTACGCCGCGCTCGGCACCAGCCACACTGCTGACCAGGCCAGGGTCCACGTCAGCAGCTCCGGGTGAAGCCTGGCGACGGCTAACATGCCCAGCCACGGAGTTATGAGGTAGCCCCAGGCCGGCATTATGAGAAACAGCAGCAGGGGCCACGTCCTCCTGACCCCCCTGAGGGCCGTGAAGGTGGCCAGCATCGACCCCCTGACCCACCTCTCCTTCTGCCTGATCACAGCCCTTATGGAGGTCAGGGGCTCCTCGACTACAGGGCTGCCGCTGAGGAACGCCACCTTCATGTCCCTGCTGAGCAGCTTAGCCGAGAGGTCCAGGTCCTCTGTGGGGGCCCAGGGAGTCCAGAGGCCCACCGCCTCCAGGTCCTCCCTCCTCACGAAGTAGCCGGAGCCCGTTATCCAGGCGGAGCCCGTGAAGCCCATCAGGGCCGGCGCCAGGAACTGGTTGTAGAGCCTCATCTCCGCCGCCTGGGCCCTCATGTGGGCCCCGGCGAAGGTCCTCCTGGCCTCAGGCGGCAGGGCCACCTCCCTGGGCAGCTGGGCCGCGGAGTAGCCTGACGCGAGTGCCGACACGGCCCTTGATATGGCGTCCGGGGGAGCGACGCCGTCGGCGTCAAGGACCCCTATTATGTCACCCGTAGCCATGGACTCAGCCCTGTTGAGGGCCGCCGGCTTGCCCCTGGTCATCCCGTCGCCCAGGGAAAGCCTGACCCTGACGCCATCCACTGTCGCCTCGGAGCCGTTGACCTTCCTGAGGCCGAGGGCCCTCAGCACGCCGTCAACCGTTGGGTCGTCGGCCTCGGCCGCTATTATTATCTCATAGAGGCCCCTGGGGTAGTCCTGGTTAAGGAGCGACCTGACCGCCCTGAGGGCCCTCTCGCCCTCCCTGTAGGTGGGCACTATCACCGAGACCCTTGGGGTTGCAGGCAGGGGCTGCCTGGCCCCCTGCGCCCTGCCCCTGGGGAGGCCGTGAAGTATTATCACCAGCTCCACCACGAGGGCCACGCCAACAGTTATGGCGCTCCCGGCGGCGTAGGCCATCAGGGCCCTCGAAGTCGATATGCTGAGGTGCAGGCTCTGCAGGTACTGGTGGAACGTCGTTATAATCTGCTGGCTACTTAGCACATTCACGTTAACACTCAATGGAGCCCCCTTTCACCTTTAGCTCAGGGGGCTAGAACTTAAAAAAGGTTAGGGACCTAGGCATTGGCCTGCTGGCCCTTCAGCTCGGCTATCCTCCTGTCAACCTCCTTCAGCTGCCCGTCGGCCCACGACCTGAGGTCCTCCAGGTAGAGCCTGTAGGCCTCAAGGGCCCTGAGCTCTGAGTCCTTATCATAGTAGCCGTAGTAGCCGTACCACGCCATGGCCCAGCCGGGCCTCTCCCACGGGGGCAGGTACGAGAAGGGCCCGTGGCCTGGCCAGGGCCCTCCGCCCCACCGCCCAAACCTCCACCAGCCCATATCGCTCACCCAACTCGAATATTCGATACAAGCCTTATAAATCTTAATGCTGGCCCCAGCGGTCGCTGGGAAAAAATAAATAGATCCAATGCGAACTGTAAGCGTGAGCTGTATGCAACTTAAACCAAGGTGGTGCGCGTGCTCTCAAGGGTCAAGGTCTCCTTCGCGAGGGTCACTGCCGATGACAGGGAGGCAGTGCTGTCCATATTGAGGGGTGCGCCCGAGCTGAGCCACGTCGACATAAACGCCACCTTCGACAGGTGGCTCAGGGAGGGCTACTTCATAAAGGCCGTTGACTCCGACAACAGGATCGTGGGCGTCCTTCACGCCAGGCAGCTCGAGGACGCCGTGTGGATGGAGGGCATCGGGGTGAGCAGCGACATAAGGAGGAAGGGCGTCGGGAGGCAGCTCGCGGCGTACGTTATGGAGCTCACGGGAGGCAAGGTGTTCAGGGTCATGGCGAGCGAGAGGAATGTGCCGTCAAACGCCCTGGCCCTGTCGCTCGGGTTCAAGGAGGTGGACAGGGTGTACTTCAGCGACGGCGCAAGGGTCACGGCCCCGGAGCTGGCCAGGAGGCTCGGCCTCGACGAGGCCAAGGACGTCAGCCTGGAGGGGCCCGGCTACGTGGACTCCTGGACCTGGAGGCCCATTGAGTACTACAGGGGCAGGGTCTTCTCAAACGGCCAGGTCAAGGTACTTGACACGGACCCGCCGTTCTTCGTCGCCGGCGACGCCGACGGCTACATGAGGTTCTCAAGGCAGAGGGCCGCCTACTCCGAGGCCTTCATAGTCTACGAGCTCAGGAGAGCCTGAGGAATATCAGCAGGGCAGCGGCGCCGACTACGGCCTGCAGCGCCATGAGGCCAACCGTGACCCCCCTCTCAGTGGCCCTCCCCATCAGCCTCCTCTGAAGCCTTATCATGAGGTGCGTCAGGCTGTAGGACCTGTCGTAGGGGGGCTCAAGGGAGCCGTCAGGGCGCACCCTGCCGAAGTTCTCCTTGTAGACGCCGTGCATCAGCCCCCTTATGAAGAGCAGGAGCTCCGCGTAGTAGAGCATGTACATGAAGAGGCCGAAGGCCGCTATGTCGCCCAGGACCACTATGCCGGCGTAGTAGGCGCCTACAGCGTAAGTCATCGTGTTGCCCGGGAACACCTTGGCAGGGTACCAGTTGTAGAACAGGAAGCCCAGGAGGGCCGCCATCATTATTAGCGAGAGGTACGCAGTGAGCCAGAGGCCCTTGACTATGGAGAAGGCCGCCGTGAAGGCAAGCATTACCACCCCCATGCCGGCCTCCAGGCCGTTGTAGCCGGCTATCATGTTGTAGGCGTTGGAGGCCCCCATGACGCCTACTGGAACCACGACGAGCGGGAACAGAAGCCCCAGGTAGAGCACGTGAAGTATCGGCACGTGAACTATGTAGGCGTTGTACTTGGCTATCATGAGCGGCAGGGCGGCGGGTATGGTTGACAGCACCCTCACCGCGGGGGGTATGCCCTTCTTCCAGCCAAGTATGTCGTCCAGGAGCCCTATGAGCCCCGTGAGCATGAGGAGGGAGAGCATGGAGAACAGCGGCACCGGGTTGTAGAGGGAGCCGTTGACGAAGGTGTTTATGGCCTCCATTACCAGGAGGCCGAGGGAGGCCCCCACTATGACCCAGAGCCCGCCCGCCTCGGCCACCTTCCTTCTGTCTGGCTTGTTCATGTCGGAGCCCACGAGCCCCCTTGAGCTGGCCACCGCTATCCACGATGGTTCTAAAGCCATCACTGAGCCCATGGCGACGAGCGACGATATTACTGCGACCACTGCCTCCTGCAGCAAGCCCCTCCCGAGGGCGTTGTCCTGGTCCTAGTTTTAAGCGTTGGAGCCGCAGGAGCCCAGGGGCACCCCTATCTCCCTGGCCCGCCTCAGCACCTTGCTAGGCAGGAGACCCACGTCGAAGCACGGCCTCCCCCTGGCGTCCTCCTCCATGATCCTGAGGCCCACCTCCCTGAGGTCGTCGGTGCCGTAGAGCCTCCTCGCCTCAGCCCTGACGGCCTCCATTGCCTTCCCAACCCCCTGGGTCGAGGCTATTGAGTAAAAGTCAGCTCTCGGCATGAGCCTCTTCACCGCCACCCTCTCGGGCCTCCTGACCCCCGTGAGGTGGAGCCCCATGGGGCTTGACGAGAGCCTCCTCCTGAAGTAGTAGGGCGGGGCGTAGAGGTACTCGAACCTCCCGTCCCACAGGTACCTGAGCCTCCTCGAGTAGGTGAAGGCCCAGTGCTCCTCGTGGAGCCTGTCAGCCCTGCACCTGTGGCTCAGGTCGCCGCAGAGCGTTATGAAGGGCCAGTAGAGGAGCACGTACCTGTCCCTCCCCTCGCCCTCCACGAAGTCCCTGAGGGCCCTGCCCAGGCCCTCGAAGGCTATGAAGTCTGAGTCCCAGACAAGTATGTACCTGTACCTGGACTCCCTGAGGGCCAGCTCCCTGGCCTCGGCGTAGCCCCTGGGAGGGTACTGCCTGACCACCCTCACGCCCAGCCTAGACCTGGCGTCCTCAAGCACCTGCTCCGTCTCGTCCCACGGGTCGGAGGAGTCCACCACGAGCACCTCGTCAGCCACGGAGGCCGCGTCCTCAAGGGCCAGGGGGAGCCAGTCCGGGTCGTTGTAAACTATCACGGTGGCGCTTATGCCAAGGGGCCTGCCCTCCCTCGACGGGTCAACGAGCCTGAGGCCCCTCGCCACTGTGGCCATCGCGTTGTAGGCGGCCCACGTGAGCCTCCTTCCCATTATCCTCCTGGCGTACCTGAGCAGCGACGCCAAGGCCCCTCAGGGCCCTGCCGGGAGCACGGATTATTAACCGCAGCCGCGCCAGGCAGGGTGGGCCGAAGGGCTTGAACTGGGACGACGTAGTTAAGGTCGTGCTCTCCATGCCCCCTCACAGGGACCTGGCGCTCCTCAAGTCCCAGCTGCCGAGCCCCAGGCTCTCCGGCTTCAGGAGGAGGTGGCTCTCGGAGCCGAGGGGCCAGAGGGCCGACTGGGAGAAGGTAATGCCTGACGGGAGGTCGGTGCACGTGAGGGAGTACAGGGACCACTACCTGGTGCACTGGGACATAGCCTCGCCCTCGAGGAGCGCCCTGAGGCACCTGGTCTACGACGCCCCGCACTGGCTGATAGTCGCTGTGGCGGCCGCCGTCACGGCGATATCCGTGCTCCTGGGCCCCGGCGCTAAGGTCGGGGCCGCCGGCGGCCTCATGGCTACTGGCAACATGCTGCTCGGGTATAGGAGGTCGCTTATAGCCCCGGCCGAGCCCCTCAGGCTCCAGGGCCAGCTTGAGGGCGTGCTTACCACTTGACGAGGGCGGAAGGGTCGCGGTGTCCTCCAGGGCAAAGTACATGGCCTTAGGTGTCCTGGACGGCACCTCTGTTGCCGTGGAGAAGGTCGTGGAGAACCCGGCCTTAAACGCCAGGGAGAGGAGGCCAACCTTCATAAGGGCCTGCAGGGAGGCCGGGGCCCAGGTGGTCATAGCGGCCCACGGCTCCTACTGCATACCCTCGGCCCTGGAGGCCAGGAGGGGGAGGCTGAGGCTGCTGGTCGGCGAGGGGAGGCCGGAGGACCTGAGGCTCAGGGAGGCCGGCGCCTGGGAGTTCATATACTCCAGCCTGTTAGCAACCTTCGAGAGGGCGAAGGGTCATTAGGCCGGGCGACGTGGCCTACACCTTTGAGGGCCCCCTGAGGGAGGCCAGGGTGAGGGGGAGGCCCAACAGGTTCCTCGTTATACTTGATGACGGCACTGAATGCCACCTCCACGACCCAGGGAGGCTGAGGGAGCTCATATACCCCGGCAACAGGGTCCTCGTGAGGCCCACCAGGGGGCTGAGGACGTCCTGCTCAGTGACGGCAGCGTGGTCAAACGGCAGGTGGGTGGTGGTCGACAGCAGGATCCACAACAGGGTCGCCTCCCTCTTCCTGCCCCCTGAGGCCACGCCGGAGGTCAGGGTCGGGGACAGCAGGCTGGACTTCAAGTATGACGACACCTACGTCGAGGTGAAGGGCTGCACCCTGGTAGTTGGCGGGGTCGCGCTCTTCCCCGACGCGCCCACCGAGAGGGGCAGGAGGCACGCAGAGGAGCTGGCTAGGCTGAGGGAGGAGGGCCACGGGGCCACGATGATGTTCCTCATAATGAGGGACGACGCCCTCTGCGTGTCCCCCAACTGGTCAACGGACCCAGCGTTCTCCTCGCAGTTCGTCAAAATGGTTGAGGCGGGGGCTAGGGTGGAGGCCCACAAGTTCAGGCTTGAGGGGAACAGGCTGATATACGTCGGCGACGTGCCCCTCTGCGACGGCGTCCTCAGCGGGATGCCAAGAGCTCCTCCAGCAGCCCCCTGACCCTGGTTATGTCTATTACGCCCATGTCGCCCCTGCTGACCGTGCCCTCCGGGTCGTACACCGAGAGCACCCCGAGCCAGTCGTGCATGGAGTCGTCAGGCCCCTTGTCGTTCCTGTCCGTGTAGTTTGAGGGCCACCCGACGGTGCCTATGGGCCTCCAGTTGAGGTCGTCTAGGTAAACGGTGAGGTCCGGGGCGTCGCCCTTGGCAACAGGGTATATCTCCTGCGGCTCGTAGGCCTCGTTCCTCCAGGCCTCCCCGTTAGGCCCCCTTATCTTCATGATGGCCCCCTTCACCTCCCTGACCAGGTCCTCCAGCTCCTCCCTGCCAACTATGCCGTGGGGCTCCCTGCCCCTCACGTTGAAGAAGAAGCGGGAGTAGTAGCCTCCCCATGCCCAGACCCTGGTGTGGTCCCAGTCTATAATGTCTGGCGTCAGGTCCGTGCCGGGGGACCTCGGCCTCTCCTTAAGCTTCAGGTAGCCCTCCTGCTCGAGCCACTGGTTTATTGCGAAGGCCCCGTGCATCGACTTTGTGCCGTGGTCGCTGACTATCACTATTATCGAGTCCCTGAGGGGACCCCTGGCCATCTCCTCAAGCCATGAGTCGACCCTGCTGTAGACCTCCGGTATCACCCTGCTGTAGACCTCGTGGTAGGTGTACCTTGGGTGCCTCTCGTCGAAGTACTTCCAGAAGGCGTGGTGGGCCCTGTCTATGCCTATCTCCACGTATATGAAGGCGTCCCAGGCCTTGCCCTCGGCCAGGTACTTCACTATCCTGCCGTGGTTCTCAACCATCGCCAGCAGGTCCCTCCTGGCGGCGTCCCTGTCCTCGGTCCTGTAGACGATGTCGAACAGCGGGTCGCCCACGCTGGACTGGAGCTCCTGCCTGAGCCAGGGCGGCCACGTGTAGGGCTTCTGCGGGCCCGGCGTGTTGAAGTCGGTCACCATGAAGCCGTTGAGCGGCCTGGGAGGGTACGTCGGGGGGACCCCGAAGAGCCCGAACCTGAGTCCCCTCCTGCCCAGGTCGTCCCATATGGCAGGCTCCCTCACGTCCTGCGACGTGACCACGTAGGAGTCAAAGGTCCCCGGCCTCCTGTGCCTGAAGCCGTAGATTCCCAGCTCGCCCGGGCTCCTCCCCGTGAACATGACCATCCAGGCGGGCACGGTTATGGGAGGGTGGCAGGTCCTCATGAGGTACCTGGCGGAGTCCTCGACGAGCCCCCTTATGAACTTGAAGCCCCCGCCGTCGTGGCCCTCGTAGAGGACATATGGCGGCAGCGAGTCAAGGCCCAGGACGAACAGCCTCCTGGCCAAAGCGCCTCACGGGTTGCCTTGATGCCTGGAGGGTTAAATAAGTGGAGCCCTGCCAGGCGACGGGAAGAAGAAAATTAAATAAAAATATAAAAATAATAAAAAGAAAAAGTTGGTTAAGTTAGGGCCCTCAGAACTTGGCGAAGGCCACGTATGCTATCAGGGCCAGGGCTATTATGGCGACTATCAGCGCGCCGAGGCTGTAGGTCGCGGCCGAGGCCGCCGTTGAGGCCGCGCTGTGGGCCTCACTCTCAGCGCCTGAGGCCGTGCTGCTGAGAGAGCTGAGCGTTGAGCTCATGCTTGTGACAGTGCTGCTTATTGAGCTTACTGTGCTGCTCACGCTGTTAAGGGTTGAGCTCATGCTTGTCACGGTTGAGCTTATGGAGCTGACAGTGCTGCTCATTGAGCTTACTGTGCTGCTGAGCGAGCTGAGGCTCGAGGCCACGCTGCTTATCGTTGAGGCGGCAGAGCTCACTGTGCTGTTGACGCTCTGCAGCGACGAGTATATGCCGCTGAGGTCGCTGGCCACGGTGTTAACGGTGCCCTTTATGGACTCCACGTTGCTTGCTATGGCGCCCAGCTGGCCTCCCAGGTTAGTTATGTCGGTCTCCAGCGTGTTGAGCGAGGCGTTCACCGCGCTGAAGTTGCCAGCTATGTAGCCGCTCAGCGTGGACTCAGCGGTGCCTATCTCTGATGAGAGCATTGAGGCCTCGGAGGCTATGGTTGAGTTGAGGCTCGAGACCTTGGTTGAGAGGCCGCTGAGCATTGAGGCCATGGAGGCGTAGTCCTTGGCTATCGTGGCGTTGAGGCCTGAGACCTGGGTTGAGAGGCCGCTCAGCTGCGATGAGAGGCCCGCGTACTCGCTCCTGACCGTTGAGTTGAGTCCCTGCAGCAGCGAGCCTATCTGGCTCTCGAACTTGTTGAGGGCAGCCTGTATAGCGGTTGTGTTGACCTGCACTACGCCAGTCGCCGCGGCCGCCTCGCCCGTGAACTGCTCGCCAGTGAATATGTACGTGGCAGTCTGCGTCACGGTCACAGCCAGGGTCCCTCCGGTCACGTTGCTCGGCAGTACTATGAAGTACACGTAGTAGCCCGGTATCGTGGTCACGTACATTATGTCTGAGGACGGCAGCTGCTCCACGCCGGTCGGCGTGCTTATGTATGCAGCAATGACAGGCTTCGAGAGCACGAAGAAGTCGGAGGTGTAGGTCACCGGCAGGCCGAGCACCGGCACCTCGGTGGGCACCAGCACCTCAACCGGGGAGCCGCTGGCCGAGGCAGGCGCCACTACCTGCACCTGCACTGGGTACGCTGGCAGGGTCTGCACGAAGTAGAGCGTCACCTCGCCCGGCGCTATGGTCCTGGTCACTGTGACCGGCGGTATGGCTGTCTGCGGCACGTATGGTCCAGTTATGCTCTCGCTTATCGTGTTGTAGCCTGGGCAGAGCTGCAGCGTCACGCCAGCCTGCAGGGTTGAGCCCACGCCAGTGAGCTGCAAGTTGAACAGGGTGCCGTTGATTATGTAGCCTATGGGTACCTGCACTAACGCCAGGCCGCACAGAGTGGTTACATTTATGTACACGGGCAGTGAGTACGGGTTCTTCAGCGTCTGCGTGGTGTTGTAGCTTATCGGCGAGCCGAAGATGTACTCGGTGAACGGCGTGCCTACAAGGGTCAGCAGGTAGCCTGGGCTCGTGAGCAGAGGCGACAGCTTGACTATCACGCTTCCGTTGTAGTGCGTGAAGTTGGTCAGCAGGTAGCCTATCGAATACTGCCCAACGAGTATGTCAGCGGCCCTCGCCACGAAGACGCCGGTGTAGCTCGGGGTTGAGCCCGCCTGCACTGAGGCGTTGTATATGCTTATGTTGTACGCGTAGTCGTAGGCGTTAGGTATGTACGCCGCGGTTCCCGGCAGGTTCGGCACTGGCACGTTGTAGAACACTCCGTAGCCTCCGGCGTACCAGGTGCCGCTGAACGCCTTGTCGTCGAACGGGGTTACCTGGGATATGTTCACTCCTGCGAAGTAGTACTCCGACAGCGACGGCGAGGACATGTTGAACTGCAGGACCACGGTGCCGTACTTGCCTGTGCTCACGTTGGCAGTGAAGCCTGCGCCTGCGACCACTACTGTGCTTATCTCGCCCTCCGAGGCGGGTATGAGCGGCGCGGTCATGTTAGTTATGTACTGGGTTGCCTCGTATGGGTACTTCAGCAGGAAGCTCGGCAGCATCACCTGGCCGAGCAGCCCGGTGACTATGGGCGTTGGGCCGAAGACCTCAGGCGTCGGGTTGACGTATACTATGGCGTTGCCGGAGTGCTCGCTTATGGGCACCGTGAAGCCGCTGGCGTTCGTGGTCAGGGACGTGTAGGTCGGGTTCGCCACGGTTACAGGGTAGGTGCCTGGGGCCTTTGAGAACACATTGAGGTAGAGGCTGCCGCTCACAGGCACCTGGCTTATGTAGGCGAAGTCGCCGTACGTGTCAGCTGCCACCAGGGAGCTGCTGAGCGGCGCCAGCGTTGAGGAGTACGTCGAGTACGTCATGACTGGGTACTCGGCCGGCGCCAGGGACGTGGTGAAGCCGAAGCCCCTCACGAGCAGGTAGTTGCCGAGCAGCAGGTAGTTGCCAGTGGCGGTGGTATTGAAGTAGAACATGCCGTACCTGTTGCTGGTGAAGACCTGGTAGAACGGGTACACCGGGACGCCTGCTTTATTGTACCAGAGCGTGTCGTTGGCTATGAAGTTGTACGGGCTTATGGTCCCTGACACCACTATCGGCGAGTAGTGCAGCTCGTACTCGAGGCCCAGGTAGGAGAGCGGGTAGTAGGGCGCGTTGGGTATGAGGCCATAGAATGACCCGGAGCCGCTTAGCGGCGACACTATGTACGTGAACGAGTAGTTGGCGAAGGTTAAGCCAAGGGACTCAACGAAGTAGCCGCTTGAGGTGTAGAAGCTCTCTGAGTTCTCCTCGGCCGGGTAGAGGTACGGGCTGGTCGGCAGGAGCGTGTCGTTGCCTATGGCCGCCACCGCGGCGAAAGTGGTGTCCTCAGGCACGTCGTAGATTTCGAAGGTAAGCATGTCGCCTGGGTTGAGCTGGCCTGTTGGACCGGCAACGCCTGGGCTCTCTGAGACTACCTCAAAGCTCGGGAATATGTTCAGGGTCCCGTAGGTCGTGTTTGGCGTGAAGAGGCCGTAGGGCCTGAAGGTCGACGGGCTCACGCCGTAGTTCGTGAGGCTGTAGTTCACTGGGCTGAAGGTCACGCTGCCAGTGCCGTAGGTGTAGGTGCCGCTGGGCTCAAGCTTCACGTACGCGGTGCTGCTCGTCCCGATGGTTATCGATGTCGCGCTGCTAATTACGTTGAGCTGGAAGGCGCTCATGTTGAAGTAGCTTGTCATAGCGCCCGACTTGAGGTGGACGGCGTTTGTGAGGGCCGGCAGTATTATGCTACCCGAGAGGAGGGTGCCGGATATGCCCAGCGAGGGCGGGGTCGCGCTGGAGTTTAGACTGACTGAGCTGAAGACGTCTGACGATGTGGTTGGGTAGTTACCCCCTATCAGGAGAGACCCGGTCGTCACGCTGAAGTTCGAGAAGGAGCCATATAGGTCGTAGTCCATTTTGTTGCTCACTACGTCGCTTATTATGCCTGAGGCGAACTGGTTGGCGCCAGTGACGTTGAGGAAGGCCTTGTTGGCCGTTGTCACCTGGGCTATTGGCACGTAGCTCAGGTTGTTCATCGGCTTAATTGTGACTTTTATCATTGGCTTTATGGTCAGGTTGAATGGCCCAGCCGCTATCGCTGGCGCTGAGCCTCCATACTGCACGGGCGCGGCCGTCGAGTACTTAAGGTAGACGAGGGCCCATCCCTGGGTGATCAGGTCTTTGAGCACCGTGGTTTCCTTAGTTGCCCCTGCGGAGAGGGCGTCCTCTGAGGAGCCGTTGGTGCTCAGGCTCCAGAGGAAGTTGTACACGTCACCGGCTGATATGGTAATGTTGCCTATCACTGCCGTCACGTTGCTGGTCGAGAAGGCGGGAGTTATAGCGACGTCGCCGTAGTAGACGTTTGGCAAGCCGTTGGCGGAGAGGTATATGTGGGCCTCAGCTCCCTCGTAAGCTGGCGACAGGTTGAAGGCGAACTCGACCATGCCGTTGACGCTGACCTCCTTGGTGAATACCTTGCCAGTTCCTGGCTGCAGCGAGTAGGCCTTGGCTGCCGCCGCCCCCAGCAGGGGGGCGAGCAGCACCAGGGCCAGGACTACCGCTGCTAGGGCCTTATACGATCTCAACATGGCTCACCTATGCTTGGCCAGACTACTTGGTCTCCATTGAGGTATTTAAGAAGTAACACCCGGGTATGCGGCACATAGAATCCCACCTGTGGGATAGGGGTTATGCGCCCGCCCTGGAGAGGGACTTCAGCCCTCGGGGGCCACCAGGTAGATAATACCGAGCCTCCCCTCGGCCCTCACTTCAACGCTGCCCTCAAGGGGCCGCGGCGAGAGCCCCAGGTACATGTTGCCCCCCGCCTTGAAGGCGACCAGGTAGGCGGTGCCGTTAACCTCAGCGCATGAGATGACCGTAACGTTGAGCTGGGTCACGTTAACCTCCACGAAGGCCCCCTCCAGGGCCAGGGCAGCCCACGCTATAAGCTTGGCCGGGGCCTCAAAGGCAGTAACCTCGCCGCCGGCCTCGCTGGCCACCTCCATTGCCCTGAGCGAGTAGTTGTAGGCCCCTAAAGCGTAGGCGGACCCCTGGCCCCCCTCAAGGAGCTCCGCCTCGGCCCTTTCTAGCAGGCCCACCGCCTGGCCCAGGTAGGCGTAGGCCTGCACGGAGGCCCCTCCGGCGGCCGCGTCCTCCTGGGCCTCGGAGTAGAGCTCCCCCATCCTCAGGGAGGCCATCATCAGGGAGCCGCTCAGGTTGCTTACGAGCGGGGCCAGCGACGAGATGAGCTCGACGGGCCCGCCGCCTGTTACCCCCTGGGTGAGGGCCTCGGCCCTTGAGGCGTAGGCTTCAGCCTCGCTGTAGTTCCCCTCTGCGGCGTAGCCCGCCGCCTCGGAGTCAAGGTAAAGGGCCCCGCCCAGGTCCCTCCAGTCAGCTGAAGCCTGGGAGGCCCACGAGCCCACCTGGCTCACCTGGTCAAGGGCCTCGGCCTGGAGCCCCCGCAGGGGCGCGCTGGCGTTTACTATTGCCTCCACGTCCCTCGAGGCCGCCAGGAGCGTCGCGTTGAGCCACGGCAGGTTGGGCGTCCCCCTCACGGCGGCTGAGTAGTTGCCTATCCCCGCCGCCTTGGCCGCGGAGGCGTTGGCCAGGATTAAGGCGCCGCTGTAGTTGCCCAGGTATGCCTGCCCCAGGGCCTCCCCGAGCAGAAGGGATGACCATGCAGCGTAGCTCAGCTCGCCGAGGTCAGCGACGGCCTGGGAGAGCTGCTGGGCCAGGCTGGGGTCCTTTGAGTAGGCCACGTCCTTCAAGCCGACAACGTAAGGGGCCGCCTCCCAGAGGTAGCCAGTAGCGTTGGCCAGGGCGCCGCCCGCCTGGGGGCCCGTGACGTTGAAGGCCTCGGCGTCCATGAGCAGCGACATGGAGAGCAGCATGGTGGCGTTAGCGGCCTCCTTAAGGTAGGGGACGTACTTCGACGGCGGGGTCGGGTACTGGTTCACGGCGTAGTTTATGTAGCCGTCGAGCGAGGCTATGGCAGCGCTGACGTTTCCCAGCAGCTCCCTCACGGGGGCGCTGACGTATATGTAGTAAGTCGTGGCGTCCTGGAGGGCCTCATCCGCGAGCTGCTGGGAGGCCGAGGAGTACTCAAGGGTCAGGCCGTCGTTGCCGCCTATGTAAGCCGTTATGGCCAGGGACGTGTTCCCAAGGGCCTCGTAGTCGAGCATGGCCAGCTCTGAGGCCTGGGCGCGGGAGGCCCTGGCTATGGAGGCCGAGAGGCTCAGGTTCGCCCCGCTCCCGTTAACTACGGCCACGAGCTCGCCCAGGGCGGAGGCCAGGGACTCAAGCGAGGCCGTCGCGCTCCTGACGTAGGGGCCCTGGGGGGAGGCGTTGACGTAGTTGATTAGCTTAAGGGCGCTGGAGAGCGCTGCGTTGCTGAAAGCTGGCGTCGCCCCAGTTGACATCCTGCCCAGGGCCTGCTCTACGAGCAGGTAGGTCTGGTTCAGGTAGCCCATGGCCTGGCTCAGGTTCTCATAGGCGGCCTGGAGGCCTAGGCTCACGTTGACGCCCGGGAGCCGCTGGGCCACAGCAACGATGTCAGCCAGGGCCCGGCTTATGTTGCCCTCCAGCTGCCCAGGCCTGAGGCTCGGGGCGCTGCAGTTCCCGGGCTCCCTCAGCAGGTACTCCTCCTCGAGGGCCCCCTGCAGGCACGAGAGGGCCGAGGAGGCGTTTGAGAGCTCCTTCATTATGACCGCGTACGTGGAGTTCAGGGCGCTGGTCTCGTTGGCGGCCCTGGCCAGGAGCCCCTCGGCGAGGCTTAAGTTGGCTGAGACCTGGGCGGCCACCCGCTCCCTGAAGCTCATGTTGAGGAGCGGCTGCAGCTGCTGGGCGCTCCTGTTTATGAGGGCCAGCAGCGAGTAGAGCTCGACCAGCTGCCCCGGCGACGTGACGTTGGCGCTTGACACGAGCAGGTAGAGCTCCTCAGCCTCGCTGTACATGTTTGCCCTGGCCTCGCCGCTTGCCGTGGCGTTCAGTTCCAGCACGTCGCGCTGGGCCAGGGAGAGAAGCTGGGCCAGCCCCTCCGACAGGCCAGACGATGACATGGCCGCCGAGTACCCGCTGGCAAGCCCAAGGCCCCTGAGGCTCACGCCCAGGGAGCCGCTGTAGTTGCCCTGGGACAGCAGCGCGTAGGCCTTGGCAGCGTAGGACTCCAGCGCAGAAGAGTACGTGGAGTTGAAGCGGAGCGAGGAGGCAAGGTACTCCAGCACCGCCAGGTATCCCGCGGCCTCCGCCCAGGGGGCGGGCCTCGGGGACTGGGCCCTGAGGTACAGGTATGAGGCCTCCATCACGCGCAGGCTCAGCTCCTCCGCGCCGGTGTAGTTGCCCTCGGCGTACAGCTGGAGGGCCCTGGAGAGCGTGGCGTTGAGGGAGCTCACGTTAGCCCCGTAGGCCCTCAGCACTGAGAGGTCGGTCGAGGCTGCGCTCAGCTGAGGGGGCGGCGAGGAGGCCGGGAGCGACAGGGGGACTGCTGCCAACAAGATGAGCAGGAGCAGTGAAGCCGCGAGCAGCTGCCTGGGCCTCAAGCGGTTCACCTCCTGGTCACGGCCACGGAGACGGCTATGGCCAAAGCCACCAGGACCACCACTATTGTGACGTACCTGAAGACGTCCGACGTGGGCTTCGGCGTCGTCGTGGTTGTCGGAGTGGTAGTGGTTGTCGTGGGGCTGGTCGTCGTTGATGTAGTGGCTGTAGTAGTTGTAGACGTGGTTGTGGTTACGGGCTTAGTCGAGGTTGTCGTGGTGGTAGTGGTTGTTGTGATCGTGGTTGTCGTGCTAGTCGTTGTCGTGGTAGTTGTAGTCGTAGTCGTTGATGTGGTCGTCACGGGCTGCGGGGTCACGTAGAGCGTGAGGTTGCCCGGCCCGGCCAGCAGGGTCGTCACGTTTACCAGGGTCGCGTTGGCGCCTGAGTAGTAGACCAGCACGCTGCCGTTGGCCACGCTCACGTAGGTCCTGTAGGGGAGGTACATCCAGTAGGCGGCCACCGCCCCCTGGACTGAGCGGGGGGCAGGTAGACGCTCACGTTAACCGTGCCTGGGCTGAGCACCGAGACCTGCAGGGTGCCGTTTGAGTACTCAGCGTAGAGGCTCCCGACTCCCTGCTCATAGGCCGCATACGAGTAGGGCTCAGCGCACAGCGGCAGCTTAAGGAGCTGCGGGGCGGAGGTCACGTTGAAGCTCAACGCCTCCACCGCGCCGACGTAGCTCACTTCAACCTGGGCGTGGACTACGGGCAGGAGGACAGCCGCGATGACTATCAGCAGGACCGCCCACCTAATCATCGCTTAAGCCCGGGGGAGCTGGGCCGGGGCGACTATTATTTCTAAAGGTTATCCGGCGAAGGTTAACGGGTCTTGCCTGAGGAGCTCCCTGAGCACCACCGTGGCGTACATGCCCCTGCCCAGCGAGAACTCAAGCCACTCGCCCGAGAGGCCCAGCCCCCTGACCTCCATGAAGGAGTCCCTCACCATGTCCCTGGCCCTTATGCTGAGCTCGCTGGAGGCCAGCTCACTGACCCCCTCCTCATTCATAACATCCCTGCAGGCCCCCTCGGCCCTTGAGGCGCTGGAGGGCACCACTATCCTCTCCGGCACCTCGTTGGCCTCAAGGTACCTTGAGAGGCACAGGTTAAACAGGTAGGACTGGTATGCCTCAACGAAGAAGCTGAGGGGCATGGGGTACCTCCTCATCGCCCTGGCGGGGTCCCCGCTCCTGAGCAGCTCCCTGAGCACCCTGGCCTCGGGCCAGAGGCTGCGAGGGGCGGCCTCCAGGGCCTCCCTGTACATGCCCCTGTCGTAGAGCTCCCTGAACTCCCTCCAGGCCTCGGGCTCGCCGCTGAAGGGCCTCCCGAGGAGGAGGTCCAGGGCCTCCCTCAGGTTCCCCCTGACTATGGCCCTGCCCACCGTGTGGCTGTTGGGCCTCACGAGGCCAAACCGCTGGTAGCCGAAGTAAGCGGGAAGCCTCTTAGCTGAGGCCAGGGCCGAGACCCTCCTGGCCAGCTCGTCGAGCCTCTGGGTGACCACCCTTATTGAGAACCTGTTGCCCGTGTGCTCAACCCTCCTGTCGTGGTCCCCCAGGTACCTGACCTCGACGCCGCCCCGCCTGGCCTCCCTGACCCTCGGGCTGCCCCCAACCGTGTAGACCAGCTGGCATGTAACCGCGTTGGAGTCCTTGATGCCAATCACGTGGGGCCTGGAGCCCAGGAGCCTTGAGGCGAGCCTCATTGCTGTGGAGTGGTCAACCCCAACCTTGGTCAGAAGGTAAACGTGCATGTTGCCCGAGCCGCTGGGCCTGAACTCCGTGCACGGCGCCCCGGCCACCTCCTCGACAACCCTGAAGCCGTCGGGCCTCGGCACCTGGGCCCCCAGCGGGCCCCAGTCGAAGTCAAGGTAGTAGTAAGGCATTCCCAGCATGACGTCAATGTAGTATGGGCTCCTCCTCATGCCCTATCATGTGAGGCGTAGGGGCCAGGCCTTTAAGCTCGGAGCGCATCAAGGCCTGGGAGAGCCATGTACGTCGCCGCCCTGCTGCTTGCAACGGGCGTTGCCCTGCTCCTCTGGCACGCGGCCTCGGCGCTGGCATACTATGCCTTAATGTTAAGGAGGTCGAGGGCCTACAGGCCGCCGAAGGGCGCCTTCAGCGGCACGGTCACGGTTGTCATACCAACCTACAACGAGTCCAAGATAATAAGGGGGAAGCTCGACAACGTGGCGTCGCAGTGGGACCCCTCGAGGCTTGAGATAATAGTCGTTGACTCCAGCACGGACGGCACCGCTGACGAGGTCGAGAGGTGGTCCAGGGGGAGGGGGCTCCCAGTCAAGGTGCTTAGGGAGGCCTCCAGGTCGGGCAAGCACGCCGCCGAGAACTGGGCCCTCAGGGAGGCCAGGGGCGACGTCGTCGTCTTTACTGACGCTGACTGTGAGTGGTCCCCCGGCTCGCTTCGCTCGGCCCTCTCATCACTTGCCGCCCCAGGCGTCGGCCTCGTGACCTGCATAAAGGAGCCCCCGAGGGGGGTTGAGGGCACCTACAGGTCCCTCTACAACGTGCTCAGGCTTGGGGAGAGCCAGGCGCACAGCACCCCCATAGCCCACGGCGAGCTCCTCGCCGTGAGGAGGGACCTAGCAACTAAGCTTGGAGGCCTCAGGCCCGGCGCTGACGACAGCGACCTGGCGCACAGGGTCGCGATGGAGGGCCTCAGGTCAATAGCGCTGCCCGACGCCGTCTGCAGGGAGTACGTGCCCGGCAGGGGCTACTTCAGGTGGAAGCTCAGGAGGGCCCAGCACCTGGTCGAGCACATGGCCAGGGCCTCCAGGGACCTGCCGAGGGCCCCCAAGGGCTACAGGGCCGTCCTGGCGTGGGAGTCGTTCCTTCACCTCGTGAACCCCTGGCTGGCCCTGGCGTCGCTCGCGTCGCTGGTGGCTTCAGCCGCGCTGGGCTCGCTGCCGGCGGCCGTGGTCCTGGCGCTGATAGCCGCCTCCATGACTTTAGGCATGGCCAGGACCTGGGCCCTGGAGCAGCTGTTCCTGGTGACGGCCATGGTAAAGAACCTCAGGGGAAGGGAGTACGTCTGGGAGAAGGTGGAGAAGCCCGTCAGCCCCTGAGCCTCCTCACGACCAGGGCTATCGCCGCTGCCAGGTAGGCCGCCATGGCAGGCACGGCGTAGAGCACAGGAACGTTGAGGCCGACCAGGCTGAAGTATATTATCACCAGCGATATTGCTGTCCCTATAGCCGGCAGCAGGTGGTGGCTCAGGGCAGTGGCAAGTCCCCTGAGCCTCTCCCTTACGGCCACCCTGGAGAGCGAGATGTTAACGGCCACGTGATAGGCAAGGTTGAGGACGCTCATCACGGTTATCCAGAAGAGGATTCCATAGAGCAGCCCGCGGACCACGCCGTAGAGCTCGACCATGACAGCCTCCGTCAGGAGGGACATGACCACGGCCACCGCGAAGGTGGTTATGCACGCGCTCGAGGGGGAGCCGTACCTCTCATGGACTCTGCATAGGTACCTGGGCAGCAGGCCGTCCCTGGCCAGGGAGAACATGGTCCTCTCGGCGGAGCTGCCGAACACCAGGACTCCAGTGAAGTAGCCGGAAATGGCTATGGCGAGCACCAGGGCTGAGTACGCCCTCCCAGTGTACCTTGAGAACACGGCCACCGCTGGAAGGAAGAGCGACCTGAGGCCCTGAACCCCCGAGGGCGGCACCGAGACCACCAGGGAGTACTCGACGAACGTGTAGAAGGCAGCCATCATTATTATGGCCGCAACTATGGCCTTCCTTATGGTCTCCCTCGGCGCCCTGGCCTCCTCGCCGAAGTTAACTATCGTTGAGTACCCTATGTACGCCGTGTAGGGCCCCGTGAGCACTGCCAGGAAGAAGCCGGCCGGCCCGACGCTTGGCATCGTGAAGGGCTCGAGGCTCAGGTACCTGCTCCTCAGGACTATGACTACGCTTCCAGCGAGTATCGCCGCTATCTGGGCGGCCCCGCTTATCATTGCGACCCTGGCGGAGAGCCTCACGCCGAGGTAGCTCACGGCAAACATGAAGGCCTGCGTCAGGAGGCCCAGGGCCACGAGAAGCGACAGGGGCACCGCTATATTATAGAGGGCCCTGAGGGCCACGTCAAGGATCCAGGCGAGCGCTATGGGAGTTATTATAATTGGCGACAGCTGGGCCAGGAGCTGGGCCATTCCTATGACGCCCGCCACCCTCCTGCCCCATGCGGCCTCGACGAACTTGTAGAAGCCGCCGGCGCTGGAGACCCTAGAGCTGAACTGGTATATGGAGTTCACGTTGGTGAAGACGAGCAGGGCCCCCAGCAGGAACGCTAAGGGCGCCGCCGCCCCAGCGTAGGCTATGGCGTTCCTGGAGACCACAAGGTATATGGAGCCTGGAAGTATGGCGCACACGCTCAGAAAGGCCAGCTGCAGGAACCCCACGGAGTTGCTCCTGAGGCTCATGGTTATCTCTTGCTAGAGAAACCCCCTGGGGGTTTAAATGTGTAAGTTATAACGTCCGTCGCCGAGGCAGGGACCTCAACCCTTAAATAAGCCCTCCCACCATGGTTTCTGGGGCTCACCTTTGGGGTAAAAACATGAACTTAGACGACGTGACAGCCATAGTGCCCGCCTTTAACGAGTCTGAGGGAATAGGGCCCACGGTACAGGAGCTCATAGACGTCGGCATACAGCCGTACAACATAATTGTGGTCGACGGCGGCAGCACCGATGGGACACCTGAAATAGCGTCAAAGCTTGGGGTGAGGGTGGTCAGGCAGAGGGGCAGGGGCAAGGCAGACGCCATAAGGTGCGGCCTTAAGCACGCCAGGACCCCTCTCATACTTGTTATAGATGCTGACCACACGTATCCGGCTAAGTACGTGCCACTTATGGTAAATGCGCTCAAGGAGGGGGGCTACGACGAGGTTATAGGCGTGAGGCCCGGCAGCTCGCAGCCCCTCGTCTACAGGGTCGGCAACGCGCTGCTCACGTGGCTCTTCGACTCCATGTTTGGGGTCAGGCTCAGGGACGTGCTCAGCGGCCTCTACCTGGTGAGGAGGGAGGCCATAGCCGACGCCAACTTTGAGATGGGCGGCTTCAGCGTGGAGAGCGAGATAGCGGCCCACATAGTCTCAACCGGGGGCTCCGTGGGCGAGGTGGACATAGAGTACAGGAAGAGGCTGGGGAGGAAGAAGCTGAGGCCCTGGCACGGCCTCAGCATAGCCCTTGACATGGTCAGGCTCTCATGGAGGTACAACCCGACTAGCACGCTCTTCCTTGCAGGTGCGCTCCTCATGGTGCCCGGCCTGCTGGTGGGCGGCATGACGGCCTACCAGTTCTACTTCATGCACGTTGACCACTTTGTCAACGCCATAATGGCCCTTGTGGTCACGGCAACTGGCTTCAACAGCCTGCTCCTCGGCATACTGAGCATGTACCTGAAGAGGATGGAGTACAGGCTGCTGAAGCACATGAGGTCCATGAAGAGGGGGCAGAGCTCTGGCTAGGACTACCTAACTACATAATAATAGTTGTTAGCCTCCTGTAGGTGAAGAGCACCTGGCACCCCGAGGCCCTCAGCAGAGAAACCTCGCGGTCGTGCCTCTCCTTCATGAGGTAAGCCTCCTCCAGGGAGGGGGCCCTGAGCCAGGGCCTGGTGGGCTGCACAACGGTGCACCCCGGAGGCAGGAGCGAGGGCAGGGGGCTGAGGAGCTGGGTCACAGCTATTACCTTGCCCTCGGGGACTCCCTCGGAGAGCCTGAGCCTGCCGGGGTAATCATCTAGGACCCTGAAGGCCTCCGGGTAGTGCCTCCCCAGCCTTTCAAGCAGCGCCCTGGCCAGGCCATCAATGCCGTTAACTCTGGCCAGTCTCTCGCCGTCATATATGTAAGGCGTCACGCTGAGGCTCCCCGAGAGGCCAAGGGCTATGGAGAGCGAGGCAGCCGCCAGCTCGTCAGCCGACTCAGGGTCGGTCGCTGTCAGGTCAACCACGAGCGACACCTCCCTTGAGCCCTGGGGGTAGAACCTCTTTACCATGAGTTCTCCCCTCCTGGCCGTGGCCCTCCAGTCTATCACCTCGGCCGGCTCGCCGGGCTGCAGCCTCTC
Organism: Acidilobus saccharovorans 345-15; assembly: GCF_000144915.1. NCBI lineage: Archaea > Thermoproteati > Thermoproteota > Thermoprotei > Acidilobales > Acidilobaceae > Acidilobus > Acidilobus saccharovorans. The sequence continues at coordinate 89,911 of NC_014374.1, forward strand.
GGTCCACGCGTAGTCCTCGCCCCTAGGCAGCGTGTAGGGGGCCTCGAAAGCCGTAGTCCCCTGGCCTCCCATTGCCCCTGCCCCGGCCAGGGCCGCGACCGCCAGCGGCAGGAACCTGGGGCTCGCCGACGCCCTGACGGGCGGCCTCACGGGGTCCTCCCAGGAGGCCTCGAAGAGGCCAAGGGGGGACCTCAGCGTGAACCTGACAAAGGAGAGGAGATAGCTGCCAGCGTGGGGGCAGCTGAGCCTAAGCAGGGAGCCGCCCTCGCCCGCCTCAAGCCCGGCCACCAGCTGATCCTTGACTAGGTTGCCCCTGAGCCTTCCGTGCGACAAGGCTACTGTGGCCCCGGAGCCCGCGGAGCACGCCACCTCGCCCTGCGAGGGCCTGAGGGTCGTGGGCCTTGACGACGCCACGAGGACTGCCAGGTCCGCAAGGGACGCCAGGGCCAGGAGGACCCCCAAGGCGACGAGTAAGTAGGCCCCCACGGCAATGCCTATAACCAACAGGGAGGCCGAGAGGGCCAGGACGCCGGCTCCCCTTGAGGTGGCCCCTATCAACTTCAGCCCCTCGGCACGGGCACCCTCTCAAGGACTGACCTTATGAGTGAGTCCGGGGAGAGCCCCTCGCTGACAGCCACCCTGTGCCTCAGCACCGGGAGGGCCACAGCCTTAACGTCGTCTGGGGTCACGAAGTCCCTGCCCTCCATGAGGGCCTTAGCCCTTGACATGCGGTAGAGCCAGAGGGACGCCCTGACGCTCAGGGGCTCCGCCAGGTTCGACCTCCTGAGCTCGTCTATGATGTTAACCATGTACTCGGCCACCGAGTCGTCAACCCTGATACGTTTGACCGCCTCCTGAGCCTCCACCATGTCCTTAAGGCTGGCCACGGCCTTTATCTGGGGCGACATAAGCTCGTCTGCCATCCTTATGATCTTCAGCTCCTCCTCCTTCCGCGGAGCCCCCACCTCAACCTTGGCCGCAAACCTGTCCACCTGGGTTGCCGTGAGCGGGAAGACGCCTCCCGTGTCCCTGGGGACCTGGGTGGCTATCACCAGGAAGGGCCTCGGAAGCTGGTGCGTGTTGACGTCAACCGTAACCTGGCCCTCGGCCATGGCCTCGAGCAGGGCGCTCTGGGTCCTCGGGGTCGCCCTGTTGAGCTCGTCAACGAGGACCACGTTAGCAAATATGGGGCCCGGCCTGAACCTGAACTCCCCCTTGGCCTGGTCCCACACCATTGCCCCTATCACGTCGGAGGGCAGCAGGTCGGAGGTCATCTGGACCCTCTTGAACTGTCCCCCCATTGCCTGGGCCAGGAGCTTGGCCAGCGTCGTCTTGCCCACCCCTGGGGGGCCCTCAAGGAGCACGTGCCCCTCGGCCAGTATGGCTGCCAGGGCGGTGTCGAGGGCCTCGTCGTTGCCCGCGTAGTAGGTCCTCACGGCGGACCTTATGGCGCTTACCACGTCCCTTGCCCTGCCTAAGTCCAAGGCCTACCCCCCTCTTGGTCAGGGCCTTGAGTTAAAATTCTGAGCTGCCCTAACGCTTTAAATTTTCGGAGGACAAGGACCTCAGTGGCGGGCCCGTAGCTCAGCCAGGTTAGAGCGGCGGGCTCCAGACCCGTAGGTCGGGGGTTCGAGTCCCTCCGGGCCCACCACATGGGGCCTCGGGCCCCGGATCACTTTGACTTGTTCCTCTCCCTCACGCAGCGGCCCAGCCCCTTAGCTATCTGAAGGAGTATCCAGAGCGAGGTCCCAACGTCGGGGTCCCTGAGCCTGTAGCCCATGCCGAGGGCCCCATATCTGCGCTCCTCCGTTATGTCAACCCTTCCGAGGGCCGTCACGGCACAGGATGTGAGGTCCTGCACCGAGTTCTGGGCCAGGGCTATGTCATCAGGTGGGACCCTGGAGACGCCATAGCTAACAGAGGCCAGCAGAGCCATGAGCCTCATCAACGCCGGGTCGGTGGCGGCTGAGAGGAACGAGTCCTCTGCCTTGTCCGCAAGGTAGGAGATCATGCCCAGCAGGCCGCTCCTCTTCAGCTTTACTATGGCGTCGAGGAGCTCCACCACGGCAACGGTTCCGACGTCAACGGGTGGGGGAGGCGGAAGTATCACAGGCTGCGGCGCCTGGGGCTTGGCCGCCTGCTGGGCCGCTGGGGCGGGAGGCTTGGCTGCCCCTGGGGCTGGCTTGGCGGCCTGGGGCGCCGCAGCTGCCTGGGGCCTTGCCTGCGACTGCGCTGCAGGCTTCTGAGCCGCCTGAGGCGTGGCCTTGTCCTGTGGACCCTGCTGGGACAAGCGCACGTCACCTGGCCCCTCAGGTCATGTTTTAGAATTTATGCTTTCACAGACCGCTTAAATGGTGCGGCAATTATATAACTGCTAAGGCTAGCCCTTGACCCACCAGAAGTACGCGTAGTCGTCAATGCCTCCCCACATGGGGTTCTCCTGCCACGATATCATGCCCATGTAGCCGTGCATGTACGGCTTCGTAACCATCAGCGCGTTCTGGTATATCGTGTAGACGTACATGTAGAGGCTCATCGCCTCCTGCTCGGCCTGCCTGTAGAGCTCATACGCCCCCGTGTAGTTGCCAGCTATATCATAGTAGTTCGCAACACCTATGGTGTTGTTCATGTTAATGTACTCCACCGCCTCCTGCCAGAGCCACCTGCCTATCTCAGGCTCGACGCTCGGGCTCAGTCCCGGGTAGCTTACCCTTGACTGATTGAAGTACGCGCTGAGGTTCTCAAGGTAGGTCGCGTTCCAGCCGTCCGGCAGGGCGTAGTCCCCGGCCTCCAGGTACATGCCGTTCATGAAGTCGTCAGCCATTGGGTAGTCGGCGCTCCAGTACCAGTAATATATAGGCAGGCCGTTCTGCCCTGGAACCTGGTATGCCTCGATCACCGCCTGGGGCAGGTACATTGGCACAGCGTTTATGTTCGGGTCTATGTTGTGGAGGGCCGCGGCCCACATCTGGGCGGCGGTGTAGTCGGTGGTGTCGCCGCTTGATATCACGATGGGGAAGTAGACGCTCACGTTGTAGAACCCGCTCTCCTCCAGCAGCTGCTTAGCGTATGTGAGGTTGAAGGTGGGGCAGCCCGTGAGCTCAGAGGGGGGTATGTAAATGTCAAGCCCTGGGACCAGGGCTCCGCAGTAAAGGCTGCCGAAGTTGAAGTGATACTTCACGTTGCCGACTATGTCGTCTATGTACTCGGTGTAGTTGAAGGCGTAGGCGAAGGCCTCCCTGACGAGCGGGTTGGCGAAGTACCAGCCCGGTATGTGGTAGGCCGGGTTGAGCTGGGAGAGCAGGGACTCGTTGACCTGAAGGTTGAAGGCGAAGAACCACTCAAGCAGCGAGGGCGAGAAGGAGTAGATGACCGCCTTGCCCTGGGACTCAAGCTGAAGCAGCCTCGGTATGTAGCTTGTCGGCAGGTTCGTCACTATGTCGGCCTGGCCTGAGGCGAACAGCTCGTAAGCTGTCGTCGGGTCCTTGACCCACTCTATGATAACGGTGTCGTTGGGCCTCGGGAAGTAAGTTATGTTCGTGGGCCAGTACGGGTTAGGCTTGAGAACCACGCTCTGGCCCGGAGTGTAAACGGCTATGTAGTACGGCCCGGTGAACCCAGCGCTTGGGCCCGAGGGCCACTGGACCGCCGTGTTGTAGCTCCCCTCGCTGCAGGTCTGCTCGTAGCTGTAGAAGGCCTCCGCCAGCTGGGTGAGGTTGTGGTCGTAGAGCCCAGTGAAGTTTATGCCGTCCCCCACCTCCTCAAGCCACTTGGCGTCAAGGATCGAGCCGCCCTGCGGGTCTGCAAGCGCGTCAAAGAACGCCACGGGGCCCACGGGCCTCACCAGGTGGAACGTCACGGTGTCGGTGGCGTTGTCGTAGGTTATGGCGTTCACGATCTCCTCCGCGCCCTGAGTGTCGTTGGGGGAGGTCACAACGAAGGTGAACGGCGTGTAGTTGGGTATGAGGTACTGGGTGAGTATCCAGCCTGGCGTGCCGGGAGTGCCGCCGGCGCAGAGCATGTCCCTTATGACGCTGTACCACACGTCATAGGCGGTTATCGGGTCGCCGTTGGCGGCCCTGAGGCCTGGCCTGACCTTGAAAACGTAAACAGTGTAGTTCGGCGATATGGCCCCGTAGAGGTGCCTGGCGGTCACGTTTGACCAGTTGCCCACGGTAGGTATGTACTCAGCAGCCATGGGTATGAACTTGGTAGTGTTAGCCCCAAAGTACTCTACGAGCGTTGAATAGACGTTAAGGAGCACCTCAAAGCCTATGTTGCCGTAGTCTATGTCTGGGTCGAAGCTGAAGGGACCTCCTGGCACGTTCTTAGCTACGACTATTGTTCCAGGGTTCGGAAGGTCGACGTCAAGCTTAAACATGGAGAACCTCAGGCCCCTGGACTCGACAGCCACGGTCTGCGTGTAGCTGTAGTTGAAGGTCTGGCCGCTTGACACGTTGAGCGTCTCTATGGTCAGCGTCAGCGGGTAGAGGCCGGGCTCGCTGAAGCTGACGTTCACCGGGTCCTCGGAGGGCCTCAGGTAAGTGTAGTTGCCGGTATCCAGGTACGCCGTGTAGTTCCTTGGGCTCACCTCTATTGTCGTGCCGTTGCCGAGGCTGAGGAAGTATTTGTATATGGTCATGTTCTGCCCCGAGGGCGGCTGAAGGTAGCCTATGAAGACACTGACCCTCTGCCCAACATCAAAGACTGGGGTGCCGTTTAAGCCGCTCACCGCAATTACCGGCACGCTGACCTCCTGGGACAGCCGCCCGCTGACGTTGGGGGTCACCAGGACCTCTATGAGTTCCTGCGACGTGGAGGCCACGACCCTGCCCCCCTTCATGAGCGCGTAGTATATCAGGTACCTGCCGGGCCACCTGTAGCTTACGGTCAGGTAGTCGCCCCTGACCGTGACGCTGGAGCCGTTGCCCAGGAACACCTCAGCCGAGTAGCCCGCCGGCGACGGTATGTAGAGGCTGAGCTGCTGGCCCGCCACCGCTGAGTAGGTGCTGGGGGCCGGCGGGGAGAGCTGCAGGACCGTGCGACTTCCCTGGGACCTTGTATGTTGGACGTAGGAGGCCGCCAGGGCAGCTACAACCACTAGTATGACAACGATTGCAAGGACCTTAAGGCGCACGCCGCTCCTATATCCAGCTTCCACCTCGGGTCTCGGGGGGTTAATGGAGCCCCCCTATTTAAGCGTTACAATGAGAAGGCCAGGGCAACAGCTTATTAGTTCTGGAAAGTCACCGCCTCTGCTCTAAGTTATTGCCCGTGCTGGGGTCGTAAAGCGAGACCGCCTCGGCGGGCACGCTGAAGCTGACCCTGTCCCCCCTGTTAACCGTTGAGAGCGACGGGTAGACGACCCTCAGCAGCTGCCCATCGCCCATGTCAAGGTGTATTACGGTGTAGGCTCCAACCCTCTCCACCATGGATACGGTGCCTGAGAGCTCCCCCTCGCCGACCCTTATGTCCTCCGGCCTGAAGCCAAATATGACCTCCTGGCCCTCCTTGACGAGCTTCCTGTACTCCTCGGGCACGGGGACCCTAAGCTTGCCCTTCTTGGCAACTATGTAGTTGCCTGACACGACCCCGTCGAACAGGTTCATGGGCGGGTTGCCCACGAACGACGCCACCCAGGCGTTCTTCGGCCTCCTGTAGACCTCCATTGGGTCCCCGAAGTCCTGTATTACCCCGTCGTGGAGGACCGCCAGCTTGGTCGCCAGGGACAGGGCCTCCACCTGGTCGTGCGTCACGTAAACTATGGTTGTGCCGAGCTGCCTGTGGAGCTGCTTGAGCTCCTCCCTGGCGAATACCCTGACCTGGGCGTCGAGGTTCGCCATGGGCTCGTCCATGAGAAGTATGTCGGCCCCCTTGACCAGGGCCTTGGCTATGGCGACCCTCTGCTTCTGCCCCCCGCTGAGCTCCGAGGGCTTCTTCTGAAGGATGTCGCTTATCCTTAGCATCTCCGCGACCCTCCTGACCTCGCGGTCTATCTCGTCCTTGGGCCTGTGGGCCAGCCTCAGAGGGAAGGCTATGTTGTCGTACACGTTCATGAACGGGTAGATGGCGTAGCTCTGGAAGACCATGGCCACCCTCCTGTCCTTGGGCGGCATGTCGTCGACTAGCTCACCCCTCAAGTACACGTGCCCCTTGTCCTGCCTCAGGAGGCCGGCTATGATTCTCAGCAGCGTCGTCTTGCCCTCCCCTGAGGGGCCCAGCACCACGACCAGCTCGCCCTTGTCGACGTTCATGTTGAGGCCCCTGAGGGGGGTCGCGGTGACGTTCTTGGTCCTGTAGGTCTTCCACACGTCCTCAAGCCTTATGTACTCCATGTCAACCCCACCTGAGCTTAGCATGCCTGCATTTAAAATCACTTTATGCCGGCCAGGCTGCTGTAGGCCTTGGTCATCATCCTCTGCGACACCAGGAACAGGGCCATGAGCGGTATTCCCATCAGCACGGCCCCTGCCGCGAATATGTTATAGTTAGGCGCGGAGGCCGGGTTGTAGAGGCCGGCCAGGTAGTAGAGGCCTAACATGGCGGTCCACATCTTGGGGTTTATGCCTATGAAGGCGTAGGCCGTCGCGTAGTCCATGTAGGCCCCGAGGAAGCCAAGGAGCGCCGTTAGCGCCACCACGGGCATCGCCAGCCTGAACACTATCCTTATGAAGGCCCCGAACCTCGAGAGGCCGTCGACCATTGCAGACTCCTCGTAGTCGGGCGGTATTGAGTCTATGGCCAGCTTGGCCAGGAAGGCGGCGAAGACCGCCGTGCCCGGGGTGTAGGCCAGCACGAGGCCGACGTAGTTAAGCAGATGAAGCCTGGCGAACAGGAGGAAGAGCGGCACGGTGGTCGCAGTCACCGGCAGGAAGGTTATTATGTAGGTGAACATGGCCAGCGTCTTCTTGGCAGGCATGTCAAGCCTGGAGAGCCCGTAGCCCGCCACCATGGCCAACACTATTGAGAGCAGGGAGGTGGCAGCCGCCAGCTCTATGCTGTGCATGACCCACAGCGGGAAGTTGGGGGCCTTTATGGTTGGCAGGAAGCGGCCAAGGAGCAGCTGCCTGTAGGCCGCGAGCGTCACATGGCTGGGTATGAGATCCCTCGCGGAGAAGGCGAAGAGCTTAGTGACGTTGCTGAACGAGATAAGTATTATATAATAGATGGGCAGAATGGACCAGGCGGCCATCACTATCAGCACTAAGTACGACACTGTAAGCCTTAGCGCTTTCAGCGCCTTAGCGCGGCTCCTGGAGCTCAAGCGCCTCACCCCCTCCTCACGTTATGCCCTCCAGGACCCCCGTGTACTTCATAACCACTATAGCTAGCACGATGGTTATCAGCGTTGATATTATTGAGAGGGCAGCAGCCATGGCGTAGTTGTTGTAGGCAAAGGCCTGCTGGTACGCGTAAACTATGTAGGTCTCAGTGGAAATTCCAGGCCCGCCGCCCGTCAGCACATATATTGGGTAGAAGTTGTTCCAGGTGAACACGAAGCTCGTTATTGCCACGAAGGCTATGGTCTTCCTGAGGGACGGCACCGTTATCTTAAGGAACTTAGTCAGGGCCCCAGCCCCGTCGACGTCCGCCAGCTCGTAGAGCTCAGTAGGTATGCTCTGCAGCCCCGAGTAGAAGACCGTCATGTAATAGGGAAAGCTAAGCCAGAGGTTAGTTATTATGAGCTCCGCCCAGGCGCCCGGCACTGAAGACAGAGAGTTTATGGGGGGCAGGTGGAGCAGGGGGAGCAGGTACCTGTTCATGAACCCATATGGGTACACCCACATGCCCTGCCACACCAGCAGCGATATGAAGCCGGGGAAGGCCCACGGGAGTATCAGTATTGCATAGAAAAACGACTTCCCTTTGAGGTCCCTCTGGTTTAATATGAGGGCCAGCGCGAAGCCGAGGGCCATCATTGGGACGAGGCTCCCAACGGTCCAGATGACTGTGTTTATCAGCAGCGTTGAGATGTAGTGCAGCTTTATCGCTAAGACGTAGTTGAGCAGCCCCACGAACTTGTAGCTGTAGAAGTGAAGCAGGCTCATGTCGGTCATTGATATGTAAACAGAGTATAGGAGCGGGTACAGGAACAGGAACAGCACTGCGGCCAGGAGAGGTAAAAAATATAGTAGACCTTCAAGCTTAGGTGAAACTTTTGGCATCAGCTCCCCGCCTCAGTACCTGCTGGCGGGGAGCTCGGGCGCCGTTAAAACTTCGCTTGGAGGCAGCTGGGCAGGGCTCAGCAGCCCGGCGCTCTGCAGCGAGCTCACGAAGGCCTGTTCCATGCCCTGCGCGGCCTGCTGGGCGTTTATCTTACCGGCGAAGAACTCGCTGGCATACTGGTGGAACGAGTTCCAGTAGTAAGCCATCTGCGGCACGTTCGGGAACTTCTGGCCGTGCTGGCTCTGCTCAAGTATTCCCTTTATCACCTGGTGCAGGCAGGCCAGGGTCTGGTTGCTGGTCGGCGCGCTCAGGTTCTGCAGGGCCGCCTGGTAGGCGCTGTTAAGCGCAGGTATGTCACCGGCGTACTCGAAGAGGCCGTACTCGTTGCTGTAGTTAGTCATGAACTCTATGAAGAGCAGGGCGGCGTGCAGCGTGGCGTTCCACTGGCTCGCCGGCACGCCGTTGGCCTGCGGCGTGGTTATTGACCAGCCGGTGCTGCCTATGAACGGCTCAGCGTAGAGGCCCGTCTGGCTCACCACGGGCAGCGGGGCAGCGCCGAGGTCGCAGCCGAGGGCCTGGAAGTAGGGCTTAAGGTCCCACGGGCCGTCGAATATTATCGCCGCCTTGTTCTCCATGAAGAGCTGTCCCTCGGCGCCTCCAGCCCCAGTGCTCGGGGCCAGGTAGTTTATCTTGAGGTTGTACGTCAGGTTGTACCAGAAGTTGAGGGCGTTGACCATTGCAGTTGAGTTGAGGGCTGGCACCACCTTGCCGTTCTGGGTCACAAATATCTGCCCGCCGAAGCCCGCGAACCAGGCCGCGAACCTGTAGCCGTACTCGTCGCTGGCGCCGTAGGCTATGCCCCAGACCCCGCTCTTGTTCACCTGCTCGGCTATCTGTATCAGCTGGTCAGTGGTGTTGGGCGGCTCGGGCACGTACTTCTTGTTGTAGAACATGACTATGTAGTTTATGTTGTCAGGGAGCCCGTAAACAGAGCCGTTGAGGGTCCAGTCCTCAATGGCGGTTGGGTTGAACCTCTGGAAGTAGCTCTGCGGCAAGTACTGGGAGAGGTTTACCAGTATCCCGGCCGCGAACAGGGCGCCGGCTGAGTCGCTGGTGTCCCTTATAATTATAGGCGCGTCGTGGGCCTGTGCCTCGGAGGTGTATGGGCTTGTCCCTACGCCGGCCCCGTACTCGACCTCAACGTGTATCCACGGGTACTCCTGCTCAAAGGCTGCCAGGGACTTGTTGAACGCTATGTTCTCGCTGGTGCTGTAGGAGTCTGCAACCGTAAGCGTGACCACCTGTGTCGTTGTGGTGGGCGGAGGGGTCGTGGTTGTAGTTGTGGTCGTAAATGTCGTAGTTGTGGTCGTCGTAGTTGTAGATGAAGTGGTCGTAGAGGTCGTGCTGGTTGTGGTGGTCGTGGGCGTTGTGGTTGTGACGTGGTGCCTCGTCGAGACGTACGCGAGGTAGCCTCCGACGGCCACGATAACTATTACAACTATTATAATAGCCGCCAGAGCCGCTGTAGATATGGACCTCCTACTCCTTGACCTCACTCTATGCACCCCCAAAACTGTGCTGCAGTAAATAATATTTTTAATGCGATATAAATGCCTTTATGAAGTTATGAACAAGTATATGTACCATACACTGTGTGCAACTATACTCCCACAGCCTGTTAAGCCTTCCTTCTCTCATCCCAGCTGGCCAGCACGACCCCTGAGTCTCGCCTTCAGCCTGACGGCCGCGTCATAGGGGTACTCGCCGGCGCTCGCCCCCACGAGGCTCCTGCCGTCAGCCCCCCTGGGAACCTTGAGGCCCAGCAGGGAGAGCAGCGTGGGCGCAACGTCGTAAACCTCCGCGGCTTCAGCCCTCACCTCGGCGCCCTTCACGAGCAGGACGCCGTACACCTCGTGGTCGGGCATCATGTCGTGCCTGAGGGCCGCCAGGGACCTGCTTGAGACCACGTGGTACCTGGACTCGTCCACGGACTCGACGAAGAGGCTCGGGTAGGGGGGCATGTAGGCCCCCCTGAACCTCTCCTCAAGCCTTGAAACCCTGAGGTACCTTGAGGCGGGGGAGCCCTCTATTGCCCTGAGGCCCCTCTCCCTGGAGGCCTCGTCCCTGAAGTAGAGTATCCTGTCTATTGAGAGGCCCCCCGCGTCGTAGGTGAACGGCTGCCTGGCCAGCTCGCTCTCGCCCGGGGACTCGTGGGTGGCCGCCACGGCTATGTTTGCCAGCTCCCCGCCCAGCCTGCCCCTTAGCCTTGCCAGCGGCCCCCTCCTGGAGAGCTCCCTGGGCGAGACCGAGGGGGGAAGCGCCCTTGAGATGACGTCGGCGGCCGTCACAAGGTAAAGGGCCAGCCTGCCCCTGAGGCCCCTCGGCACGCCGACGCCGAACTCCCTCATCAGGGGCGCGAGCGCATTGACGCAGGTCCTGTGCACCCCGGCGCCGTGGTCTGAGACCAGCACGAATGCCTTGGACCTCCTCATGAGCTCGCCGGCGAGCTCGTCTATGGCCTCCCACACCTCGGCGGACCTCGGCCCAACGGAGAGCACCTCCCTGTGGTCCCTGTGGAAGGCCTGGTCCGGGTAGGGGAGAACCACGAAGTAAGCGTCCGCGTCAACCTCTGAGAGGAGCTCAAGGGTCCCCTCGACCAGCCTCCTGGTCCTCTCGTAAGGGTCAGGCATGTCGCTGAACGTTATGAAGTGCCTGCCCAGCCTGCCTGCCAGGTCCCTGGGGCTGTAGTCAACCCTGGGCGCCAGGAAGGTGTCCCCGACCACGGTCATCCTGTCAAGGCAGCAGAGGCCGTCGAGGGGCCAGGTCAGGGGGTAGTTGACCACGGCCACGTCAAGCCCCATCAGGGCAGCGTCCTCGAAGACCCTGGGGAACATGACGTCCAATGACGTGTAGGGCCTTGAGAGGTGCTCGCCCTTTGGCCCCCTGTAGTACTTCGTGAAGCCCCAGACCCCGTGCTTGGCAGGGTTTACTCCAGTGGCGATGCTCGTCCACGCGGTGGGCGTTATCGGGGGCATTGAGTGGAGGGGCACGGGCCTGCCATTCCTCACTGCGTCGCCTATGTTCTTCAGCTTCAGCCTCTCGACAGCCCTTGAGAGCAGGGCTGGCGACAGGGCGTCAAGGCCCAGCAGCGAGAGCTTCAAGCCAGGTACCGGGTTTTGTTGGCACGGCTGAGTTTTAAGGAATCGCTTTTCATTAAGGTTGACACAACAATGCTAAGGTTTATGCGCCCTCGGCAAAGGCGCTGGAGAGGTACCAGTCGAGCTTCGCCTCGTCCTCGGCGGACACCTCGAACTTCACCCTCCTCTCCCTCGCGCTCACCTCAACCTTTCCCGCTTCCACGCTCACTCCTTTCACCCGTTGTAAGAGTATGGGTGACGGAACCTATTAAAGGGGTGTCCTAAGCTCCTTTCGGCAGCTGTCTAGCAGGGGAGAAATTAACTTTGGGCGGGCCCCACGGGGCCTGGGAATGCCTTGGAGGTCCAGAGGCTGAAGGTGGCGATACCAATTAAGGCCCTCGGCCACGTGAACTCCTACGTAATAGCTGACTATGACGGCTTCAGCCTCGTCGACCCGGGCATGTACTGGGCCAACAGCTTTGACGGCCTGGCCAGGGAGCTGAGGGGCGCCGGGTTAAGCCTGAGGCAACTGAAGTCAATAATTGTGACCCACTTTCACGTTGACCACGCCACGGCGGCCCCCGTGCTGGCCAACTTGACCGGGGCCGAGGTCTACATGGGGGCAGCTGACCTCGAGGTGGTGAGGAGGGGGTTCAGGGACTACTTTGAGGGGGTGCTGGAGACCTACAGGCACTACGGCGTCCCGGAGGCCGAGGTCAATGCTATGAGGGAGGTGCACCCGGTGCCGAGGCTTGGGGACGTGTATGATGAGCTCGCAGACGCCGCCAGGCCCCTGAGGGAGGGGGACTCGCTGGATGCCTATGGCGGGATGATGAAGGTTGTGGAGCTGCCGGGCCACACGCCGGGGCACATAGCCCTGGTGGGCGACAGGGTTGCCATTGTCGGGGACGTGGTGCTGGACAGGATAACGCCCCACGTCATACTGGACACCCCGCGGGCCTCGAGGGACCCCCTGGGCGACTACATGAGGACGCTCGAGAGGGTCAAGTCAATGAACGTCAGCACTGCCATGCCAGGCCACGGGGAGGCCATAGGCGCCCTGGCCAGGAGGGCTGATGAAATAATGGAGCACCACCGCGCCAGGCTTAACGAGGTGAGGTCCCTCCTCTCGGCCCCGGCCACGCTCTATGACGTGGCCAGGCGAATGAACTGGAGGACCTCGGCCAGCTCGTGGGACCAGATGAGCCCCTACGAGAGGTACTTCGCCATAGGCGAGGCCCTGGCCCACCTGAGGCACCTTGAGGTCATAGGAGAGGTTGAGGAGGTCAGCCGGGAGGGCCAGGTGCTCTTTAAGTTAGCCTAGGCCCGCCGCGGCCCTGCAGCCGCTGCCCTTAGCCATCATGTCCTCAGCGATCGCGCAGACCATTGGCATGAACTTCTCGACCGGGGCGTCGACCCTCAAGTCAGCCATGTCGTCAAGCGCTGTCTCCCCGACGTTTACTATGGCCAGCTTCGCCCCCCTCGCCTTAGCCATTATGGGGAGCTGGTTGGCTGGGCTCACGGCAAGGCTCGAGCCCACAACTATGAAGAGGTCCGAGGACTCGGCGAGGGAGAACGCCTCCTCGAGGGCGTCAGGTGGCAGGGGCTCGCCGAAGTAGACCACGTCAGGCTTCAGGAGCCCCCCGCACACAGGGCAGGTGGGGAGCCTCCCCTCCTTGACGGCCTTAAATGCCTCCTCTATGTCATATTTCCTCCCGCACTCAGTGCACACGGCCCTCGAGGCGTTGCCGTGGAGCTCTATCACCCTCCTGCTCCCGGCCGCCTGGTGGAGCCCATCGATGTTCTGCGTTATGACGGCCTTCACGAGCCCCAGCTCCTCCAGCCTGGCTATGGCCACGTGCGCTGGGTTTGGCCTGACCCCCCTGAGCTGCCCGAACCTCTCCATGAAGAGCCTCCACGAGCCCAGGGGGTCCTGGTAGAAGTAGGATATCTCAAAGAATGACGGGTCCAGCCTCCTCCACAGGCCGCTTGGGCCCCTGAAGTCAGGTATGCCGCTTGCGGTGCTGACGCCGGCGCCCGTTAGGATAACGGCGTTCTTAGCTGCCAGAAGCATCTCCGCCAGCCTCCTGGCCTCGGCCTCCAGGGACATGCTCCCCACTCACCTCAAAGCGATAAGCCCGACAGCTATAAAGCGAGGGCCGCTCGGAACGGATAAAAGCATTTCAAGGAGCTGAAGACCCTGGGGGCCAGCCATCGTAACCAACCTGCCCGCTGAGGCCATAGCTAAGCTTAACAGGTACAGCGAGGCCAGGACTACGGAGGAGAAGATCAAAGCCCTTGAGGACTTCCTGAGCTCCGTGCCCAAGCACAAGGGCACCGAGAAGCTGAGGCTGTGGGCAACCAGGAGGCTGGCCGAGCTCAGGGAGGAGTCCGAGAGGGAGAGGCAGAGGAGGTCGGGCGGCTCAAGGCCCGGCATGTTCGTTGAGAAGGCCGGGGCGGGCCAGGTGGTGCTGCTTGGCCCCCCCAACTCTGGCAAGAGCTCCATAGTGGCCAGGCTGACGAACGCCAAGGTGACAGTGAGCCCAATACCTTACACCACGCAGCTCCCGGTGCCGGGCATGATGACCTACCTTGACGTAAAGCTGCAGCTTGTCGACACGCCGCCGCTCCTTAACCCGGACGGGAGCGTCAACTCCAGGGTCGTGGCCCTGGCCAGGAACGCCGACGTCATAGCCGTCGTCATTGGGCTCGACTCCCCTGAGCCAACCAAGGACCTGACGGCCAGCCTCGAGGCCATCGAGGACAGGGGCATAGCCTACTCCCTGGAGAAGGGCTTCGTCAAGGTTGAGAGGAGGACCCAGGGAGGGCTTACCTTCATCTATAGGGGCACCCCCAAGTTCACCGAGGAGGAGGCGAGGAGGCTGCTCAACAGCTACAGGGTCTACAACGCCGTCGTTGAGGTCTACGGCCCCGCCACGCTTGACGACCTTGAGGAGGCCATATTCAGCTTCAAGGTCTACAAGCCCACCTTCGTGATATTCAACAAGGCAGACCTACCCGCCTCCGAGTCGAGGGCCAGGGAGGCGGCGAGGCTGCTGCCGAGGGACGTGCCCTGGATACTTGCATCTGCCGAGACCGGCGTGGGGCTGAGCAGCGTGGGGCCCGTGGCCTATAGGCTGCTCAACGTGAAGAGGATCTACACCAAGAAGCCTGGCCAGCCGCCCAGCCCTGAGCCCCTGATAGTTAAGGCTGACGCCACCGTCAGGGAGATAGCTGAGAAGATAAGCCCGTCGCTGGCCACCAGCATGAGGTACGCCAGGATATGGGGCAAGGGGGCCAAGTACGAGGGCCAGAGGGTGGGGCCCGACTACGTGCCTCAGGACGGCGACATCATAGAGATAAGGTGATCACTCGGCGAGGCCCTCGGCCTCCTGCTCAAGTATGCTCGGGCATATGAGCTTCATTGACGCGCTCAGCAGCGCGTCGGCCAGCGGCACCACTACCGCTGCGGCGCCACCCTCGTGGAGTGCCATGTCCCTCAGCTCCGAGGCAATCATGGCCGCGTTAAGCAGCCTCCTGCCGCTGGCGCTTGCAAGGCCTCCCAGGAACTCGCCCACTGCCTCCTTCAGCTTGTTGAGCAGGTCAGCCCTGCCCTTCAGCACAACCGAGGAGTCGGCCACCATAGAGGGGAGGGCCAGGAGCACCCCGTAGGCCATGGGGTCCACGATGTCTGAGCCCTTAGAGCTGCTCCTGAGGGAGGACTCTATGAGCTCCAGGGCCTGCCCCTCAAGCCTCCTTATCTCGGCCTCCTCGGCCCCGGAGGCCGCGGCCTCGAGCAGTTGCTGGAGCGAGCTGCTGGCCTCCTTTATGAGTCTGGCAGCGTCGAGGTTCAGGGAGGGGGCCAGGGTCACTATCAGCCTGTCCGTGCCCCTCTCCACGGAGGCCACCTTCTTGCTGGCGTTGAGCTCGGCCATGAGCCTCTTGACGTCGGCCTCCCCTAGGCCCTTGATAAGTATCTCCACCTTGTCGTAGCCGTGCACAAAGGCGCAGTTAACTATTGCCTCAACGCCGGCCATCCTGGCTATCCCATTATACCTTATGGCAACCGTGCCGGCCCTGTCCTCTGCCCTCTGGTCCCTGGGCTGCACAAGCAGCTTGCCGCCGCTCTCGATCACCTCTATCTCGTCGCCCACCTTTATCCCTAGCCTCCTGGCCCACTGCTTCGGCAGCGTTATTATCAGGCTTGACCCTCCGAGCCTCTGGACCTTCCTTGTGGTCGCGGTTTCACTCAAGCTTCCCGCACCCGACTCTACAGGTATATGGCCGTATATATAACTTTAACGCCGTTAAAGAAAATTAGATGTTATTCTAAAAAGAAAATCATCTAAGTTGGGTACTTTTTATGGGAGGAGAGCTCAATTTACTTATATTTGCGGCTTCTCACAGAACTGCAGGTGAGGCGCTCAAAGTTGGTTATGCTAGAGATCAGGTGGCACGGCAGGGGAGGACAGGGAGCTGTAACGGCGAGCGAGGTCATAGCGTCGGCGTCAATCATTGAGGGCAAGTACGCGCTGGCGTTCCCTGAGTTCGGCGCTGAGAGGAGAGGGGCGCCCGTGAGGGCCTACACCAGGGTAACTGACAGCCCCCTCATACCCAGGACCCCCATAGAGCACCCTGACGTGGTGGTCGTGCTCGACAGGAGCCTGCTCAAGCCCTCCTACATAGAGGGCCTGAAGGACGGGGGCATCCTGGTGGCCAACAGCCCCCTCAAGCCGGACGAGCTCCTCCAGAAGCTCGGCTTCGCCAACAGGTACAGGGCCGCAACGGTCGACGCTACATCGGTGGCCATGAAGTGGCTGAAGGCCAACATAGTTAACACGGCAATACTGGGGGCGCTGGTCAAGTCAACGGAGATAGTAAAGTTAGACACCGTGTTAGACGTAATAAGGTCCAGGTTCCATGGTAAGATTGCGGAGGCGAACGTGATGGCAGTCAAGGAGGCCTACGACCTGACCCAGCTCTCGTGGAGGTGAGCAGGATGTCCGTGAGGTTGCCAGGCTGGAAGGAGATGGCGATCGGCGGCATAATAGTGAACCCTGGGAACAGCCTCGAGTACAAGACGGGCGACTGGAAGGTCCTCATGCCCGTGATAGACCAGGACAAGTGCATAAGGTGCAGGATCTGCTGGTACGTCTGCCCCGACAACGCCATAAAGGAGCTCGACAAGCCCCACACAACTAAGGCCAAGAGGGTCTACAAGATAAGCTATGACGTTGACTATGACTACTGCAAGGGGTGCGGCATGTGCGCCCAGGAGTGCCCAGTTAAGGCGATCGACATGGTTCCTGTGGAGGTGAGCTGAGGTGCAGGCACAGGTCCAGTACAAGAGGCCCATACCCCTGAGCACTAACTACGCGGTGGCCCACGCGGCCAAGGACTTAGACGTTGACGTCATAGCGGCCTACCCTATAACCCCGCAGACCACGGTGGTCGAGAAGCTCTCAGAGTTCGTCGCCAACGGCGAGCTTGACGCTGAGTTCATACACGTGGAAAGCGAGCACAGCGCCCTTAGCGCCACCCTGGCCGCCTCGCTGGCGGGCGCGAGGGCCTTCACCGCCACGGCCAGCCAGGGACTGGCATTCATGCACGAGATGCTTCACGTGGCCTCTGGCCTGAGGGCCCCCATAGTCATGAGCGTAGCCATGAGGGCCCTCAGCGCACCGATAAGCATATGGAACGACCAGACGGACCTGTTCAACGCGAGGGACGCCGGCTGGATAATCTACTTCGTCCACACTGCCCAGGAGGCCTACGACACCATAATACAGGCCTACAGGCTCGCCGAGGACAGGGACGTGCTGCTGCCCGTCATGGTGGGCTATGACGGCTACGTCATGAGCCACACCACAGAGCCCGTGGTGGTCGAGGACAGGGAGTCCGTGCTCAAGTTCGCGCCCAAGAGGCCCTACCCGTACAGGCTTGACCCGGACCACCCGGTGACCATAGGACCCATAGTGCCGCCTGAGTACTACTATGAGATAAAGTACCAGCAGGTCAAGGCCATGGAGGGGGTGCCGGAGAAGGCTGAGGAGATAGACAGGGAGTTCGGCAAGACCTTCGGCAGGAGCTACGGCATCATGGAGTGCTACATGTGCGACGGAGCTGAGGCGCTAATAGTTGCTAACGCCAGCTACGCCGCCACCATGAAGAGCGTGCTGCCGGACGCCTGGAAGCAGGGACTCAAGGTAGGCCTGCTGAGGCTCAGGCTCTACAGGCCGTTCCCAGTCAAGCACTTCGTCAACTACACGTCCAACGTGAAGAGCGTGCTTGTAATAGACAGGGCCATAAGCTACGGCGCGCCCTACCAGGGGCCTCTGGCCAACGAGATAGCCGGCCTCAAGGTCAGGGAGGACCTCGGCTTCAACCTGACCAGCGTCGTGGCAGGCATAGGGCAGAGGGCCATGGAGAACGAGGACTTCTTGGCTATTGCTCGCCTGGCCTGGGAGGCCAGGACGAGGAAGTACCCTGAGACCATATTCTATGGGGTGAGGGAGTGATGGCGGAGCAGGCTAAGAAGCTTCCCAGGATAAAGAGCCTGTTCGACCTGCCCAGGGACGAGTACTTCCTGAGCGGTCACGGCCTCTGCGCAGGGTGCACGGCTGGCACGATAATGAGGATGCTGACCAAGGTGGCGGGCAAGGACGCAATAATAGTGAACGCCACCGGCTGCGTCGAGGTCTCAACGACCAGGTACCCGTACTCCAACTGGTTGGTGCCGTGGTTCCACTCCGCCTTCGAGAACGCGGGCGCCAGCGCTGGAGGAATAGCCAGGGCCATCGAGGTGATGAAGAGGAAGGGCATGATACCCAAGGACAAGCAGGTCAAGGTGATAGCGGTCGGCGGCGACGGCGGCACCGTTGACATAGGCCTGCAGAGCCTGAGCGGCATGCTGGAGAGGAGGGACCCAGTAATGTACGTGCTCTACGACAACGAGGCCTACATGAACACCGGCATACAGAGGAGCGGCGCGACGCCGTTCCACGCGTGGACTACAACGACGCCTGCAGGCAAGGTGTGGAGGGGCGAGTGGAGGACCAAGAAGGACATAGCTATGATAGTCGCCGCCCACAGGATACCCTACGTGGCTACTGCCAACCCTGCCTACCCGCAGGACATGATAAACAAGTTCATAAGGGGCCTGGAGGTCCTCGACGAGGGACCGTCGTTCATACACGTGCTGATGGCATGCACAACAGGCTGGAGGTTCGACCCCGCCCTCGGAATAACCATATCAAGGCTTGCCACTGAAACCGGCGTGTTCCCGCTCTATGAGATTGACCACGGCAACTTCAGGGTCACGTTCCCGATAGCCAAGAGGAAGCCGGTGTCGGAGTACCTTAAGCTGCAGGGCAGGTTCGCCCACCTGACGCCCGCCGAGATAGAGGAGGTACAGAAGCTCGTTGATGAGAGGGTGGCCGAGATAAACAAGCTGGCCGGAAAGGAGGTAATAGGTCCAGTAGTTAAGTCCTGATAGCCTTCAGTTCCCTTTTAACTTACCCGTAACATTGTTTTTGTTAATTGTATACAGTAACGGCCAGGCCACTCAGTAGGAAAGCTTAAATATCCTTTCCTGTGGCCAAGCCTCAGGCGACCCACCTTTGTGGTGGAGGCTCATAGGCCCGTCATCGGGCCTGGAGGAATCTCAGGCTTAACTTCATGGCTTTTTGGTAGTGCTCATTATAGTTCCTTTATGAAGCGCGGGGTGAGGCCGCTTGGCTGACCGCGGCATTATAGAGGAGGACAGGAAGCTCAGCCGCTCCCTGGGCCTCTGGCACTACGTGGCAATAAACATAGGCGCAATAATAGGCTCCGGCTGGCTCCTCGCGCCCCTTGGAGCTTCCGCCTTCAACGGGCCCCTCTCGGTGGCCTCGTGGGTGGTGGCGGCCGCCCTCGTGGCCTTCATGGCAATTGCCTACGCCTACCTGGCCTCGGCGGCGCCAAGGACCGGTGCCGTGGTCAGGTACCCGCAGATGGCCCACGGGGACCTCGTGGGGTTCTCTACAGGCGCGCTCTACCTGCTCTCAATATCGTCGCTGCTTCCAGCTGAGGCGGTGGCAACGGTCTACTACGCAAGCTATTACGTGCCAGGGCTCGTCAAGAGCGCCACGGTGCTCGGGCAGCAGCTGACGGTGCTGACCCCCAAGGGGCTCCTCCTGGCGCTGGCGATAGTGATTGTAATCTTCGTCATTAACTACTTCGGGGTTTCGCTCGTGGGCAACGTGAGCCTCGCCCTGATGGTCTGGAAAATAGCGGTCCCCCTGACAGTGATAGCCGCCCTGCTGGCCCTCGCCTTTAACCCGCACAACTTCGCCCTTGCCGTTAGCACCCAGGCCTCCGGCGAGGGGCTCTCGAGCGCAGCAGCCATATTTGCAGCCATACCAGTAACAGGCATAGCTTACGCCCTGCTGGGCTTCAGGCAGGCGGTTGAGTACAGCGGCGAGGGCAGGAAGGCCTCCAGCGACGTCCCTAAGGCGGTCATACTCTCGGTGGCGTTAACGGCGATCATATTCATACTGCTTCAGGTGGCCTTCATAGGGGGCCTCAGGTGGTCTAGCATAGAGGTTAACGAGACCGTCAGGCTCAGCAACGGAACCGTAGTGAGGCGCCTCGAGCCCGTGACCCCGGGCAACTGGAGCGCCCTGGCCGTGTCAAACATAGCCGCGGCCCCGCTGGCCAGCGAGCTGGCCATTGTGGGCCTCGGGGTGCTCAGCATAGTCATGATAATAGACGCCTGGGTCTCGCCCCTGGGCAACGCAGTAGTGCAGATGGGCAACCTGGGCAGGATAGTCTACGGCATGGCAGCCAACGGGCACCTGCCCCGCAGGCTGAGCGGCCTCAACAGGTACGCAGTGCCTGGCCTTGGACTTATAGTGGCCCTAGCGCTTGGCCTCATCTTCCTTCTGCCCTTCCCAAGCTGGTACGCTATAGGAAGCTACGCCGTGCTCACGACCCTGCTGACCTATGTGACTGGAGGGACAGCCCTAGGCGCCTTCACGGCCAGGAGCAGGTCAGTTAAGCTGCTTATGGCGGGCGCGCTGGGCGCCGTAGGGGCCTCGCTGATAGCCTACTGGGCCGGCATGATACCCATGATACCGGTGTTCATAACGTTCATATCAGCCCTGGCGGCGTTCATGATAATAAGGGCCTTCTCTTCGCGCACCTCAATGTTAGCGGTGGCCCTGCCCTACGCGGCCGCCGTAGCGTTCTCAGACTACATACTTGCGGTCAAGGTGTTCTACCCGCTAAGCTCAGGGATAAGCGTCCCTGAGCAGGCGGTGGTGCGCTACCTGGCCCTTGCCATGCTGCTCTCCGTGCTTTCCACCGCGGCCGCGCTGGCCGCCGGCTACCTCATTGACAGGGGCCTCAGGCCCTCAATCAGGGGCGGCGCGTGGTACGTGGGGCTTGTGACGTCAATAATGCTGGTTGACATACTAGGCCCCTACGGCCTCTCCTCGGTGTACGGGGGCGACCCGCCCATACCGTTCCCCTTCGACCTCGTTGCCGTGGCGGCGGTGACGCTGGTCGCCTACTTCGTCTCAGTGCTGACCGCGCCCAAGGAGTCCTAGCCAACATTGACCCTTATCGGTAGAACCTCCTCCGCCTTTTCTTCAGAAGCAACTGGTGGGCCCGGGGGGATTTGAACCCCCGACCACAGGGACCCGAGTCGGGCGCCAAGTCCTCGGCATTGGCGTACCCCGCATCCTGCCAGACTGGACTACGGGCCCACCAAGGGAAAAGACGGGGACAAGATATATAAGCTTGAAACCGGCGCCGGCCAACTAACTACGCCGTGAGGTCAGCCCCCCTGGACCAGCTTAGCGCTTACCATGGGGAACGGCAGGACCTCCTTTATGCTGCTCACGCCTGTGAACATCATGACGAGCCTGTCGATGCCCACGCCCAGGCCGCCGGTGGGGGGCATGCCGTAGCTGAGGGCCCTGACGAAGTCGACGTCGTAGGGGTGCGCCTCCAGGTCGCCCCTCTTCCTCATCTCCTGCTCCTCCTTGAAGAGCCTGTCCTGGAGCACGGGGTCATTTAGCTCCGTGTAGGCGTTTGCCAGCTCCACGCCAGCCACGTAGAGCTCGAACCTCTCGACGAGCCCCGGTTTCGACCTGTGGGGCTTGCAGAGCGGGGTGGTCTCAATGGGGTAGTCCAGCACGAACGTGGGCTGTATAAGCTTGGGCGTGACTAGCTTGTCGAACAGCTTCTCTACCATAAGGCCCCTTGAGTACACCCCTCCCCTGGGCACCAGGCCCATCTGGTCGAGCATCCTCTTCATCTCGTCGTCGCTCACCTCCTCTATGTTCTTGCCCAGAGCCTCCGAGAGGAGGTCGAACATTGTCTCCCTCCTGAACCTCTGGCCCACGTCTACCTCGGCCACGCTGCCGTCAGGCATGGGTATCCTCAGCTGGGTGGTCCCGAGCACCTTGGCTGCCACCGTCCTTATCATGTCCTCGGTCAGGTCCATTATGTCGTTGTAGTCTGCGTAGGCCCAGTACAGCTCCATCATGGTGAACTCCGGGTTGTGGGTGACGTCTATGTCCTCGTTCCTGAACACCTTCCCTATCTCAAAGACCTTGTCAAAGCCTCCCACTATGAACCTCTTGAGGTAGAGCTCCAGCGATATCCTGAGGTACCAGTCCTCGTCAAGGGCGTTCACGTGGGTCATGAAGGGCTTAGCCAGGGCGCCGCCGTAGACCGGCTGGAGCACGGGCGTCTCGACCTCAACGAAGCCCTTGGAGTAGAGGTACTGCCTGATCTCCTTAATCGTGTTAAACCTCACCTCCATGGCCCTCCTGGCCTGGTCGTTGTAAAGGAAGTCAACGTACCTGTGGGCGTACCTGAACTCCGGGCTCAGCTTGGTCCAGTCAGGCGGCTCTATCAGCGCCTTGGCCAGCAGCTGGTAGTCCTTAACCAGGAGCGACAGCTCCCCCTTCATGGTGTAGAAGAGGTCCCCCCTGACCCCAATTATGTCGCCCCTTCCCACATAATAGAGGAACTCCTTGTACCTGTCCCCGAGCTCGTTAACTCTCAGGTAAAGCTGCAGCCTCTCGCCCTCGTCAAAGATGTCAACGAAGGACGCCTTGCCGTGCCTCCTTATGTTGGCCACCCTCCCAGCTGTTGAGATGTCCCTGAGGAAGGGCTCGTGAGGCCTGTCGCCCCTTGAGGCCGCCAGGTCCTTTATCTGCCTGATGGTGTGCGTTATGGGGTACTTGTGAGGGTAGGGGTTGACCCCCTTGGACCTCAGCTCCTCGAGCAGCTTGAGCCTCTCCTTGTCCCACTCCACGCTCACGCTTGAGTGCCCCTGAAGCTATACTTTGGCTAACTTTTAAGCGTGAGGCCCCTGCTGAGCTCCCTGAGCCACTCCCTAATCTCAACAAATGCCACGTCAATGAGTGGGCCCAGGGCCCTTGAGCCGCAGGCCTTGGCCGCCTCCTCGGCCTCGCTGACTATCTTGCCCGGGAGGAGCGCGAGGGGGGCTATGCAGTCCGCGCAGCCGTCATTAACCACGGTCAGCCCGCTGAGCGTTATCATAGCCGCTATCCTTCCCACGTCGTCGAGCTGGTCCTCAAGGAACCTCTTGGCCGGCCAGAAGTAGAGCCTGACGCTGGAGCACCCGGCCTCCCTGGCGGCCCTGGCTATCGCTGACGCGGTCAGCTCGGGCGGTATCGTGCCCCTCCACGAGGCCCCTGACCTCGCGGCGACCTCCATGACCTCCCTTGAGTGCCCTCCCCTCATTGGCATCAGGAGGACCACGTTGTCATCAGCTGACGGACTTATTGACGCGGCCTCCGAGACCTTGACGAGGAGGGCGCCCTCTACCTGCCTGACCATCTCTACCAGTTTTGAATTGTCGCCTCCAGGATCATGATAGACTACATAGAGCAAAGCAGGTCAGTCTTTTCAGCTGCAGTATATGTTTAAAATAGACGTGTATATACTAGTTTAGTCTAGTTGGGCCGCAGGCATATGCAAGGCCCTTATTGGGACCTGCCCATAGGAACCCTTGGCGTCGCTCTTGGAGGACCAGGAGAGCCTAGACATAAGCTCGCTGGAGATGTACGGGGTCACATTCAGGGACTCGTGCTTCCTCAGCATCTCCTCGCACGCCGGAAGGCTTGTAGAAAGGGCCTACCAGGAGCTGCTGCCCCTGTCCCGCGGCGTCGTGGTGCTCTCCACGTGCAACCGCTTTGAGGTGTACCTGGACTCGCCCGCCCACGACAGGGCTGACAGCGCAATTAGCGAGATGCTCGGGTGCCACGTCCACCTGACAGGAGTTGACGCGGCCAGGCACCTCCTCCGCGTTGCCTCAGGCCTCGAGTCCGCAATACTTGGCGAGGACGAGGTGCTTGGCCAGGTCAGGGACGCCTGGGTGTACTCCAGGAGGGCCGGGTACAGCAGCGAGCTCCTGGACACGGTGTTCCACAGCGCTATCTCAGCCGGCGCCAGGGTGAGGAGCTCCACTAACATATCAAGGGGCGTCCTCGGGTACCCGAGGGCGGCGGTTGAGGTGGCCGCGGCCAGGCTGGGAGGGCTTGACGGCAGGAGGGTTGCAGTGGTCGGCGCTGGCATGGCAGCGGGCGAGATGCTTCAGCAGGTCTGCTCTAAGTGGAGGCCCTCCTCCCTGGTTATAGCCGACAGGAGCCCTGAGAAGGCCAGGGCCCTGGGAAGCCTCTGCCAGCAGGCCAAAGTTGAGACAGCCACCCTTCAGCAGCTGCCCTCGCTGGCCCCCTTTGACGTGATGCTCGTGGCCATAAAGGGCGGCATGAGGCCTGAGCTTGAGGTGGCGGCGAGGAGGTCAGGCCTCGTCGTGGACATCTCGACTCCTCCGGCGTCGCCCCTCTTCCACGTGGGCATCGATGAAATCAAGGAGTTTGTAAACGCGAACCTCTCCGCGAGGCTCTCGGAGGTCTCCAGGGCCGAGAGCATTATAGAGGAGGAGCTTGAGAGCCTTCAGCAGATGATACTCAGGAAGGCCGTGGACAGGGCAATTTCTTCAATAATGAGGGTCATAAGCGTCATAGTTGACGAGGAGGCTAAGCTGACGGCTAAGAACATAGCTGGGGGCCAGGACCCCTACCAGGCGGTCTTAACGGCGCTGAACAGCACCGTGAAGAAGACCATGTTCCCAATATTCTCATACCTAAGGGAGAGCCCGGAGTCCAGGGCGGAGCTAGCTAAAGAGCTTATGAACAGGTACAACTCTATGATAGGCCTGAGGGGAAGGAGACCTTGACCGGCTTCCCAAGGATAAGGCCGAGGAGGCTGAGGTCCTCCAGCGCCCTCAGGTCGCTAATAGCTGAGGTTGACCTCTCGCCCTCTAGGTTCATAATGCCGCTCTTCGTGGACGAGAACCTGAAGTCGCCGATTCCAACGCCCGGCCTTGAAGGCTACACCACGTACCCGCCTGACTCAAAAGAACTCATAAACCTGGTCAATGCCGCCATGGAGGTCGGCGTAAAGTCGTTCCTGATCTTCGGGGTCCCGTCCACCAAGGACGAGGTGGGCTCAAGGGCCTTCGCTGAGGATGGCCCTGTGCAGAGGGCCCTAAGGACCATAAGGTCCGAGGTGGGCTGGGAGCCCGTGCTCATGACGGACCTCTGCATATGCGAGTACACCTCGCACGGGCACTGCGGAATCCCAGTGAACTCGAGGAGGGGCACAGTAATTGACAATGACTCAACCCTTAAGGTCTACCAGAAGATAGCCGTGTCGCAGGCGCAGGCAGGGGCTGACTTCATAGCCCCCTCAGGCATGATGGACGGCCAGGTCAGGGCCATAAGGGAGGCCCTTGACACCGCGGGCTTCACTGACGTGGGCATAATGGCCTACTCGGCCAAGTACGCGAGCTCCATGTACGGCCCCTTCAGGGAGGCCGTGGACTCGGCCCCGAGGTTCGGCGACAGGAAGAGCTACCAGATGGACCCGCGCAACGCCAGGGAGGCCATAAAGGAGGTCAGGCTGGACCTTGAGGAGGGGGCCGACATAGTTATGGTCAAGCCGGCCCTCATGTACCTCGACGTCATAAGCCTCGTCAAGAGGACCTACCCAGACGTGCCCCTGGCGGCGTATAACGTCAGCGGCGAGTACGCCATGATAAAGGCGGCTGCGAGGCAGGGCCTCATAGACGGCGTTGCTGCCATGATGGAGGCGCTCTACGCCATAAGGAGGGCGGGGGCCGACATGATAATAACTTACTTCGCCCTTGACGCCGCCAGGGCCATAGCCTCTGGCAAGTCCCCCTTCTGATCACCTCACGTTCCTGAACAGCACGTAAAAGGCCGCCGTCGCAGCGCTGTAAAGCGCTGCAGTTATGAAGAACGGCAGCGTCAGGTTTCCCACAGAGTATATGTAGCCGGTAAGCCATGGACCCATGGACCTCGGAAGCCCATCTATCAGGTTGATCAGGCTCGAGCCCCTGGCCCTCTCCTCCTCCGGAACCATGGTGACCACGAGCGACATGAAGAGGGGGTTAGCCATGTTCATAGCGGCGTTGCGGGCCACAAATATTGCCGCGGCCTCGTAGAGGGAGCTCGAGAAGGGCAGGGCTATCAGGAGCGCTATTCCTATGGCGTGAGTTAAAACTATGGCCCTCACCCTGCCCATGGTCTTGGCCAGGGCGGGGGCCCCTATTGACGCTAGGGCCAGCGTCGCGTCGGCCATCATGTAGACGGGGGAGAGCGTTGCAGCCGTGGCGTGAAACCTTAGGTTAAACCAGAGGGACATGAGGGGGAGTATGAGGCCCGCCCCAAGCCCTATCAGGGCGTCCGTTGAGAGCCTGGCTATGTTCCTTATTGAGCCGAGCCTGAGGGTGATCCTGCCCGTGCCCCTGTAGCCCTCCCTCACCGGGGCCACCAGCGCGGCCGTTGCCATCACAGTTAGCGAGTCCGCGAGCATAGTGTTCCTGAGGCCGACGGCCCAAGGCATGGAGGCCCCCACGATAGCGAAGGCCGTTGACAGTGACGACAGCAGGCTCATGTTTCTGTCTATATCCCTTGACTTCTCTGCCATGAGGGCCTGAAGGGAGCCTCCCCCGAGGCCAAAGATGAGGAGGGCGGCCGCCGGCACGCCAAGGAACAGCAGAAGGTATGCGGCAGCCGACACGAGCCTCCCAACTATGAAGAACCTCTTCCTGCCGTAGGCGTCCGCCAGGGCGGACACCAGGAGGCCCGTCGTGGAGCCCACCAGGACGTAGCCACCGACCAGGAGGCCCACCTGAAACGAGTCAAGCCCGAGCGACTTCAGGTAGAGGGGGAGGGCCAGCGTCGTTGACCCAAATATTATGCCCGAGAGTGAGCCGGTGAGCACCAGGAGCAGCTCCTCGTGCGTGAGCCTTGGCAGGCGCAGGCGCAATCCCACTGCCTGGGCCTTGAGTAGGAATTTAGCCTTAGCTCAGGGCAGCACCGCCCCCTTGCCGCTGACGGTACAGCACTGGACCTCGTGGCCTGGCGACACTACTGCGCCCAGCTTGACCTTCTCGCCCAGGTACTCTGCGAGCCACCTGAGCCTCTCCGGCAGCCTCTCAGGGTAGCCGTCGACCAGGTGGGCCCCAGGGCCTACCACCGCGCCCTCGCCGACCACGGAGCCCCTGACCTCGGACAGGGCCCCTACCCTCACGCCGACGCCAACATAGCTCCTGTCAACAATGGCGTTCTCTTCTATCACCGAGCCCTGCTCTATAGAGGAGAAGCCCTCCACCACGGCGCCGCTCATGACCCTCACGTCCCTGCCTATGTAGGCGGGCCCCTTCACCACTGCCCCGTCCTCTATCACGGCGCCCTCGTCAACTATCACGTTATCGCCCACTACGGCCGACCTTGAAACCCTGGCGCCTCTGGCTATCCTGGTCCCAGCGCCGTCGAGCAGCATGTTTATAGCCTCAAGTATGTCCCAGGGGTAGCCTATCTCAACCCACCTGCCGGGCCACTGGACCCCTCCCAGCACGCCCTGCTTTGCCATGGACTTCATGGACTCAGCGAAGGGCCTCCTTGAAGCTTCCTCCAGCTCCTCCACGCCGCTGACCATGACGCCGCCGAAGACGTATCCCCTCCCCATGCCCCACCTGTTGGCCTCCTGCGACTCCCACATGAAGTCCCTCACGGCGCCCCTGTAGTCAACTGTCACGAAGCCGTAGGTCTCTAGCCCCGTGGCAGCCGAGGCCAGCGCAAGGACTACCGGGAAGCCGCTGGTCTGGTAATACTCCACCGCGAGCTTTGCTATGGTGTTTGGGCTCGCCAGGAAGCCGGTGTAGACGACTATGGCCTCCCTCTCCTTTGAGGAGACCGCCTCCTCGTAGGCAGTCCTCAGGGCCCCCTGAATGTCAAGGCCCCTCTGCTCAACTACCCTGACGCCCTCGCGGCCCGCGGAGGCCATGCCAGAGAAGCCCTGGGTTGCAATTATTACAACGTCGTCTACGCCCGCCTCCCTCAGCATGTCTAGGCTGTAGTCTATCAGCTGCCTCCCCAGCAGCTGCATGAAGGGCTTCGGAGTCCTGGAAGTTAAGGGCAGGAGCCTCTTGCCGTAGCCCCCGGCTAGGACAAACCCTATCATGGCCATCACTCCACCGTGACGGTCTTGGCCAGGTTCCTCGGCTTGTCAGGGTTGTAGCCCCTGCTGACCGCTACCCTGTAGGAGAGCAGCTGGAACAGCGGGGTCAGTATGAAGGGCTCCAGCTCCAGCACCCCAGACGATGGAGGCATGTCAATCCTAGTTATGGACTCGCGCCCCTCGAGCTCAAGTCCAAGGTCCGCCGGCTTCACGACGTAGACCCTCGCCCCCCTGGCCGCCATCTCAACGGCGTTGCCCGCCACCTCCCTGGCGTCTGAGGTGGCAACTATGAATACGGGGAAGCCCCTCTCCACCAAGGCTATGGGGCCGTGCTTGCTCTCGCCCGCCGGGTAGGCCTCGGCGTGCACGTAGGCTATCTCCTTTACCTTGAGCGCGCCCTCCCTGGCTATGGCGGCCCCGAGCCCCCTGCCCAGTATGTAGGCGCTCCCCGAGAGCCCCTTGGAGAGGGCCGTGGCGACGGGGTCTGAGGCCTCGAGCGTGTTAGCCAAGACCTGCGGCACCTCCCTGAGGGCCCTGAGCAGCTCGTTAGCCTCGGAGGGCCTGAGCCTCCCCGAGGCCTCCCCGGCCCTTATTGAGAGGAGCTCGAGTAACATCACCTGCGACAGGAACGTCTTGGTGGCCGCTACGCCTATCTCCGGGCCAGCCCTGGTGTAGAGCCTGAGCTGGGACTCCCTGTCAAGGGCGCTGCCGAGCACGTTGGTCACGCCAACCACCGCGGCCCCCCTCTCCTTGGCCTTCCTCACCGCCTCAAGAGTGTCGTAAGTCTCGCCGCTCTGGCTCACGGCTATGACCAGGTCCCCGCCGTCTATGCTGTCAACCAGGTAGGGCAGCTCTGAGGAGATTATGGTGTGGGCCAGAATTCCAGCCCTCCTTGCCAGCAGGGAGGAGAACACGAGCCCTGCGTGATAGCTCGTCCCGGCGGCAACCACTATCACCTTGTTGGCGCTCAATATGGCGGAGCTCACCCTCCCGAGCGCTGGGTCCTCAACGTTCCCCTCGTAGGTGTCCCTGACGGCCTGGGGCTGCTCGTAAATCTCCTTTATCATGAAGTGCGGATACCCTCCCTTGCTGGCCGCCTCAGGGCTTATGTCAACGTGTCTAACCCTTGACCTTACCTCCTCGTCGCTGAGCCTCTCGTAGCCTGAAGGCGTTAGCCTGTAGATGACGACCTCCCTCGGCGTGACGTAGCCGAACTCGCCGTCCTCGAGGAAGACTATGTCCCTGGTGATGTCCAGCAGCGCAGGCACGTCGCTTGCCACGGCCTTCACCTTATCGCCCACCCCCACCAAGAGGGGGCTCCTGTTCTTGGCGAAGTAGACCCTGTCGGGCTCCCTTGAGTTCACTATGGCAAAGGCGTAGGTGCCCTCAACCCTGCTCAGGGCCTGGGCCAGCGCTGAGACGAAGTCCTTGCCCTCCTTCACCCCCTCCTCTATAAGGTGCGCCACCAGCTCCGTGTCGGTGTCGCTCCTTATCCTGTGCCCCCTCGCCAGGAGCTCCTCCTTGAGGGAGGCGTAGTTCCTTATGACGCCGTTGTGAACTATCGCTATAGTTCCTGTGCAGTCAGTGTGGGGGTGAGCGTTGACGTCGTTTGGCGGTCCATGGGTTGCCCACCTCGTGTGGCCTATGCCCGTGAGCCCCCTCATCTCATCAAGGGAGAGCCTCCTCCTAACGACCTCCAGCTCGCCGGCCCCCTTCCTCACGGCCAGTTCGTTGTTGCCGACAACCGCTATGCCGACGCTGTCGTAGCCCCTGTACTCAAGCCTCTGGAGGCCCCTTATTATGAGAGGCACGACATCAGAGCAGTTGGCCGTGGCGCCTATTATGCCGCACAAGGGCTAGCCCTGCTCCTTAAAAATGACGTGGACTAATAAGTTCTCCTCCTCTGCGAGGACCGCATATAAACGCTGGGGTCACTGGACCGTTGGGATGAGGACACCACGGGGCTGAGCTGGGCGATGATGTAACCTGTCTCAGCCGACCTCCGAGAAGCTCAACTGGCTAACAGTTAAAGCCCTCCCAGGGCCTACAGTTTAAAAGGTGTGCACCTGGTTGGCTAAGGAATACGTGCTCCGTGAAGGAGCCCAGTTCCGGCTCTTCAGTGAGGCCTTTAAGGAGGGTGAAGTCATACCCGTCAAGTACACCTGTGACGGTGAGGATATAAGCCCGCCGCTCAGCTGGTCCTCGCCGCCGCAGGGCACCAAAAGCCTTGCCCTAATAATGTATGACCCGGACGCCCCCGCCAACACCTTCATACACTGGGTCATCTACAACATGCCTCCAACGCTGGCAAGGCTGGAGGAGGGCGTAGGCTCAAGCGGCGCGAGGGAGATCCCAGGGGTGGGGGTCCAGGGCCTTAACGACTTTGGCGACGTGGGCTACGGCGGCCCATGCCCTCCCAGGGGGCACGGGCCTCACAGGTATTACTTCGCCCTCCACGCGCTGTCGGCGCAGCTCACGTTAAGATCGCCTGTGACCGCGTCGTCCCTTCTGAACGCCATGAGGGGCAAGGTGCTCGGCTACTCCCTGCTCATGGGCAGGTACTCGAGGCAGTGAGCCTTGAAGGCTTACTTTTCTGTCAAGAAACTTATTAAGCTCTCTCAAGCTTACTTAAAATTAGTGGACTTCACCGAACAGCTACTAACAGGGTGATAGCTATGTCTGACAAGGAGAACGGCGACCTAGAGGAGAGGGCCATTGACATACTACGTCAGTACAAGGACGGCGTCCTTCAGAGCGAGCTCTGGAAGACCCTGGGCATTTCAAGCAGGGAGGGCTCAAGGCTCGTCCTGAGGCTTATTCGCAGGGGTGTCGTGAGGCGCGAGGAGGTCACTGTAAACGGCAGGAGGACGTACAAGCTTTACGCCGTGAAGGCCGGCGCCCCAACGTTCTCAATAAAGGTTGACGTGAGCAGCATCCTAGACATACCCTGCGCCGCGTGCCCTCGCCTCAGCGAGTGCGGCGCTGGGGGCTACTACGACCCGTCCACGTGTCCCCTCCTCGAGGCCTGGCTTAAGAAGGAGATAGCAAAGCTCAGGGTCCAGAGGGTCCAGACGGCCAGCTGACGGTGCGACTCATGCCAAAGGAGGACTTCGAGGGAAAGATGGTAATATGGCCCGTGTTCCTTGACTGCAACTACCCCAGGTCGCTGGGCAGGAGGCTGTCGCTCGACGCCTGCGTCAAGTCCCCCAGCGTGCAGGAGATCGTTAAGGCCGCGAGGGACCTGGGCCTCAACCCGGCCTTTGACGAGGCCAGCTACCCCAGGCTGTGGTATGAGATCAGGGGAAGGGTCATAGTTGACAAGAAAATGGGGAGGCAGGAGACCCTCAAAGCCATAGCGTCGAGGATTAAGTCCATGAGGTCCTGAGGTCCTTGCGTGCATATACTAATTATCAATAGCCTATACGCATCCGCAGCCGTGGGACTCGACGCTTGAGCAGGAGGGGCAGGTGGCCGTTCGAGG
Organism: Acidilobus saccharovorans 345-15; assembly: GCF_000144915.1. Classification (NCBI taxonomy): domain Archaea; kingdom Thermoproteati; phylum Thermoproteota; class Thermoprotei; order Acidilobales; family Acidilobaceae; genus Acidilobus; species Acidilobus saccharovorans. The sequence continues at coordinate 121,264 of NC_014374.1, forward strand.
AGAAGCCTCTGCTGGTCTTCTGGGAGACCACCAAGGCTTGCCCTCTGGCGTGCATACACTGCAGGGCAGAGGCCATAACTAGGCCCCTGCCGGGCGAGCTGAGCCACGCAGAGGGCCTTGAGCTCGTAAGGCAGGTGGCGGAGTTTGGAAGGCCCTACCCAATACTTGTGTTCACCGGGGGCGACCCGCTCTCAAGGGAGGACATATGGGAGCTCGTGGACGAGGCCCATAGCCTTGGGGTACCGGTTGCCATGGCTCCCAGCCCTTCAAGGGCGCTGCTAGATAACCTGGACAGGATAGCCAGCGGCAAGGTGTCGGCAGTCTCAATAAGCATAGACCACCCGAGCCCGGAGGTCCACGACAAGGTCAGGCGCTACCAGGGCTCGTGGGAGGCCGGCGTGACCGCTATAAGGGAGCTCATAAGGAGGGGCGTCAAGGTTCAGGTCAACACGGCAGTCATGAGGTCCACGGTTGACGGGCTGCCGGGCATGGTAAAGCTCCTTAAGGACCTCGGGGTTGACGTCTGGGAGGTCTTCTACCTGGTGCCGGTTGGCAGGGCTGAGGCCAGGGAGGACCTGACGCCGCAGGAGTGGGAGGACGTGAGCGCGTTCCTCTACGAGGCCAGCAGGTACGGCATAAACGTCAGGACGTCCGAGGGGCCCATGTTTAGGAGGGTCTCGCTGCTCCTTAACTACGCCCGCTCAAGGAACCTGGAGCCCTCGAAGCTCGTCAAGCTTGGCGACCTCTACCTGAGGCTGACCGGTCAGCTCAGGGCCCTCCTCGGCGAGCCCGGCGAGGAGGCCAGGTTTGAGACCTCCGGCACGAGGGACGGCAAGGGCATAGCGTTCATCTCACATGACGGCATGGTTTACCCCAGCGGCTTCCTGCCGGTGCCCGTTGGCAACGTTAGAAGGGAGAGGCTTGTTGACATATACAGGCGCTCAAGGCTGATGGTCAGCCTCAGGGAGGCCTCGTTCAGGGGAAGGTGCGGCTCTTGTGAGTTCAAGGAGATATGTGGGGGCAGCAGGGCCAGGGCCTTCGCCTACAGCGGCGACCCGCTCGGCGAGGACCCCGCCTGCCCCTACGTGCCCGGGAGCCTTGGGGTTAACGTCAAGGAGGTGATGGCGCCTTGAGCGGCCTCACGGACCTCCAGGTTAAGGCCTTAATGGAGCTCGAGTATAACTTCCCCCTGACCTCAGCGGACCCCTACGCCGACGTGGCGTCATCGCTTGGGGTCGACGAGGGAACCCTACTTCAGGAGCTCAGGCTGCTGAGGTCCAGGGGGGTCCTGAAGAGGGTCGGCTTCTACTACAACTTCAGGTCGCAGGGCAAGGACGCCGCGCTGGTAGCGCTGAGTGCCGAGGACGTGGACGCCGTAGCCAAGGCCACGGCGGTCGACCCCCTGGTCACCCACTCGTACCTAAGGGATGACCCGGACTACAACGTGTGGATAGTGGTGAAGCGCGACAACATGGACGAGATAATTAAGGCCGCGGAGGAGCTGGCGCGGGTGGGCAGGGCCTCGAGACACGTAGTCCTGACCTCGGTGAGGACCTACAAGCTCAGCGTCAAGTACGACCTGGTGAGGGGAGTCTCGAGGGCCGGCAGGTACGCGGTCGTGCCTCCCAGGGCCCCAAGGCCTGAGGCGCTGGGCGTCTCGCCCAAGCTCCCTGAGGCCTTGAGGTCGCTCCCGCTCGAGCCGAGGCCCTACTCGGCGGCGGCCAAGCTCAGCGGGCTCAGCGAGGAGGAAGTTGTAAGGCTGATCCCGAGGCTGCTTGAGGCAGGGGTCCTCCTGGACCCAGGGGCAGCTGTCGACGGCGAGTCCCTCGGCTTCAAGGAGAACGGCATGGTAGTCATGGAGCCCTCGGGCTCGCCGGAGGAGCTCTGCGAGGCGGCGGCCAGGAGCGAGTACTCAACGCACGTGGTGCTGAGGTCGTCGATACCTGAGGGGGCCTGGAGGTACCCCTGCTACGCCATGATCCACGCGGTCAGGAGGGACCTGGTGGAGGAGGTGGCCAGGATAATAGCCAGGGACGCCGGGGCTAAGTCGTACAGGATAATCTACAGCCTAAGGGACCTGAAGCCGGGTGTGGTAAGGTGATACCCGTAAGCGTCATGGTCGCTGGGAAGGGGACCGTCTCAACCAAGATTAAGGGCCACTACGGCAAGGGCTCGCCCTCGAGGTTCAGCGAGGAGCTCAGGCCCGTGGTCTTCTGGAACATAACTTACGCCTGCAACCTGAGGTGCGAGCACTGCTACATAGACGCCGGCCCGACGCCGAGGCAGGACGAGCTCGGCAGGGGGAGGCTCCTCGAGGTGGCCGAGGAGATGGCCGAGTTGGGCATACCCCTGGTCATCTTCAGCGGAGGGGAGCCGCTGCTGAAGCCGGAGTTCTGGGACGTGGCCAGGCTGCTGTCAGAGAGGGGGAGGCCCAAGATGGCCCTGAGCTCCAACGGCACCCTGATAACCAGGGAGGTAGCCAGGAGGCTCAAGGAGCTCAACTTCAGCTACGTGGGGGTGTCCCTCGACAGCCTCAGGCCCGACGCCCACGACAAGTTCAGGGGGGTCCAGGGGGCCTTCAACATGACCGTGAGGGGGATCCATAACGCTGTAGAGGAGGGCCTTGACGTCGGCATAAGGACCACCGTCACCAGGTGGAACTACTCAGAGGCGCCCAAGGTAGTTGACCTCGCGGCCCAGCTGAGGGCCAGCAGGGTGAGCTACTACCTCCTTGACTCCATAGGCAGGGCCAGGAACATAGTGTCGGAGCTGCCGAGCCCGCAGCAGGTCAAGGAGTTCGTTGACGCCATAGTTGACAAGGCCAAGGAGTACGCCGGCAAGGTGGAGGTGGAGCTGGTCAGGGCTAACTTCGCGGGAATTTACATAGCCGACCTCCTGGCCAAGGATGGGAACGAGTTCATGGACTACCTGAAGCTCATAAGTGCGCAGGGGGACTGCGGGAGGAAGACCATAAGCATATACCCGGACGGCACGGTCAGGCCGTGCCAGTTCATAGACGAATACGTCATAGGGGACCTGAGGAGGCAGAGCCTCAGGGAGATACTGAGCTATAACAACCCGGAGCTGGTCAAGTTCATAAAGCTCTACGAGAACCTCAGGGGGCCCAGGTGCGGCCCCTGCCCCTTCAAGCTGGTATGCGGGGGCGGGAGCAGGGGGAGAGCTGAGGCAGCGAGCGGCGACTTCTGGGGCGACGACCCCCTCTGCTTCATAGACCCACTGGACGTGTGGCGCAGGAGGGGCCAGGGTTGACCTTCATACCCCTCTTCATAGACGTCAGCGGCCTCAGGGTAGTGGTCTTTGGCGGGGGCTCCGTGGGGACCAGGAGGGCCCTGGAGTTCTCGTCAGCGGGGGCCAAGGTAACGGTCGTCGCCTCCCAGTTCTCCCATGAGCTTGAGGTTGCCGCCAAGGCAGGCCAGGTGGAGCTCGTTAAGGCTGAGGTGAGGCCCGGCGACAACGTGGACAGGTTCATAAGGGGGGCCCACATAGTAGTTATAGCCACCTCCGACATGGAGCTCAACGACTACCTTGCCTCAAGGGCGCTAAGCCTTGGAGTCCTCGTGAACAACGCGACTGAGGCGAGGAGGGGAAACGTGGTCTACCCGTTCACGGCCGAGCCCATAGAGGGCCTCAAGGTTGCCGTCACCTCCCTGGGGCTCTCTGGGGTCGCGGCCAGGAGGGCCAGGGACAGGATAGTTGAGTGCCTCAGCTCTGACAGGTACCTCAGGACGCTCCTCTCCGTTATGAGCAAGTTTAAGGAGGAGCTCAAGGAGTCAGTAAGCGACCCCAAGGTCAGGGTGCCGCTCTACTTCAAGGTGTCCGAGGACGAGGTGTTCAACAGGCTCGTGGAGCAGGGGGACGAGGACGGCGCCCTCAGGAGGGCCCTCGAGATAGCCCGCGCGTCGCTTAACAGAGCTTAGCCTACCCCCCCCCCCCCGATAAGGCTCTGAAAGGGCCCTGGGTTCCCCTCCTTCAGGGCCTCTAGCGCCTTCTCTATGTCAACTACCGAGAAGCTGCCGAGGGACCTTATGGCGATCCTTATCATGGTCCTTGCCATGCTCTCCGGCACCACCTGCAGCATCTCCCTGTAGGTGCCAACGGGGTCCTCCACCAGGGACTCCGCAAAGGAGCGACCGTGCGTCATATAAAAGTGGCTGTCCAGGTTAACCACCATACCCAGGGCCACCTTCCTGAGCGCTGCATCTATCAGCTTAACGGCCTGCTCCTTTGAGACCAAGGCGACCGACCACGAAGCCTACAGTATATTTTATGAAGCCACTGAATATATTAGTTCTCAGACGTGGGCCGCATAGCGTTACCCTGCAACAACCATGAAGTGTTGGTATTACTCTTCGGACCTGGAATATTAGGATAGAGAACCCAGCTGGAGCCCAGCGATGTGGCGGACCCGGGGGGATTTGAACCCCCGACCACCGGCTTAGGAGGCCGGCGCTCTGTCCTGGCTGAGCTACGGGTCCACCGGCCTCCTCGCAGAGGGGTAGCCCACCACCTTATTTTAACTTTACTGGATCCTTGGAACCAAGGAGCCGCCTGGAGTTGCCTTGCAGCTCAGCTCTCGCTCACCTGGTCCCTCCTCAGCACCCCAGTTAGGCAGTGCACCCCTCCGCCTCCCTTGAGAACCTCGTCAATCTTGACCTCTATCACATCAACGCCCTCTGACTCCAGGGCCTTCCTGACGGGGTCGCACCCAGAGCCCATGACCACCTTGAGGGGCCTGAGGGCGACCATGTTAAGGCACAGCCTCGCGCTCACGCCGCCGGGCAGCTGGGAGTACTCCATTGGCAGCACGTTAAACCCAAGCCTCTGCAGCCTGTCCATGGCCTCCCACGGGAACATCTGCCTCACTGTAACTATCGTCCTCACGTCAACCTGGGCTATGTACTCGTCTATGTGAATGACGTTTATAGGTACCTGCACCTCGACCACCTCCTCGACCCCCATGGACTTCACAGTCTCTATGAAGGACCAGAGGCCCTTCCTGTTGGTCCTCTCGCCCACGCCGGCTATTGCAACCTTTGGCGAGAGCATCATGGCGTTGCCCCCCTCGAAGACCTCGTCGTCCTCCATAACCTTCACTATGGGGTAGCCGAGGCCCTCTATCTTATCCTTGAAGGCCCTCTCCTCGCCCCTGCGGACCTCGTACATGAACCTCGATATTATCGCGCCCGAGGGCCCCATGAAGAACGGGTCCCTGGCGTACATAGCGTTTGGCTTGTCTGTGAGGCCCTCAACGGTGTGAATCTGAACCCCCTCCTTGCGGTAGACCTCTATTAAGCCCTCTACCTCCCTCCTGGCCTCCTCCAGGTTCACTGGGGAACGGAAGAGGTAACGGCGGTAGTTGCTCTCATTAACTATAGACACCTCCTGGCCGGGCACGTGCATTAAGACCTCCCTTAGCCTGCCCACCTCAGAGCTCACAAGAAGGCCTCCCATGCTAGGTCCCAGGCTAGGCTTAACTTCCAAACATTAAATTTCTGTTAACTTGAACGCACCGAAAGGCGCTCAGGGGCCAGGCCTCAGGAGCGAGGGGTAGAAGTACCTCTTCCCGGCCCTCCCCTTAACCTCGTCCCACTCGTGAAGTATCCTCACGGCCTCGTCAGCCACCTTTATCAGGTTCTCCTCGCCAGCGTGGGCAACGAACTCATCCTTAACCCTCTGGGCGTAGACGGCGTGCACTGCCCCCGCCCTGAAGCCGTATATATTTGCTAAGGTAAGGAGGGTGGCGCTCTCCATCTCAAAGTTCAGCACCCTCATCTGCCTCAGGTCAGGCACGAGGTTCCTTGACCAGCTCGGCATGTAACCCCCGTAGCCCGGCCTCCCCTGGCCCACGTAGAAGCTGTCAGTAGAGGCCGTGATGCCAAGGTGGTACCTCACCCCGAGGCTCTCGGCGGCCTCGACCAGGGCCATGATTACCTCGTAGCTGGCCGAGGCCGGGTAGCCGGCCGGGGCGTACTGGTAGCTCGTGCCGTCCATCCTGACCGCGGCGGTGGTTATTATTATATCCCCAACTTCTATGTCATCCTGTATGGCGCCGGTGCTTCCAACCCTTATCAGCGTGTCAGCGCCGAGCTCCAGCAGCTCCTCAACTGCTATGGCGGTGGCAGGTCCCCCTATGCCCGTGGAGACCACCGCCACGTCAACGCCCCTGTAAACGCCCCTGAAGCTTGAGTACTCCCTCCTCTGGGCCAGCCTCCAGCTCCTGTCCCAGGAGGAGGCTATCCTTGAGGCCCTCTCAACCTCGCCTGGCATAAGCACGTACTTTGGCACGTCGCCCTTCCTGAGGCCCAGGTGGTAGGCCCTGCCCTCCGAGTCGAAGGGCCTTGAAGCTGAAGACATGCGCTCCTCCACTTTGGCCCCTGCGTAAGGCGAGGCCTCGCCTAGAACTAAAGCTCTTCCTCCTCGGGCTCCCCTCCCTTAGCGCCGCTGTTCCTGCAGAGCGACCTGAGGAGGGGGTAGAGGAAGTCCTTCGGCTCCCTCGAGGCGGCCTTGTCAACCTCAACGTAGACCGGGAGGTCGAGGTCGTCAAAGAGCCTGATCCTGTCCTTTATCACGCCGTTCTCCGGCTCGGCCATTATTGTGGGCATAAAGGCCACATAGCCAAGGCCGTTGGATCCCTCGACAGCGCCCCCCACCAGCACCGCAGAGAAGCCGTTCTCGCGGGTCCTCACGTCCAGGAGCTCCATTACCTGCTCATAGTCCAGCGTGAGTATGCCGTTGCTGGGCTCGGACCTCATCCTTATGAAGTTAGACTGGAACGGCAGCATAGCGCCTATCACTACGTCAGCCCCGTTATACGACAGGGACCTGAGGACCTCGGGGTAGTTTATGTCCTCGTCAACAAAGACCCCGACCCTCACGTTAGTGCGCCCGACCTCAAACACCAGGACATCCTTGCCTGGCGTGAGCCCGCTCTCCCTCTCCTTCCTTGTAAGCGCCACCTTTCTGTACTTGCCTATGAGTCTCCCGTTGGGGCCCACCACTATTGTGGTCAGGTAGAGCCTGGGCCCGGCCCTCTCGACAAGGGGGCCAGCTATTACATAGACTCCATACTCCTCGCTGACCTTAGACACCATGGTTAGCGTGGGGCTCAGCTGCATCTCTGACTCCGAGATCCTCTCCGCAAAGCCCTTGAGTATTGAGGGGACCTTCTGGTCAGGGTAGTAGCCCACTATTGGGCCTGTGACCGGGTAGGCCGGAAGCACTAGAATGTCAACAGGATGATCGCTCACAGCCTTAGCCGCGAGCTCAAGGAACCTCTTAGTGTTGGTCCTCCTAGCGCCAAGCCTTATGCGGGTGTGCAGCACTGCTATCCTCAGTGGCATCGCCGGCACCTGTGGCTCTTGATTCAGTTAGGCGAAGTGGACTTAAAGCCTATACAGGCTTTTAGCCCATATCATTAGGGGAACGACCTTCTCTATGAGTATTATGAACTTCAGCTGAAGGCTAACCTAAGGGTGAAACAAAAAGGTTAGCTTTCAGAATGATAAGAACCTAAAGCGACTATCAGCAGCTTACTTCTTCTGCTCACCCTGCTGCTCAGCGGTCTTCTTCTTCTTTGCCAATTCAGGTCACCGGCCCTTACGGGCCGGGGATACTTTGTACTTGCCCGCACTCTTAAGAGTTTATACTCCTGAGAGCGGGGAGGCCGATTCAGGTTCCTATCTTTGGCGTTATACTCCATAGGAGTACGCCCATGGCGGCTCAGAAGCCGGGCGGCCTGACCCTAAGGACTTCCTCGTTCACCAGCGTCGGAGGCCTCTCCCCCCTGCTGAACGCCTCAAGGTTCCTGTACACTAGCTCCGCCATCTTTGCCCTGGTCTCCCTGGTGGCGCTGCCTATGTGGGGGGTCAAAACCACGTTGCTCAGCTTAGTTATCGGGTGCGAGGGGTCGAGGGGCTCGGTGGGGTACACGTCGAGGCCCGCCCCGGCTATCCAGCCCTCCTTGAGGGCCCTGTAGAGGGCATCGATGTCTACTACCTTTCCCCTGGCAGTGTTAACCACTATGGCCGTCCTCTTCATGAGCCTCAGCCTGGACTCGTTGACCAGGTTCTGGGTCTCGGGCGTGAGGGGCACGTGCAGGGTCACTATGTCACTCTCCCTGAAGAGCTCGTCAAGGTCAACGTAAGTTGCCCCCAGGGCCTCCATCTCCGGGTGCCTCCTCCTGCTGTTGTATATTATCCTCATGTCAAAGCCCTTGGCCCTCCTGGCGACCGCCTGGCCTATCCTGCCCCCTCCCACTATGCCCAGGGTCTTGCCGACGAGGTCGAAGCCTAACATCATAGTAGGGTGCCAGGCGGTGCCGGAGCTCTTCCAGCCCCCGCTCCTGACGTAGGCGTCCGACTCCACTATCCGGCGGGCCACGGCAAGTATGAGGGCCCAGGTCAGGTCAGCCGTGGCGTCGGTGAGCACGTCGGGGGTGTTAGTGACGTAGACGCCGTGCTTCGTGGCGCACTCGAGGTCTATGTTGTCAAAGCCCACGGCGTACTGTGCTATTATCCTGAGCTCGGGGCTCAGCGCCTCTATCACGTCACACGTTACCTTGTCCTCAAGCATGGTCACCAGGGCCTGCGCACCCTTGGCCCTAGATATGAGCTCCTCCTTGGTCGGGGGCCTGTACTCGGGCCACACGTCGACCTTCTGGAAAAGCCCCTTTATGGACTCAAAGGCGGGGAACGGTATCTCCCTAGTCACGAAGAGCCTGAGCTCCAAGCTCTCGCCCAGGGAGCCGTGGACGCTTGAATTAAAACGGTGAGCTGCCTGACGCGAGCTAAATTGTGACCGGCTAGACTGCAAAGGTACAGGCCATAGTTCAAGGCTTTTATATCAATCTGGCCTCGAACGTCTCGGCGTTTAGCTTGACCTACATAGGCATAGTCAACTTCGCCTGGGTCAAGCAGTACGAGGCCCTAGTATATGCGATAGGCTTCGTGGTCTTCCTGTGGCTTCTCTACGCGGCATACGACGGCTACAGGAGGTGGACCCACGGCCTGCCCAAGTGGAGGCTCATGTTCTGGCCGCCAGGCTACCCCGTGTCCAAGGCGCTGAGGAACTTCGCCCAGTTCGCGCTGCTGCAGTGGAAGACCCTGAGGCAGCGCTTCCCAGGGACCATGCACGCGCTGATATTCTACGGCATAGGGTGGCTCTTCATAGCGACCATACTGAGGGCCATAAACATGCACGTAGTTGTCTTCCTGACCGGTGACGTGTTCTACGCTTACAAGCTGCTCAACAACGTGGCCGGCCTAATGGTTATAGTGGGCGCCTCCATAGCCATTGTAAGGAGGAGGCTCAGGCTCACCCCTAACCTGCCCCAGGACCCATACTACTACCTAGTGCTTGGCCTCCTCCTGGTCATTGTCGTAACCGGCTTCCTCGTTGACGGCATAGCTGGCGTTGCCTACAGGTACACGTGGGAGAGGCCGTGGTTTGACCCAGTTGGCTACCTAGTGTTCACGTGGGCTAGGACGGTGCCCGTGCCAGAGCTGCAGGAGATTTACAGAGGCCTGTGGCTCTTCCACATGAGCATAGCAATGGCCGCCCTGGCAATAATTCCGTTCACCAACCTCTGGCACATCTACGCCGCGTCGCTCAACGTGGCCTTCCAGAGGCAGGGCGCCGCCCCTCAGGGGGTCAAGCCCGTGACGGACCTTGACGAGAGGATAGAGCAGGGCAGGCCCCTCGGCGTGGTGAAGCTCTCCGACACCACCTGGAAGCAGCGCCTGGACTTCGACGCATGCACATCGTGCATGAGGTGCACCAACGCCTGCCCAGCGTTCACCGCGGGAAAGCCACTGAGCCCGAGGGACGTCATAGTTACCATGCGTGACGCCATGAGGGAGGGCCTCTGGGACCAGCAGGCCTGGGGCAGCGGCAGGCTGCAGGTTAACCCTGAGGCGCTCTGGAGCTGCGTCACCTGCGGCGCCTGCGTCTACGAGTGCCCCGTCACAATCCACCACGTTGACACCATAATAGACTTGAGGAGGGGCATGGTCAGCGTGGGCTCCGAGGACGTCCCCAAGGACGCCCTCGACGCGCTCTACAGGCTGCAGCAGAACGGCAACCCGCTTGGGGCGAACCCATATGACAAGGAGCAGTGGCTGAACGAGCTCGCCCAGAAGTATGGCGATGACATAATAGCCAAGGAGGGGGAGGAGTACGACTACCTCTACTGGGTGGGCTGCATAACCTCCTACGACCCAAGGATAAGGCCCGTGGCCGAGGCCATAGTATCGCTCCTGAGGTCCGCGGGCGTCAAGGTTGCTATACCAGCTGAGCAGGGGTGCTGCGGCGAGCCCGCGAGGGCCATAGGTGACGAGGCCCTCTACGTTGAGCTCATGAAGCAGGCTCTGGAGGTCCTCAGCAGGTACAAGTTCAAGAAACTGCTTGTCAGCTGCCCCCACGGGTTCAATAACTTCAAGAACAACTACAGGCTCTACAGGGACTACCTGGCCAAGAGGGAGGACACCGCAAAGCTGGCGGAGGTCCTAGATAAGCTAGAGGTTGAGCACCACTCAGTCGTGCTCGCAAGGCTTATCAAGGAGGGCAGGATAAGGCCCGGCAAGGGGATAGATGCCGTGGTCACGTACCACGACCCGTGCTACCTCGGCAGGTGGAACGGCCTCTACGAGGAGCCCAGGAGCGTCATAGAGTCCACGGGCCTCAGGATAAGGGAGATGCCGAGGAACAGGTCCAGGAGCTTCTGCTGCGGGGGCGGCGGCGGGCAGCTGTTCTATGAGGTGAAGAAGGGGGAGCGCATATCGACCCTTAGGGCCGAGGAGGCCTCAAAGACCCTGGGCGAGGGCGGCAGGAAGGTCGTGGCCGTGGCCTGCCCCTTCTGCAACACAATGTTCAGGGCCGAGTCGGGGAAGTTCAACTTTGAAGTTATGGATATAGCCGAGATACTTAAGGCGTCAGTCAAGGAGGACAAGGGAAGCTCATGAGGAGGCCTTCCTGACCGTTATTATGAGGACCCCTCCCTTCAGCTCAGACTTGGCTGTCCTTGGGTCCACGGGCTCGGGCAGCACCTGTTCCCCGCTGTAGTAGCTGACCTTTCTGGCCCAGGACACCTGGCCGTAGGCCTTCCTCAGGGCCTCGCTCCTTATCTGGGCCCTCACGGCTATCCTGTCGCGAGTCAGCCTGACGTCAACTGTGCGAGGGTCCGACCCAGACAGGTCAACCACTATCACTAGGTGGTCGCCCCTGTCATGCACGCTTATGAGTGGGCTCAGCACGCCGCTCCTGAGCTCCTTGAGCCTCTCCTCAAACAGCTGCTCAGGCCTCATCTCCTCCTCGAGGTCGTCCACCATTGACCTCATCCAGGCCTCCATCTCGTCGAAGTCAGACATGATATCGCGCATTATCCTCAGCGCCCTCTTCCTCATGCGCTCGAAGACGTCATCATATGACATGTCGGGTCAGCCCTCAGCTGTATATTAGTGGCGCCCTGTACTCATAGCCCTTACCTACCTTGGCCAGGGCGTCCTTGGCCTCCCTTGCCATGCCCTGGAGCCTCAGCCTCAGGGTCTCCGCCTCCTGGAGCAGCTGGCTCACGTCAACGCTTACGCCGGTGACCCTCGACAGCCCCTGGACAGCGAGGGCCGCCGCCTCCGGGTCCGGTATGTCAACAAATGAGTCCGTCAACAGCAGCAGCGTGTTCACGCCCCTCTTCACGGACTCCTTAAGTATGGTAGCGTAGGGGCCGACTATGAGGCCGTCGGGGAACGGCTTCCCCATGTCCTTCAGCGGGGCCGCCAGTGCCTCGGCCTCAGGGGTGGTTGCGAGCCAGTAGAGCGAGGGCTGGGCCTCAGCCCTGGCCGGGTTGCCGAGGCCGGAGATCCCCACTATGTACTCTATGCCCCTCTTCCTGGCGAACTCCACTATCGCAATGGCCAAGGGCACTATGCCGCTGGCCACAGGCATGACCTCGGTGACGAGAACGGCCATGTTGCCGCCCGAGTATATCCTTATTGGGTACTTCACCGAGCCGTTGACCACCACCGCCGCTGGGGGCAGGTAGCCGTAGCTCTCTATGCCCACAGCGTCACTTAACTTGAGGCTCCCTACTATGTGGCCAGAAGCTATGGGTCCCACGAGGCCAGCGTCCGGTATCCCCAGCACCAGGTACTTAGGCTTGCCGAGCTCGCCGTACTCTATGAAGTTATAGCCTAGGATCTCCTCCTCATAAGCTGCCAGAGGCACCCTGCAGCACCGTCTCACAGCTGGTTACAAACAATAATAAAAAAGAATGATGGCGGAAACAGACCGCACCGAGCGCGCAATTTCCCGCGTCAAGGTCTAGCAGGCCCAGCCTGACGCAGGAGGCTAATCCGGTGCAGCGATCTCTTCATCATAATGAATCTCAGTGATATATAGGAGAAAGAGCGGGGCAGAGCCATTCAATAACAGTCCTTGTCTAACTAGTGATAAGATTTTTGTATCTGTTCACCCAGAACGTGTGAGTCGGCAAGGGTGGTGACCTAGAGTGACCCTGAAGGTTTCGATAGACCCCAGGGACAACTGCATAGCTGACATGGTCTGCGTGAGCCTGTGCGGAGACGTCTTTGAGATGAGTGACGTGGACGGCAAGAGCCAGATAATAGCCAAGTGGAGGACCGACCCCAACACAATAAATGTTGGCCAGGTGCCAGACGACATGAAGGACTGCGCCGAGGCCGCCCAGCAGAGCTGCCCGACCAGCATAATCCACGTCGAGCCCGCATAAAGTTCGCGAAACCCTTATAAAAAAGAACCGAGAGGCCCCTTTTTGGCAGGTTCAATAGCTCATGTACATGTAGAGCTCCACAGGCGACGGGTACATCCTTATGGCGTCCGACTCCCTCCTCTTAACCTCTATGTAGGACTCCACCAGCTCCTTGCTCATGACTGGCAGCAAGTACTGGTAGTCGCTCTCCAGGGCGTCAAGGGCCTCGTCGAGGCTCTTGGGCAAAGTCTTGAGGCTTCTGCCCTCCATCTCATAGACGTTGTCGCTGACGGGGTCGCCGGGGTCTATCTTCCTAACTATGCCATCGTAGCCAGCGAGGAACGTAGCCGCCAGGGCCAGGTATGGGTTGCAGAGGGGGTCCGGGCTCCTGAACTCCACCCTCGTCAGGCCCTTGTTGCCTCCGGTGGCCGGCACCCTAACGGCGGCGCTCCTGTTAGAGTAGCCCCAGACCAGGTACACCGGGGCCTCGTAGCCCGGCACCAGCCTCCTGTAGCTGTTAACGGTTGGCGCAACGAAGGCGGCAAGGCTCCTGCCGTGCTCCAGTATGCCACCTATGAAGTACCTGGCCGTCTGGCTCAGCCCGTCGCTGTCGTCAGCGAAGAGGTTGTTTCCCTTGGAGTCCCAGAGGCTCAAGTGAAAGTGAAGGCCGCTGCCGTTGTCCCCGTAGAGCGGCTTAGGAAGGAAGACGGCAACCATGCCGTTCTCCCTGGCGACCTGCCTGGCGACCTGTTTGAATGTTACTATCTCGTCAGCGACGAACAGCGGGTCGCCAGCCTTCACGCTCACCTCCGACTGGGACACCGCGACCTCGTGGTGGGTGGCGTTGAAGTCATACCCGAACGCCCTGAAGTACTTCAACATCTTCTCCCTTATGGGCTCGAGGGTGTCCATGGGCTCAGGAAGGTGGTAGGCCCTCTTAACCACGCTGTGCGGCGCCTCGGTGTCCCACGGCTGCTCCTGGCTCACTACTGAGTAGCCTACGCCCCTCAGCGGGTTGAGGACGTCTATCTTAAGTGACTTGAAGAGGAAGAACTCCACCTCAGCGCCCGCGAGGGGGCCGTAACCGCTGTCGGCAAGGTACTTTATTGTGGCCTCCGCCACGTACCTGGGATCCTTCCGGTACCTCTGGCCGCTCGGCTCGTATATTTTGCCCAGTACCCTGGCCCTCTCGGGCCTCCACGGTATCCTCGAGAACGTTGACTTGTCGGCTGCCAAAAGGAGGTCGCTCCTGTTTATCGGCTCGAAGCCCTCAACGCTGCTGCCGTCAAAGGCCGCAATAAAGCCGTCAGACTTCTTGAGGTAGCTCTCGTAAGGTATGGTCACGGACCTTACAATTCCTGGCAGGTCTATATACTGTACCTCCAGGAAATCAGGATCCTTACCTGCCTCGGCCTCGCCCATGTCGGCCTCACAGGCAAGGTAACCTGTAGCACACTAGGTTATAAATTTTTCTAAGCCTTTTCAGATAAAACAGGCGCTTTAATTTTTATGATAGACATATACAAATACTTGTAGAATTATGGTGGAGTGCTTTTAACCGCTGTACATTTATTTGTCCCACTCTGTATACCTTAATAGGGAGCAGTTTGAAAGCCCTCACCTCCGATGAAGGTTCCCTGGAGGGCCGCGTCCTTCCCCGCAAAGTCCAGAAGCTGGGCACCTCGTCGCTCATAATAACGCTGCCGCGCGACTGGGCGAGGTCGCACGGCCTCAAGGCAGGCAGCATGGTAACCATAGTTGAGGACGGCGACAGGCTCGTGGTTATACCATACGTCAAGGGCAGGCCTCTTACTGCGTCCTTCTCGCTCAAGCACCTCAACATATGCAAGCACCTGGGCCGCGTGGTCTTCTGCGCCTACCTGTCAGGCCTTGACGGCCTGACATTTTACTCCAACAGGCCCATAAGGGCCGACCTCGTGGAGAAGATAAGCAGGGTCTCGGAGACTATAAACAATGACAGCGTCAAGGTATACCTGAACAACATGTATGAGGTCAACGTCGCCATAGAGGAGTACAGGGACGACATAGCAAACGCGCTGGCCAACTACGGCAGGAGCCTCGCCTCGGCCTTCTCGAGGCTCTCCCAGCACGTGGCCGGCATAAGGATGACCGAGGAGGAGCTCGAGAGCATATACAGCGACCTGAGGGGCCTGGCCTTCAGGACCCTCAGGTCGGGGGCCAAAGGCGTGGGATACGGGATATCTCAGGAGCACCTGAACAGGCTCCTCATGGCTGGGGTAGGCCTAATGGTGCTGGTCAACGACTCCTTCTACAAGCTGGGCAAGGACCTCCTGACCCTGGACAGCCAGCTCACGCAGGACGAGAGGGACAGGGTCAAGTTCCTGTTCCAGGTGCTTGAGGTCTCCCTGGTGGCCGCCTCGCTTGGGGTGGAGCCGCCTAGCATAAAGAAGGAGGAGGACGCGTACTTCAAGCTCAGGAGCCTGCTCGACCTTGAAGGGGAGCTCAGCGACATAGTGCGCAACTCAACGGCTGCCTACGCCTACATACTGGCTAAGACGCTTGACATAGCGAGGATTATAAAGAACATAGAGGAGACCCTGCTCTGCCACGCGCTCTTCAAGAAGTACTCTGAGTCCGAGCAAGAGATATGATGTAGCTCTCGGCCCTGAGCAGCGATGAGAGGAAGCTGTCAGTCACCGACGTAAGCTTCCCCTGCAGCTGGGGGTCAGGCCCATTGACCAAAGACTTTGCTATAACAGAGAGGTTCTGGGCCGCCTGCTCCGCCTGCGACAGGTAGCCAGTAAGGGTAGAGTTGGCCCCCGCCTCAGCCCCCACCAGCTGCAGGGACTTTATGGCCTCCACGCTCAGGTTGGCGGCCTCGGAGGCGGCAGTGACCAGCTCATACCTGTAGTAGACGCTAGGAGTCTGGTTCGCCTCTATTGTGAGGTTCACGGCTGCGTCAAAGCTCTTTACGGCTATCAGGTTAAGCTCCAGGGACACGTTAGTAATTAGGAGCGACCTCTCGGCGTTCAGCACGTCTATTGTGGTGTTAAGGTACTTCGTCAGGTTCTCGTAGTCCTTGAGCAGCTTGACGCTCTCATTCAGCAGCTTGGCCGTGCTCAGGGCGTAGCCCGTGACGTTCTGAAGACTTGAGTAGACCCTGTTATACCTGGACTGCAGGGAAGTGTAGTTAAAGTACCAAGCCACGTTGGTGGAGATCAGGACCACGGCAAGCGCGATTAACACTATGAACGCTGCCGCCTTGGACTTAGGACCCCCCTGCTGGGACAAGTCTTAAACCCGGGCAGGCGCACGCCTAAGAGCCTATTAAGCTGATCTGAACCGCCTAACTTAAGAGCCTTAAGGAGGCTTAGGGGCTTGAGCTCCATATGCGACGGTCGTAGGCCTGTCATAGTAGTCTCAGGCCAGCCGGGCTCGGGCAAGTCAACCTATGCAAGGAGGCTCGCGGCCGAGCTCGGCCTGAGGTATTACACCACAGGTCAGGCCTTCAGGAGCCTCGCGGAGAGGATGGGGGTCAGCCTCATGGAGCTTAACAGGCTCGCTGAGAGGGACCCATCCATAGACCTCGCCATAGACGCTGAGTCTCTTAACGAGGCCAGGAGGGGCTGCGTCGTGATAGACAGCCACCTGGCCGGGTGGCTCCTGAGGGACCTGGCGGACGTCACGATATACGTCAAGGCCTCGCTGCCAGAGAGGACAAGGAGGATAGCCTTAAGGGACTCCAAGCCTGAGAGCGAGGCGCTGTTCGAGGCATCCCAGAGGGAGATAAGCCACTGGGAGAGGTTCGCCAAGTACTACGGCATAGACCTGAGGGACCTGTCAAGCTATGACCTAGTGGTTGACACCACGAGGATGGGCATCGAAGAGACCTATCAGGTGATCCTTACCTTCGTCAAAAAGGCCCTTTCTGTTTGACTTCGCTGAAGGCCTGCGCTTAGGCCTTAGCTATGCAGATCTCTATGCTGCTTACCCTCCTTGTCTTCTGCTGGTTCGTCTGCGGGTCGGTGACAGTTATGTCGTGACTGCCTATGTCAATGCCCTTTATTGTGACGTTCTTGGCAAACCTGCTCCTCACTATCTCGACGGTGTCTACGGCCTTAGTTATGTTCCTTCCCCTGGCCTTTATCACCACCTGGCTGACGTTCTGCTCCATTAGGGTTGTCAGGACTGCCAAAACATAGTTCATTACAGGCTTCTTACCGATCCTTACCTCAGGTGCGCCCTCACAGACCATTTCGGACACCTCAGACCTAGACCTATGGACTGATTTGCAGTAGGACTATAGCCCATATAAAAGCTTTTTGGAGCCTCCCGCGCTGTTTGGGCAGGCGTTTTGTCGGAGCCTGGCGGTGGCCTGCCTAATTGAAGCTAGCGCTTTTAACTTCTCTGGGCTGGAAATGAACTATGAGAAGAGATAATAAAAAGTGACAGGAGGAGGTGTGCAGCGTGGTAATGTACGATCCGCTCTTTGGGCTTTTCGCGTTTATGATGGCCTACTGGTGGCTGCTGATCCTAACTTCTATAGCCGCTGGGGGCGCGGTGGCATTAATGGCGGCAATAGCGCCTAAGGCGATCAAGGGCGAGCCTAAGAGCCTGGCGAGGCTAAGGACTTCAATGGCTATAACAGCAGTGGCAATAGTCCTAGCTGGGGTCGGCGTCTTCATAGGGGTGGCCGAGCTCATTGGCTACATCTTTGGGTACTCGCTCGCGGGCTCCTACCTAGTAATGACTGCCGTCATATTCACGTTCTTCATAATATTGATACAGTGGCTCCTCTCGCCGCTCTTCATAAACCTGGTGTACAGGACCCACCCGCCCAGGACTGACGAAGAGAAGAAGTACCAGGCGATGCTAGAGGAGGTCGCCAGAAGGAGTCGCATAAGGACGCCTAAGCTCAGGATAGCAGAGACCAACGTGCCAAACGCCTTCTCCTACGGCAGCCCACTGTCTGGCAGTTACGTGGCCGTTACGAGGGGGCTCCTCAACCTGATGCCCGACGACGAGGTTGAGGCTGTGCTAGGCCATGAAGTAGGTCACCTCAGGCACAGGGACGTCTCATGGATCTTGGCACTAAGCGTCATACCCCTGGCAGTCTACTACCTAGGTCAGATGCTCATCTGGAGCGGCTTCTTTGGAGGCGGTGGCGGCGAGGGGAGGGGCAGGGGCAGCGGGGCAAACGGCGGCATACTGCTGATGCTTGTTGGAATGCTGCTGGTGGTGGTAGGCGTCGTGTTCAGGTTCCTGGTCGGCAACTTCAACAGGCTAAGGGAATATTATGCAGACGCTAACAGCGCCATGGTGACCTCCCCAAGGAAGATACAGAGGGCCCTGGCGAGGCTCCACATAGCGGTAGAGGGCAACAACTACTTTAAGCACCAGGTCAACTCCAGCAGCGGTTCCATGCTTAAGGCGCTCTTCATAGTGGCGCCCTTCGTTGAAATAAGTGGGGGCTTCCTGTACGAGCCCGATGAGGGCGCATGGCCCTGGAGGAGGAGAAAGGAGCCTGACCTGAGCAGGTACAGGGACTACGACGTCGACCAGCTGATAGAGAAGATAAAGAATGAGAAGACGGATCCAGTGGCTGAGATGTTTGCAACGCACCCGCCTATACCAAAGAGGCTCAGGTTCATTGACAACATAAGGTACTCCGTGAATCCTGTTGAGCCTTAATTCGAAGTCTTTTCTTGCTCTAAGTGAAGGCTTTCTCCACCTGGGGCTGCCCCGTCAAGTCACCATATAAATTAATAATAAATAAAAATAGATAATACCGTCGCTGGTGGAGGGCTAAGCCCCCTAGGCGGGTTCGGGCCAGCCTGGGGCCCTTTCATTAATAGGTGCCAGCGCAGCTCCAACAGCTGGGGTTGAAGCCTGACGCCTGAACCGGCCGCCAAGAAGAAGGGGCCAAACCTGGACGAGTTCCTGAAGCAGCTCGAGATGGCCCTGCGTAACGACGGGTCCCCCCAGGCAGGAGGGCAGGGCAGGGCCAACGAAGGACGCAGCTCAGCGGCCTCAGCAAAATCAGAAGGGAAGGGCGGCGGCAATGATAGGGCCCCAGCAAAACAGCCCCAGAGCCAGAAGCAGCCGGAGCCTGCCACGGGTAAGAGGGCGGCCAGAAGCATACTAGACTTCATGAGCGAGCCCAGCGCCCAGGAGCCGCCCCAGACAGCCCAGAGGCCAAAGGCAGAGCGGATCGATAAGCAAGAGGCCAGCGAGGTCCCTACTAAGGTTCAGCAGGAGCCGGAGGAGCCGCCAAGAAGCGAGCCTGAGGTTAAGGAAGTTAGACTTCCCGAGACCTACGCGTGGTACGCCAGCTCCAATGATTACCTGGTTGAGGCCCAGCAGGGCCAGAGGGTCCCAGGCCAGTGGTGGCTCTTCCAGGAGGAGACCTACGCGGCCCAGGCGTCAGGCTACCTGCTTGAGGTAAGGTATGACGGCGACCTTGGCAAGGCCGTCGCCTTCATATATGACCCCTCAACAAGTAAAGTGGTTAAGTGGGTGGACAGGACCGGGCATAAGCCCTACTTCCTGACAAACATGGAGCTCGGGGAGGACGGCAGACCCCCTATAGATTTGACCAAGTACAAGTCCTTCAGCAACCTCGCAGTGGTGACCAAGAGGGACCCTATAACCAACCGCGACGTGAAGCTGACTAAGATAATAACCAACGATCCCCTGGCCGTCAAGACGCTGAGGGCTGTGCTTACAGAGAAGGGCTACAGGGTGTGGGAGGCGGACATAAAGTACTTCCTGAACTACATCTATGACAGCCAGCTCATACCTGGCATGCCGTACGACGTGTCTGACAGCTGGAGGCAGAAGGAGTGGAAGCGCAGCGAGGAGTTGGAGAAGCTCATAAAGGAGTCCTTCACCGAGGACCTGAGGGACATGGCGCTTGACTGGCAGTACATATTTGAGGAGCCGTCACCCAAGGTCCCTAAGGTCGCCTTCGACATAGAGGTCGTGGCCCCTGGCGAGGGCCGCTTCCCTGAGCCCAAGGAGGCTGACATGCCGGTAATGAGCGTCTCCATAGTAGATGACAAGGGCAACAAGTCCGTGCTCCTGCTGGCCAGGCCTGCGAGCCGGTTCAGCGGCAGGCAGAAGCTCGAAGGCGAGGTTGAGCTCTTCGACAGCGAGAGGGCCATGCTGCTCGAGCTGCTGAGGAGGCTGAGCCGCTACGCCGTGGTCTTCACGTTCAACGGCGACAACTTTGACGTGCCATATATCTACAACAGGCTGGTAAACCTAGGCGTGAGGCCGGAGGACATACCAATAGTGTTCCTCCAGGACTACGTGACCTTCAAGGGAAGGCTGCACGTGGACCTTCACAGGGTCTTTGACATAAAGGCCCTGCAGAGCTACGCCTTCGGCAATAAGTACAGGGAGAAGAGCCTTGAGGCGGTTTCCGAGGCGCTCCTCGGCCAGACGAAGCGTGAGATCAGCACGTTCCTTAACGACGTGAGCCTTGACGAGCTGGCGGCCTATAACCTTCAGGACTCAGTGCTGACCATGGGCCTCGTCATCTTCAACAACGAGCTCACCTGGAACCTGCTGGTCCTCCTGATGAGAATAAGCAAGTCAGGCCTTGAGGAGGTCTCCAGGTCCCAGGTCTCGGCCTGGATAAAGAGCACCCTTTACTGGGAGCACAGGAGGAGGGGCCTGCTGATACCGAGCAGGGAGGACATAGAGAGGATGATAGGCAAGCAGGCCCCGAGGAGCGCCGCCATAATAAAGGACAAGAAGTACAGGGGCGCCATAGTGCTCCAGCCGCCTCAGGGCGTGTTCTTCAACGTAATAGTCCTTGACTTCGCAAGCCTGTACCCGTCCGTTATAAGGAACTGGAACCTGAGCTATGAGACTGTCGACAACCCGTACTGCCAGAAGTACGTCGAGGCCCCTGAGGTTGGGCACAGGATATGCATGGACAGGAGGGGGATCTCAAGCCAGCTCGTGGGACTGCTGAGGGACTTCAGGGTTAAGGTGTACAAGAAGAAGGCCAAGAGCAAGGACCTAAGCGAGGAGGAGAGGATCTGGTACGAGACCGTCCAGGCGGCTATGAAGGTGTACATAAACGCTAGCTACGGCGTCTTCGGAAACGAGGCGTTCGCGCTCTACAGCCTCCCGGTGGCCGAGAGCGTCACAGCGATAGGTAGGGCAACGCTGCTTGAGACGCTGCGCAGGGCCTCGGAGCTGAACCTGCACATACTCTATGGCGACACTGACAGCCTCTTCGTCTGGGACCCGCCGAAGGACGCCCTCAACGAAATAATAAAGTACGTGCAGGAGAAGCTGGGCATGGACCTGGACATAGATAAGACCTTCAGGCTGGTGCTCTTCAGCGGCCTCAAGAAGAACTATGTAGGCTTTGACGGCGACAGCTACATAATAAAGGGCATGGTAGCTAAGAAGAGCAACACGCCCGAGTTCATAAAGTTTGAGACGGCCGACGTCATGAAGATATTGAGCGGCCTGCAGCGCCCGGAGGACCTGGAGAAGACCCTGGACCTGCTCAGGGAGAAGGTGCAGGAGATATACACTAAGCTCAGGAGGAGGGAGTACACGCTGGACCAGCTCGCCATATCAGTGATGATGAGCAAGGACCCGATGGAGTACAAGAAGAACACCCCACAGCACGTCAAGGCAGCCCTGCTCCTCATAAACGAGGGCGTCCCCGTCACCAGGGGGGACATAATATCGTTCGTGAAGACGAAGGATAAGGTGGGCGTTAAGCCCGTGAGGCTTGCAAGGCTGGCCGACGTTGACACTACTAAGTACCTGGAGTACGTGAGGTCAGCCTTTGAGCAGTTCCTGCTGGCCTTCGGGGTCAGATGGGATGAGATGACTGGCGTCAAGAAGCTCCTCTGAAGCGTCAGCCCTCACACGGTTCCTCATCCCATGGGTCGGGCCGAAGTCGCTCTTCATCCGCCGCCTCCTCAGCTGTGGAAGAAGTTTAAGTGCTCTGAGCTCCACTGCTAAGAATTGAAAGGCCTTCGCGCAAAGGAAAACATAGCGAAGAACACTAAAGTTAAAGAAAATCAGGAAAAAGGGCTATAGGCTTTCGTCATCACTTGGGGCTCCTTATGCCCCACAGCTTCCTGGCGGTGACCTTGAGGCCCGCACTTATGGCGTCAAGTATCTTGGGGTTCAGCTGCATCCTGGCCCTCGCTGGGGGCGGTGATATCTTGCTCAGCTGCAGGCCCAGGCTCAGCACTGAGCTCAGCACCTCGCGCGAGCCTGGGTACTTGGTGCCCCCTATGAGGTCGGCGAAGTAGGGCGCCCACGCGGTTGGGTCCCTGCTCCTCCTAGTTATCACCAGGAAGCCTCCAACCGCGGCGCCGACCTCAGGCTTTATCTTGTATGACGTGTAGTTGCCGGTGCTGGCCTCCTCCTCTATGTAGTTGCCGTTCTTAAGTGCCGTGGAAAGCATGTCAAAGAGCTGCTGCGCCTTCCTGCCGCCTATCCTTACCAGGGTGGCCTCCCTTCCCTGAGATCCTGGCCCCCTGAACTGTATGATTAGCCCCCTAGCTGTCTTCCTGAGCACGAGCCTGTACAGCACGGGCTTAGAGCTCTCCTCTGCCGCCAACCTAGCTCACCTCTACGACTCACAGAGTTAGTGACAGCCAGCTAAATTATAGTTTTCCTCCGCGAAACGGGGGCTATCAGCTTCTGCGAGCATTGTCTGGAAATACCGCCACGTGAGACGTCATAATTAAAAAAGGTGAAACAATGACCTGTAGCTGACTAAATGGTCACTTACTGGGCCTCCAGCCGGCAGCGTAGGCTATAGCCGTGCCCAGGAGCACTACAGCTATGTTTATTGCAAGCGATATGATGCCTATGTATATCGAATGCCCAAACACAGGGTAGGCTGACTTTGTCAGCGGGCCGAAGTGATTGGCCAGGAGCAGCAGGTATATTCCTGATAACATACCAGCAACCCACCCTGCAATTAGGGAGTGCTTGTTCAGCTTCCTCGTCAGGAGGCCCAGGAACACCGGTGGAAGGGTCTGCAGTATTATGATCCCTCCAGTGAGCTGAAGCTGAATTGCATACGTCAGCGGGGTCACGAACACGAAGCCCAGGGCGAGGAACTTGAAGAACACCGAGGCCCACTGCGCGGCCCTGGTCTCCCCCCTCTCGCTGAGCCTGAAGAATGGCTTTATTAAGTTCCTGACCAGCAGGTTGGCCTGAGCTATGGCCATTATAGCAGCTGGCACCATGCCGCCAACGAATATGCCCAGGAGCACTAAGCCGGCGAACCACGACGGCAAGGTGGCCACCGCGAGGGCTGGAACAGCTAACAGGCCCCTCTCGGCGGCCGGGAACTGGGAGAGCAGGCTCTCGGCGCCCGGGGAGGCGTAAACCAGTATGCCCAGCAGCGCGAGTATCGCAAGCCCTATGCCGTAAAGGGGCAGGAGCGCCGTGCTGTACCTGAGCGCCTTCCTGGACTCCGAGCTGAGGGAGCCGTTAACCGCGTGTGGGTAAAGATAGAGTGCCAGCGCGCTCCCTATGAAGAGGCTCTCATAGGCTGAGGCGAACGCGGGCTTGAGGTACTCAGTGCCGCTGATAAGGTTGTGCTTGGCAGCTGCGCTGAAGGCCGCGGAGAAGCCGCCATTTATCGAGAGCGGCACTATAATAATGAGCGATATGACCCCAAGCCACACCAGCACGTCCTTGAACACGGCCCCGAGGGCCGAGCCCCTGAGGCCGCTCGTGTAGGTGAAGGCGGCCAGTATTATGAATGCCACCACCAGCGCTATCTCAGAGATCCTTGTGGCGCTTGAGAGGCCGGTCATCATGACCTCCAGCACGGCCCTCATGCCGTCTATCTGAAGGGCTATGTAGGGCAGCTCCGCCACTATGCCCGTTACAGCAACAAGTATAGCTAGCGTCACGGAGTTGAACTGGTCCTGGACGAAGTCAGCGGCCGTTATGTACCCCTTCTCCCTGGACTTGTCCCAGAGCATAGTCATAAACAGCATGGCGACGGCGAAGGTTATGGCTACGTAGGGCACCGCAAAGAAGGCTATGGCGCCCTGGGCATACTCGAGCGATGGGACGGCCACAAAGGTATACGCCGTGTAAAGGTCGGCGCCTATGAGGAACCATGCAAGGAACACTCCAAGCCTCCTGCCGGCCAGGGCCCACTCGTGCAACTGGGCTAGGTTGCCCCTCCTCCACCTGGCCCCGTAGAAGCCCAGGAACACGAAGACCACAAAGAAGGCCCAGAACGTAACCCAGCCGGCGATGCCCAGCATGCCTTCTCACCTCCCGCTGAGCCACCTTTCCCACAGGACTGCAGCTACGATGAACAGTAGCGACGATATCACCAGCCAGAGCGTCTGGTACCAGTAGAAGAACGGAACGCCCCCAAGGGACGGGCTGACAAAGTCATAGGTTGTATATGCCATGTAGGCTATGAGAGGTATTATAAGGAGTATTGCGATCACTACCTTCTGTCCTACGGTAAGCCCTCCGCTCATCTCTATCACTAGGAATACCTAGACTTGTATACATTTTTTATGCTTTTTTCTTAGCTCATATATGTTTTATCTTTTTATTATTTAAGACTCTAACTAAAAGGCCTTGGGTTTCCATCGCGGCCTGAACGTTATTTAACTAAGCCTGAGAGCAGGAGAGGCAGGGTCAGGCATTGCAGGGGGCCGGCGAGGGCTATCCAAGGAAGTTAGTAATAGGGGATATCAACAACATGTGGATAGAGTATGACAAACAGAGCGACACACTATATATAGGGTTCAGC
Organism: Acidilobus saccharovorans 345-15; assembly: GCF_000144915.1. NCBI lineage: Archaea > Thermoproteati > Thermoproteota > Thermoprotei > Acidilobales > Acidilobaceae > Acidilobus > Acidilobus saccharovorans. Next base: position 145,764 of record NC_014374.1, read on the forward strand.
GACAAGGAGGCCGAGGAGAGCTTCATGCTCGACGATGGGACGATAGTTAACGTCAGCGGCGACGAGCTGATAAGCATAGTTATACAGAACGCCAGCAGCAGGCTTAACCTCTAGCCGCTCCTCCTTACCTTTGAGGACACGCTGACGAGAACTTCCTGTATCAGCCCCGTCACCCTTCCAATGCCGTCAATGTCCTCACTTACGTCAACTACCCTGCTCGCCGCCGACAGGAGCTCCCTCTCCCTCCTTGAGCCTGCCATGAGGTAGTAGCCCAGGAGGGCCTCCATGTAGTCGTCCCTTGCAAGGCAGCACCCGACGAGCATCTCGTACTCCCTGGTGGCCTTCTCTATTCCCTCCCTGGCGCTCCTGATGGACCTGATTGTGTCCTCTATCTGCTCTACCATGCCCTCCCTCTCTTCATCCCTCAGCGACATGTACTGGTTAAGCTGCCCCCTCATCCTCTCCAGGAGATCTGCGTGCTCCTGGAGGGCCTGGGCCGCCCTAGTAACGTTGAACTGAATAAGTTCAGTTATGTTACCGCAGTTCACCTTGCAGTCGCTCACTTCGGGGACCTCACTGACACGGTGCTCCTGTCGGCTATTCCGTGCTCCCTCATTTCGTCAGGGTTGGCCCACACCGAGGTGTCGTCGTCCGTGGACTCATCTATGGCTGCCTTGAGCCTGAGCCTTATCTTGCCTCCCACGGCTATCTCAGCCTCATCAGTTATGCCGAGCTCCGTGGCCAACTTCTTGGAGATCCTTAGGGTCCCCTGCTCGACCGCAGCGTCATGTATGAGCTTCACCCTCTTCTCCTGTATCTTGGACTGCTTCGAGTAGAGGGTAGACGCGGGAGGTATGAAAGACAGCATCTTGCCGATGTCCACTTTACCCTCGTCACCCGAGCTCATGGTCTCTACCCTTCAGGCTCTACAGGCTTCCCGAGCTGAGCTATGTCCACCAAGTTATAAATAAATTTCTTCAAGGCCTCGGGCGCGTCCTCAAGCCTGAGCCTGACCTGGCGCCACGTGTCCCTGTCCCTCAGGGTCACAGTGCCATCCTCAAGGGTCTGGTAGTCAACCGTGAAGGCCGCCGGCACGCCTATCTCGTCCGCCCTCGCGTACCTCTTGCCAATGCTGCCCGAGTCGTCGTAGAGCACAGTGAAGCCCGCGGAGACCAGCAGGTCCCTGAGCTGCCTGGCCCTGGCCTCGAGCTTCTCCTCGCCCTCTATTAGCGGGAACACAGCGGCGTCCACGGGCGCCAGGTACCTCGGCAGGGAGAGCACTACCCTGCCCTCCTTCTCCCTGTAGGCCCTCTCAAGTGCCACGTAGAGCAGCCTGTCGGTGCCAAAGGAGGGCTCGACCACGTGGGGTGTGTAGCTCCTGCCGCTGACCTTCTGCTCAACCTCCACTATCTTAACTGCCGAGGCGGGGAACTCGAAGTCCCCCACCCTGAGCTTGCCCATCTCCCTGAGCTGCCTCTCGGCCTCCTCCGCGGGCAGCGACTCAGCCAGCTTGACAGCCTCGGAGGCCCTTGACCTGTAGGTGCGGCCCGCGTACGCTAGGTCCACGAGCACCTTCTTCACCTTCTCAACGCGGGGCTCCTTGTAGGGCTCAAACACCTTCAGGTCCTGGCCGCTGTACTTCATGTGCCTGCTGAGGTCGTAGTCACCCCTGTAGGCGTAGCCGGCCACCTCCACCCAGCCCCACCTTGAGGTCCTGACGAGCTGGTCGAAGACCTGCGTGGCGTAGTGGGCCTTCTCCTTGGGCCCCTTCTCCTCGAAGAAGGTCTCGTCCTCGGTCACACCTATGTACTTAACGAGGTCGAGGCCCACGGTCATCCAGTAGGCCATGCATGGGTGCGCCACGACCTTCTTCTCTATGAGCTCCCTCACCGTGAACTCCTGCGGCCCCCCGCCCTCAAGGCGGACCTTGTACTGCCTGACCCTGAGCTTGCGGTCCATCACCCTGTCTAGGTTTGGGCACTGGCCGCTCTGGGGGTCGAAGAAGAACTCCATTTCCATTATCGTGAAGTCCCTCAGCCTTATCATGCCCTGCCTTGGGCTTATCTCGTTCCTGCCGACCCTGCCAACCTGGGCTATGCCGAGCGGCATCCTGTTCCTCATGGTCTCGAGGACCCTCCTGAAGCTGACGAACATGCCCTGGGCCAGCTCTGGCCTTATGTAGCCCACGCTCCCCTCGTAGGGGCCTATCTGGGTCTTGAAGAGGAGATTGAACGTGCTCACCTCCGAGAGCTCGCCCCCGCAGACGGGGCACCTTATGTTGTTCTCCCTTATCTTCCTGGTCAGCTCCTCCGGGCTGAGCCCCTCAGCGCTGACCTTAAGGGCGTCCTCGACCAGGTGGTCAGCCCTGTATATCCTGCCACACTTAGTACATCTGACAACGGGGTCGGTGAAGCTCTCCACGTGGCCGCTCGCCTCGTAGACTATGGAGGGCCCCACTGCGGGGGTCTCTATCTCTACAACGTAGTCCTGGTGGTTGAACACAAAGAGCCTCCTCCAGGCCTCTATTATCTTGCGCTTCACAGTCAGTCCGTATGGACCTATGTCATAGAACCCCGCGAGTCCGCCGTAGATCTCGTAGCTGGGCCAGAAGAACCCCCTTCTCTTAGCAAGGTCGACTATCTTGTCATAGATGTCCTCCGTCAATCCTGTTCACTTCCCGCGCTCCCTCTGTGCATGAGGTTTTAATCTATTGAAGCGACATGACCAAGGGGACTGGGATGGGGCTCGGAAGGCTTTACATAACCACGGCTAACAGGCAGTTCGCCGGCATAGAGGGTAACCCGAAGTCTAAGTATAGGATAATAGGGGTCCCCTACGACTCGACGACGAGCTTCCGGCCCGGCACCAGGTTTGGCCCTGACGCCGTCAGGCTCGCCGCTGCTGGGCTCGAGAGCAACAGCGCCTTCATAAAGGACGTCTACCTCGAGGACCTGTCTCCCCTCGATGAAGGCGACGTCGCTGTCTCTATTGGGGACACCGGCGAGACCCTTGCTAGGGTCGAGGCCGTGGTGAGGGAGCTGGCCTCGGCGGGCCTCCCAGTTATGATAGGCGGCGAGCACACAGTTACGCTCGGCGCCCTCAGGGCCCTGGCTGACAGGAAGCCCTGCGTTGTCATGTTTGACGCGCACCTGGACCTCAGGAACGAGTACCTTGGCCTCAAGGTGGGGCACGCGACCTTCATGAGGAGGGCCCTGGAACAGGTCAACATACCCAGGCTAATTTACATAGGCGCCAGGGCGTTCTCAAGGGAAGAGCTAGAGTTCGCCAGGTCCAAGGATAACATAATAACCATCTTTGGGCCCTCTGACCTCATCACCTTGGGCCCCATCAACGTGGCCTCCAACGTGCTGTCAGCCCTCAAGAGTTGCGAGAGCACATACCTGACTGTAGACATGGACGCCTTCGACCCTGCCTACGCCCCAGGCGTCGGCAACCCGGAGCCCCTGGGGCTAGCGCCGTACGAAGGGCTCTACCTGGTGTCCCGTATAGTTGACGAGAGGCTTATCGGCATGGATGTGGTCGAGGTCTCGCCCCACTATGACCCAGGAGGTGGGACGGCGGCGCTAGCCGCCAAGGTATTAATAGAGGCCATGCTTAAGCACTACGTATCGCGGGCTAAGGCCTCTAGATAGCGTAGACCCTCCTCGGGGCAACTATGGTTGAAGGCGCCCTCACCTTAACGAATATCCTGTAGCCGCACTTTGGGCACACCATGCTGTAGTATTGGCTCAGCTCGCTCTTGCTGGCCTTGTAGCCGCACCTGAGGCACATGTAGTAGACCTCCCTAGGCTTAATGCCGTAAAGCTCCACCTCCCCAGACTCGCCCGTCCCCTGGGCCTCGCCCTCGTCCACAGGCTCCTCTGACACCTTAGGCTACCCTAAAGGTAGCGGCCCGGCAAACGTATATATCCTTAGCTACAGCCTATCAGCAAGAGAGGGAGGGGTGGCTGCAAAAACCCATGTCTGAGAACATAGAGTGTGGGGGACTGCCTCCTGAGATCTGTGAGCAGCTTAACGCAGAGCAGCAGATTATTAAGATAAGACTTGAGGTAAGGAAGTTCAACAAGCAGGTCACAGTAATCGAGGGCATAGACAGCAAGCAGTTCAACCTCAAGGAGATAGCTTCAAAGCTGAAGAGCGAGCTGGCGGCCGGCGGCACCTATAAGGATGGAAGAATAGAGATACAGGGCGACCACAGGAGAAGGGTCAAAGAGATCCTCGTCAGGATGGGCTTCCCTGAGGAGAACATAATGATAATAGAGTAAGTACCTCTCGTTTTGCACTCACCCTAAGGCTCTTTTTTAAATGGCTGGCTACCCTAGCCAGCCAGGGACAGCGTTGAGGCCGATAGCCGTCTACGTGGGCGGCTCAACTCTTACCTCCACAATCCCAGGCCTCAGCATAGCCGGCCCCTCCCCAGAGGGGACCCTCTACACCCCCACGCTCGACCTTGAGTACCTGACGCTCGGGCTTCCCAGGACCATGAATGTGATTCCCATGACTCCTGACGGCCTGCCGACGCCAGCACTCATAACCAGGGCCGCGCTTGAGCTCATCAAGGTCCCTTACCTTGTCGTTGACGCCGGCACCTACTATGGAATAAAGGCGCCGCACGTGAGGCTTCCCAGCGCTAGACATGGGGGAAATATAGCCGAGGGGCCTGCGATGCCGAGGGGCACCGCCAGGTCCCTCTTTGAGGAGGCGAGGACCTTGGGGAGGCTCATATCAAGGGGCCACGACCTCGTCCTCATAGGTGAGACCATACCTGGCGGGACCACGGTGGCCGCGGCAATAATGAGCGCGGCCGGCCTGGACGGCGTGAGCTACGTGAGCAGCGCCTCCCCTGACAACCCCAAGGACCTGAAGCGCCAGGTGGTCTCTAAGGCGCTCAGCAGGGTCAGCGAGGGGTCAGACATATTCAGCATAGTTGACGCCGTTGGCGACCCTGTTCACGTGACCATGGCAGGCGTGGCCCTCGGGGCTATGGAGGAGGGGGCCATGGCTGTGTTGGCCGGGGGCACCCAGATGGGGGCGGTCCTTGCAATCCTCAAGGGAGTTGGCGCGGACACCAGTAAGGTCTCGCTGTGGACGACCAAGTGGATCCTTAACGACGAGACGTCAAACATAAGGGCCATAGCCGAGGCCTTTGACGTCAGGGACCTGGAGGGATCCGAGGTAGACTTTTCCGACTCGCCGTTTGAGGGGCTGAGGATGTTTGAGAGGGGCTTCGTTAAGGAGGGCGTCGGCGCTGGGGGCACCATGGTTTTGGCCGCCAAGATGGGATTTGACGCGAACAGCGTCAAGTCGGCCATATACTCCGAGTACAAGAGGCTAAGGAACCTTGGCAGCGCTTGAGCTGGGCGACAGGTACCTTATAGTGAACTTCGGCGCCCCCAGGCACATACTTACCACGGCCCACCCCGAAGGCCTGGTGATGGCCTCGAAGGTTGCAATTTACCAGGTAACAGACTCCGACGACCTTTCAAGGCCTGAGAGGTTCAAGGAGGAGGTCAGGAGGGCCCTGGGCCTCGGCGGGAGCGACCCGGTGATGCTCACCGCGGCCGACGTTAGCAAGTATAGGAGCGCCGTCGAGGGCAACTATGGGGTCGTTGCCACAGTGGGCCTCTCTCACCCCTCATGCCACGACATGAGGTCGACGTACGTCCCCCTTATGCCATCAACTATAAACATAGTTGCCTGGGTGCCCGACAGGCTGACGGCGTCAGCCATGGTAGACCTCCTCAGGGTCGTGGCGGAGACGAAGGCTGCAGCCTCGGCGGACCTGATGCTCAGGTGCGACGGCGGGAGGGCCACGGGCACCGTGAGCGACGCCATAGCTGTGGCCGCCACCCTAGATCCCTCAGGAGCCCTGTGGGCTGGGCAGGCAACCACTGTAGGCTCCAAGGTGGCGTCCCTTGTCTACAGGGCTCTCGTGTCAGAGAAGCCCTCCCGCGAGCAGGTGCTCTCGTGGGCGCTGGGCCTCAGCCTCGAGGAGCTAGTCGATGACGCCATGAAGCTCTACAGGTCAGCCCCAGTGCCCGGCGTGGCTGAGGGCAAGGTTAAAGAAATGGTCGCACGAGAGCTCAGCCGAATACTTCAGGACCCGAACGTCTGGGCCTTCATAGTGGCCGCCAGGGAGAACGACATCAGGGGACAGGAGGGCCTGCTGCCTGGCCTCGGTTCCGATGAGTTCGCAGCCGACACCAAGAAGGTTATAGCCGATGAGCTGCTGGCCACAGCGCTCAGCCTCTACATAAACGGCTTCAAGGCTCTGACCGCCACGTACTGGGCTGACGCCATGAAGGACAGGCTCGGCCTTAAACTGGCCTCGCTGCCGATGTTCGAGGACGACATAGCTGCGTCCCTGGCGGCCTCAGCCCTCTCGAGGGTCTACGACAGGCTCCTGGGCGAGGGCCATGATTGAGGTGGCGGCCATAATGGCCGGAGGCCTTGGGTCAAGGCTTGGAGGCCCCTGGAAGCCCACGGTTAACGTCTGCGGGAGGCCCCTCATAAGCTACGTTATTGATGCCGTCTCGCCAGTGTCAAGGCTCGCGCTAATAGTGACTTCACCCGCGTCCTCGAGCTACCTGAGGGGGCTCTCGCTGCCGCCCAGCTTCGCTGAACTTATGCTGGATGGCAGCGGCTACGGCTATGACCTTGGAAGGCTGCTTAACGTCGTGAGGCCGAGGCCCCTGCTGGTGCTTCCGGCGGACCTTTATGGCCTGAGGGCCAGGGACCTGGAGGAGGCCTGCCGCGTGAGCCTTAGGGTCGCGGAGCCCGTGGTGACTGTGAGGGCGCGCGGAGAGTACGTCGGCATTTCCATCTTCAAGGGCTACAGCTACGATGAGTGGGCTGACGTAGATATTGACATGGACGTGATAAATGTTAACGACGGTGAGTCGCTTGAGGAGGCCCGCGGCAGGTGTAAATAGAGCCCATGGGGGAGCGGCTCCCCCTGGGGCCCTGGACTTCAGCGCCCCAGCGAACCCCCTGGGGCCTCCGCCTGGGCTGAGGGAGGCCGTCAGCGAGTGCGCCGCCCTGGGCTCCTACCTCAGGTACCCCTCCCCAAGTGACTACTTGAACCTCCTGGGAGCGGTCTCCGAGTTCCTGGACGTTGACGAGGACCACATAGTGCTCTCCAACGGCTCGGCCGAGCTGCTGTCCCTAATACCGCTCTCGCTCAGGGCCAGGAGCCTTATAGTGGTGGAGCCCAACTTCGGCGACCACGAGCTCCTTGCGAGGGCGACGTCCCTGGAGCTGGTCAGGGTCGTGATGAGGCCCTCGGACAACGCCTTCTCCCTAGACGAAGACGGCGTCATCAGAGCCGCTAAGGCTGCGAGGGGGCCTGCCGTGCTGGTGCTCTCCAGGCCTAACAACCCCACGGGCCTTACTGTTGATGAGAAGGCCATAGATCGCATAGCATCATCCCTGCCCAGGCACGCCTGGATGGTCGTTGATGAGGCCTTCGTGGACCTCTGCCCCAGCTGCCGCAGCCTAGGTGATCGCGACGACATAGTAGTGCTCAGGTCCTTTACTAAGAGCCTCGCGTCGCCGGGCCTCAGGCTGGGGGTCATGGTGACCGCAGACAGGAGGGCCCTTGAGGCTATAGCGGGCTCCATGCAGGCCTGGCCCGTGGACTCTATAACGGCCTGCTCGCTCTCCAAGGTCCTTGCCCTTAAGTCAACGGCGCTTCACGTGGAACGGGGGAAGGAGATAGTTAGGCAGGAGCTGCCCAGGGTTACATCGGCCCTGAGGTCCATGGGGCTCAAGGCCTTTGACTCCTCGGCCCCATATGTTTTGGTAAGACATACGCTGCCAAACCCTCAGTTCCAGAGGTCCCTGCTGGCTCACGGCTTTTACGTCAGGGACGCCTCCACGTTCTACTCCCTTGACAGCCATTACTCAAGGATATCGATAAGGTCGCCTGCGGAGAACGACGCCATCTTAAAGGCCCTCGAGGTGGTCATGGGTTGGGCCTGAGGGACCTCCTGGCCCTGTTCACAAGGCTCCCCGTGGGGTCTGGGGACCTGGAGGCGGCCGCCTCGAGCTTCTACATGGTGCCCATAGTGGGCCTGGCGGAGGGCGTCATAGTGTCGCTCGTGGGCTTCGCGGTTTCAGCTGTTAAGCCAGCGCCTATGCTAGCAGCGGCGCTGATGCTAATAGCTCACGTTGCCGTGACCGGCGGGCTTCACCTGGACGGGCTGGCCGACTACAGCGACGTCCTGGGCTCAGGCCTCAGGGGTGAGGAGGCAGTTAGGGTCCTCAAGGATCCCAGGAAGGGCTCGTTCGCTATCATGGCAGTCGTGGTGGCCCTGGTGGCCAGGCTCTCGGCGTTCTACTACCTCTACAGGTGCCCAGCAATCATAGTTGCCGCGTACGCGTCGTCCCTGGAGGCCTCCTTTGTGGCCGCCAGGGCAGGTGTCCAGGAGCCCTACGAGGGCATGGCCTCCCGCTTCGAGAGGGCTGCCAGGGACGGCCGACAGCTGCTGCTAAACGCGCTGACCTACATAGCAATAATGACAGCTATAGCTGTCTTAAGGCCGCTCAGCCTCATAGGTGCAGCGGCGCTGCTGGCGGGCTTCCTGCTCGCGGCCGACGCGAACTCAAGGCTTGGTTTCGTCAACGGTGACGTGATGGGCGCTTCCATAGAGGTCGGCGGAGTGGTGGCCCTGGTCCTGGGTGCCCTGGCTTGATGCTGCCCAGCTTCCTTTACCCAGGTCCCTTGGAGCTCCTCTCAGCCCTGGCCCTCGCGCTCGTCCTTGACATAGTCTACCCCTACCACAGCGGCTTCATGCTGATGGTACACCCCGTCCACACATCCTACTTCATGGCGCTCAGGCTCTACAGGCCGTTCTCGTCGCGTGCCCGCGGAGCTATGATATGGGCTGCGGTCATGTCGTCTCACCTGGTGGCTTACGCAGCGGCGCTCTACCTGGCCTACAGGCTCAGCCCCATCGCGTGGATTATTGTGGCGGGCTACATAACTAAGACGTCGGCCTCCCTGAGGCTGCTCATAGACGAGGTCAACGGCGCGGGCAGGGCGCTTGAGGAGGGCGACCTGGGCAGGGCCAGGGCCCTAGCCCAGGGCCTCGTGAGGAGGGACCTAAGCGTGGAGGACGCGGGCCACGTGGCATCAGCGGCCATAGAGTCCCTGGCCGAGAGCCTCAATGACGGCTTCGTCTCCCCCCTCTTCTGGTATGCAGTCCTTGGACCCCTGGGGGCCCTGGCCCAGAGGCTCGTCAACACGTTGGACGGGGCGCTGGGATTCAAGGACCCCGAGCACCTGAAGGTGGGGTGGGCGAGCGCCCGGGCTGATACCATAGTTAACTACATACCCGCGAGGCTCACGGCCGCGCTGATAGTCATAGCCTCCGCGAGGTCCGCCAGGAGGGCGGCAGCCGCGTGGGCCTCGTGTTCAGGGCTGACAGAGAGCCTGAACGCCGGCGCACCGATGTCGGCCATGGCGGGAAGCCTTGGAGTGACCCTGGAGAAGAGGGGCTCCTACACCCTCTGCCCTGAGTTCGGCAGGCTCCCAGGAGCTCAGGACATAAGGGGGTCTGTCAGGGTCGCCTTAGCGGCGGCGTCGCTTATGGTGGGCCTTGAGGCTATTATTTTAGCCCTGCTGCGCGCCTGATCGCGGAAGTGAAGCCAGCTTGAGCTGCGAGGCCCTGGGCCTCAGGCTCCTTAGCCGTGTGGGCGACCTGCTCAGGAGGAGCTCCTGCGACTGCGTGCTTTTCAGCGGCGGCATAGACACCAGCTTTGTCACCCTCGCAGCCGTGGAGGCCGGCCTGAGGCCTAAGCTGATCACAGTCCTCTTTCAGGGGTCCGCCGATGAGCCATACGCTGAGTACGTCTCCAAGGTGCTTGGGCTTGACCTAATTAAAGTGAGGCCGACCCCCGAGGAGGCCCTTGAGTGCATCGACGTCGCCCTAAGGTCGATGGTTACCATAGACCCCATTGAGGCTGTCTCGGGAAGCGCGGTGTGTCTCGGGCTCAGGAAGGCCAGGGAGCTCGGCTGCAGGTGCGTGGCAACCGGCGACGGAGGGGACGAGCTATTCATTGGCTATGACTTCCTGTTCGGCAGGGACAGGAATTACCTTGATGGCTGGCTCAGCAGGGTGGCCAGCAGCGCCTTCTTCAACTCAGTTCCCATATCAGCCCAGCTCGGCGTCACCGTGCTCCTGCCCCTCTACAGCGATGATGCCAAGGCAATCTCGCGGGAGGCCTTTAATGAGGGGTGCGACGTCAGGGATGTTAACGGAACCACCTACGGCAAGTACCTCATGAGGAGGGTCCTGGAGCTCAAGGGCCTCAGCCTGGTGGCCTGGAGGAGGAAGGACCCCATAACCAGGGGCAGCGGCTCAGAGCGGCTGCTGGGCCTCATGTCGTCCCTGGTGGGAGATGAAGAGGTCAGGAGTCTGACCTCGCTTACGGGCGTGCTGGTGCCCTCAAGGCCTCACGCCTACCTGCTGGGCAGGAGGCTGTCCCTCAGGCTCCCTATGCCTGGCAAGGCGACGAGGAACCTCTGTCCCATATGCGGGTCCGAGCTTAGGGACGGCTTCTGCAGGTTCTGCGGCGCCTACATCGACGAGGCAGGGAGCCTCTCCGTCTACTCCGACGACGCGTCCAACATATCTGGGGCCTCCAGGCTCCTCTCAAAGGGCCCTAAGGGCTGAGAGCATGAACCTGGCGTTGCCCAACATCCAGTGGTCGTTGTTAAAGAAGACGTAGACCTTCCTTGGGCTGAGGGACCTTATGGCGCTGACGTCCTCCATGAGCTCCCTCTCGCTGTAGTTGTAAGCGTACCAGGCGCTCCTCCCGTGCATCCTGAGGTAGACGATGTCATTGAAGCTCCTTATTATCACCCCGAGCGGCGAGTCCAGCGACACGAACGTGGCCCCCAGCCCCCTGGCCTCCTCAATGGCTTCCTCGCTGAGCCAGGAGCTGTGCCTGAACTCAAGGGCTGCCCTCGGGCCGAGCCCTGCCCTGGCCAGGAAGTCCCTCAGCCTCCCCAGGTTCTGCTCGTTAAAGGAGAAGTTCGGGGGCAGCTGAAAGAGGTAGAAGTCTATTACGTTATCCATTGGAGAGAAGAGCTGCCTGAACTTAAGCCAGAGCTCCTGGGCCCTCTCGTTGAGCCTGTGCACGTGGGTTATCAGCCTGCTCACCTTGATGGACCACCTGAGGCCTGAGCCCCTCCTGGCCCAGCCCTTGACCTGCGATGGGAATGGGAACCTGTAGAACGAGGCGTTGAGCTCCACGGCGTTGAGGCCGCTTTTGCTCACGTACCAGTCAAGGCTGCCGTCCTCGTTCCAGTCGTAGAGCCAGCCAGAGGTCCCGACGTAGACCTCCAAGCCCTGAGCCTCCACAATGTTATCCCCGTCAGCTAGCTTAAAGGCCCTTAGGCCTGCTATCTAACCGCGTGGAGGTGCGGGGCCGCGCAGGGGGACGCCAACAAGGGCGATGAAGTGGGGAGCAAGCTGATGTCGCTGAGCCCCCTCTCGCTCTACATACTGTTCCACCTGAAGAAGGCCAACGTTGACTACGCGGGGTCCATATCCAAGGTAATAGAGGTCCCGATAGATAAGGTCGTTGATGAGCTTGACAGGCTTGAGGCGGCCGGCCTGATACAGAGGAGGGTGGGGGGCTCGTCAATAAAGCGCAGCGAGGCAAGGTTCAAGCTGTCCGACGAGGTTCACAAGCACCACGTCTACTACGAGCTGAGCAGGGAGGGGGAGGGCCTGGTGAGGAGCCTAATGCGCGACCCCCAGGAGCTCTGCAAGTACTTTGAGTACCTGACAGGTCACAAGAACGTGCTCAAGCTTCTCCTCTTCCTCTTTGAGGTTGAGAACGAGCACGCGGGCACGCTGGCCAAGGTGGTCGGCGACACCCCGTGCAACACCGTGGACCTGCTGGACAGGCTTGAGACCCTGGGCCTCGTGACCAAGGTAAAGGAGAAGGTCATAAAGGCCTCCCACAGGAAGGCGAAGCCAAAGCCTGAGACGAGGACACACCACGTCTATTACAAGGTGAGCGAGCTGACGAAGATGCTCATAAGGTACAGCGGCCTCAGGAGGGCCTCATAAGGGGCCGACGCTTGGCCTTCCCTGCCTAACCCCCTGGCCGGCCCACGGCCTGAGCGCGTCAAGGCCTCCCGTCAGGAGCTTCACCAGGTTCTCCGCGTGGGCCCTCGCCCTGTTTATAGCTATCTCCTTGAGCTCCCTTGGGTCCTGCGACTCGTCCTCGTGGACCGTCACGTCGACTATGACCTTCCCCGTGAGCACTGAGAGCATAACGAGGCCGACGCTCATGGCTATGTAGCTGTACTTGTCCACCTGGGAGGCGCCGACCCAGCCAAGAGTTATAATGCCGTCGCACCCCATGTCTATGAGCCTGCGGGCGGCCCCGGGGAGGTCCTTTATGCCTGGCACTGTGTACCTCACTACCCTGTAGTCTGGGAGCTCCTCCCTCAGCACCTCCTCGGCTACGGAGCCCATGTCGACCCTTGAGAACGTCGTGTCAATCACTCCAACACAGTTCGACCCCTTCACAGGCCTCCATCACCTCCCTGCCGCTCACCAGCGCCAGGCCCTCCCTCTCAGCGATAGCCCTGGCCTTTTCAAGGCTCAGGGAGGGGCCGCGGTCAAGCATCTCGGCAAAGGTGGTGGCGGGCTCAAGGCCTGCCAGCGTCGCTAACGCTATGCTGAGCTCCGTGTGCCCCCTCCTGCTCCTGAGCCCCCTGGACGCGAGGAGCGGAACATGCCCGGGGGCCTGGAACTCGCCCAGGAACTTCCTCCTCGCCCCCTCCCTGTCGCCCGAGACGAACATCTTGACGACCTCGTAGAGCTCCCTCACGGTCCTTGACCTGTCCACGTCGCTTATGCCCGTCCTCACTGACATGTGGTTCACCCATATGGTGAAGGCCGGCCTGTCGCCGTAGAACAGCTTCCTCTCGGTCAGGGGCCTCAGGGCTGGAACTGAGGCTATAAGGTCGTCGCCCCAGGGCACCCCGAGGTAACTGGCTATTGACCACCTGGTGGCAAAGCATATGAGGCCCCCGGCCATGGTCCTTAAGGTGTATATGGCGTCCGGCGTCACCGAGGACGCGTGATATACAAGGTCCACCTCTGACTCCCTGGAGTCCGAGTCGTATATCAACACTGGCCTGCCGTCCTTGAAGGCCTTTATGGCATCATCTACGCCCACGCTCAACCACCAACGAGGTAGTTAGGGCCAGTAGGGAGATTATTAGCAGAACGTAGGGTCCCTCCAACAGGTCCTTGCCCAGGGCCTCCCCGCCTCCGCTGCCTGGACTTACATATATGGGCGGCGGCAGGCCCTGAGGCTGTGTATGATGAGCGGAAGGACCGTTCGTTAAGCCTCCCAACACTATATTGGCATACCAGCCGTCGCCCCTCAGTAGTACTGAGAGCCACGTTGAGTTAGTGAAGTATGTTACGAGCTGAAACTCCGGCAGGTTACCCTCAAACTCAACTATGTGGCCGCAGCTCGCCTCAGACCCATTTATAATGCTTTCAAGGCCAGGGATCCCGCTGGCATTTACATAGGAGCTGCCCTGCCAGATCCCCGCCAGGGAGGCGTTGCTGCTGTTCACGCATAGCGTTACATCAGCGGTCCAGCCTCCAAGCGATTGAACGTACGTGGGGCTCACGTTGATGAGCTTGAGGGACGCGTTAGAGATGGTTATGAGAACTAGGCCTCTGGCCTGGTAATAAGTCGTTATCTTGGAGCTGCCGGCTGGAAGGCTAACATATGTGACGTCAACGCCGTTAACCCTTAGAGCTGCCAGCTGAGGCGATGCAAGCGTTATCGTGGAGTTCTGAACGGCTACAGAGCTGTTGCCTATCAGTATCAACATGGTCAGCAGGAGTAGTGCCGGGAGCGTCTGGCACCAGCTCAAGGCATCGCACCGACGGTGGCGTTAGTGAGGGCCTGCACGAAGGAACCTGTCAATATTGTTACGCTTGACTCCATTAGTGCCGCGACCACCAGCAGGAGCACTGAGAGCACCAACATGGAGAACGCCACGGAGTAGGCCTTGCTTAGGCCCCGCTTAAAGATGAGAACCATGGAGGAGGCCACCAGCGAGAACGCCGGTATCTCTATAACGCCGTGCGGCGCCAGGAAGTAGAATATTGCGAGCGAGCTGCCGTGAATCGGTAGCGTGTAGACGCTGACGAAACCGACGAGGCCCCCGTTGAGCACTACCACAAATATCGGAAAAACCATGGTTATCATGAGGACGAAGTCCATTATGTCCGTCAAGGAGTTCTTGGCAAATATTATGCCAGGCAGGGCGGCGTAAAAGTAAGGCGACGATGTATTTACAAAGCTTACTATGCTCCTTATGCTCTGCGTCTGGTTCAGCAGGTACTGGCCTACGTAGCTGCTTACTATCTCCTTGTAAAACGTGGCCACCAAGATGGCTACTACACCAAAAGCGATAATGAACAGGTACCAGGCCCTCCTGTAGGTGCTGTCACCGGCAAGCTCATCTAGCGCGTCGTCAAGCAGGCCCATCCCCCTCACCCCATGCGACCAGGACGGCGCAGTCCCTGGCTATCCTGTCGGCTATCTTCAGAAGCACCTCCGGGGTCGTCTCAATAAGGCGGACGCTCTCGCAGGCCCTCAGGCACTCCTCGGGGCTGCCGCACCTAACGAAGTTCACTTTAAACTCAGGCGCTTCGCTCAAGCTGACCCGGCCTAGTGAGCGACTGGCCGTGAAAAGTTAAATGAATATAGCTTTCAGCAAACACAGGGTTCTAGGATAACGCCGGCGGTGATGGGCCACGAAAGGCAGAACCAACAAGGTTAGGTCAGAGGCCTTGATGAACGTGTGGAACAACATAATAAGCGTGTGGGACTCAGGCCAGCAGGTCGACAGGCAGGGCGCTATAGAGCTGCTCCGAAGGGAGTACGAGAGCCTCAAGATCACGCCCATCAAGGGCTCGGCTGACCCGTCTGACCTCTACGACAAGGAGCTTACCAGCCTCTACGTAATGGGTAAATATGGCATGGGACTTGACGAGCAGTACCCCGAGCAGTTCGACTCCCTCTTCAACCTTGAGATCAAGTTGGAGCAGGCCGCTTCCATGCTGATCGCTGAGGGGGTGAACGCGAAGGATAAGGTGCTCATGTTGCTTGGCACTGTAGACGGCAACACCGTTGCAAGGATTCTCAGGATAGGCCTGACCAAGGTCTACTTCGGCTTTGCTGACGACTCCCACATGAAGCAGCTGAGCGACGCCATATCGGCCGCGTTCCCCGAGAGAGCTGATGACGTTAACAGGTTCCTCAAGTTCTACTCCGCCTTCAAGGTAGCCCTGGCCATAGAGCAGGGCTCCGTGAGGGACAGGCTCACGAAGGAGGCCCTCAAGGAGGCCGTTGCAATACAGCTGGGCAGGGGCAGGGAGGCGGTGCCCAGCGACAGGTACATAGTGAAGATAGCCTCGGAGGTTTTCAAGGTGCCTGGGAAGGTGCTGAGGCAGATCTTCGGGGGCATCAAGGAGGGGACGGGGAGGCCCTAGTCATATCCTCAGCCCGAAGGCCTGCCTCAGCATCTCCTTCACTATGGTCAGCCTCTGGACCTCGTTTGTGCCCTCGTAGATGGTAGTTATTATGGCATCGCGCAGGTACCTCTCGAGGCCTGTCTCAAAGTCGACGCCGTAGCCTCCGTGTATCTGCACTGCCTGCCTGGCTATCCACTCGGCGGACTCCGAGGCAAAGGTCTTGGCCAGGCTCGCCGCTATCGTGTACTCAGGCCTCCCCTGGTCGGCCAGGCTAGCTGCCCAGTAGGTCAGGAGCCTTGAGGCCTCGAGCCTTATGTACATGTCTGCCAACTTCTCAACTATCATCTCAAAGTTGACTATCCTCTGCCCAAACAGCTCCCTCTGGAGGGCGTAGTTGACGGCCTTCTCAAACGCCGCCTGGGCTATGCCGACGGCCTGGGCGGCTATGCCTATCCTTGTGTGGTCGTAGGTTGTGACCACTACCTTGAAGCCCTCGTTCTCCTTACCAACTACGTTCTCCGCTGGTACCTTGACGTTATCTAGGACCACCTCATAGGGCTGCTCGCCCCTCATGCCTATTACCCTGAACTGCTGCCCTATCTTGACCCCAGGCCAGTCCCTCTCAACCACAAAAGTGGTTATGCCCCACCACCTCTTGCCCTCCTGCGGCGGGCTTGTCCTGGCGGACACGAGGAGGTAGTCAGCCTCGCCAGCGGCGCTTATGAAGACCTTCCTGCCGTTTATTATGTAGTGGTCATTCTCCTTAACCGCCCTCGACTGTATGCCCGCCACGTCGCTGCCCCCGCTGGGCTCGGTGTTGGCGTGGGCCCCCCTCCTCTCGCCCCTTGCAATGGGGGTCACGTACTTCTTCTTCAGCTCCTCCGTGCCGAACTCCAGCACTGGGACAGCGAAGAGGTGGTTGACTCCAATAGCTACCGCTAAGCTCGGCACGGCCCTCGCTATCTCCTCCATGGCTATTGCTGTCATCAGCTGGCCGCCGCCCTGGCCGCCGTACTCCTCAGGTATGCCAACGCCCGTCAGGCCCTGCTCCGCCATTGCCTTGAATATCTCTGGCTGTATCCTGTTGCTCTCCTCTATCTCCCTCCACCTTGGCATCACTTCCCTCTCCACGAACTCCCTCACGGACTTCCTGAAGAGCTCGTGCTCCTCGGTCAGGCCTATCTTAAAGTCTTCAACGCTCTTGAATGGAAACACCATACTGGGTCCCATTCTAGGGGGTCCAAGGAAAATAATATGCGGAATGCCGTGCAGGCTTCTGACGGCTTCAGCTGGACAGCTTATTAAGCCGCCCTACGACAGTTCTAGACCTTGACAGGAGGCCTGTATCTTAAATCCCACTACATTACTTCTATATTATTGTTTAAAATCTGTACGCTAACCTCGAAACCTTTTAATTCTCACACCTCAGAGGGCTGGCTATAAAAGTGGTGGTAGCTTGCGTCAGGCGGAGGAAGTAGCGCTGGTGGAAGCCCTGAGGGAAAGGATGTAGCCCAGCCCACCCTCAGGAGGTCCTTGACCCTCCTGGACATCTTCATGTTAGGCATCACGGGCATGATAGGCTCGTCATGGCTCTTCAGCGTCCTGGGCGCCTCTGGCGTCATGGGTCCCGCGTCGCTGCTCTCATGGATTTTGGCCGGGCTCTTCTTTGCGCTCATGGTGTTTGGGTTTGCCGAGCTCGGGGGCCTCTTCCCCTTCAGCGGCTCGCTGGCCAGGTACAACCACTACACCCACGGCACCATCAGTAATTACATGCTGGCGTGGGCCTACTTTGTCGGCGCTGTTACCACGGTATCATCAGAGGCCGTTGCCGTGGTGGAATATGGAAGCTATTACATGCCATGGGCCTGGAACTCTAAGCTAGGGCTGCTAACGCCTGCAGGAGTGGCGCTGGCCGCGGCCCTCATACTCCTGTTCTTCGCCCTTCAGCTTGTCGGTGTCCACGTCTTCGGCTGGTTTAACAGGGTGATTACAGCGTGGAAGCTCATAATACCGACGCTGACCTTCCTGCTCCTCCTGGCCCTTTACTTCCACCCGTCCAACGTAGTCAGCGCGCCTAAGGGGTTCTTCCCCTTCGGCACTGCAGCTGTGTTCAGCGGCATGATAACTACTGGCATAGTCTACGCCTACGAGGGCTTCAGGCAGGGCCTTGAGTACGCCGGCGAGGCCAAGAACCCGCAGAGGGACGTGCCTCTCGGGACGCTGCTGGCCCTCGTGGTTACCATAGCAATCTATGTGCTGCTGCAGCTGGCCTTCCTGGGCGGCATAAACTGGTCCGCGGCAGGCGTGCCCTTTGGAAACTGGACGGCCTTAAGCCAGAGCAGCTGGGGGCCGCACCCCTTCTACTCTGAGCTGGTGGCCACGGGAGTTCCAATACTGGTTGGCTTTTCCGTGCTCCTGCTGATAGACGCGGTGGTGTCGCCAGCCGGCACCCTGGCGGCCTACGTGGGCACCAGCGGCAGGAACCTCTACGGCATGTCAAGGGTTGGCTACATACCCAAGTTCTTCGCAGACATACACAGGGGCTTCAGGACTCCCTGGATAGCCCTGATAGTCTCTACCATAATAGCCGTGGTCTTCCTGCTTCCGTTCCCCACGTGGTATGAAATAATGTCAGTCTCGGCCCTGGCCACGGTCTATAACTACCTCACTGTTGGCGTCACCAACCACGCCCTGAGGAGGCTCGCCCCTGACCTGAAGAGGTCCTACAGGCCGCCGCTCTGGTACATAGTGTACCCGGCGTCGTTCATAGTGGCCGCCATGTTCGTCTACTGGTCGGGCTGGAGCCTGGTTAACGTCATCATAGAGCTCGTGGTAGTGGGCCTTCCGCTGCTGGTGCTGGGCCCCTACAGGAGCGAGCTAAGGCTCTCAAGGAGCTTCGCGTGGTCCTTCGCGGGCGTCGTCTGGGCCTCTTCAGCCGCCGCAATAGCAGCCTATTACTTGAAGCTTAATAACATGGGGCTCGTGGGCTTTGCGATCTACTGGACCGTGATCTCGCTCATCCAGGTGGGCTCCTTGGCGGCGCTGTGGACTGCCAGCAGGGGACACCCAGATATAAAGGGCGCAGTCTGGCTAGTGATATTCAACATAGCGATGGGTATAATATCATTTATAGGGTCGCTGGGACCCCTGCCGGAGCCCATAGTGCCCTACCCGTGGGACTACCTCCTGGCGGCTCTGGTCTCGCTGGCCGTCTACTTCATAGGGGTCTACACTGCCTACGAAACCAAAGACCTCAAGCAGGTTAAGGAGAGGGGACTACCCATCGAGTGAGCCCCAACTTTGTGTCAACGAGTTAACGAAGCCCCACCTTCTTTCTTTCCTCCCCCTTTATCGCTAAGCCAGCTGAACCAGGGTGGCGCCTAATATCACTGCCGCTGAGGCCGCCACCTCTGTGGGCGCGAGGACCTTTCCGAGGAGGAGGGCCGTTGAGGCTATGGCTATCACTGGCGTCACCATTGAGAAAGCGCCAGCCCTGACGCCTCCCAGGCTCCTGACCCCGTAGAACCAGGTGAGCCAGCCCACGGCCTGAATAACCAAGGTTATGTAAATGATCATCACTATGGACTCCAGCGTCAATTTAATGTACATTCCCAGGGGCCAGAAGGCCAGCACGAGGGGGGTCGAGGCCAACGACATGAAGGCGGTGGCCCCTACCAGATCTATGGCGTCGCCCGCAACGTACTTCTCAAAGTACATGGTGCCCGCCGACCAAAGGACTGCCCCCAGCAGGCCCAGAAGTAAGCCCGTGTTTAGGCCCCGCGAATCAACAGCTGTCAGAACCCCTATCCCGGTCATGCCTATGAGAACCCCTGCGTACTGAAGGCCGCTGATCTTCCTGTGCAGAACGTAAGGTGTCGCTATAGCTGTGAAGAGCGGCTGGGCGTAGATCATAACTGCCGCCAAGGATGGGTTTGGGGAGAGGACTATTGAGAGGTTAAGGAGGACCAGGAAGGCCCCTATGTTTATGAAGCCGGCGACCAAGGTCCTCCTGTTGGCGACCAGCCTTCTTGATATGGCCGCCAGCACGGCGCCCCCTACCAGGGTCCTGAGGGCTGCCAGGGCAACCGGGGAGACGTACCTCTCGGCCACATCTATTATTGGGTAGGCCGTGCCCCAGACCGCCACTGTCACCGCCAGTGAGGCGTAGCCCAGCCTCCTTGAGGCCCTCGGGCCCAAGCGGATATCCTCGGCTTAGGCACCCCAGCTTTGCTTTTAAGCAGCGCTGCAGCCAGACCCGTGGGCTGAAAGGATTGAAGGTGCTTTCAATAAGGGCCGAGAGAGGCAAGGTGGTCCGGAGCGAGATAGTTGACGGTGACCTAAAGGAGGTCGTGAAGAGGAAGGCCCTCGAGGCCATGAATGAGTGGGACCCAGCCACCAGTGACTTCATAGTGCTTAAGGACGATAGGGAGCTTGAGTTCCCCCTGCCACTTAAGCCTGAGATAGTGGACCTCTTCAGGGACCTCGGCGAGCTTGGAGGCCTTGGGAGGACCAAGGACAAGGCTGTGGCCCACTTCCCGGTGTACACCATAAGCTTCGAGAACCACATGGTGAGCGAGGACAAGTATGTTGAGTACAAGATCTACCTCCTGGCCCCCTACATAAATGAGGACGTTAGAACTGAGCTTGAGGCGGAGGCCCAAGACATAACTACCGAGAAGCAGGGGCCCGAGGGCATAGAGGAGGAGGGCGAAGGAGAAGAAGGGGAGAAGGAAGGTTGATGAGCCTCGGCAGGGAGCTCTTCGGCCTGGGCGAGGCGGTCGTAACTCTCTTCATAGTCCTCGACCCGTTCTCTGTGGTGCCCTTCTACGTGAGCACTGTCGAGAAGCTCCCCCCTGAGAAGAGGGGAGGCTTCCTCAGGACGCTGATATACTCGGCCATTTTCATGTTGCTGGCGTTCATAATAATTGGCGTCTACATGCTTGAGCTCCTGGGGGTGACGCTGAACGACTTCAGGATAGCCGCCGGCATAATACTGCTCGTGTACGCCATATCAAGCCTCTTCGACATAGAGATAGGCGCCCCGAGCAGCCCCGAGTCCATAGAGAAGCAGGCCATAGTGCCCCTGGCCACCCCCCTCCTGGCAGGGCCAGGAAGCATATCTACGGCGCTCTACTTCAGGTACATCTACGGCTACCCGGTGGCCATAGCCAGCGTGCTGATAAACGCGGCCCTCGCCTACGTCATACTTTACTTTGGCGAGAGGCTCATGAGGCTCCTTGGAAAGCACGGCGCCCTGCTCATAGACAAGTTCATGAGCCTCATACTGGCAGGCTTCGCCGTGAGCCTCATAAGGGCCTCAATTTAGCGCCTCAGCCGGGGACAGCGTCCTCACCAGCTCAGGCCTATCGACCTCCTCATCGGCGTTAAGCCCAAGGCCCTCTGCAACACAGGCCTTGATCATCGGTAGTCACGCTTGCAGCGCTCTTCATCGGGCCGCTCTGACACTTTGCCTCCTAACGTTTATAAAATCTAAACTTCAATAACAAGCACGTGGTGGGCCAGGTGTATAAGAAGATACTCGTTGGCTATGACGGTAGCGAGGGCGGCGAGAAGGCGCTCAGCAGGGCGCTTGAGCTTGCCAAGAGCTTCAACAGCGAGCTCTGCCTCCTGACGGTTATACCTCCAAGCTCCATGGCCTTTGGAGAGATTGTGGTTCCAGACGCTGTCAACCTCTCGCTCATAATAGAGTCCTCCAGGAAGAGGCTCTCGGACCTCGCCGCCAAGCTCTCAGCTGAGGGCTACAAGGTGAGGTTTGAGGTGCTTACAGGCGACCCAGGCGACACCATAGTTAGCTATGCTGAGGTCAATGGCTGTGACCTGATAGTCCTCGGCAGGAGGAGGCTCTCGAAGCTTGAGAGGCTGGTCCTCGGCAGCGTGACCCACAAGGTCGCGGGCAAGTCAACTAAGGCTGACGTGCTTGTTGTGCCTTAGGCCCCCTCGGCAGCATCACAAGCATTATTGATGATGCGACTGCGAAGGCCGCGAAGGCCCACATGGTCGCCTCAAGAGGAGTCATCCCGAGGAGCCCATCCCCCTGAAGTATGAAGCCTCCCAGCAGGGCGCCCACGGAGCCTCCCACCGTGTTGCCTATGCCCCAGACTATCGAGTTCGCCTGAGCCCTCACGCTCCTGTCCACTACCTCGGAGACGTAGCCCAGCAGCACGGGGAAGCCGCTCATGGCGAAGAAGCTGTAGAGGCCGAGCAGCGTTGTTATCATTATCGGGCCGCGCGTGAACAGGAACGCTATGTAGAGGGCCGTGGAGGCCAGGGTTGTCAATATAATGACGCTCCTGCCCCCGTACCTGCTGACCATCCACCCAAACAGCGGCTGGCCGACTATGGCTGTAGCATATGACGTGGTGACTATTACGCCCATGAGTATCCTTGACCTCACGAGGTGCTCAACGTAGGTCGGCACGTACGTCATTACCCCAGTCATGAATATGGCCCTGATGAACACTATGGCCGTCAGGGGCACAAGAAGGTAGCTGTACTGGGAGAGCCTTGAAAACGACCTGGCCGCGCTCTCCTTGGTCGCCGGCATCCTGAGGCCGTGAAGGCCCAGGCTTATGATGGCTGTCAGTATGAAGACGTACGCGGCTATTATCGCCAGGGCCTCGCTGCCCCCAAGGTAAGCTATGGCTATGGTCATCACAGTGGGAAATATTGCCCTGCCCACACTGCCGGCGGAGCCGTTTATGCCCAGGGCCCTCCCGGCCTGGCCCTCGTATGAGTACTGAAGTATTGAGCCCCCCAGCGGGTGGTAGAAGGAGAGCCCGAGGCCCAGCAGCACAGACCCAAGTCCTATCAGCGCGAGCCTTGCAACTCCCCCGTACACGAAGGTTCCAGCGAAGGAGGCCATGGAGGCCCCTATGAGTATGAAGCCTACCGTCATGAGCGTGACGTGGCTTCCCGCCCTGTCGGCCCTGTTGCTGATCAGGGGGCTGGCAAGGCCCGAGAGCACGTTGACCAGGGCAGCCATGCCGCCCAGGAAGGCCGGCGACACGTGCATGTCTATATAGTAAGTTATCAGTATCGACACCGTGACCAGAAAGCTGTCATTTAAGAAGTGGGCTACGGACGTGAACAGCAGCGACCTGGTCCTGATATTCATGCAGGTCCCCTCACGGGCCCGAGGCAAGCTACAGATAAATATTTATCTAATAATTAGCGAAGTTCTGGGGCATTCAAGATTTGAAACCCAGGGCCAGGACCGCCTAAGAAATTATAAAGAATGGAGTTAACCACAGAGACGTGGGGGAACCGCTTGTCCCTCACGGCAGCTATCCTGGCAGGAGGGGAGGGCACGAGGTTTAGGCCATACACGGACCTCATACCGAAGCCCATGATACCGCTGGGCCCCGATGAGAAGCCCGTAGCGGACCACATAGTTAATGTCCTGATAAAGGGTGGCGTGAGCCACATAGTCTTCCTCGTCAACTACAAGTGGAAGTACGTGAGGAACTACTTCGGCTACGGCGACAGGTTCGGCATAAAGATAGACTACAGCATAGACGACGACAAGTACAAGAACACCGGGGGCTCGCTGCTCAAGGCCTACAAGCACCACCTGCTCGACAGCGACCCCATAGTTGTGTGGTACGGCGACATACTGGCTCCCATAAACGCCAGCGGGCTGGTCAAAGAACACGTCAGGCAGGGCGTCGACGCGCTTTTGGTGGTTGCCAACAGCTACCAGGTCCCGGTGGGCGTGGCCGAGGTCAACGAAAAGAATGACGTGGTCAGCCTCAAGGAGAAGCCATGGGTCGACATGAAGGTCACCATAGGCGTCCTCACCATAAGGCCTGGCCTGCTTGAGGAGTACGAGGGGCAACTGGGCACCTCCTTTGACATAATGGGGGACCTGATACCGGCCATGATAAGCTCGGGCAGGAAGGTCAAGGCCTACATATACGACGGCCCATGGGTTGACGTTGGGAGCCTCGAGAGGTACAAGAAGATAGACGAGGACCTCCTCAGGAAGGTCACGGAGC
The DNA here is from genome assembly GCF_000144915.1 of Acidilobus saccharovorans 345-15. NCBI lineage: Archaea > Thermoproteati > Thermoproteota > Thermoprotei > Acidilobales > Acidilobaceae > Acidilobus > Acidilobus saccharovorans. Next base: position 169,327 of record NC_014374.1, read on the forward strand.
TGCCCTCCTGACCCTCACGACCCCGCTCCCGTCAAGCTCCACCAGGTCCCCGTCCCTAACCTTGGAGAGCTGGTCCTCCGGTATGGAGTCGACCAGGGGTATGCCAGCCAGCACGCACCCAGCCACTATTATGGGGTCGACCCTCGACATCACTATGGCGGCCGGGGCCGCCCCGTTGGCCTTAAGGGCGTAAATTACGTAGCTGCCTACGGTGCTCCCCCTGGGCCTCCTAGCCACTATGACCCTCGAGGCGACGCTCCTGCCGTCAGGCGTCCTGCCGGTGTGGGGGTCCACGTCCCCGTAGAAGCTCAGCGCATCCATTACTACGGCCTGGCCGGCCGCCCTGCCGGGCACCAGCTGCCTTCCCCTGAGCTCCATGGTCACGCCTCCGAGCCCAGCCTCCTGGCCAGCTCCTCCATGGACTCGAGGCCCACCCTGAGGCCATGCCTCGAGAGGTAGAACATGGCCTTGTAGCTGTAGGTCGCCACCCTGAGGCCCTCCCTCCGCAGCTTCGACACTATGAGGCACGTGTCCCTGAGCACGACGGCCCCGTACTCCCTGAGCACAGCCATGGCCTCAGGGCTTATGCGCCTCTCCTCGTCCCTTGACGTCGTTATGAGCAGCTGGGGCCTGTTTCCCTTCGGCTTAAGCCTTGAGAGCTCCCTGGCCAGGGCCTCCACCTCCTCCGCTGAGGCGTGAGGGCACCCCACGTACACCAGGTCCACGTCGTCAAGCCTCATCGACTCGAGCTCCGCCTCCACGTCCCTGTAGTCTATCGTCACCACCTCCTCAAACCTGCTGGGGGGCTCCTCGGGCGTCAGGCCAGGGACGAAGACCATTGCTATGTCGCCCTCAGCGCCCACGGCCGCCCCGAGCTCCTTGAACGTCTCCCTGTCCACGCTGGCGTCGAGCAGCGGCGGCCCCTCGCCGCGGTGGAGCCTGACAAGCACCCTGCCGAGCACTGCAGCCCTGGCGTAGTCAAGCCTGTAGCCTCCGGGGGCCTCAAGCCTGTAGGCCGCCCTCGGCCTCCTGAACTCGGGCACGTGCATCCCGTAGTAGTAGGTCCTGCCTGCTATGGCCGCCATCAGGGCCACAGGCCCTCCCTCCCTGTTGGTCCTCAGGCCGAGCACGCTGTTGGCGTAGACCACCGCGTTTGACTCGCCCCAGGCCACGCTCTGGCCCGGCCTCAGCCCCCTGACGGATGGTATGTAGTATGGGGTGCAGGTGAGCGTCAGCGACGCGCCCATCCTGTGAAGTGCGCTCACTATGGCCCTCTGCCCCTCAAGGACCTCCCTGTCGGCCGATATGAGGTCGAAGGCCTCGGGGGCCTCCAGGTCAAAGCCTATGGGGTTAACGGTCGTGGGCACCGAGAACCTGGCGCCCATGTTAGCCAGGTCCTCTATGAACTTCCTGCCGGGCTCGCCTATGTTGTTGTAGGAGACGCCCGAGACGTGGGCGTGGACTATGGGCTGGAGCCTCTCGGCTCCCAGGGCCTCGCCAACCTTAACTATGACCTCCAGCGCTTTGGCCCTGGCCTCCCCCTCCTCGCCCCTCAGCACCCTCTCCTCCTCGGCCGTCAGGTACATCAGTACCACCACGTGTCCATGAAGCTGTGCTCCGGCACCAGGTAGAGCCTCTCCGCCCTCGCCCTGCACGCCGGGGCCAATATGCACTCGCCACTATCGCAGCCGCCAAAGGAGCTGCACTTAGCCGAGCAGCCGGAGGCGCAGGAGGGCCCCTCGAAGGTGCAGCAGGACCTGCCGAAGGACCAGAGGAAGTCGTCCATTATGAACGGGTCCACGCCGGCGGCCTGGGCCACCAGCCTGTAGGCCTCCCTGACGGCGAGCCTGAGCATGACGTCCTCCTGGGGCCTGAAGGGGTGGCCGGCAGCTATTAGCTCGAGCGTGTTTGGGTCGACGTCAACTATGCCCGTCCTGAGGGCTATCCTGGTCAGGTGGTTGTCAACGGGCACCTCCTTGTTCTGCGGGTCCTGGAATATCACCACCTCCCTCCTCTCTATGAACTTTGCCAGGAGGAACGCCTTCTTTTCAACCGGGTCCTGGTAGGCCTTGAAGACCTTGAGCAGGTCTATGAAGCCCTGGGCTACCCCCCTCCTAAGGTAGCCCCCTGAGTCAAGTATGAGCCTGTAGGGGTCGCCGTCGAAGATCGCCTTGAGCTTCAGTCCAAGGTCCCTGAGCAGCTCCGCCCTGACGCGGGCGTCCGGCGGCCTGGCCCTGTCAACGGTGAGCCACCTCAGCACGTCCTCCTCGGTGACCTTGGCCAGCCTCTCCGCGGTGAAGAACCCTGGGTCATCGGCGAAGAGCCTTGAGCCGAGCCTGTAGAGCAGGTCAGCGCCGTGGAACCTCTCCCCGTTGACCTCGGCCTCGTACTGCCTCCTGCCCCTGCTTAGCCTGTGGTCCATGGCTACCATGACTAGGAAGTATGCCATCACGTCCCTCCTGGGGGTCCCCCTGGGCGGGTAGTACCTTGGGTCCTCGAAGGTGTCGGGCCTGAGCCTGCTGACGGCCTTGGCTATCAGTCTGCCCAGCTCCCCTGCCCTGTCCCTGTTAACCTCTACCTTCAAGCGGCGTCCCGTAACGCTGTTAAGTCCGACCAAAGATAAGCTTAGAGGAAGAGGGATGAGCGAGGACTGGGAAATAAGGGCCTCCCAGCTCCTTGAGGTCGCCAGGTCGCTCAAGGGGGAGCTGAGGGAGGCCTTCATCTACCTGGTTGACAACGTGTCCGTGGGCGACCTCAGGGCAGCCATAGACCTCAGGAGGAGGGGGATCAGGGACCCGGCGGCGGTGCTGGAGGAGCTGGTTAACATGGGGCTTGCCGAGAGGGGGGACGAGTGCTACAACCTCCCCGCGCCCCTCAGGAAGCTCATAGCCGAGAGGGGAATCGGGGCTATAGAGAGGGTCCTGGGCTCAGGGCCCGGATGACAGGGCCTTGGCGCGCCCGGCAGGCCCCAGCCCTCCCCTTCACGGCCTGGGCAGCCGAGTGAACCGTGCAGTAGGCCGTGGCCGAGGCCACCTCAGCGCCCCGGCGACCTCCCTCCACGAGGTCCTCGCCACTAGCAGCGCGGCCCTGCGACGCCTCCTTGGTTATTGACGGCCCCGGCAGCCTGGTGGACTCGGGCACCTCGATGTCAGGCACAGCCCCGCCTGTGGCGTCCCCGAGGGGACTTAAGCGTCGAGCACCTGCCGTTGAGCACTGCCGCGCCGGCCTTGCCCAGCGGCGCCGAGGCCCTGGTTATGTCCTTCAGGACTCCTCGAGCCGCCCTGAAGGCTGAGTCGCAGGGCCCCTCCCCAGCCAAGCGATACTTTCAGCCTCCCTGAGGTCAGGGGTGCCGCAGAAGTTAGCCCTCGCGGACCCTACTGCCTTGACGGGCGACTCAGGGTCGTCAGCCGCCTTGGCGGCCGGGACGCTGTCCCCGTGGACCGCTTTGCCACCCTCCACGACGGCCAAGCATGAGGCACCGCCCAGGGTCGACTTCCGGGCCCTCAGGGCTTACGCTGGGCTTAGCCGCCGGGACTAGTATGATGAGCCCTTGCGCGTGCAGTCCTGAGGCTAAATTATGAGAGAATGGAAAGGAAAAGGAGCATAGTCACGAGCGCCGCCCACCCGATGGGGCCGGCTGAACCCTCCAGGCCTGGCCCCACCAAGGTTCTAACTTATCCCTAGCCCCTGGGCCTCGGGCGATTGGGAACGGCGGGCTGAACCGCTCGGGCTTGCGCCCTCGCGGCTTACACCCCCGTCCCATCAACCCCGTCTTCTACGGGAGCCCTCGTCGCCCCGCCGGCAGAGCCGACGGAGCGAGTGGCCGCCTATTTTCGGGGTGGGGTTCCCGCTTAGATGCTTTCAGCGGTAACCCCTTACGGCGTGGCTGCCCGGCTTGCCCACCAGGACAGCCGGTAAACTAGAGGCCGCGGCGCCCCGTTCCTCTCGTACTGAGGGCACCTTCCCCTCAGGCGGCCGGCACCCCCCGCGGGTAGAGCCCAACCTGTCTCACGACGGTCTGAACCCAGCTCACGTTCCCCTTTAATGGGCGGGCAGCCCCACCCTTGGGGGCTGCTGCACCCCCAGGATGGGAAAAGCCGACATCGATGTAGCAAACCGCGGGGTCGATAGGAGCTCTCGCCCGCGACGACTCTGTTATCCCCGGGGTAACTTTTCCGTCGTGCCCGGCCCCCACCGAAGGGGGCACGAGCGTGCGCTAGGCCGCGGTTTCCCGTCCGGGCCCCATGCAGTTAAGGGCCCGGTCAGGCCGGCTTTTGCCCTTGCACTCTACGGCGGGTTTCTGACCCGCCTGAGCCGACCTTTGGGCGCCCGTGTTACCCTTTCGCGGGCGTGCCGCCCCAGCCGAACCGCCCACCTACCGCTGTCCCTGGCTTGCGCCAGGTTAGACCCTCAGGCAGAGGTGGGTGGTGTTTCATTGCCGCCTCAGGGCCTCCCGAAAGAGGCCCCTCACTGGCTCCCACCTACGCTACGCGCCTCCACCCGAGGGTCAACGGCAGGCTGCGGTGAAGCTCCACGGGGTCTTCTCGCCCTGCGGGGGGATGTGGGGCTGTGCACCCACCCAGTGGGTTCGCGGGGCCCCAGGCCGGGACAGCGGGGACCTCGTTGATCCGTTCATGCGCGTCGGAACTTACCCGACAAGGCATTTGGCTACCTTAAGAGGGTCAGGGTTACCCCCGGCCTTCAGTGGCGCTTCGCCCGGTTGTACCCGGGTTTCACGTACCACCAGTGGCCAGGATTCACCCCCCGTACACACCCTTTCGGGCTAGCGGGGAGCTATGTTTTTGTTAAACAGTCAGGTCCCCCTTGTCACTGCGACCTGCGGACCCCGGTTTTAGCCGAGGACCGCAGGCACCCCTTCTCCCGAAGTTACGGGGCTAGTTTGCCGAGTTCCCTGGCCTGGGTTGACCCCCCGACGCCTTGGGCTCCTCACCCAGGGGCACCTGTGTCGGTTCTCGGTACGGGCGTGGGGGATCCTTCCTGGCCTCCTTTTCATGGGCCCCGGGGCTCGGCGGAACCCGCCAAAGGCGGGCCATTCCCCCCTTCAGCCGCTTCTCGCCATTACGGCACTCCACGGCCTTCGGGCAGTTAGCTGGGTCGCCCCCGAACGGAGGCCCCCAGTCCGCCTACCCTGAGGCGTCGGAGGCCAGGCCTTGGGTTGCCCCGAAACGTACCCCCACGGCACGGGAATGTTAACCCGTTTCCCCTTCCCGGACACCAGTTAAGGGCCCGGTTAGGACCGGCTAACCCCCGGCTGACGAACGTAGCCGGGGAACCCTGGCCCTTCCGGCGGCGGGGATTCTCACCCCGCTTCGCTGCTACTACCGCCGGGATCAGCACTCGGAGCGGCTCCACGGGACCTCACGGCCCCGCTTCTGCGCCACCCCGACGCCCGCCTACCGCACACCTCCATCACGGAGGCGGCCCGAGGTCTCGGCGGCCGGCTTAGCCCCGACCAATCTTCGGGGCCCCCCGCCTCGGCGGGTGAGCTGTTACGCACTCCTTGGAGGATGGCTGCTGTTGGGCCCACCTCCCCGCTGTCTTAGGCGGGGGACGCCCTTCGATTGGCACTTAGCCGGCACTTTGGGGCCTTAACCTCGGTCTGGGTTGTTTCCCCCTCGGCCCCCAGCCTTACGCCGGGGAGCCCCACTCCCGCCCTCTTCGGCGGCCGCAGGTTCGGAGTTTGACTGGGTGCCGGAGGGTTTCCCCTCCTGGTCAACCCAATCAGTAACTCTACCCCACGGCCCGCCTCCGGCGAGGCTGGGCTCCGGCCCACTTCGGCGGGAACCAGCTATCACCGGGCTAGATTGGCCTTTCACCCCTAGACGGGGGTCATGGGAACGAGTTGCACGTCAGAACCCCTTCGGCCCTCCACGGGGGTTAGCCCCCCGCTTCGGCCTGCCCCCGTCTAGATCGCCCGGTTTCGGGCCTCACGGCCGTGACTCCGGGCCCTGTTAGGACCCCGCCCCTCGCCGGGTTTCCCCGGCTGCGGGCCTGTCGGTTTCCCTACGCCTTCGGGGCTGACCCCCTTAGGCTCGCCACGGCCGTGAACTCCCCGGCCCGTGTTTCAAGACGGGAGGCGTGACCCCGGTCAGCACCCCTCGTACTCCTCGGTCACCCGAGTTTCCTTCGGGGGCCTCACCCCTTTCGGGCCACGCCCTTTATAGCCGCCCGGTTTCAGGCTCTTTTCACACCCCTACCCGGGGTCCTTTTCAGCTTTCCCTCACGGTACTTAGTTCGCTATCGGTCTCGGGACGTGTTTAGCCTTGGAGGTCGGTGACCCCCACCTTCCTACGGCGAAACTAGGCCGCAGTACTCTCCTTCGCGGCGCGGGCCACCGCGGTTTCGCCTACGGGGCTATCACCCTCTACGGCGGGCCTTTCCAGGCCTCTTCGGCTACCGCGGCTCGGCCCGCTGGGGTTGCCCCCAGCCGCGAAGGCAGCGACCCCTCATCTCCCCGCGGTTATCCCGCAGGGAATTGGTTTGGGCTCTCCCCCTTTCGGTCGCCCCTACTCAGGGGATCTCGATTGATTTCTCTTCCTGCCCCTACTAAGATGTTTCCGTTCGGGGCGTTCCCGTCCCTTACGGGACGCACGGGGCTGTTAACCCCGTGCAGGAGGTCCCATTCGGGGATCCCGGGTTCAGCGGCTGCATGCGCCTACCCCGGGCATATCGCCGCTTGCCGCGCCCTTCCTCGGCGCCCGAGCCGAGCCATCCACCGGACGGCGTAAGGCGCCGCAAGGGCCAGGGATAAGTCAGGTGCCCCTGGTGGGGCCAGGCCCAGATCTGGGCGCTGGCCCCATCGGGTGGGCGGCGCTCATTGAGCTCAGCTGGCGCTGAGCCCTAGCGCCCTTCGCTCACAAGCAAAGCTTGTGAGCTGCATCGGCAGAGGGGTCCGTGAGCTTTCACGCGGCAGGGTGTCCAACCGCCATTCGAGAGGTGATCCAGCCGCAGGTTCCCCTACGGCTACCTTGTTACGACTTCTCCCCCCTCGAGAAGGAGGGGTTCGACTCCCTCCCGAAGGAGGAAGCCTCACCCCTCCTTCTCTCAGGTGGAGCGACGGGCAGTGTGTACAAGGGGCAGGGACGTATTCACCGCGCGATGTTGACGCGCGGTTACTAGGGATTCCAGGTTCATGGGGGCGAGTTACAGCCCCCAATCCCGACTACGGCGGGGTTTGAGGGATTGCCTCCCCCTTTCGGGGTCGGATCCCGCTGTCCCCGCCATTGTAGCCCGCGTGCAGCCCGGGGGTTTAGGGGCATGCTGACCTGCCGTGGCCCCCTCCTTCCTCCGCCTTAGCGGCGGCAGTCCCCCTAGTGTGCCCCAGCGGTCTCCCGCCGGGTCGCAACTAGGGGCGGGGGTCTCGCTCGTTGCCTGACTTAACAGGACACTTCACAGCACGAGCTGGCGACGGCCATGCACCTCCCCTCAGCGCGTCGGGCAAGGTCGTTAGCCTGGCCGTCATCCTGCTGTCGCCCCCGGTGAGGTTCCCGGCGTTGACTCCAATTGAGCCGCAGGCTCCACCCCTTGTGTGCCCCCCCGCCAATTCCTTAAAGTTTCAGCCTTGCGGCCGTACTCCCCAGGCGGCGGGCTTAACGGCTTCCCTGCGGCACCGGGCGGGCTCTAACGCCCGCCCGACACCTAGCCCGCATCGTTTACAGCCGGGACTACCCGGGTATCTAATCCGGTTCGCTCCCCCGGCTTTCGCCCCTCACCGTCGGGCGCGTTCCAGCCGGGCGCTTTCGCCACTGGTGGTCCCCCAGGGATTATCGGATTTCGCCCCTACCCCTGGGGTACCCCCGGCCTTTCCCGCCCCCTAGCCCCGCAGTATCCCCCCCACTCCCTGGGTTGAGCCCAGGGCTTTCAGGAGGGACTTACGGGGCCGGCTACGGGCGCTTTAGGCCCAGTAGACGTCCCGACCACTCGCGGGGCTGGTATTACCGCGGCGGCTGACACCAGACTTGCCCCCCGCTTATTCCCCCGCCTCCTTGCAGCGGGGAAAAGCTCCCTTACGGGAGCACTCGGGGTGACCCCGTCACGGTTTCCCGCATTGCGGAGGTTTCGCGCCTGGTGCGCCCCGTAGGGCCTGGGCCCTTGTCTCAGGGCCCATCTGGGGGCTCCCGCTCCCACGGCCCCTACCCGTCGTCGGCTTGGCGGGCCATTACCCCGCCAACTACCATGATGGGCCGCAGCCCCATCCTCGGGCGGACCCCAGGCGATAACCCCCCAGGGTCCCTTTCGGCGAGGGACCATTCCAGGCCCCCTCGCCTATCGGGGATTAGCCCCAGTTTCCCGGGGTTATCCCCGTCCCGAGGGTAGGTTAGCTACGTGTTACTCAGCCGTGCGCCGCGCCCAGCGGCGGCTGGGCGCGCGACTCCCATGGCTTAGCCTCACCCCGATAGCAGTCGGGTCCGGCAGGATCAACCGGAGTTCAGCCGCAAGGCGGCGGCTGAGGCGGTTGGGCACACCCTGCCGTTACGTGGCTCACGGACCCCTGTCAGACCTAAGCGTCCCTGAGGTACCACTCCCCAGGGTTTGCTTAGGCCCCCATTCGCTAAGCGTCCACGGCTCCTGTCAGAGCCGTAGATTCTTCTTACTGTGCTAGGGTTTATAACGTTTGCTAGTAGCTGATACCTCAGAACAAAGTTATTAGCCGCCCCAAGGCCCCCGTGGACGCCGCTGAACGGGAATCCATGGCATGCAAATCGCCATAATAGAACGTCAGGACGGTGTCCCCGCAGCCAGAGGCCGGGCCTCACGCCGGGAGCGACGACTCCCTGTTGGCCCAGCGCCGCCGGGCGAGCAGCTGCGGGGCGCTGTTATTGTGGCCTCCGGGGCTATTAACTTCAGGGCTCCCTGAGAAGGCCGAGCCTCCTGGCCAGGAGCTCCCAGTCAAGGCTGAAGACTATGAGGCCCGCCACGAGGCCCGCGGCCGCCATGAATATTATGATCACGTACTCCGGCAGCCTGAATATCATGGACACCTCGCCGGTTATGAAGTAGAGCAGGGAGGTCTCGGCCACGGTCTTCAGAAGCTTGGCGGCCGCGGCTATGAGGCCCATGAGCTTGGCCCTCATGCCCGAGGCGCCCCCCACCATGTAGACAAAGTCGTCAAGTGGGAGCACCGGCACCACCGCCGCGAAGAACGCCAACAGGTAGGCCCACCTGCTGTTGGAGTACCTTGCCAGGAACCTCACGTTCCTGTTCCTCCTCAGGACCCCCTTAAGGCCCACCCCGAGGTAATACATGACGACCTTGGCTATCGCCGCCCCGAGGGATGCTGCAAGCACCGGGGGCCAGAAGCCCAGGCCCCCATACTTTATCTCAAGCAGGACGACGGTGACATAGGGAGGGGCCCCAAGGGGGATTAGGTTGAACAGCAGGGCCACAGAGAAGCTGGCGGCTATTACTGCGAGGGCGCTCACGTGCGTCACTCGCTCATCCTTGTGACGGCCTCCACCTGAACGTCCTCGACGTCAGGCACGGACCTCAGCACGTCCTCAAGGGTCTCGGTGCCGCCCTCCACGTCCTCGGGCATGGCTATCACCAGCTTGAGCGCCTTGAGGCCGAAGGCTATGGGCTCCTCCCCCGAGTTCAGGACCTCGTAGCCCTGCGGCAGCGAGCCCTTGATCCTGTTGAGCAGGTCGCCAAGGTTAACGTCAACTGAGGAGGGGGTCACGGTGACCAGCACAGCCACTCTTGCCACAGCCCCTCACCTCACGGACCCACGAAGCCGCAGTTGGGGCACCTGTACGGCGTCCCCTGCTTCCTGCACTTGGCGCAGCGCCATATCAGCACCTTGCCGCAGTTGGGGCAGTAGAAGGCCACGGCCTTCTCCTTCGGGTGTATGATCCTCCCGCAGCTGGTGCACACGGGGGGCTGGACCATGTCAAGCATGTCTATCTTTCTCACAGCGGCCACTGACATGCCCTTGTCTCCCCGCTCAGGCCTGTGATCTCCCTTATTAAGTGTTAATCGGCCACGCCCCTGGGCCTCCTCAGCCCCCCTGCCTGGCCCCTCCTGGCCTGTGATATAGAGGCCCTGCCCGGGAGCCTGGTAGCTACCTCCGAGGGGTCCAGGGCCCTTATTACCTTGGCCTCGGGCGCCGCCCTTGAGAGGGAACTTATGATCTCCTCCGCCGCCTCCTCAACCTTCATGTCCCCGGGCGTCACCCTGAGGTAGGCTATGGACTGGGGTAACACGACGCTCTCCGGGCCCACTACCACCACTGGAAGCCCCTCCTCGTCAAGGGCAATGCCCAGGTACAGCTCAAGCCTCAGCGGTCTCAGGTAGTTCTTCTTGCCGTAGACCATGAAGGATCCCTTAGTTAAGTACTCGCCCGAGGGAGGGCTCTTTGACACCTGGGAGCCGTAGGCCCAGTAGACGCTGACGCTCGCCATCCCCTCCTTCCACGCCCTGCTGTAGGCGGCCGTCAGCACCGCTGCCTCGCTCACGTCAGTCTCAGTGAAGCCCCCAGCGGCGGCAGCCATGAGTATGACTGCAGGCGCCCCGTGTATGTCGGCGTGTAGGAAGACGTCATTTGGGCCGAGCATCTTCCTCACGAGGCTCTCGTTCTGGTCGGCGTCCCTGCCGCCAACTGCAAGCACCCCTGAAGACGTCACAAGCCAGTGGTACCTCTCGTACCAGGCCCTGCGCCTATGGCTTACCTTCTCCCTGAGCTCCTGGAGCTCGAGCTGCTCCTCAAGCTGCTTAAGCTTGGCCTCTATGTCAAGCTGCGTCCTGGAGGCCCTCTCCGCCTTAGCCCTGAGCTCCCCCGCCTGCCTGTAGAGCCTCTTTATGGCGTCGTCCACGGTCTCGTAGAGGTAAAGCTTCACGTCAACGCCTGACAGGTTGACTATCATGTAGCCCTGCCTCCTGTTGACCTCCTTGGCCCCACACCCCTCCCTGCCCTCCTTGACGCACTGCAGGGCCTCGAGGGCCTGGTAATAGGAGGAGGCCACGGCGTTGGCCTGCGCTTCGAGGGCGCTGGCCTGCCTCAGGTACTCCTCGGCCTCAGCCTTAGCGGCCTCGAGGCTCTTGAGGAGCCTCTGCCTCTCCGCATCGAGGGGGCTCTGCCTCCTTGGCGTAAATGAGCTGAAGTAGAGGTCTAAGGCCTCGTCAAACGTGCTGAAGCTAAGCTCCCTGAGGCCTGCCGCTGAGGTCGCTCTGAACGGCGTGGCCTGCACAGGCGAGCCGTCCTGGCCCACGTAAACGTAGCCCTGCCCCCTCAGCGACTCCTCAGCTATGGATCTGAGCGCGTCCGCGACCTTAGCCAGGTCCGCCTCGCTTACGGCCTGCGGCTGCTCATTACCCTTGAGCCCCGCCCTGAAGGCTGCCTCCTCCGCGGCCTCGCCGGGCACCCCGAGGTTCATGACAAGGGCCCTCACTATGTCCTTGGCCTGGGACCCCCTGAGCCTGCTCGCCAGCCCAGCGCCGTCGAGGGCGAAGGGGCTCTCGAGCCTCAGGGGAGGGTAGGAGTACTGGAGCCCCCTCCTCACCCTCCTGTCCTTGGCGTCAAAGTATGACGAGGCCGCCACCAGCCTGCCGTCAGGCGAGACCAGCGCTATGACCCCCCTGGGCAGAAGCTCAAAGACGAGCCTGTGGCCGTCCTCAAGTGTGATCTCGACAAGCCTGTCGAAGCCCACCTGCTTGACCTCTGACACCCTCAGGTCCCTCACGGCGTCCCTCATTGCCTTTGCGAGCGGGCCCAGCTCCCTCCCTGGCTGGTACCTGGCGCTCGCGTGGAGCCTGACCCCAGGCTGGGCTACAAGGAAGTCCCCGTACCTCAGCCTCATCCTTATGGCCAGAAGGTCCCCGTCCTGGTATATGTTGTCCAGCCTCTGGCCCCTGAGCTGGCTCGCCTGCTGCGCCACCCAGGCCATAACGTCAAGCGAGCTCATGGACTTCCTTGCCACCTACGCCACCCTCTCGGACCTGAGCCCCCTGAAGAGCCACGAGTACTTGTCGTAGAGGGAGCAGTCAACTATAATGTCGTCGCCCTCCCTTATTATTGAGAGCCCTTCAAGGGGGTTCTCCGGGGGCTCCGGGAGCCCCTTGGGCTTCACAGAGCCCGCGTATATGAGCTTCCTCTCCCCTTTCCTCCACCAGTACCTGCCGTAGTACTCGTACACCCTGGTTACTCCGTTGACCCTCTTGTACACCTTGTGGACGGGCTTAAGGTAGTAGCCCCTCCTGGAGGCGAGCTCGTTGTAGACGTAGAGCTTCTCCTTGACCTCGCTCAGGACGGAGTATATGGCTGAGTAGCCCCCATACACCCTTACCCTGCAGTGGGGCTCACTCGGCTTTTCTCGCTCATCCCCGCCCGCCGGTCGCCTCGTCGCAGGTTCCATCATTGCCCCTTGGATAAGGTTATGTGCGAGGCTAATTAGCTGAAGAAGGCCTCCAGCCCCGCCCTGACCTCCTTAACCCACACGGGCGATCTGTTGAGGGGAAACGCGACGTTATAGACTGGCACGCCGCCGACGGTGGTGAACCTGGACCCCTTGTGGGCGTGGCCGTGGACCGCCACCGTGGGCCTGAGCTCTGCTATCAGCCTCTCCATCCTGGAGCTGTAGAGGTTCGAGTAAAACCTCGGGTCCTCGCCCTTGAGGTTTGCCCTGGCCAGGGCGTAGTGCGAAAGCAGGACCACCCTGTCAGCCTCGGACTTGGCCCTTGCAAGGAGCTCCCTGACGACCTCAACCCTCTTCATGTAGATCTCCTCTATGCCCTTGATGTGGGCCTCCTGCCACCTCGTGGGCCTGTCCAGCGCTCCCGGGGTTCCCACCACTGCCACCCTAAGCCCCCCGCAGTCGTAAACCTTGAGCTCGTCCGCCAGCCAGTCGACCTGCGGGTACCGCCTCCTCAGCTCGTCCCACCTGTCCTGGAACTCGTCGTTGCCAAATGTAGCCACAATTTTGGACCCAAACCTCTCCTCTATGACCTTCATCACGGGCTCCGCCATAGCGACGTTTCCCCTGTCAACTATGTCGCCCGCCAGGAGGAAGAGGCACGGCCTTCCAGTCACCGATGCCAGTGACCTGATGAAGTCGTTAAGGTACTCCGGCGAGTGTATGTCAGACGAGGCCAGCAGCTGCAGGCTCAAGCCCGCTCCCTGTTGGAAGAGTGCCGCGCAGGTTTACAGCGTTGTTATAAACGTCACAGTCCCAGACAGGTGTGGGCCTATGATGCGCGATGGGCAGTCCGAGCCGTGAGGACTAACGACTTTCTGAGGCCCTACCCTTAATATTCCATAGGGGACGCTAGAGGAGGGCCTACCGACTTGAACGAAGACCCTGCTCAGCAGGCCATGAAGGTGCTTGCCAAGTACCCGCTCTGCGACAGGTGCCTGGGAAGGCTGTTCGCGGGCCTAGGAAGGGGGCTGAGCAACGCCGAGAGGGGCAGGGCCCTCAAGCTTTCGGTCGTGATGAGCCTTCACGCCATGTCACTGAGCGGAAGGCTCCCGGAGAACGCTAGGGACGTGCTGGCCAACGCCGGAGGGGCCGCTGCCCAGGTCTATGTAGAGCTCTTCGGCTCCCCTCCAGAGCACAGGAGCTGCTACATATGTAATGACGCACTGGACAAGTTCCTTGATGAGATGCCTCAGAGGGTGGCAGACGCAGTGAAGGAGTGGGGCGGCAGCACGTTCCTGGTTGGCGCAAAGGTTGACCCAGGGGTCATAGCCAGGGAGGAGCGCATAAAGGCAGAGTTCGGCCTGGCCTTCGGCGAGTCCATAAAGTCTGAAATAAAGAGGGAGCTGGGCAAGAGGGCCCAGCAGCTGGGCCCCAAGGTCTCCTTTGACAGGCCGGACGTTGTCGTTATGGTGAGCTTTCCTGACGGCAGCGTGAGCGTGCAGCCCAGGAGGCTCGTGGTCAAGGGGCTCTACAGGAGGCTCAGAAGGGACCTCCAGCTGAGGCCCAGGGAGGCACTCTCTCACCCGCTCGTGGCCAGGCTGATCAACGACACGAGGTCGTCAAGGGTCGGGATAGTCGGGCTCGTGAGGGACGAGAAGGAGGTCAGGGCCCTGGGGCTGGGCATTCCTGTTGAGTTTCACCTCGGAGGGCCTAGGGTGCGCCTGGTGCCCCCTGACGGCTCCATCATAGAGGCCGAGGGGGCCTCGCTTGAGGTCAACAGCTCGGTGGAGGCCTCCGGACCCGAGGACCTCTCAAGGAGGGTCAGGGTTTACAGGTGCGTCCTCTATGTCGAGGGAGGCGCCTTTGAGTCCCTGCAGCTGGCGGCGGCGTCGCTGCGTGGCAAGGAGGTCAGGCAGAAGTTCATGGGAAAGGAGGTCAGCGGGGTCGTCAGGGGGGCCGAGTGCGTTGACATGGGCGGAGGCCTGGCGGAGTGTATCATAGCGCTTGACGAGAGGCTCCACGTAATGGAGCTGGTGAGCGGCAGTGGGACCGAGCCGAGCCTGAGCGGCCTCCTGGGGACAGCTGCCGAGTGCGTAGTGGCTGATCTACTTGGAGTGATCCCCCTGAGGTGAGGGGCTTGATACTATATGGTCACGTGAAGGAGCTTGCGGGAGGCGCGATCATAGCCCTTATACTTGGCGGCCTCATGTTCAGGTCTAGGTACTTCCACAACCTGCCCATCTGGACCTTCATGTCGTTTGCCGCGTTCATAGCAATAGTCAGCGGCCTCGTGAAACCTAATGACGTGGAGGACTACGTTAACTGGAACGTCATACTTTTCCTCATAGGCATGTTCAACATCGGCGCCCTCGCGGAGGAGTCAGGGCTCCTTGAATACGTCACCTACTATATAGTCTACAAGGTGAGGGACAGGGTCAGGCTAATAATAGTCCTAACCATCGCGCTAGGCGTCATGGCTGCCATAGTTGTCAACGACGCAGTTGCCGCCATGGGTTCGCTCATAATAGTGCCGCTGGCCAAGGTCATAGGCGTTGACCCAGAGCTCGCAATACTCATGTTAGCGTTCGCCGTCACCATAGGCTCCACCATGACGCCCCTGGGCAACCCGCAGAACATGCTAATAGCCGTGAGCTCCGGCGTCCAGGCACCACTGAGCACGTTCGTCATCTACCTCGCCGTCCCTACGATGGTAAACCTTGCCGTCACGGGCTACATCCTGGCTAAGATCTATGGTGTTAAGGGCGGGCCCGTGAAGCTGCCCTACAGGATACCTGAGGAGGCCATAAGGAACAGGAGGGACGCCATGCTCGCCGCCCTGTCCCTGGTAGTCATAATAGTGGCGCTGACTGTCAATGACATGCTTGAGCTAATGAGAAGGCCCGCAATAACTGAGATAGGAATCATACCGTTCACGGTCGCCGCTGCAACCTTCATACTGTCAAGCGATCCAAGGGAAACCATCAGGAGGGTCAACTGGGGCACGATACTGTTCTTCATAGTGATGTTCATAGCTATGGCTGGCGTCTGGAACTCCGGCATACTCACATCCCTCTTCAGGTACCTGCTGCCGGGCGTTGGGAGCCCGCTTAACGACTTCATCAGAATCACGGCGTCATCGCTTCTGTTCAGCCAGCTTCTGAGTAACGTGCCCTTCGTGGAGCTCTTCATAATTTACATGCAGAGCATTGGGTTCAGCGGCGCCAATTACATGGCCTGGCTAACGCTTGCCATGGCATCAACCATAGCTGGCAACCTGACCATACTTGGGGCTGCGTCAAACGTTATAATATTAGAGTCCACAGAGGCCCGTCACGGCGTCTCTGTAAGCTACTGGAAGTTCATGATCGTAGGGGCGTTGGTCACGCTAGTAAACGTGGCCATCTACGCCGCCTATATGATACCGCTGTCGATGCTGCGCATCTAGGCCCGTCGCTCAAGCTTCCTGACGGCCGCCGGCTTGAGCTTGTGCTCCTTGAAGAGCCGCATCCTCTCCTTGGCCTCGTCAGTCATGGCTAGGGAGGCCAGCTGGCCTGTGGCCTCCTTCATGCGCGATAGGTCGACGTCGCTCAGGGCCAGCCTCTTTATCGCCTGCAGGGCCTGCGGCGGGAACGACATAAGCGTGCTCAGTATATCATCTACTGTTTGGTCAACGTCGGCCTGAGGCACAACCTCGTCAACTATGCCCAGCAGGGAGGCCTCCGTGGCCGACAGCCTCTGGCCGGTCATCGCTAAGTACCTGGCCTTCCTGTGGCCCAGCGCTGTGACGCCAAGGCTTAACAGGAAGGGGGGCAGAAGGCCAAGGGCGACCTCGGGGAAGCTAATCCACGCGTTCTCAGCAGCTACCACGACGTCGCACGCCAGGAGGAGCTCCGCCCCGCCGCCAGCGGCCAGGCCCTTGACGGCGCAGACTATAGGCTTATTGCACTTTATCATAGTTGTAACCACGTCAAGTATCCTGTTGAAGAACTCCTCTGACTCCCTCTGCGTGCTAAGCCTTGACATGGCGTCTATGTCATCCCCTGCGCTGAACGCCACCTCGCTTCCAGTGAGCAATATAGAGCGTAGGTCAGTGGCGCAGCCCTTCTCAAGCTCCCTTGCAAGAGAGTCCCACATCTCGCCGTTTATGGCATTCAGCTTCTCAGGCCTGTTTATCGTGATCCTGTAGGCCATGTTCTTATAGTTCTCACCGTATACATAAGTGGACATGTTTCCGCCTGTGCTGCCCTTAGAGGGCCACGGAGTATTTTTGCGGAGGCACGTGCCGGGTAACTAAGACTTCATGCAATTATGAATTAGGGCGACGCCGGGGGTGGGATTTGAACCCACGCGCCCCTTGCGGAGCAACGGGTCTCCAGCCCGTCCCCTTGGGCCGCTCGGGCACCCCGGCGCCAAGGTGTAGATGAATGCTTGTGCTTAAATCTGTTAGCTAGCCCCTTTGCTCTTCCACATGCGCGGGTAGATGCCGCGCGGCATCACTATGCGGGTGGGCTTGACGGCTATGCCCTTATCGCGCTCCATGACTTCTTTGGCATCCATGACAGCCTCACCTAAGCCTACCAGCTCTCCCTTAAGCGTTAGCATGGCAACCCTGCCGCCTGCCTTTACATCAGGCGTGAGCAGCGATATCCCCGGCACGGCGAGGGGGGCACCGTTTACGACGCTCTCAACCGCGCTGTCCCTGAGCACAACCTTAGGTAGCTCGCACGTAATGACCTCCCCTGGGAGCACCGCCCTCCTGAGGTAGTCATCCTTACCCTCCTCCCTGAAGCGATACACGGCCTCCGAGAGCTCCTGCAGAGTGACTAAATTGTGGTCCTCGTCGAAGGGGCCCGTCTTAATTCTCCTCAGCTCCCTCATGTGCGCGCCGACTCCCAGGACAAGCCCCATGTCCCAGCACAGCTTCCTCATATAGGTCCCTGGGTCCGACTCTACCCTAAGCAGGGCCAGCCTGCCCCTGACCTCAAGCACCTCAAGCGAGAATATTCTCCTGGTGCGCAGGGCCCTCTTGACGTTGCTCCTAACGGGCGGCCTCTGATATATCGTGCCCGTGAACTCCTCCGCCACCTCCCTGAGCTTCTTCTCGCTTACATCGCCATGAAGTTGCATGACGCAGACGTACGCCTTCCTCGAGTGCACCACAGAGCCCATTATCTTGGTCATATGGTCAAGGGCTACGGGCAGGACGCCTGTTACTTTGGGATTTCCCCGCCCAGGCCACGCGGCCTGAGCCCAAGGGTCCCTCCATGCCCCGCCCGCTTAACCCCCAGGAGCCTCTTAACCCAGGCCGTGACTTCATGGCTTGTAGGCCCGGGAGGCTTGTCTATGTTAACCACCCCATAACTTATGTACTCCTCTGCGGGCCTCTCGGTTGGTATAACACCGTAGTCGCCCGAGGTGTCCTCTGGCATCTTCTCAAGCCACTGGGCCCTGTGGCCGCAGAAGTCGTTGACGAAGTTCAAAAACTCCCTTCCACGCCTTGTGAGCTCAGAGCTCAACCCTAAGCACCGGCCTCAGGCTAAGGCCTGCTGAAGCTTTACCCTCTCCCTCATAAAGTCCGCGAGGCCAGCAGCCTCTATTGCCTTGAGCACCTCCTCGTCGCTGGCCCCCTTGTTTATCTGAACTACCTTGTCTAGGGGCATTATGTGCGATATGTTTACCCTCCTCCTTCTTACGCCAGTAAGCGTCTTGGGCCCTGTGACTAGCACGTTGTTCTCATCCACTATGTCAACTATTACGCACTTCCTGCCGGCCTCACGGCCCCTCAGCTTATAGCATATCCTCCCGACCTCTATGGCAGGCACCTTAAGGCCACCCTGGAGGTTTTGAGGAGGTGGTTCACTTTAAAACTGTTCTAGCCTAAGACCCGCGTTTAAGCTCGGTCTCTTTTATCTCCCTGTCGCCAACCATGTAATAAACTCCGCTTTCCCTAACCTCAGTCTTCCAGACGGGGGCCTCATGCTTAACATGGTCAACAAGCCACTCCAGCGCCGGGAAGACGTTCTTCCTGGACTCCCCTGAGACGCCGACTACCATGGTGAGCTGGCCCGGCTTTCTTGGACCCACGAAATGTATTACGCAGGCGCCTGCCAGGGAGAACTTAGTTATGGCTTCAGAGGCTAGCTCCCTCAGCTTAGGCTCCATGAGCTCCTCGGAGTGCTCGTAGTCCAGCTCCTTAACCTGCTCTCCGTTGTTTATGCCCCGGACGATGCCTATGAAGAAGGCCACGGCCCCGACCCTAGGGTTGTCGCCGTAGAGGAAGCTGGTCAGAGAGGCTAGGTCGACCGGCTCATCGTCCCTGGCTACCTTAACCAGCACCCTCTCGCTGCCGCCGGAGGAGGGCGGGAGCACGTGAATAACCTTGGCGTCCTGAGGTATGAGCTGCGAGGGGGCAAGGGACTTTCCGTTAACTATGACTTGCACCTCGCCCTTAAGTTCCTCAAGGACCTTTCCTAGGCCCATTGATGAGAGCTTTTCAAGGAGCCCGGAGACCGTAATGCCGTCGCCGAGCTCAAGCTCCAGCTCACCCTTGCCAGCCGCCTCACGGAGCACTGAGTAGAGCCTTACCTTTACTTTCAAGCTATCACCTTAGAGCTTCCCTGCCTTCTCTTCTCGAGTGAGTCCCTGAGCTCTTTAGAGATTTGTTTGATAGGGCCCTCCACGCAAGAGGCCTCGGGCCTCTCCATAAGTAGCCTCAAGAACTTGGCTGCGCACTTGGCGCTGTGAAACTCCAGCAGCAGCTCGCCTCTCCTTATAATTATGCCCTGACCTTCATGGAAGGGCCTGCCGCACACCATGCACCTGTGAAGCTCGCCTGCGGCCATACTTTGAAGACCTATGTAAGGGGGCGCCACACTATATTTAAGCACAGACCGGCCTGCTGTAGAAGGTTTGGCGCTGTAGCCAGAGATGGTAGGACGGCAATGACTGAGGCGCTGCTGAGACCAGAGCTAATAGGCCTGATGAAGAGGAGGGGCTGGAAAGGCCTCACGGAGCTGCAGGAGAGGGCAGCGAGGGCTATACTGGCTGGCAAGAACGTGCTCATTATGGCTCCCACCGGCGAGGGCAAGACCGAGGCCGCCCTACTCCCCCTCCTCACCAGGCTTACCAACGAAGGGAACGTGATGCCCGTGAGCATACTTTATGTAACGCCGATGAGGGCGCTCATAAACGACCTCCACAGGAGGATAAGCTACTGGGCTGAGCCCCTCGGGCTGAGGGTGGCCAAGAAACACGGCGACGTGCCCAGCTCTGAGAGGTACCTTAGGCTTAGGAACCCGCCTCACGTGCTCTTAACGACGCCTGAGAGCCTCGAGATAGACTTAGACTGGGCCCCCAAGTTCAGGGAGTACTACCGTAACGTCAAGGCAGTTATTGTGGACGAGGTCCATGAGCTGCTCTCATCGAAGAGGGGAGCGCAGCTCCTCCTGCTGCTTGAAAGGCTTGCGAGGCTGGCAGGGGACTTCCAGAGGATAGGGCTCTCAGCAACCATTGGTAACCCTGGGAAGGCACTAGCATTGCTCAGGGGCAGCAGCAGGAGGGAGTCAGAGCTGGTGAGCGGTGGCGGGAACCGTGGATTCCTATTTGAGGTGAGATACATAGATGGGGCCAAGGACCCGTGGCCCAAGGTAGCGGAGATAGCGTCCTCGGAGTCCTCAGGACCGACGCTGATATTTACTAACAGCAGGTACGTGGCCGAGAAGCTCAGTCACGAGCTTCAGAAAGGCAAGCTAGAGAACGTCTATGTGCATCACTCCAGCGTCTCGGCCGAGGTCAGGGAGATGGTTGAGGAGAAGCTGAGGCGCGGCGAGGGCTGCCTGGTGGTTTGCACCAAGACGTTAGAGCTAGGGATAGACGTAGGGTCCATAAGGAAGGTCATCCAGGTTCGCGCCCCAGGCTCGGTGGCCGCGCTCATACAGAGAACAGGAAGGAGCTTCCACAGGCTGGGCGGCACTTCCATGGGCCTGATAATAACGACTGACCCAGTGGACCTGGCAGAGGCGTTAGCCGAGACTAGACTTGCAACAAGCGGCTATGTTGAGGACGAAATATTGGACGTAGCGCCAGCTGACGTTATTGCAAAAGAAGTGGTTGGAAGCGCGCTGTCAAAGGACCCCGGCCTCACTGTGGAGGAGCTTTACAAGACCCTAAAGGGTTCCCCCATCTTTAAGTTAAGCCATGAGGAGTTCCTCTCCCTGATTAAGTATATGAAGGTGAACGGCGTAATCGACGTTGATGATAAGGGCTCGATAAGGGTTGGGGGCACCTTCTACAGGATCTGGAGGCTCCGCAACGGCTCGGACAGGCCCTGGTCCCCGAGGGACTTCAGCGACTTCTTCTCTACTATTCCCAAGAGGGACATGTTTGCGGTGAGATCGCCCGATTCCGTTATCGGCTACATCGACGCTTACTTTGTTTACCGTAACTTAAGGGTTGGCGACGTGATAAGGCTTGCAGGGAGCGCCTGGGAAGTCTCAAGAATAGACGAGGTTAACGAGCGCGTTGACGTGATCCCTGCCAAGGGCTCCGGCGAGATACCCCTCTGGAAGGGCGAAGGTCTGACTAGATCAAAGGAGGTTTCAGAGGAGTTCTACAGGGTTATCCTGGACGACGGCTGGCGCGGCTACGAATCGGGCCGCGTGCTAGAAGCTATAGGCTCGTGGTATAAGTCGAGGGGAATAACGATAGGCCCCCACGACATAGCCTATGAGAGGGTTGAGAATGAGCAGGTGCTCCTAGGCCCCTTCGGCTCAAAGCTAGCCGAAACCCTGGGAGTTTTACTCGTATTTTTAGCTGCGAAGAGCAAGGGCCTTGACGCTTACTACAGGCCCTCGTTCTTCGGCGTAAGCGTTAACATGGGTGACCGTGACGCGCTGTCGGCATTAATGGAGCTAGGGCCCGAGGAGGTCAGGGAGGCCATCTATGAGGCCCTTGACTACCTTCCAATATTTCACGAGAGGCTCGCTGAGGCAAAGTACGACCTGGGCAAGCTAGGCGAAGTAAACAAAGAAAGGGACAGCACGCTAATAGATGAGGTCAAAAAGTTTATAATAAATAAGGAACTGGACGTCGAAGGCGCTATAAAGTTCGTAGAGGGTCTCAGGAAGCGCTACATAAAAGTGCATGTTATAAAGGATGGACCCTCGCCCTTGTCGCAGGAGCTCCTCTCGCTGCCGCCCGTGAGGCTCTGGGTTCAGGACCTGGCGAAGAGAATTGCCGAGCTGCTTAAAGACTGGGCCTTCACCTCAATAGAAATTGCTGAGGAACTTAAGCTCTCTGAGAAGACCGTGCTCAACAAGTTGAAGGACATGAGACGTCCTGAGTACAATGATCTGAGGGTAATCGCGTTCCTCGATGTCAACAGCGACGAGTGGAGGTGGACCCTGGCCTCCTCATTCAATGATATAGCGTCATCGGAGGACTTTGCAGAGAGCTTCACGCCTCTGGACCTTAACGCTGAGCTTAAGGTGACTGCTAAGAAGGGGTACACGTGGGAGCCCAGGGAGACCATAGTGAAGCCTAAGGACGTAGTGGACAGGTGGAACTTAATCTTGCCATATGTAGCGGGCACTGATGAGATATACGAGCTAAAGGTCTCTATGGCGGGCTATTATGGCGCAGATTACGAGAGCTCTGTCACGTATCATTACGTCAATGCCAATCACGCAAAGCTTCTAATCTTAAACGCTGCCGCATACCTGCAGAGGCACAGCAGCTCTGTCGGGAAGGTGTCGGTGTAATGAGCATATGCGATGAAGTTAACTATATTAGGATAATTGGAGCAAAGGCCTCCAAGTCCGAGAACATGGACATAAGGCTCCTAGCAGCGTCGATATACAGCGTTGCCGATATGCTTAACAGCGTATGTGAGTACCTAGATGCCAGAGAAGTAAAGCCCCTAGTTAACGAGCTTGCCGCCGCGGTTGACTCTGGTAACGTACCTAATGTGTCCTCGGCTTTAAGTGCCATCAAAGCTAAGGCCCAGAGCTATGGGAGGCTTCTTCAGTTTAGGCTCGCATCTTTAGCGACCAGGATCCTAGCGAGCCTCTCACTGGCCACCTTCTCCTTCCTGTTGATCTTAGTAGCTGTAACGCCGCTGGAGTTTGAAGTGGCGCCCATAATTCTTGGCTTATCTATTTCCGCCGGAGCCCTATACGCAAGACCCGCGGCCGACGCGCTCCTAATAGTAGCCTCTGCTATACTGATGGTCACAGGCGCGGGCAGCTCCCTCATCGTAGCACTAATTACGATGGCTGCGAGCGTTGGCAACTTATTAATAACAATAATGGCTTCATCCGGCGGGTTAACAATAAAAGCCTTTAAATGAACGGTCACGGATGGCCGTCCTAACTTTGAAGAAACGTCGCGCCGCATTTGTCTACAGCATTAGACTTCTGCTACCTCCGCCGACGTTGACAGCTCGCCTTCGTTTAACAGGCTCTCCCCCCACAGCTCCCTTTTAAGAAGTTCCCTTACGGCCACCCTTATTACCTCGCTCCTGTTTGTAAACTTCTCCTCCTTGACCAGCTCATCTATAGCCTTTACATAGAGCTCAGGCATCTTTACAGTTACCAGCTTCACGCACATCACCGCATAAAAGCTTATAACCACTGGCTTAAAGAGGAGTCAGCTCCCTCAGGCCCTTTCTTTTGTCAACATAATAGAATGGTCTCAGATAATTATTGGGGTTGCCTAGCATTAACAGACGGTTAAAGCTCCGGTGCTCTTAACCTCCAGTCCCCCCTGAACATGGGGCTGAGGCTTGCGTGCAGAGGTAGAGACGGGCTCTAGGCTTCACGGAGGCTTCTATTATGCTGCAGGCGACTGGAACGTCAGGTGGGGTTCCATAGGTTTCTACGTCGATAACCCTAAGTTCAGGGCCGCTGTGGAGCTCTCCGACAGAGAGCAGTACAGAGGGCCTCAGGAGCTGCTCGAATACGTCAAAAAAGCTGCCAAGGTAGCGGGCGTGCAGGGCTTCAACGTTGAGGTCCACGAGAGCCCTCCTATCCACAGGGGCTTCGGAACGGGAACCCAGGTACTTCTGTCCCTCTACATGGCCTTCAAGGCGCTCAAAGGAGAACAACCCGAGGCCGTCGAGGAGGCCGCCTTAAAGCTGGGAAGGTCGAGGCACAGCGGCGCTGGCACGCTTGCCTTTAAGTATGGCGGGTTTGTAATGGACGCTGGGCTGCCAGGAAGGCCCACGCCCCTCGTCACGTTGAAGATGCCGAGCGAGTGGAGGTTTGTAATAATTATACCAAAGATTGAGAGGGGGCTGACCGACGAAGAGGAGGAGAGCATTATGGAGAAGAGGCAGTGGGGCAACAGCGAGTCTAACATAGCATTTATGACGAGCGGAGCCCTCAGGCTGGCTGCCGGCATAGCAAGAGGTGATTTAGACGACGCCCTTGAGGGCCTTAGGTTCGTCCAAAGGGGCACGGGGATACTCTTCGCGTCCGTGCAAGGCGGCGAGTACAGGGGGAAGCTTAATGACCTAGCGGCCGAGGCCTGGAGGAGCAGGGTCATACTGGCTCAGTCAAGCTGGGGGCCAGCTATGTACACAATTGTTGAAAATGAGTACGAGGCCCAGGGCGACGTCATGCTTATGAAGGAAATCATGAGCAACGTTGGCCTGAGCGGAGAGGTAATCATATCGCCCCCAAGAAATTACGGCGCCTCAATTAAGATTGTGGGGTAGCCTGGGCCTCCTGCTGTTGCTGCGAAGCCTGCTGCCCTGAGGCCGACGCGCCCTGCTGGCTCAAAGTGACGTTTACAACAAGTTTGACACCCTTTATGCCAAGCAATGACGAGAGGTCCCCGAGCAGCAGCTGAAGCCTTGATTCGAGATCTGACAGCCCAAGCACCTCCTGGGGCAGCTGAAGCTCTATGGAGCCCTCCCCCTGCTGCGAGACACTTATTGAGTTCCTGTCGAGAGGCATATACCTTGTGACCAGGTACTTCACCTTGTCATCGAGGGTCTCTAGCTTTCCAACAACTTCAAGTTCCACCTTCAGGTCCCTGCCTGCAAGCGGATGGTTAAAGTCTATGTAAGCGAACCTTTCTGTGACGCTTCTTATAACTCCTATTCTGCCTCCAACCTCCACGCGGCGCCCAACCACTGGCGGAATGCCGTACCTGTTGAGCTGCTTTATGGGAAGCCTTATAATTAGGTCGTTGCGGTAGGGGCCATAGGCCTTGTCTGGCGTCGCGATGAACTCCTTCCTTTGGCCTACATCCATGTCCCTGAGCTGTTCATCTATAGCCTTTATCACCTGGCTCCTGCCTACGACTACCAGGTAAGGCTCGTATCGCCTGTTAGAGTCGTAGATGCCCGCGCTCTTGGCAACATCTTCCTTGTTAGTGTCCTCCACTATCTCCCTGTCGCCATCCTTAACACTTATCACATAGTTTATTAGCACGAAGTCCCCGTCCTTAAATGCCAATTACCCTCCCCTCCTTAGATACCAGCCCAGGTCCTTCACTGGCTCAACCCTGGTTACACGCCTGGATTTAAGCCTAATGTAGGATCCAAACCCCCACCCCAGTGGCTCCAGGGATGTGTCGAGGACCACAGAGACCCCCTCCTTAAACTTAACTATGTGCTCCTCCGTAACCTCCTTACCATAAAGGAACACCTTGGCTCCATATTCGTCTAGCACCGTGCAGTCCGTGGAGACAAAGCATTTACTGGCAAGCCTTTGAGCCAGGGGGAGTCCAGGGTGAAAGCCTTCCTTGTCAATGTAGCCTAGGTATAAGCCTACAGAGTACAGGGAGGGCAGCCTGCTCACAGCCTCTTCAACGCGGCTCGTGACGTCAAATATATCATAATAATTGCCATCAGGAACCTCAAGGTAATAGGGCCTTGTCGCTATGGCAGACATGGGGAGACCTAAGGCTTCGGCGAACTCCTTTAGCTTTTTAAGCATGTCGTCAGTGAGCCCCATCAGTCTAGGCGCCTTAGCTTGCATATGAAGAACCCCTCCGTGCCTTGCTTGTGGGGGAACAGCCTGCCGCAGCCCTTCACCCTGTCATCAAATATTACGCCTCTGTACTCCTCGAAGGGCTTACTTAGGGGAAACCCAAAGGGCCTCTCAGTGGTCACGTAATCCTTATCAGCAAGGACCTTATGCACGGTGTATTCGCCCTCCTCGACGGCCGTCGAGCAGGCGGCATATGTCACGGTTCCGCCGGGGCTCACTATGGACAACGCCCTGTTGAGGAGTTCCACCTGAAGCTCATGTATTCTCCTTAGGTCTGAGATGGAGGTCTTCGTCTTTCTGTTCTTGTCCTTCCTTATAATGCCTTCACCGCTTGACGGGGCGTCAAGGAGCACCTGCGCTGGCTTAGTGTCCAGGCTTAGGAACCTGGCATCTGACCTTATCAGTATGTAGTTGCTAAAGCCCATCCTCTGTAAGTTCGACCTGAGCGCCTTAATCCTCTCCCTCTTGGGTTCCACCGCTATTAGCAGGGAGGAGTCCCTGGTGAGCTGCAATATCTGCGTCGACTTACCCCCAGGGGCAGCGGCCATGTCAAGTATTGTGGCTGAGGGCCTTGGGTTCATAACGTAAACTATAAGCATGGAGCCCGGGTCCTGAAGGTAATAATAACCCTTCAAGTACTCATGAGTCGCCCCAGGGCTTATGGGGGAGCTTATCACGTGGTAGCCGTGTGGAAGGAACGGCACCCTCTCAAGCTCAAAGCCGGCCTCCCCTAGCCTTGACTCGAGCTCCCCGCAGCTTATCTTAAAGTCGTTACACCTGAGGGTCTCAGGCATGGGAACTTCATTGGCCTCCAGGAGGTCCTCAGCCTCGTCCCCTAACAGCTCCAGGTACCTCTCTACTATGTATGGCAGGTACCCGTACTTCTGGGCCAGCCTCCTGGCCTCGGGTGTTGACCTGTCGCTGAATATTACTTCATCACTTCTGTCCCACCGCTCGCTCTGCTTAGGCAATCCTAGCCCCCTAGGCTAAAAACCCAGAGTACTTGATTCTGGTGGGGAATTAAGCTTGAAGCAGTTTAAGAGGCTGGTGTTTCCAGGCAGGTTTCAGCCCCCGCACTTAGGGCACATAAGCGCTATAAAGTACGCCCTTGAACTTGCCGACGAGCTGATCGTTATAATCGGCAGCGCCCAGGACAGCTTCTCACTAAAGAACCCGCTGACTGCAGGCGAGAGGCTTCAGCTCCTTAGGACCGTGCTAGCTCACGAGCTTGGCGACGACTACTGCAAGAGGGTTTCGATAATACCAGTTACGGATATAGAGATGAACAAGGTCTGGGTCCAGTACCTTAGGATGCTGCTCGGGGAGTTTGACGGCGTGGTCTCAGGCAACCCGCTGGTCTTGCAGCTCTTCAGGGATGCGGGGCTGGCCGCCGTAGAGCAGCCCATGTTCAACAGGAGCGAGTGCAGCGGGACCAGGATCAGGGAGCTGATACTTCAGGGCTCCAGCACGTGGGCCTCCTGCGTCCCACCTTACCTGCTGCCCGAGCTCGAAAGGCTCAACTTCGTTGGCAGGCTGCGCAGCCTAGCCTCTGAGGGCTAGCCAAGCACATGACCCTCCCGCCCTGAAGGGCGAGGCTTACAGTTAGTTTTGCCATGAGGGCCGCAGTAAACTATTATTAGGGACCCAAGGCATTAAAGTAACGGTGAACGGTGTGGAGCTTGAGGTTATAGACATCCCCATACCTGAGGGAGCCAATGTAATCATAGGCAGAAGCCACTTCATCAAGACCACTGAGGACCTCTATGAGGCCCTGGTCACCTCCTCGCCTGGCATAAAGTTTGGCCTCGCCTTCTGTGAGGCCTCCGGCAAAAGGCTAGTTAGAAGGGAGGGCAACGACGAGGAGCTAGTCAAGACCGCCACTGAGGCCTGCCTTAAGATAGGGGCAGGCCACGTCTTCGTAATATACATAAGGAACGCTTACCCCATAAATGTACTCAACGCCATAAAGCAGGTGCAGGAGGTGGTTTCCATAGACGTGGCCACCGCAAACCCCGTCAAGGTCGTAGTTGCTGACCTAGGCGAAAGCAGGGCCCTGCTAGGAGTCAGTGATGGGTTTAAGCCACTCGGTGTTGAGAGTGAAGAGGACGTGAAGGAGAGAAGGGAGTTCCTGAGGAAGATAGGTTATAAGCTATGAGCAGCACAGCACCTGAGGGCTAAAGGTGCTAATAGTAGCGGTAACTGGCATGCCGGGAAGCGGGAAGAGCTGCTTTGCCAGGGTGCTCTCAGAGGAGCTTAACGCCAAACTTATAGTTATGGGCGACGTAGTAAGGGAGGAGGTTAAGAAAAGGGGCCTGCCCCTCACCGTGACTAACATAGAGAGCGTCGCCACTGAGCTCAGGAAGATTTACGGCAGGGGCGCCGTGGGCCTAAAGGTTGCAGAGACGTTAAAGGAGCTCCAGGGGCAGTACGAGTACGTTGTCGTAGACGGCGTCAGAAGCCCCGAAGAAATAACTTACCTCAGGGCGGCCGGCGACCTCTGCGTTGTGGCCGTCCACGCTGCCCCAGCCATAAGGTTTGAGAGGGAGCTGAGGAGGGCCAGGGAGGGCGCCTCAACGCTGGATGAGCTTAAGTTCAGGGACTCCAAGAACCTGGAGTATGGCATAGGTGACGTGATAGCGATGGCCGACTACATGATAATAAATGAGTCAGACGTCCAAGAGCTTGTGGGGCAGGCCAGCAGGCTTGCTAAGGTGATAAGGGATGGGCTCTGGAGAGATCGTTGCAGAGGTTGAGCTTAGGCCAACGGAGAGCGAGGAGAAAGTCATGAAGGCCCTCACCAACATCTTTGACCCTGAGAGGGTTGAGAAGGTCCAGGCCGGTGACTATGAAATAATTAGGGCGTACGCGAGCTCCCTGGCCTCGCTTCAGAAGCTTCACAGGCTCCTTAGAACCCAGGAGATCCTTGAGGCGACAAGGAGCTACATGTTAAAGGAGCTCAAAGGAGACGCTGTCACGCTGCTTTTCCACAAGCAGGCAGCCTACGAGGGGAAGGTGAGCCTCCTAACTTGGGGCGAGGAGTCGCCGCTGGGCCCCATAAAGATAACAATAAGGCACCCAAGTATAAGGGACGTCATAGACTGGCTGGCCCCCCAGACCTCAAGGGGAAGGCCGCTCTGGGAGAGGAGCATGCCGGACCCTTAGACGTTAGCCACAAACCTTGCCAGGTCCCAGGCGAGCACGGAGTTTGGGAACACGGACCTTGCCTCCTGTTCCAGCTGCAGGGCTTCATAGCCCTCATACCTGGTGCTTATGTGGGACAGTATCAGCTTCCCAACGTTGGCCTTTACGGCGTCTTCCGCAGCTCCGACGCTTGTGCTGTGACCATATTTTGATGCCTCATCCTTCATAGACGAGTCAAAGGTGGACTCGTGTATGAGTACGTTGGCCCCTGAGGCGCCCTTGACTACGCTGTCGCAGGGCGAGGTGTCCCCTGTATATGACAGCTTGAATGACCTAGGGGAGGTAAGCCCTGAACCTCCCTCCTCGAGCAGCTTGCGCGCCTGTGAGGGCTCGACCGGCTCAGCTATCCTTGGGCCTAACTCCCATGTAAGCGAGTACCCGTAGGCCTCTATGGAGTGGCATGCCCTGAACCAGCTCAACACCAGCCTGTCCCTGCCCCACGACGAGAGGGTAAGCGAGCCCTCGTCCCCAGTAACGTCTATTACATTAACGGGGAACTGGTCCTCAAACTTGTTAGCATTTATAAGTTCCCTTATCGGCTCCGCTAAGTACTTGGGCGCTATTATTGTGAGCCTGCTCTTCCTCCCACTTAACTGCATCGTGCCTAGCAAGCCCGGAAGGCCGTTTATGTGATCCCCATGCCCATGAGTTAACACAATGAAGTCCACCTTAGTGGGGGATATCCCCGCCTGCCTGAGCCTCTGCTGGGCCCCCTCCCCAGAGTCCATGAGTATGACGTTGCCCGCCCAGTCCCTCACCACATAGGCGGCGGTGAACCTTTCAAGGCTCGGCAATGCCGCGCCCGTGCCAAGGGTTATGACCTCTACCTGTCTCGCCACAGCGCCTTGCCCGCGCGCTGGGAGCTACGTGGCCTTTTTAGCCACAACTATTTGCCTGGTGAGCCCAGAGTGCACGTATTGATCTATTCTGGCTATTAGGTCAAAGCCTTGCTCAACGGCATACTTATAGGGGGCCAGATCGACGGGCCCTGCGTAGGCAACGTAGCCGCCAGGCTTCAGCACTCGGGCCGACTCCTGGAGGAACCCCTCGACTAGGTCTCCATAGCTCTCCCCAACAACCCTGGTCGACCTGCCATAGGGGGGATCGCTGGCTATAGAATCGACGCTGCCCTCCTTTAGGGGAAGGCGCCTCGCGTTGGCAATAAGCGACAAAGAGTCTAGCCCAGCCCATGAGAAGTTGGTCTTAGAGCCGTAAGCCATTGAACCGTCTATGTCAACGCACAGCGCCTTGCTGCCTCCGGCAAGCACGGCCTCTAGCGCAAGGGTTCCGGTTCCACAGAAAGCGTCCAGAAACGTGCCCCCATAAGGTAGTCTTGAGAGGTTCACCATAGCCCTGGAGAGCCTTATGTCGAGCTCCCCTGACCTCCAGAACGGCCTGTTTGGGGGCGACCTGAGCTTAACGTTGCCAAGGTCCCTTCTACCGACGGCAAGGCCAACTATAGCAACGCCCTCGCTTATTAGTATCCTTACGGTGTTCTCCGAGCTTAGGCTTGGCCTTATGGAGAGTTTGGTAAGACCCCTCAGAAGTTCTGTAGGACTGCAGCAGGGCTCCACCTTAATCGAGGTCAGCTCGAGCTTAAAAGACTTGAGCCCCCTGAGCTCCAGCGACCTCAGGGCCTTAGCCAACAGCTCTTCGACCTCGCACCTCTCCCCATAGGCTAGCACCTCCCCGACCTCCTTCACGTAAGCTGCCCTCTTGGCATAGGCCGATACGTTTACAACGTCGGCGTTAAAGAGCACTACCTGGTCAAGCCTTAACAGCGGCTTGTACGCTGAACCGCTTAGCTCTACCAGGGCTTTCAGCTCCTCCTCTGGAAGCCTTGGGTGTCTGCCAGATAGGTAGGCGTAAAGCATGCACTCGTTCTCCTGATAAGGGCGACCCCCGAGAGCTTAAGAGATCTTGAGCGCAGGCTTTTAAATAGAGGATGCACAGACAAGGCCCACGAGTGCCGCCGTAGCTCAGCCGGTAGACCCTGCGCGGGCCGCCAGCGCCGGCCTTGTAAGCCGGTGGTCGCGGGTTCAAGTCCCGCCGGCGGCTCCACTACTACTTGATCATTATTTAGAGGTAGAGAAGTAAAATGACCACAGCTATGTCGCCTGCGAAACCGACGCTCATTATCATGGAGAGCGCATTATTTGATAGCCCTCCAGCGACAAAGGCCATGCCTGCAATGCCTGCCATCAACGTCATGATCCCGCCTATAACCGATAGCGTGGCCTTCACTACATTCCTGGACAGCAGCGACAGCACAAGAATTACTATGAATAGAAGACCTATGATAACCCCTACTGCCATGTGAGGCGCAAGCAATGGTATAAGTGAGAAGTAGTACATCATGTACCCCATCATGAAGTAGCTGTGAGGCGGAGTAACATTCATGGGCGCGAAAAGGTTAATCCACATGCCAATTATAAACTGAATGGTCAATAATACAGCCTGAACCAGCGACACGGCCTTTAGCGACTTGCTAGCTCCGCCTGCTTGATTAACCAACTTGAATCCTGTAAGGGGCTGAAACTGCAACTTAAAAGCGTGAGCCTAAATTGTTGCCCTAAAGCCCCTAGCAAAACTTCCATTATATTAAAGCCGGCCATCAGGAATTAAATTTAAAGGCCTTCACGCTGGCCTGCCCCTTCAAAGCCCAACTCAGAAAGCTCGATTTCCAAAACTTAGCCGCTCTGACGTGCAACCTGTGGGTTATATCATGACGTAATGCAGCAGGAATGGCCTAGAGTGGCTAAACCGCATTTACAGCGGCGAGTCCTTCAATAGCGTTTCCACACCTTCCTTGAAGAAAGGGTGTAGTTCACTACGAAACCTGCAAGAATACCAACAAAGAGCCCCAACAGGGGGTTCACGTGCGTTAGCCTAGTCACGAGCTCCGCAACAAAAAATATCGTAAGCCCTGCTGGAGCTACCATTAAGTGGTACCTCACGAGCCTCGAGTACCAGCGGCCTGGCCTCCTGTCCCTGAAGGTCCAGAGATCATTAAGCATGAAGTTGCTCAGTATACTTACCTCTATGCCTCCAACGTAGGAAAACGTGTAGTTAGTAACGAGGAGCAGCGCCGCTGCAACTCCTTCGTTAACCCCCGTTCCTATGGCGCCTACGACAGCGAACTTGATGGGTCTTGAAATCTTTATCACGTGCCATAAGTAATCTAAAATGGTCTTCGCGCCGAGCTTGCTCTTGCCGCTGAGCCTGCGCGAGAATACGTAGGGCACGTCGACAACTCTGGCCTGCGGGTTCCTGTAAAGTATCTCAAGTAGCGCCTTGTAACCCGTGGGGTTTGCCTCCTCTATCGAGATGGCACCCCTTCTTATCATAAAGAAGCCAGACATGGGATCAGTGGTCCTCCTGGACTCAGGCACAAGAAGCCTAGCTATAACCGTGGCCCCCCAGCTTATTAGCCTCCTTATAGGGCTCCAGCCCTCGGTTCCCCCGCCCTTTGTGTATCTGCTCGCCACAACTATGTCCGCGCCCTTCTCCTCAGCCGCCTTCAGCATCAATGGTATAACCTCCGGCGGGTGCTGCAAGTCGGCGTCCATAACTACTACATATCTTCCTTTCGAGGCCCTTATGCCGTCGATTATAGCGGTGGCTAACCCCCTCCTGTTCTTCCTAAGGATCAGCTTAACCCTTGGATCCACCTTACTAATCTCCATAATTGCCTCGGCAGTGCCATCAGGGCTATTGTCGTCAACAAATATGATCTCGTATTGATTTATTTTCGCCAAAGCCTCGTTCAGTCTCTTAGCCAGCGGAACTACGTTTTCCCTCTCGTTGTATGTCGGCACCACCACGCTCAGAATGGTCTCGCTCAAGCGGTTCACCTTGGAGTTTATCGCAGCGGCCAATGATGCAGTTGCTAAAGACTCACGTTAAAAGCCCTAACAGTCACAGCTAATAAAGAGCAACAGAGGTGCGGCCTCACGTCAAAGGATGCCCTTGGCTCAAAGCTAAAACTGCTTGGAAGATCCCCGGCGCTGTTGCACCAAAGCAGCATGGCACTTATTATAAGTGACGTGCACCTTGGCTATGAGGACTCCATGGCTACTCAGGGCGTCTTCCTTCCGAGGCTCCAGCTGAAGAAAGCCGAGAGCATTATAGATGAGGGCGTCAGAGCGGGTGCTAAGAGGCTCTTAATAGACGGCGACCTTAAGCATGTATTTGAAAAACTAACAAAAGGCGAGAGGCTGGAGGTCACAGAGCTTATTAGGCACGCGCTGGAGGCCGACATTAAAGAAATAGTGCTCGTAAGGGGCAACCACGATACCTTTGTAGCCCCGCTACTCAAGGACTTTGGGGTCGAGGTTGTTGATGACTATATGGATCTGGGCGACGGCATCATTGTGACTCATGGCCATAAACTTGTCGACGCGGTTAAAAGCAGTTCCACTGTGATAATAGGCCACGAACATCCAAGCCTTGAAATAAGCCTGGCTGGCGCCAAGGTTAAGCTACAGGCATTGCTCAAGTCGCCCCTCAAGGGTGGGGGCGAACTGCTGGTGCTCCCAGCCATAAGCCTCTATCAGACTGGAACTGCCATAACTCCAAGCCCTGAGACCTACCTTTCGCCTATAGTAAAGGAGCTGGCAGAGCTGCAGGAGGCAGTTCCAATAATAGTTGACAGGGAGATAGGCGTAGTGGAGCTGCCGACGCTTAAGGAGCTCTTCGCGGGAATTATTTGATGCACTTGTTCTCATCAAGTATCTTGTAGATGTTGTTCACCGCCTCATAGACCTCGTTCTCCCGCTTGGCGCCTGTTATCACCATTTTACCGCTGCTAAATATCAGCAGGACAACCCTTGGCTTGTCCATCCTAAATATCAGCCCTGGGAACTGCTCAGGCTCATACATGCTGTGGGGTAGAACGAAGGCTGCCTTCTCAAGATCTACCACTACGTTTAGGTTAGCCGAGGCCACTATGTTTTGGATTTGAATCTGAGGCCTGCCCTGGATTACTATCCCCTTGGTTATGAATTTCTTAAGTATAGCCTTGACCGCCCACACCAGCTGCTTGACGCTCTTGGCTCCCGTCACCACCATTTTCCCTGACTTGAAGACCAGCGCCGTGATCTTTGGGCTCTGCAGCCTATAAACGAGCCCTGGGAACTGGTCTGGGTTATAATCCACATCTGGTATTCTGGCCTCTATTAAGTTTAGATCGAGCGTGTTCTCTAATATCACGGTCGCCACTATGTTCTCTATATTGACGACAGGCTTCCTCTCGCCCGGCACCCCTGTGACATTGACCTCAGAAGCCTCCTCTGGCTCTGGGGGTGCAATGTCGTCCTCTTTAGACAAAACCTACCACCCTTTTTAAGCTCCAGCTTATAAATCGTTAGGGCTATTTAAAAACTTTACTTAGTTGACTTCCTTAGGGACTTAAGCCATGAGTCAAGGTTCAGGGACCACGTAAGCGCGGGCTCCGCGAAGCCCAACGATATTAGCCCCAGGGCAGTGCCAACGTCGATGAACACCGTATCACCGTTTCTGAGAGTTAAACCGTCCGGAGTAACTATGTCAGTCCTCATAAGCACCAGGACCTTCTCTCCTTTAGCTACCATTGCCCCACCTAAGTAACTTCCGTAAAGTTCTGAGAACCTGTTGAAGAACCTTATTACGCCTGAGTCCGCGCCGTTGTAGTCAGTGCCTAGATCCTCCAGCCTCGCCTTTGCAATCAGCCTTGAGGACTCCACTGTTATTTCCTTAAACTTCTCACAGTACGATGCTCCTGAAGAGCAGTAAAGGGACCAAAGTCTTCGAGTCCTCTTTATGGAATCAGCGGACAGAGATTCATGGCGACCAGTCGCAGCCTTGTACGGGCCACCAGCCAGGGTTTCTTCTGACAAGTACCTCACCGCCTATAATACTCACATAGCCAGACAGATAGAGGTAAAGGGCCACAGAGGCCGGTAAACTAAGCTCCTCCCCCTCAGTCAGCGAAACTTCAAACCCAAGTATCCTTGTCGGGTCGAGATCTTTAGTTGCCTTCGCGTCAAGGGTTCCACGGAAGGGCGAAATTTGAGGCCCTGGGGCAAAGGAGTCGCAGAGTGGCGTAACTATTAACCCTCCCTTAGCATTTAGCGAGCCCGGGATCCTAGTAAGCCTCGAGGGGTCCTCAGTAACCATTGAATCTATGTCAACACCTACGTGCGGCCCTGAGGCCCTCAGGTCGACCCCGAGGCTCGCTGCGAGGCCTCTCCAGCCGGGGTCCTCTGGCGTGGCCGGCGCGGGCCTCACGCCCCTCTTGTTAGGGAACAGGAGGCTCGCATCTAATCCTTCAGCCCTCACTAGCTTAGCTATCTCCCTCCTCTCGTCCCTACCAAGCTGCATGCACTGCTCGCAGATGCCCCTAATGTGAAAGCCCCTATGGCCAGTAAAGTAGATAAGGGGCTTGCCTCCTAGTAAATCCCTTACTATCCTGCTCACCAGGCGGGCGCTGTCAAAACCCTTCACAAGGCACTCGTCATCTACTATCTGTCCTTCACAGGCCCCTGGGTGATCTAAGTCAATATCGAATAGAAGCTCCGAGCCCTGCCAGCCTTTTTCTTCCATGTTAGGCGCGCTCGGCAACTCATATATCCCTACTGAATGATAGAGGTGCCTTGGAGTCCTTGATCTTATGTACTTCCTTAGCGATGTCTCGTCCTTAAATGCTAGGTGCCTGATGTAGCTTTCAATGTCAAATGGCTGTAGGGCAAACTCCCTCTTTGCCATATCGTGAGGAAGTATGAAGGGCGGGTCCATTCTATAGTATATTGCAAAGAGGCTCTTCAGAGAGTCAGCCTCTGACCACTTTCTTATGATAACCTCTTGTTGGTCGCCCTCACTCGATCCTTGGCGATACGTAGAAGACAAGTCTTCCACCGCCCTCGTAGTCAAATTGAACTCTGGCTGGAGCGTCTTGAGCGTACTGAATAGTCACCTGGTCAGCGCCCCTGGCGGCCTTAATCATATCATCAAAGTATTCAACGCTGTAGGTGGCCTTATCCGGCGAGTCAACCCTTATGTCTACCAGGTTCTGGTCCTCTTTGCTAAGTTCGATCTCAACCTTCTCAACATCGCCTGCCCCTATGAAGTGGAGCTTATCATCAGAGGTGGCGGCTATAGTTATTGCGTCCGCCACCTCCTCGACAGCATTTATAACGTCAACGAAGGCCGTGTTCATTAGTTTTGCCATAACTGAGAACGAGATACGAGGCTCTGGCAGCTTCTCAACGCTTAATGATATCTGAGGTATCTTGAACTCCCTCCTTCCGTGGCCCTCAAAGGCAACGATAAGCGAGTCGCCGGAAGCCTCAAGCTCGAGGCTCTCATCCCTCTGGCCCCTGGCCAGGACCTTATTAAACGCGTCGAATGAAACTCCGAACATCTCATCGCCAGACACCGAATACTCGTCAAAAGCCTCTTTGGGGTAGAAGAGGTCTACCATAACTACCCTGCTTGAGTCCAGGGCCCTCAGCGAGAGCCCCTCTGATGTTGCGAGGAAAACGCCCTCATCTATTATGTTCTTGATAGAACCTACTATGTAGACCCACGTTCTGGCGTTTCTGAATTTTAGCTTCATCGCGCTGCACCACATAATTAATGTAGTAAAACACTTAAAAGGGGAACGGTCCCTAACCTTTGTCAAAAACGTAAGCCAGAGCAGTTTCTTGCTAGGACGCGCCTCGCCTAGCTCACGCCTACTAGGGCTGCAGGCTTACTAGCATTAGTACACTTCATGAGCTTTAGAGGCTAAGAGTTTAAAACAAGTCGCCTTAACTGCTCTCCTCTGGGCCGGGGTAGCTCAGCTGGTAGAGCGCCCGGCTGTTAACCGGGCGGTCGAGGGTTCGAATCCCTCCCCCGGCGCCATTATTTACCCCTGAAGTCCTCTCACTTGGCCTTTGAACGTCACGAAACGGTTAAAAGCCGCTTTAAGCAGCTGTAGGCCTAGGTGCTGCGCGTGAAGTTCCCAAAGACCATAAGAACCTATTGCCCACGCTGCAAGACGCACACAGAGCACACAGTGGCCATTTACAAGGCCGGCAAGAGAAGGACCCTTTCGGAGGGCCAGAGAAGGTATCTAAGGAAGAACGAGGGCTACGGCAGCAAGAGGAAGCCCGAGCAGAAGAGGTTCGCAAAGACCACTAAGAAGGTCGTGCTGCTCATTACCTGTACAAAATGCGGCTATAAGAGGCACATACTCGGTATAAGGCTCAAGAAGATAGAGCTCACCGAGGTCATGAGGTGAGCCCTTTATGTCTATGATCGCGGGAGTCCCGAGGAGAAAGATACTAGTTCCCGAGCCCAGGAGCAGGTTCTTGTTAGTAGTCTGCCCTAACTGCGGCCATAAGCAGGTGGTATTCAGCCACGCCACGTTCCCCGTACGCTGCCTCACGTGCGGAACCCTTCTAGTCAGACCCACGGGAGGCAAGGCAAAGATCCTGGGCAAAGTAGAAAGCGTATTGGCATAAGCGGCTCCTTACTACAGCGCGCCTTGCTAATATTTATTAAAAATACTACTATTCCCCTGAATTGCTCATAGTTCTTAGCATGTACCTGTATTTCACATACTTATCGTCAGGGGAGAACCTCGGCGGGTGGGGCACCCTTAAGGCGCCCCCGCAGTAGGGGCACCTGTCAGTACTTAGCGTGTACCTGCCGCATACCGAGCATCTCCTTAGAAGCCACCTCATTTTCAAGCCCCTTACTCGCGGAGTCTCTCCAACGAGAACTCGACGCCTAGCTCCTTCGCTGCTCTAGACATTACCTCCTCCAGGCCTTGAGCTAGCTGCTCAAGCTCCTTGTAGTCGACTCCCATGAGGTCTATTCTATACCTTGGGGCTCCGATGGCATATATCTTTACTGATACGGAGCTATCCCCCTTAGAAGCAACGGCCTCCTCTGCGGACTTGAGCACTGCCTTTATCTTTTCTATGCCGTCGGGGCTCAAACTCTTAACTGTAGCCAGTAGGCTCACTTTAACCTTCTTAACTTCAACGTACTTCTTGGCTGCCTCGGCCAACGGCTTTAGCCACTCCTCGGGCACGCCAGCCGCGGCCAGAGGCTGCTCACCCTCGGTAGCGGCCATCTCTAACGCTGTCATGACATCACCATACTTGTCCTCAAGCCTCCATATGACTTCTGCGTATGCTTGCTTCTCGGCCTTCTTCAGCTCCTTCGCTATCATCAGTATTATGTTTACGGCCTTTTGAGTTCTCTTCCACCACGTCATCTTCTTTCTGCGCTCATCGTCTGTGACCTTCTTCAGGCTAACGTCTACTTGGCCCTTGGCCCTGTTAACCCTTATTACCTTGACTGCGACCCGCTCGTTAACTTTAATCACGTCGTCTATTGATTTAAACGAGCGACTAGAGACCTCAACCCATGGAAGGAACGCCCTAAGGCCGTTAAACTCGTCAAGCTCTAAGTAGGCCCCATAGTCGTGAAGCTCCTTCACAGTACCTACAACGACCTCCCCTACGTCAGGCAGCTGCCTCCTGTTTAGCAGGGGCATCTACTCTCTCCTCCTTCTCCATATATTTCCATAGTTGCGTGAACTTAAGCTATTAGCCTCCTTAAAGCCATATTGACTATGCCGACTCTCTTTTCCTGGCGTTCGCGTTTATTTCTATGAAGGCTTTAACCTGAGCGTATAGCCCGTCCTTCTCGAGGCCCCTCCTCAGCCTGTAAAGCCTTTCATGCGAGACCCCTAGCCGTTTAGCTGCCCTGTAAGGGGGGAGGCCTTCTGACATGGCGTAGATGAGAAGGAGCAGGCTTTCCAAGGCGCCGCTGCTGGTGAGCCTCTTCCTGAACTTAGAGTCGCTGCAAAGGCTTTCTACCAGTCTTAGCATCCAAGGAGAGGTTGCTATCAAGGCGGCCACTTCCTTGGGAAGCCTTATTTCCTTAGATTTTCCTGAGCATTCCGCGATGATAGTATCACCATTAAGTTTTAGCTTGGCTCTCTCTGCTGACATTAATCCCTCAGGCTAGCTGTGCAAGGCCTTTTAATATAAAGTTCTTGACTTATCGGCCTCCTTTAGCTTTATTAGTCCGCGCCTCAGGTTCCACAGGACCCAGCAGGAGAAGCAAATTGCCCCCGGCATCGCCTGACGCCATAGCTAGGAAGCTAATTGAGATGCTAAAGAGAAGAAGGCCGGAGCTAGAGGCCGTCTTAGACGAGATGTCAAAAAACAGGGAGGGCCAGAGGGAGCTAGCGCGCGCCTTCTCGCAGGCATATGAGGTCTATCTGAAGTCTTTAAGGCTAGAGGAGGCCTTTGACTTTCTGGTAAAATACCTGGAGACCGCATATGATGATTACAGCGAGCTAGACTAATAACGCAGGTTGTGCAAGACGTGATGTTGCACTAGTGGGGCCGCTAAAGCTTGGATATAGCATTAAGCAGCTGCTCCGCGGCCTCGGAGGCCCTGCCCTCGCGGTTAATAATTATCGTCAGCAGGGATCCGGCCTGAACGGCGCTGGCCATGGCTGCTGACCTGGCTATATCCATTAGCTGACGAACGCCCTCCTCCCCGCCAAAGTCCGACCTGTACCTCGTAGCGTCACGCTGCTGCCTTGCAACTATTTCCTTTGGGTCCGCCTCTATAACGACTATCATATCAGGCCTGAGGCTGTTAATTACGTTGCTTGGAAGGCCCGGTAAATAGCCCAAAGGGGTCTTAATTATAGCATGGGTGTCTACTATCAGGTAATCCCCCTCTTTGAGGTCGCTGCCGGCCTCCTCAATAATTGAGGAGGCCGCGATATCTTGAAGTTCCAACTGCTCTCTGAAGCTGAGGTACCTTATCTGGTCCCTGTTCTTTATTAAGCCCTTCCTAACAGCGTTGTCTAGCATGAAATCGCCAAAGTTCAGCACCCTGAGTCTGAGCCCCCTCTCCTTGGCTTTTTCCTGAAGCAGGGAGAGAACTGTAGTCTTACCTACTCCGGGGACTCCTGTGACTACAATAACCTTGAAGGGGTTTCGCTTGACCCCGCTCGCAGGCATCACTCGCCCACCAACTTCCTTATCAGTGGATAGGCCTCGAGGGCTCTCTCATACGTTATTATCGAGTAGTACTGGTAGACTATGCCCACCGCGAGCAGAAGGCCGACGCCGCCGCCGTAGGCTCCGAAGAACGCCGCGACCACAGCTATGGCACCTACTATCAGGCTACTGAGCGACGTTAAGGGATATATATACCTTGCAAGCACGCTCTCCAATACCCTGGGGTTCCTTCTCATACCGGGTATCTCGAGACCTCCCTTTATCAGGGACTCAGCCTGCGAGCTAGGGTTAAGGCCCGCCACTTCGACCCATACATAACCAAAGGCTACCGAGAGCAACATCCACGATATAGCGAAGACCACGGACCTCAGGGGGTCTAGCACCGTCTCCACAAGCCCATTGGGCGGCGACAGGTAGAAGACTATGCCGCTGTAGACCTTATAGACCAGCGAGCTAATGCCGAAGAACCTCGCCAGGGGTGCCTCAAAGAGCTGGAGGTCAGCCACTAAAATCGCCAAGAGGAGCACCGGTATGTTGGTCACGTAGATGAACTGAAGCGGCACCTTAGTCCTTATGCCTCTGAGCTGCGATGATGTTACAGGTATCTCAACCATCATGGCCTGAAGGTAGACGAGCAATATAACTATTGCAAACGTGGCCAGCAGGCCTGTTACGTCAGGGAAGCCGTTAGCCCTTGTAAGCACTATGAATGGATCCCTGTCATAGATGAGGGCCGGGACTACTCCAAAGTCCAGCGCCAGCCTCGGGACAAATCCAAATATGTCCCAGACCACTGTCTGAGCTACCATAGCTAATATGAAGAGGCTTATGGCGCTCCCCAGCCCCCAGCCCTTTTGAAGGGCCTCATCCATCAATATCACTATGTAGCTGGCGGCCACTAGCTGAACTACCACTAGTGCCTTAACCACTGGGGACACGGGAGTCCCAGCGGGCCAGAACATCCCGCTGAGGGTGACTACCAGCGCCTCAGCAACGGCGAACAACACTGCCAGCGTCTTCATGGCTCCTGTGAACTTGACCTGATCATCAGGGTTCGTGAGGTCTATGTCTATTAGTTTAGCGCCGGCCAGCACCTCAAGTATGAGGCCAGCCGTAACTATGGGTCCTATGCCCAGCTGCATCAGAGTTCCAACGCTGCTTGCGAAGATTATGTTCTCAAGAGTTATAGTTGTGGCTGCCGTAGGGCTCACTGGCACGCCGTAAAGGGGTATGTTGCTCATTATAAGGTATAGAACCAACACTATACCTGTCCAGGCAAGTCTCCTGGTCAAGCTTAACTTCTGCGAGGGCTTTGATACCGTTGGCAGGTACTCCGAGATATTGGATAAGGCGTCAAGCACTCCCAATTAGAGTCCCTCTTCCCAGCGCGTCGCTGCCAGAACGCTTAAAATGCTTTACGAAGCGATTGCCTTGCAAGCCTTTTACGTGCGGAGCGCCGCGCAAACCTTTAAGAAACCCGACAATAGCTAGGAAGATGGTGCGGGGGTGCCCGAGCCTGGTCAAAGGGGACGGGCTCAGAACCCGTTGGCGTAGGCCTGCGTGGGTTCGAAGCCCACCCCCCGCACCATAAGTTAGAAAAAGGCATTCTGCAGGGCCCCCTTAAACAGAAATAATTTTAATGCTATCAGCCTTCAAGTGGACTTC
The DNA here is from genome assembly GCF_000144915.1 of Acidilobus saccharovorans 345-15. NCBI lineage: Archaea > Thermoproteati > Thermoproteota > Thermoprotei > Acidilobales > Acidilobaceae > Acidilobus > Acidilobus saccharovorans. The sequence goes on from NC_014374.1 coordinate 210,571, forward strand.
ACGGGCTGTAGTGTTTGCATGAGGGCTTCGATCCCTTAGGGTGGCTCGAGCTTTCAACGCAGTTTAGGGATAAGAAATTCATTAATTATGATGACCTTAGAATACCTTCCCTCCCGGCGATCTTAAACAACGCGGGCATAAAGTCTGTCGAGGGCCCTAGGGGATTAAACCTAAGGTGGTCCTGCTGCGGCCTTTACGAGGTTATTGTAAACAGGGGCAGCCTGGAGTCAGAGCTACCAGCCTCTCCTAAACCACTGAGCTTCTATATGCGCCCCCTGGTACTGCACAAGTTAGAGCGCGACAATATTTATATGAACCCCTTCTCCTGGGACGTTAAAGACGTTGTACCACTCTATGGCAGCGATTTAAGCCCAGTGGCCTTAGCAGCTATTAATGGCGCCAGATGGTCAAGGCTTAAGGTGCTTGAGGTCTTAGACTTAGAGTCCCTTAGATCTAAGGAGGGCCCTGCGACAGAGCCTAAAGTGTCGTTACAGCCCTTTAGCTTAGTGCTCCCTTCTAAGGCAGAGGTCCTTGGCATTGATGTTATTAGAGTTCTCAAGGCTAGTGACTTCCTCTTAGCCCGCCTCACTGATAATGTCCTGGTGCTCCCTCTGGCTCATTCATCTAAGCTTGCCTTAAGGGTTGACACTTCGCGTTACGACATTAAGGCTTCGGTTCTCTACCCCTTTGCTTACTTTGAGGATGTTTACAGGCCCGGGGATGCCATAGAAGCCAACAGCGTAGTGTTAAGGCAGCCGAGACCCTTGTCCATCTCTTCAAGCTCCCCGATTAGGGTTGAGTTTAGGGAGGGTTACGTTAACCTAGAGCTTCAAGGAGTTACATACATAGGCGAGGGGGATGAGCCGCAGGCCATAAGGCAACTACTGCAGCTAACTGTGGGCTACCTACAGTGGAGCGCCTCCCCAGGCTTTGTGAGTTCGGGCTCCTCATCAGCCGTGATCTACGACCTTGCCCCTGATTCAAAGAAAATGGGCTTTGTTGTAATTAACCCCACTCGCTACGACTCAGAACTTGAGGCCAGACTAAATAGAGAAGTTGTGGAGGGAAGCGTTTGCTCCTCTATAGGATGTTACCCCTTAGAAAAGAGCCCCGCGGGCCTCCTTAGGGTTCCAGCCCCCAGGGGGTGCTACTGCTTCGTCACGCTAACCCTTGGAGTTCCCTCACATCCCTGAGGCTTCTCCCTCTGTCTTGGGCACCAGCTGGTCTAGCCTGTTCTCAGCCGCAGCCACCACGTAGTTTATGAAGTCCTCCTCATAGGGCACGCCTATGAATGACATGACGCCGTTCAGAGCTATGGCTGGGACGCTCATAACTCCATACTTTTCTGCTATGTCCATGTTCTCGTAGGCCTCTACTGTATCTGAAATTACCTTGGGGTTGTTCTGCTTCCAGGACTCATAGGCAAACATGTTAGCGAGTAACGCGGCGTAGGGGCAGTAGGGGCACGACGGGGTTACGACGGTCTCTATGTGCACTGAGCCCTTGAGAGAGGCCAGCTGCTTCTTCGTTTCGGGGTCGAGACCGCTCTCGCCCTCGCTAATCCTCATTATTGTCTCTATGAAGCCCCTTATCTCCTCGCCTGCAGGGGTTCCTGTGTACCTTATTACGCCGCCCAGCAGTGTTACGGTAGGGACCCTCTCAACGTTCTGCCTTTTGAACTCTTCAAGGTCCTCAGGCTTGGACTTGCTGAAGACCCTCAGCTGGAGCATCTTCTTGCCGTCGCGAACGGGCGAGGCGTCGGCTATGGTCTTAACAAGCTTGTACGCGTCCTCGCAGGTCTCGCAGCGTGAGGCATCATCTATGAACAGGTCCACGGTTACTGGCGATACCATGTATGCTAGCGTGTCCTTCAGCTCCTTTATTAGCTCCTCGTCGAGCTCCACATCAAAGTACCTTCCGGCCATTGACGCACACCAAACTACTTAGGTATCTTACTAGGAGCTTTTTAAGCACTAGTTTAGTTTAGTGCGCTGTAACCAAGGCCTGTCCAAGACATTAGCTTCCCTTAACTAGTACTAAACGGGCCTAGAGCGAATTAGATGACGTACATAGCTCACATTTTTAGCCTTAGTTAAGCCGCATACCTAGCGGGATCATGAAGGTGAAGCAGCACCTGCAACAGCCGCTGCCCATACGCCAGCCCTGCGAAGTGGCGGCCAAGGAGGTCATGCCGTCAATTAGGGCGTCCATAGCATATGTGCTGGTCAACGAGTTTAAATTATCTAAATACGAGGCCGCTAGACTCCTTGGCCTCACGCCCGCCGCAGTCTCAAACTACATAGAGGGAAGGCGCGGCGAAAAATACATGGCCAAAATACTTAACGACAAGGCCAAGGCTGAGAAGATAAGGGAAGCAGCAATGATAATTTTAGCATACTCTTCTGACGCTAAGAGCTCCGAAAGATTCCAGAACATAACTTGTGCTATTTGTAGCTCCGTCAACGAAGTTGCCCAGATGTATGGATGTCATTACCTTACCATGAAAAAGCCTGAGCAACTGCACGCTTAACACGTATCCACACGTACCACTTACTAGCTGCCCTCCCTGCACAACTTACTTCTTGAACGCCAGCTGTAACCGCTGAGGTCAACTTAAAAGCTTAGGCTATCAGGCGGCGTCAATTATCTTAGTGCAAGCTTGGTTGAATAACACCTTTAAAACTCGCGAATTATTAAACTAATATATAGCCGTCACCAAGAGTGCGGCAGGCTATGTACGAGGCCTCCAGGGAGTTCGTAAACAGGTCATTATATCTGCTAGCGGAAGTAGGGGACGTTATAGCGCTCAACTACCCCAGAAACCAGTTAAAAAGGACTGTGGACCTTGCACTTAAGAATAAAGAAAGCAGGGTGATTCTTGTTAAACTCGCATATAGCACCAGCCTAATAGGCAAAAGCGAGAGGGAGGAACTCAAAGGACTTTCATCAACGCTGAAGGTGAACTCTTTCATAGTGGCTGAACGCAAGGGAGATATTAAGTTAGTCGACGGCGTAGTGTATGATTACGAGGGTTCTAAGGTAATCAGTGTCGAGACCTTGATTAACTCTCTTGAGGGCGACCTGCCAGTAATATATGAGGATAGGGACAACTTTAAAGTAAAAGTTAATGGTGAAAAGTTGAGGCAAAAGAGGGAGCTGAAGGGTTATAGCCTTGGCACCATGGCTAGGTTGGCCAAGGTTTCTAGAAAGGCCATCTATGACTATGAGAGGGGCAGCATAAAGCCAACTCTTGACGTGGCTGAGAGGCTGATAAATGAGCTTGGAGAGGACATAGTTGCTAGCATAGACATATTTGATCCTTCAGAGGAAATACTGTCTGGCTCCAAGCCGTCTCATGGAACGGACTTCGACGATCAGATGGAGGTAGAGATGGTTAGAAGGCTCAGGGGACTTATGCTTGACGTTTGCCACGCGAGGAGAGCGCCGCTTGATATATGCCTCTCCGGCAGTAACCTTAGGGCCCTAGTAACTATATCGCACGGCGGCGAAAAACCTAAGGACTTTAATGATAAAGTGACAAACATGTTAAGAATGGCGAAGTCAATCAAAGGTGAAGGCTTCGTGGTTGTGGAGCCAAGCCTTAGAGAGCTGGCCAAAGAGCTTAATGAGCCCGAAAAGGTCTTCACTCTAGAGGAGTTCATAGATTTCATAGGTGGGAAGGTTGCAGAAAAAACTGATAGCCATAACTGGAAGGCCAGGAATAGGAAAGACAACACTGGCTCAGACAATAGCAAGTGAGCTAGTTAGCATGGGCTGTTCCCTGGGCGGGTTCACGACACCAGAGCTACGGGAAGGAGGGATCAGGAGGGGGTTTCTGGTAAAGAGCGTGGACGGCTCGAGGTCTGTACTCCTAGCAAGCGTGACGCCCGCGCCCCAGGGGCTGAGAGTCGGAAGATATTACGTAGACCCTGCGGCGGAGGGCAAGGTGCTCTCAATATTAGAGGACAGCATTAAATCTAGCGACATAATTATAATAGACGAAGTAGGCCCTATGGAGCTTAGCTTAAGATCTTTATCACAGGCCCTTACTAAGCTTATTATGCAGCCCCCTAAGCCTCTCATAGTAACTTTCCACTACAGGCTCAGGGACCGGTTCCCAGAGCTCTTCTCCGCCTTAACTCAGGGTATACTAATACGCCTAGATGAAAATAACAGGAATGAATACATAAGGAGGGCCCCTGAGCTTGCAAGGTGGTTGGCTAATGAAGCTTGCAGTGATAAGGGAAGGAAAGGCGCTGCTGTACATACCTGATACGAGGCCTGCAGTAGATCCGCTCAGAGGAAGCCTAGAGCCTGCATGGCTTCAAGTATTCTACAACCCTAGCATGGAACTGAACAGGGACCTCTCGGTTCAGTTCCTGAACGCTTATGCTGCTGAAAGGTCCCCGCTTAGGAGCGCCATAGACGTGCTCGCAGGCACCGGCGTCAGGGGTTTAAGGTATCTGCTCGAAGTAGGAGGCCTCGAGAGGGCTGTGCTGAATGACATTGACGAGGAGGCCCTAAAGCTCATAAAGGCTAATATTAATCTTAACTCGCTCGGAGATAGAGCTGTAGCATCTAACAGGGACGCCAATGCCCTCCTCTACACCATAAGTCACGAGCTCGGAGGGGCCTATGATATAGTTGACCTAGACCCCTTCGGAAGCCCTGCACCTTTTATCAGCGCTGCAATTTCCGTGGCATCTAGAGGTGGAGTCCTTGCAGCCACCGCGACAGACCTCGCAGTCCTGGGAGGCTCTAAGAGATTGGCCGCTAAAAGGAAGTACTGGCTTGACAACCCCCCAGGGCCTACCAGGGGTTACCGCGAGGTTGCACTGAGGGTTCTTCTAGGCTTCATAGCTAGGGAGGCGGCATCGCATGACAAAGCAGTGAGGCCTCTCTTCTCAGTAAGCGTCGGCCACTACGCTAGGGTATTTGTGACATTCGATAAGGGCTCCCAGAAAGCATATAGGTCGTTGGAAAATAACATGGGCTGCATTCGCGTCCAAAATGGCGTAGCTTTAATGCAAAATGGTCTTCCCTCAGACTCGTGCTACGGACCCATATGGACAGGCCCCCTCTGGGACAAGGAGATAGTGGACAGGATGCTCAACGATGCGAAGGCACGCAAGTATGAATACCAGGGATGTTACGCAGATGCGTTTAAGGTATTAAGTCTGATAGAGGAAGAGCTAAGCCTTCAGGAGTTCCCCCACCAGAGGCTGGACGAGCTGTGCTCCGAAGCTAAACATAACATGCCCGCCCTAAGTGTAATAAGGGCCAGATTAACATCACAGGGGTATAGGTTCTCTAGAACTCATCTGAGCCCCATAGGATTTAGGACTGACGCGCCACCCGACGCCATACTGGAAGCTTGTAAGTCAAGCTAGCGGTCTACAGCACCTCTAAGTAACTATTTATTTATCCGACTCTTTTAATTCCTCTTAAGGCTGAAGCAGCGCACAGACCACAGTTTATAAAATGTGCTAATATCCTGTTGAAGATCACTCGTTGAAGCGCGAGCAGTAGCGGGGCGAAGAGTCGCCTAATGGGGTCCGCGTCCTCGAGGGTGCCAGCCCTGTAGACACCGCAGGAGGTAAGCGATGAGGTCGGGCGGCTAATAGTTGTTAAAGGCAACTGTTAGCCATTATGAAGGACAAGCTCTAAGCACAGGGGAGCCTTACACCAAGCGCGAAAGCCTAATAGCTTCCCCCTTTGGTTCAGAAATGAGAAGAGATAAGCGATGGATCTCAAGAGTGACGCCAGAAGGCCGCTGATAGTAGTTATAGATGAAGATGACGACATAGGCGCTACTTTAGGCAGGTCACTGGTTATGGGCTATAAGGACGTTGTGGACGCCGCCACGCAGTTCGCCATACTAAGGCCCGAAGACCCAGACTCCAACGCGATGTTTGTTGGACTTAACCTTTATAAAGAGATGGAGGCCGACGGTAGGAATCCTGAAATCATTGTTGTGGGCGGCCATCCAAAGAACGCCCTCTTGGCCCAAAGCTTAATTAAGGCCAGAGTCCAGCAGGCTATCTCCAAATCCCCTGGCAACTACGAGCTTTACGTGGTCGGTGATGGCCTGGACGAGCTCTTTATGGCGCAAATACTCCGGGATGTGGGCCCGATAGCTGGCGTGAAACAGGTCATAGTGGAACAAAGCCTTGGCGTTGAAGGAAGTTACATACTTTTAGCCAGGTACATTAGAAAGGCCCTTAACGACCCCAGGTACTCAAAGTACTTCCTAGGACTTCCTGGCCTGCTGCTCTTAGTATTTGGGCTTCTAACCATCTTTGGCTACCTGTTGCTCTCACTTAAGATTATGGCGGCGCTGCTTGGCTTCTTCATGGTAGTTAAGGGCTTTAACCTGGAGTCGCAGCTATGGGAATACCTAAAGACGACTGCAGCCAGGGTCCGCGAGGGAAGCGTCTTCCAGTTAGCTGGCCTCGGAACTCTGGCCATTAGCGTAGTAATAAGCGCTTACGGCGCCTATATTTTAAGTAGAAGCGCGGCACCCTTGACAGATAAGGTTGGATATGTTGTGTCCTACGAAGTTACCACGCTTATCATAGGCATGGTTATATATGTAATTATAGCTAGCGTCTTCTTCAAAGTATCCCGCAGAAACTTCAGGCTATACAGGGAGGCACAGGTGATATCAGTGCTGATAATGCTCGCAGCAGGTCTCTATTACATGGGGCTATCCATAGCCTCCACGCCATTGCCCAGCACCTTAAACGGCAGCTACGTCTATAGCATCCTGATAGGCAGCGGCTTCTTAGTATACGCATTAACAGGCGCTGCTATAGCGGCCCTGATAGAGATAGGGGTCAGGGTGAAGTCCCACGAACCCTCCTGATGACCCTTATAACGCTGTGTACCAGGTTATAGTTAATGATAAGGACTGGCAGAAGGCCATAAAGATGATAGAGGACCTCCACTTAGATCTTGAGACCTTCATCGTGTACTTTGACCTCAGGAGAAGGGGGAAAAAGGTTACCGTGGGACCTAGGCCTAGGACCCTGCTCTACAACATGACAGATAACAGGATAGCTGAAGTCCTGATATTAAGCGAAGGGAACTACGTCAAACTCATGGACATAGTTAGGTGGAGCCAGAGGGCAGCGGCAGATGCCCATGAACCGATATTAGCCATAGTGGATGAGAGCGGCGGCGTGACCTATTATGAGGCACGCGTGGTGAGGCAGCTTTCTTAGAGAGTTATGAAACGCACTACCAGAAGCGATAGTGTGGCTGAGACCAACGAGGCGGCTGGCGACATTCTTCTGCCGCGGTGAAGCGACGCCGCTGGGAGCGTGGAGAGGGGGGACATGGCCATAAGTAGCCTAGCTGCATATTGAACCGAGAGGGTGTTGGTTAGCATAGAACTTAGGGAAGATGAAGCTATGTAGTTTACCAGCGCATAGACTCCCACGAGGGAGATAGCTGGCGCTACGGCAGAGATCCCCATCAATATGTAGGCTTCTACCTGCAGCGACTTCAAACTTCTCAGGGACTCGTAGAATATGTCAACGAAGCTTTGCAGCGCCGGGCCTATTCCAACACGGCCAGCGACCTTATCAGAGCTCACTATTGCGTTGATTATGGACTTACCAAGCATGGAGGCCCTTGAGAGCACGTCGGCGAAGGGCAGCCCTAGCCTTGCTCTCTCCGACGCTTCCCTCAGGAGCCTGAGGGACTCCGCAAACCTTTTGGAAAGCCTTGCCCACGATGCCTCAGATACTATGGTAGCCAGGGTAAGGATAATCAACGCTGCAAGGTATCTCCCCAGGAACATTATCAGCGAAGCTGCAACAGCCGAGCCTATAGTCAGGCCGGCAACCCACCAGCCACCTTCAGGCTCTCCGAGCTTAGGCCTGAGGAGGGCCAGCAGTATTGCAAGGCTTGGCGACAGGACCATCATAAGTACTGCCAGAGGTATTAGAAGGTTAGAACTTCCAAACAGCGATAATGGAAGCAACACGGCGGCTGAAACTATAAGTGTAGTCATGGCTTCAGTTATGGTCTCGCCCAACTTTGCGTAGCTCTGCCAAGTAGACTTGACGGCATCCATGGTTCTTGCGTATAGGTTCACCGCGGCCCTAAGCCGTGAGAGTCCCATCTCTTCAACCGTCAGCAGTTCCCTAATGACTTCCCTTAACCTTGAACTTGGCGTCGTGTCGGCAAGTATCCTAAGCGCCCTCCTCTCATCATAACCCGCTGCCAGGAGATAACTCAATCTCCTTGTCTCTACCCTGCTGAACTTAAGGCCTAGGCTTTCGGAGGCGGTTACAAGCACCGCGGAGAGGTCACGCGAGGAGGCAACGTATGGTATCATGACCGCTAGCAACGACGGCATCTCGTCATTAATTCCCGAGCCGAGAAGGGAGGCCAGCAGCCTCCTGCTAAGCTCTGGAAGGAAGAAGACTATGACTCCCAGGGAGGCTAGGACTAGTATCAGCAAGTAGTGCGCATGAAGAGCGACATATGACGCCCCAGCAGCTATGAAAAACACCACTGCAAGTATAGGCGATACTGCGTCAATAGTGTTAAGCGTTGTAACCAGAGGGCCGTAGATCCTGGGATCATTGGGCCTCCTGCCCATCATATCATATCACCGTAACGTGATATGTAGAACTTAGCTAGCTCGGCGCGCAGCTCCTCTGGGGATCTGCCCGCAACAGATTCGAGAAACTTAGTCCTAGCCTCCATTTCCTCCCTTATATCACCTATGCCCAGCCTCTCCGCTGCCCACTCAAGCTCCCGGCTTCTTTCAATCAGGTCGCTGATGCCCGTCTCTCCATATCTATAAATAATGACGCTGTTACCATTCTCAACCTCGGCTATTTCGGTGACCCTCCTAACTGCGCGGCCCCCAGTGGCCTGAAGGCGTTTGACTTGCACTATGGACTTTATGGAGCTTAGGAAGAGGGGCGGCAGCGCTATAGGCTCCATGCTAAGCCTCATTATCACCCCCTGAGGCGAGTCGCTGTGAAGCGTAGTCATGGCTCCATACCCGCTGGCCGCAGCCTGAGCCAACAGTTTGCCTTCCCTGCCCCTGACCTCCCCCACTACCACGTAGTCCGCGCGCCTCCTGAGGGCGAACTTCAGAAGGTCCTCAAGTGTTATCTCCTCAACCTCCTCACCAGGGGTTCTCGGCCTTGTAACTAGGGAGTCCCACAGGGGGCCTGTGACCACCAACTCTGGCGTGTCCTCTATCGTGACTACCTTGGAGTAAGGCGGCAGCGTGCTGATAATTGATTGAAGCACGGTAGTTTTTCCGGCCCCCATGGCGCCGCTGACTATTATGAAGCCCTGAGCTTCTGCTATGAGCCAGAGGTAAGCGGCAGCAACGGGATCTATGGTCTTGTTAGCCAATAGGTCGGCTATTGTAAAGGGCTTCTGAGGGTACTTCCTTATAACGAAGCTGCTTCCGAACCTGCTCATCTCGTTCATAAACGAGACCGATATCCTGTGGCCCTCCACTGTTAACCCTTCGGCATAAGGAGAGACTATACTCACGCTCTTGCCGGCCTTTCTTGCGAGTTCGACTACTATTCCGTTAGCCTCTTCGTCCGTCAACTTTATGTCCGTGAGGACCCAGCGCGAGGGCACCTCCTTATGTATGACTATTACATTCTTAGTCGAACCCGTATATGATATCTCCTCTATGTGGGGATCCAGCATCAGCGGGTATATCTTACCATAGCCGCTCCTGTACTTTTCGGCCAGGTAACTCTCGCGATCGTCCCTGGGCTTAGTAAGGCCTGTGGCCACATAAACAAGCCTGTCATGATCTATGGGCTCGGGTTCCCTTACCATAAGTCTGGGTACTCCATCACCTCCCCTGTAGAGGAAGTACTCCACGGGCCCTATTCTGTAGTGGGAAACGACGCTCCACGAGGGCGGGCTCTTTCCCTCCCCGTCATGGTCAGCCACGGCCTGAAGCTCTTCCTCATGAGAATAGTAGGAGGGCCTATGAAGGGCCCCCCTAAGCCTAGAGAGAAGCCCCATCATGGCAACTCAGCCTGCAGTGACACTCACAGGGCTTGTGTAGTAGACCTGGTTGTTCATCTCATACAATAGGTAGACGCTCTCGACGGTTGAGGTCAGATTTACATTCCCTACAGCAATAATTTCGCTACCAGGGTTTATAGTGGCGCCCTGAGAGGCCGACGCACTTGTTGATATACTATATCCGCTGCTGGGGCTGCCCTCTATATAAACGTCCTCCTGGTTTCCGTTAGAAAGCACCAGAACCAAGTTCTTGATAGTTATTTGCAGCGGCTCGTTATTTATAATCTTGACGTAGAGCAGCGCACCGCTGCCCGTAGGGGTTGCTGAAGCTTCAACGGTGACTCCGCTGCCCATGCTCATAAACGCGTTCATGGACCTTTGGAAATACGAATAAACCATAAGACCTCCGACTATAGTGGCCGCTATTAGTATGACGGCCCCGATTATATTTGAAAGGGACCTCCTCTGCCTGCTCACCAACATCACCTCCCAGCCTCCTATAGGGAACTAGGCAAGGCAACGATCAATGGCGTTTCAGATGCAAATGCTAATAAACTCCAAGCCTTGTGCCTTGACAGAATTGCAGGACAATAAACGTCCCTTCAGGCGGGAGGAGGTCAGCTATCCCTATATTCCCTGCCCTTCTCCAGCAGGGCCTGGTGAGAACGTGAAGCTAGAGCCTGTTAAGGACATAAGAGTTGATCCTAACATGCCACTGAAGGACCTAATTGATTTGTACGGGGAGGAATACGGCTTCATGGCCGGTCACGTGTGGAGGGCGGCGCAAATACTTGCTAAGGGACTTAGCGAGTCGAACCTAAGAGTCATCTCATTTACAGGCAACTTGGTGTCAACAGGCCTTAGAGGTATAATAACGCAGCTCATAAGGGCCAGGCTTTTCAATGTAATTATGACCACGTGCGGCGCCCTGGACCATGATATAGCGAGGGCCATGGGTGGGGCTTACTCAAAAGGGTACTTTGAAGGGGACGACGTCGACCTAGCAAGACATGGAATTCACAGGCTGGGCAACATTTACATAAAGGTTGACGACTATGGACCTAAGGTGGAGCAGTTTGTCAGATCCCTAGCCGCCAGGGCTTCAGCGCTTAAGGAGGAGTGGGGCATGTATGAGCTCCTAAAGCTGGCAGGCGATATGATAAACGATGAGAGCAGTTTCCTTAAGGCAGCACATGATACCGGCGCTGACGTCTTCGTCCCAGGATGGCCTGACGGCGCTTTTGGGACAGACCTCTTCTTCGAGAGCCAGAGGGGGGTTAAGATAAAGATAAACTACTTCAGAGACATGCAGAGGCTCTCGGACCTGTTCTTCGGAACCCATGGCAAGGCCTCAGCGCTTATAATAGGCGGAGGCATAAGTAAACACCACACCATCTGGTGGAGCCAGTTTAGGGAGGGTCTTGATTATGTAGTTTACATAACTACGGCCGTTGAGTGGGACGGAAGCCTAAGCGGTGCCATGCCCAGAGAGGCCATAACGTGGGGCAAAGTAAAGCCTGAAGCCGACAAAGTCATAGTCTATGCGGATGCCACTATAGCGCTGCCCCTCCTGGCGGCTTACCTCTTGGCCAACGCTAAGCCGCCAGAGACTTCAGGCCAAGAATAATGCTGCATTTTATTAGTTTCTGAGCACCTTATTAGTTTAGCATCTACGCTAACACTTGCTGTTATGTGAAAATGTTTAAAGCTACGGGGTAGCACTAATTTCTGAGCTAAGCGCCTCTAAAAATTAGGTAAACAAAGTAAAAGGGGATGAGGCTTGGCTGAGGAAAACGCCATAGATAACGCCAAGGAGAAGTTCTCGGAGATAAGCGTGGCAGAGTTTTTCTCTAAAAACAAGGAGCTAGCCGGCTTCTCAAACCCTACCAGAGCCCTTTACCAGACCGTCAGGGAGCTAGTCGAAAATGCGCTTGACGCCACTGACTCTCATGGAATACTGCCAGAAGTAAAAATATACATAAAGGAGGTGGAGCCTGAGAACGAGGAAAGGCCCGCCAGGTACGAGGTCAGCGTCGAAGATAACGGCATAGGCGTGCCAAAGACTGTGATGGCTCAAGCTTTCGGTAAGGTGCTCTTCAGCAGTAAGTATGTGATAAGGCAGACCAGAGGTATGTATGGCCTAGGAGTCAAAGCTGTAGTGCTTTACTCCCAGACCACCACAGGCAGACCTATAACGGTCGTTAGCTCGCAAGAGGACAGCAACTTCGTATATTATCAGAATATAAAGATTGATATCAAGAAGAACGAGCCCATGGTTGTTGAGGACGGGCAGCTAGACAAGAGAAGTTCATGGCACGGCACTATAGCGTCAGCTATAGTCGAGGGCGACTGGACTAGGGCTAAGCCAAAGATAATCGAATATGTAAGGCGCACTGCCATAATAGCGCCCTACGCAGAGCTCTGGCTTGTGACCCCCGAGGGTGAAATATACTTCTTCCCGAGAGCCACCAAGAAAATGCCCAAACCGCCGAGAGAGGCCAAGCCTCATCCTCATGGAGTTGACCTAGAGCAGGTCAGGAGTATGCTTATGTCTACACAGGCTGAGACCTTGCTGGACTTCCTAAAGGAGGAGTTCCAAGGCATCGGCGACAAAACGGCCACCGAGTTCCTGAGGCACGTAGGCCTGAAACCTGATATCAACCCCAAGACTCTCCTTAAAAAAGAGAAGCTAAAGGACCTCGAGGCGTTGGTAACAGCTCTGAGAAACTACAGGGGCTTTAAGGGGCCTAGAAGCGATTACCTGAGCCCCATAGGTGAAGAGCTTATAGAGCTCGGGCTCACCAGGATGTTTAAGCCGGAATGGGTCAAGGCTGTGACGAGGCCCGCCAGGGCCTACCAGGGCCACCCATTCATAGTCGAGGTCGGCATCGCATATGGAGGCGCAATACAGCCCCAGGAGGAGCCTATACTGCTCAGATTTGCCAACAAGATACCTTTACTTTATGAAGAGAAGGAGGACGTGTCATATAAGGTCTTAACTAACATTGACTGGGGCAGGTATGGCGTTCAGGAGCCTTATCAGCTGGCAGTACTTGTGCATGTGGCAAGTACCAAGGTTCCATATAAGGGCGTAGGAAAGGAGAGCATAAGCGAGATACCTGAGCTTGAGAGCGAGATCAGAAACGGCATTCATGAAGTGGCCAGGAGCCTCAGGATTTACATATCGCGCAAAGCGCGTGAGGAGCTCGCAAAGGAGAAGATAGTGAGCATAGCCAAATATATACCCGAGGTAGCCAGGAGCCTAGCAATACTGAGCTCGCCACCAGAGGATCCGAACAGGTACAGGGAGCTGGAACCCAAAGTTATGGAGCTGCTTATATCTAAGGTGGCAGCGTCCATAGAGATGCCCAAGATTGACGGGAGACAGGAGGATCCAAGGCTCATAGTTGAGAGAGTTATAAAAGGGGTCTCCATACAGGAGGTGAGCTAAAGTGTCAGCCCCAACTCAGGATAGAATAGACATTGAGGCCCGAAAGAAAGGCGCCGAAATAATCTACAAGACCTTTTTGAATTTGCTAAGCTCATTGGAGAAGGGCGCCGACCCTAAGCTGGTGATACCTAAGAGGACGCTTGCTAATACAGTTTTTGACGTTGAGAAGGGCATACTAAAGCTCGGCGTCTCAAAACTTGAAAGGAAGTTCCTTGATATGAACGAGTCCAGGAGGTTTATGCAGACGCTTGTGATGGCGGCCAACATCTACAGAGCGCTCATAGAGAATGAGTACCCCACCATAAGAGATCTTTACTACAGGGGCAAGCACACCATAGTATTTCACGACCTTGATGGGAGGCATAGAGAAGAAAATACCTGGGATGAGCAAGCGGAGAGCGATGCAGCGCTTAGGGACTTAGAGGTTATGCTTGGCTTACTAAGAGAGGACCTCATGATTCTGAGCAAGGAGAAGGGCAAAGTAGTTGGCAACATGAGGATAAGGAGCGGAAACGATATTATAGACCTTTCTAAGCTTGGACATGGCGCATACGCCATAGAGTCCACGCCGGACCTTATAGAGTTCCTTGATGTCGACGCCGAGTTTGTCCTAGTCGTTGAGAAGGACGCAGTTTTCCAGCAGCTTCACAGGGTCGGCTTTTGGCAGAAGTATAAGTCAATACTAGTTACTGGCGCCGGCCAGCCAGACAGAGCCACCAGGAGGTTCGTGAGAAGGCTCAACGAAGAACTAGGCCTGCCCGTTTATGTGCTTACAGACAGCGACCCATATGGATGGTACATATATAGCGTCTTCAAGGTTGGGAGCATTCAGTTAAGTTATGAAAGCGAAAGGTTAGCCACACCCAAGGCGAAGTTCCTCGGCGTCTCTATGAGCGACATTTTTGGCTATGGAAGAAAGAAGCCATATCTGACTGAGGAGGAGAGGAGAAACTATATAATTAAGGCCAAAGACCTTGACATAAGGAGGGCCAAGGAACTAATGAATTACTCGTGGTTCCGCACGCCCTTATGGAAGAGGGAAATAGATATGTTCCTTGATAAGAAGGCCAAGCTAGAGATAGAGGCTATGGCAAGCAAGGGGCTTAAGTTCCTCGCCTTCCAGTACTTGCCAGAGAAAATACAGACCCATGACTGGATAGAGTAGCCCTCCTGAGTTTATGCTTTAAGTTACTCTCCTTTTCTTTTACAATTTACAGCAATTACATGAAGCGTTTCATCCCTGAACGGGCGCTATGTATATTATCATCTGCTCGGGCCCGGAGAGGTTAATCGTAACCTTGAGCGGGTAGTCAGTTGAGAACTCCAGCTGCACGCTCTCAGCGATTGACATGATTGGCCTAAGAGATGAGTAGAGGGACTTAGCGCTGTAGGAAGCCTTAGTCTCAGCCTCTGCGCTGAGCTCCTGAAGCGGCGCTCCCTGCGACATTAGCCACCTGTAACTCTTGCCCTCGGCGGACGCTGTCACCTCTAGTTTGCCATCGGACGCGTGCAACTCTACTACATCGCCCACGCTCTTAGCGTCAGTCACCAGTGTCTCAAGGTCATCAGCGCTCATAACTACCCTTGCCGTGGGGCTCATGTTTATTTCCCTTAGGGACTCCTCCGTGGACTCAGAGGCCGTTATTAGGAAGGACCTGGAAAAGGAGGTCTTCCTGTCTTGCAGTTCGACTGTGAGCCCAGGAGCTCCTGTCTCATACTGCATGGCAACTGCATCATTTCTGGTAGCCCTTCTCACTACCCTATTCATCTCACTTACATTAACTGACAGTTTGACCTCGCTGTCTAAAGAGTACTCCTCGAAAGCTGAAGGCTCTAACTTTGCCACAGCCAAAACGGTCTTATCTGGGCTGAAGAGCCAGAATACAACTTCATTCTGGGCAAAGTCAAACGTTGCCTCGTCGCTAACTTTAGCCATTGCTGATACTATACGTTTAAGACGATTGCCTTCAGGGTAAACGGCTCTGAGAGACGCCATATCCAAGCTCCCACTGTTATTGTGCAGAGTAGGACCTTTTTAAAGAATAAAACAAGAATACCGAACCCGTTAATAGACATACGCTATAAGTATGCCTCCCAGGTGCTTCTGCATGGCATCCTTATGAGTCATCACGCCCTGGCTAGTTGAAATTATCAGGTAGCCCAGGTCCCTGCTGGCCAGGTATCTCCTTAAGTGCTCAGGCAATCTAAGGAGCTCCCTGTAGGTGACAGGCATTCTGGGCCTTATAGTGCCAATTTTGTTTATATGGCCCAACAGAGTTACCCTGAACTTGCCCCACCTTCCATCGTCTATGTACTCAAAGTCGCCTATGTACCCTTCCTTCTGCAGCACTTTCAACACGGATACCGTCAGCTTAGATGCTGGCATTAGAATTACCTCCCTCTGACCCCTGAGCTCCGCATTATAAATCGCGGAGAGGTGAGCCGAAAGAGTATCGTGCACCATTCCATATCACCTCACGAGTACTTGTTAAACCCAAGCTCTACAGCTATCTCCCTGAAGCACTGGCGGCAGAGGTAGAGACCGTACTTCTGTATAACCGCATCGCGAGTTCCGCATCTCTGGCACTTCTGGGCGCCCCTCCCCATCACCTTAGCCTTAGGCGGCTTTATCTTTCCCATTACCATCACCTCACACGAAGGTAACCCCGAGCTCCTTGTTCAGTAGCACCATAGTCTCCTCTGGTCTAACTCTGTGCTTTAAAGGTATAGATGAGCGGGCCCTCCTTCTCCTCTCAACCCTGAAGCCTGGCCTTTCTATTGTGAGGCAGACGTCCATGCCTACTATGCCTATCTCAGGGTCGTACTTTGCCCCAGGTAGCAATATGTACTCAGGTATTCCAAAGCAGACGTTTCCGAACTTATCTACGCTGGAGGCCTTAATCCTATGGCCTGTGGCTTCTAAAGCCCTCTTAAGGAAATCCATGGCCTTTTGACCACGAAGGGTCACAGCCACGGCTATATTCTCTCCCCTGTGGATTCCAAAGGCCCTTATTGTTTTCTTTGCCTTCCTTAAAGTAGGCTTTTGTCCTGTGAGCTGCTCAAGCAGACCCTGTACCTTAACTAGCTTCTCGCCGCTGCTTCCTAACGCTATGTTTACTGTAACCTTTGCTATCCTGGGCTTTCTCATGGGGTTCTTCTGCCACTCCGAAAGCACTTTATTTACAACGTCATCTGTGAGAGCGGTCTGCTGACTCATAACATCACCCCTGCGTCACGGTTACCACTGGCTTATCTCTACCCACCACGTAAATGTTGGACAGCGAGGTCTCGAAGGAGTTACCGGCCGAGTCCTGCAGGGATGCCACGCTCCTGTCCCAGCCCCACCCCCTCGTGACGCTTACTATTTTGCCAAGCTTGCCCATGTTTCTGCCCCACACGACCAGCGCGAGGCTGCCTTCCTTGAATTCTATGTGATCCTTAACTGTACCTTCAGGAACGTTTAACACAAGAGAGTCCAGCGGCTTGTAAGGAAGTTGACCAGGCTTTCTTGAATCCTCAACCCTCACTAGGACGTTCCTTCCGTCACTCAGGTGAACCTGGAAGTGTCCTCCCTTGAGCGTTGTGACGCCTTCGATTCTGAGAAGCTTTAGTGACGCCTCCTCTTTGCTTATCGGTACTAGCCTTAACGTACCTGTTGGGTCAGGGACTACGCGGTAGTAAAGATTGAGCGAGGGCAGCTCTACAATATCCATAACACCTATGGGGAACTTGTAATCCCTCACAACTTTCCCGTCGACCTTGACTTGCCCTGACGAAATTATCTTGGTGGCCTCGCGCGCTGTCTCTGCATACTTCAACAGATCCCTTATAACTATGAGCAGAGGGAGGCTTCTGTCTGCAGGGTGCGGGCCTGGTGACGGCTTTACGGTCCAGGGTCTTACCTTTCTCGGAATCCTCTGGACGCTGGGCGCGCTGAGCGCCTTTAAGTGCCTAGACCCTCCCATCCTAGCCATTATTTAGCACCTCCAGCCTGCTGAGCCTCTTGTTGCGCGGCTGCCTGTACGTTGCCGCCCTTCCTCTCTATAATCTTTTTGCGCCAATCATCCTTCAAGTTAAGGTCTGTTATGACTAGATTCCATGGCCTTAGCTTGACAAGTATTTCGGTTCCATCAGCCTTCTTCCTGGTTATGCCCTCTACCTTGACCCACAGTCCCTTTAGGTCAACCTCAGCTACCTTGCCACTCTTGCCCTTGTGGTCACCCTTTATTACTATGACCTTATCTCCCACCCTAAGCGGCAGTGACCTTATGCCAAGTTTATCCCTTAGTTCCTTGCTCAAGTGCGCCGAGACGAGCTTATGCCTAAGGTGTAAAGTCGCGTTGTAAAACGCCTTACGCTGCTCCCTGGGCTGCTGGCTGGCCACCTACCTCACCCCCTAAATTATCGTTGTTGCGAGCTTTGCTATAGATGGCCACCTCTCAGCCGCTTCCCTGGCCACGGGACCTCTGACCTCGCTGCCCTTCGGCGTTCCATCCTGGTTTATTAAAACAATAGCATTATCTGAGAAGGAGATCCAAGTCCCATCCGGCCTCCTGTAAGGCCTCTTTTGCCTTATGACAACCGCGTAGCTTATCTGTTTTCTAACCTGAGGGGTGCCCTTCTTTATAGTAACTATCACCATGTCGCCAGGCCCTGCCGCTGCAAGTCTCCTTACCCTAGTCTTAACTCCAGGCACATCAACTATCATGGCTTCCTTAGCACCACTGTTATCGGCTACTACAGCATAAGTGCCCACCTGAAGGCCAGCGCTATATCCAAAGCGTGAAAGTATCGCAGTGAACTTCTGCCTCCTTACCACTTCTGTCACCTCTCGAGCTTTCCTAGCACAACGAATTTAACTGTCTTGGAAAGGGGTCTGGTCTCGCCTATTAGGACCTTATCACCGGGCTTCACGTCAACGCACGGCGGTACATGGGCGTGCTTCTTTGTCCTTCTCCACTCATACCTCTTGAACTTACTGTCATAGTAAAGGTAATCGTGCCTTACTACGACCGTGGTCTTAGTCTTCAACTTCTCCACGGTTCCCTCCAGAAGCACGCCGCGAACTCTGAGTGATCCGTGCCAGGGACAGTTAGGGTCAGTGCAGGATACAGATGGCGGCTTAACTCCAGGCACGCTTAACGCTTTTAGCGCCTTTTGAGCAGGCATGTTCTAATATCCCCTTTCCTCTGTGCGGGTCTATCTAAGGACTTAAAAGGGTTTCCCCGTCACGTCTCACGCTATAGGCATGCATTAGCGCCTGAGCAGATGTCAGCGCTGTGCTAATCTTGACCTTTGAATGCTAGGCTACCCCCTTATGGCCTTCTTCAGCCTCTCCTCCGGCCTACCTATAATGTCTAACCCCCTAACAATAAAGTCGCCGTCAGGAGTTGTTATAGAGAACGTTGAGTGAAGCTTTATGATAGTTATTTCCTTTTTTCTATCGCCTCTTTCCACCCTAAGCCTTAGAGCATTCTTAGAGTCGCCCACAACGGTACCGGAGACTCCAAGCAGAGAGGGATCTGTAGAACTAATCACCTTTAACTTCAAACCTATGAGAGGCCTAAACCTTATATTTGATGAGGTGAACTTCATCCTTGCCCCTGCTGGGAATTTGCCGTTCCTGCTACCGTTTTAGTTTGCTGGCTCTTCCTGGACAGCTCATTCATTACAGTAAGTATCCGGGCTATGTTTTTCCTTATCTCCCTTATCTTAGCGGGCGAGTCTATGGAGCCGGATAGCGCCTTCTGACGCAGCGATGTCAGCTCGCTCCTCTGCTCCTGCAGAAGCTTTGTAAGCTCCTCCAGGCTCCGCTTACGCAGATCATCAGGACTTAGCCTGTACTTCGCCACCCTCCTCACCTCCCTCTATAATCTCCTTGACTCTCTGCTCGCCCTGGCCCTCAGGGGCCTCTTCACTTAACTGCGCGGCTATCGCTGCTGCCTCAGAGTCGGGCCTTAATAATATATCTGGCCTTGCCGCCTCAGGCCTGATTATGCGAACTTCAACTCCAATTATGCCTAAAGGCAGCTTGGCGTAAGCTATGGCGCGATCTGTATAAACGTCGACAACGTTCCCAGTCTTTATAACCTTACCCGCCTGAAGCTTCTCGAACCTAGCCCTCTCCCTGCTGAGCTTCCCGCTTATGACTATCTCTACGCCAACAGCGCCAGCCTCCATAATCCTTCTCATAGTAGCCATAGCTACCCTCCTGAAGTGGTAGCCCATCTCGAGCGCCCTCGCTATCCTAAACGCCTGTACCCTAGCATTAAGCTCCATGTTGTCAGGCTGGCTGACGGTTACCTGAACACCCTCAAGTCCAAACACCTTTTCCAGGACAGCCTGCAGCTTCCTTATTGTAGCGCCTCTCCTTCCTATGACTAGCGCCGGCCTCTCAGCAAATATGTGAACCCTAGTACCTAGCCCGCTCTGGACTATCTGGACTCCAGCATAGCCTGCAGTGTAGAAGTTCTGAGCCAGGTACTCGTCAACCTTCACCCTTGTCAGGCCTTGCCTCAGGAAGTAGCTCTTAATCTTGGACATTTCAGCTGCCACCCCTCTCCTCAACTATCACCTCGACGTGAGAATGCACCTTCCTTATAATGTCGGCCCTCCCAAAGGCCCTGGGGTAAACCCTCTTGAGCGTTATCCCCTTATAAACACCCACGTGAACCACGTAAAGGTTATCCACATCTAGGTTCTTGTTCTCAGCGTTGTTAGAGACGTTCTCAAGAAGCTTCAACATGTACCTGGCTGCCTTAACTGGGTACTTACCCATTGGTATACCCCATCTGTCAGCTAATCCCCTCTTATGAGGTATCTTTTTCGAAGCTGACCTGTACGGTACCGGCTCCTTAAGCTCTATAACCCTTCTGAGGTACTCTTCGGCATCGCTCAGCTTCATGCCCTTTATAGCCCTCGCGACCTCTACCATGACCTTAGGATGAACTGGTACGTCCCACATCATAGCCTTAGCCGATAGGCCCTCGTTGGCAGGCTTAAACGAATAGGACCACTCCGGCATACTGGATCACCCCTTAGCTGCTATGTGCAGGCTGCTCTTTGAAGCCTTGAGGCCTGGCTCGCCGTGGTGCACTATCTTTGTTGTGTGGCTGAACTCGCCCAGCCTATGCCCTATCATCTCTGGGACTACTCTTACAGGCACGTACTCTTTACCATTATAGACGGCTATTGTTAAACCTACCATCTCTGGCAGCACAACTAGGTTCCTCACGTGAGTCTTTATCATGACATCGGTCTTGCCTGAGCGCCTAAGAGCCCTTATCTTAGCTAGCAGCTTCTTCTGGGCAGGCGTCAACCCCCTCTGCAGGCTCCTCCTCTGCCTCGCTGGAAGCAGAGAAATGAACTCGTCAAGTGACATGTTTAGAAGCTCCTCTAAGCTTCTGCCCCTGTACTTGAACCTCCTCCACTCGGGCCTCAGCTCTATTGACATCATTACTGCCCCTCGGCTCCGCCATTCCAGGACTGTAGGGGCTTTTAAATAGTTTTAGGTATTAGATTGGTTAGAGAAAGTGCGGCATGAGACCTCTGCTGCGGCTAATGTCTTCTTCATCAAAAGCTCGGCGCTTCGAACTGCCTTATCATAACCTGTGTCACGATGTCTAAATTTTCAAGAGCCTTACGTATGGTCTCCACGTCGGCGTTCGACTGGCTCATGTCGGCTATGAAGACACACTCCCCCTCCTCTCCCCTTGTTATCGAGGCACACCTGCTGGCAACTATGTCAACCTTCAGCTCGCTTAGCTTGTCAGCCACCTTAGCTAGAGCGCCAACCTTATCAAGTACTGAGACGTCAATCTCTATAACTTTGGCATTCTCAGCCAGTATCGGGCTCACTATTATCTCCTTTTTATCAGTGTCGGCCAGCATAGCTACTAGCATGCCGGCCTCTATACCTAGCGACTCCCTTATGGTCTGTGGTATCGTTATCCTCCCCTTGGAGTCTACCTTCACCAGGCCCGTGAGCCTTGTGGACATTTAACTATCCCACCTCCGGTTCACATACTCTAAAGGTAACGTTATTAAAATTTTTGGAGTAATGAACGGCGTACCTAAACTCATTAGACTCAACCTAACTGGTATCTCTTTTACCCAATTTACTCAAAAGGACCTTAATGCGCCCCACGGTCAGTGTGAGTCTAGGCATCTCATCCTTGACGTCGCTGGCTGCCCACGTCCTCATCCCGTGGTCCTGTAATATAGTGCGCTCAGCGTTTTTAACGGCCTTTGCGCTAGCCAGCTATGCCATAGTCCTTCAGAAGGGGAGGCCTCTTGGAGTTAGCCTTGGCCCGCGACTCCTCTATAATTCTTTCGATGTTGTTCAAGAAGTCCTCGGGCAGCTTCCTGAAGAGCGGGTGAATCTCTCCTATCCTAGAGCCTCCACTTATGGGCTTGCCGAGGTTCTCGGGCCACTTAGCATCCATCACGCTTCCGGTGAAGCCTAGCTGATGCCAGAGGTCTTCTGCTATGCTAGGCATAAAGGGCGTTATTAGGTGCGCCACGGTCTTTACTATGCTAGCCGCCACATTAATTACGGTGCCCGCTCTCTCCCTGTCCCTCTTTATAAGATCCCAGGGAGCTGACTCGTTGAGGTACCTGTTGCCTAGGCGCGCCACCTCAAGCACGAACTCGCTGGCCCTCTTCAGCTCAACGTTGTCCATGTGCTCTATAACTTTGCTAGCTAACGATGTGGCCTCCTCCAGCGTCTCCTTGTCGCGGGTATCAGGGGCGGTAGCAGGAGGCATAACGCCGTCAAATCTGCTCTTCACGAAGCTTAGCACCCTGTAGGCCAGGTTTCCTATGTCGTCATTTAGCTCGCTGTTCACTATCCTGTAGAACTCCTTCCACTGAAAGCTTACGTCGCCGCTCTCCGGCCTCATTCTTATCAGCGCCCACCTCCAGTAGTCTGCCGGGGCGATCTCTAGGGCCTCGTCTATCCAGACGCCAACCCTCCTGCTCTTGCTGAAGTGCCTTCCCTCATAGAGCAAGTAGTCGGTGGCGCTTATGCGCCACGGCAACACGTATGGGTCCCCTGAGGCCATGAAGAGCGAGGGAAGTATTATGGAGTGGAACGGTATGTTGTCCTTGCCTATAAAGTAAACAGACCTGGTTGAGGGGTCGAACCACCACTGCTTCCAGGAGTTCTCGTCCCCGCCCTTGGACATTAGGTATTCCTTGGTGGCGCTAACGTAGCCAAGTAGAGCGTCAAACCAGACGTAGATAGTTTTATTCTCAGCGCCTTCAAAGGGTGCTTGTATGCCCCACTCTATATCCCTGGTCAGCGCCCTTGGCTTCAAACCCTGCTTGACCCACTCTATGCTATAGTTCTTGACGCTATCCTGGAGCTCACTGCTCTGAAGCCAGGAGAGCAGCTTCTCCTGAACCTTGCCCAAGTCTATGTAGTAGTTCGTGGTCTTCAACCAGATTGGCGTTGCGCCACATATAGCGCACCTGGGGTTTATGAGGTCCCTTGGAGTGAGCAGCCTGCCACAGTTATCGCACTGATCGCCTCTAGCGTGTTCGTAACCACAGTAAGGGCATGTGCCCTCTATGAACCTGTCGGGCAAGAACATCTTATCATTAGGACAATAGGGCATCTCCTCATCCTGGGGGAAGACGTAACCTCTCCTCTGTAAGTTAAGGAAGAACTCCCTGACGAACTCCTTGTGTATCGGGCTCTCAGTCCTCGAGTATAGGCTGAAGTCGAACTCGAACTTCTTAAAGAGCTCAACGTCATAGGCATGGACCTGGTCCGTGAGCTCCTTAGGTTTTATGCCCCTCTTCCTGGCTTCGAGCTCTATGGGAGTGCCGTGCTCGTCGCTGCCCGTCACAAACACAACATCGTGACCCATCAGCTTCAGGTACCTGGCGTACACGTCTGCGCTCAGCAGGTGAAGCACGGTGCCCAGGTGAGGTATGAAGTTAGAGTATGGCCATGCTGAGGCCACTATGTATTTGCCCATGGTGCTTCACTTCAGCTCTACAGAGGGGATAGTCCCACAGCTATAAGTCATCTTCGCATCATCAAGGCTTGAACTGCCTAATTAGAGTTAAGCCTCCAGGCCTCTCCCTGGTCCCTACGTAAACCACTTTGCCATCTGACGTAGCTAGGCCATCTACAAAGACCTCGCCTCCCATGTAGAGGTAACCCCCTAGGTTGTACTCAAATGAAACTATTGTTACGCCCTCCTCTGTAGAAACGCATGGAGGGTAAAGGAGGGCGCTCTCCTGGTATGGCTGTATTGTGAGGACGTTAGCGTAGCTCCTCGCAGGCGGCTCTATATGATTATACTCGCTGAGCGGTCTACATGCAGAGGCGGGGCCCTCAGGCACGCCCACCCAGCTAATTGGAACATTGACACCGTCCAGAAGGCCCCTTCTCCACTCAAGGCAGGCGAAGCCTCTCAGGCGCACCCCACCGAAGTCCTCTTTACATTCTCCTTCCCTCAGCGACTTTGTGAAGAATTCGAAGGCCGCAGCTGCCTCATAAGCGCCATAGACCACAAAATCTATGTCAGAGAAGCTTTGCTCTATTTCCATAGCAAAGGAACCTGTGAGCCCCAAGCTGTCAGCAGAGCCCACAGCCCTTGAAAGGGCGTGCGCTGCCCTTGCCAGCTCAACAACAAGCGGGGACCCGCCGCTCAGCGCCCTCCTCAGGGCCTCCTTAGGGCTTATGTAAACGAGCACGCCGCTCATGGGAATGTATGGCATGTAGGAGGAGTAAGCGGGATCATACAGGAGCTTAAGTCCAGCGCCTTCAAAAGCCTTAGCAACTCCGCCTGGGCCGTAGCTTTCTATGACACGGCATAGCTTAGCCCCTGGCCTTCCCCATTTGCCGTGGTCGCAGGGCACATATTTGGGTATTATTGGTATGAACCCTGGCGGCGACTGCAGCCCTATCTCTACGCCAAACAGAAGGCCCCTAGTTATTATCGCGCTTCCATGTCCATACCTGCAGCGGCTTAACGTAGCCCCAAACATCTGGTATCAAATACAGATCTGACCCCGAGGCCTGTAATAGGCCTCTGGCCAGGTACCTGCCAGGGGGCAGCTCCTGGTACCTCGTTCTCCATGTTAACATGTAAGCGGTTAGTTCCATGAAGCCTAGCCTAACCCTGTACCTTGCCGGGACCAGGAAGCCCTCACCTATGTCATTAATATAAACAGCGCCTTCAAACCAGCCCAGGCTTCTGTAAAAGCTGGTGCACCCCCTTTCCTCGACCTGCCTAAGCAACCTCAAGGTATAGGCGACGCCCTTGTAACAGGAGTCCAGAAGTTTGAAAGCGTGCAACGCATTGAAGTCATCTAAGGACCAGGTGTCCTTAACTTTAGAGTACCTGGTTTCATGCTCGCATTCAGCTATTAGGCCTTCTTGGGCGAGGTCCTTTAGCGAGTTGTAAAGCTCTGAGGGCTTATTAGAGTAGAGCAGGAGGTCATAGTCGCTGGAGGGTTTCGCTGTTCCCAGGGCCCGGCTGCCAGTTATACCAGCCCACTCGGGGCTCAGCACGTCAAGTAGTTCGCTCAGGCTCCGCGGCAAGGTAACTCTCCTTATAGCATCGGATGGATCTATTAAGGTCCCATAGAGTCTGGGGACTACGTAGGCTTCTCTGCCGATGCAGTCCAAGTACCTGTAGGAGACGCCATCTGCGTTCTTGTTGTTAACATGCCAAGGGAAGTTGCTGTGATAAGGAACCGCTATATGGCCATCATCGGGGTGCTCGTAACCTTTGATGATCCAGACGGCGCCATCAGAAGACCTTACCAGCCATCCCTCGAAGGGCATCGCCGATCTCCTTCATTAACACATAACTTGTGCTGCCAAATAAGCCTCTGAGCAAATGCAAATCTAAATTCTAAATGCTGGCCCTCAGCAATAAACGCCACAATGAACTAAGACTACGTTCAGCTATACTATATAAAATCTCCGAGGATACTAAAAGCCTTGGGGGTTAGGAGTTGAGCGACGACCGCAAGAAGAAAAGGAGATCTTTTGATGACCTATTTGATGAGATAGATGACCTCATGAAGAGATTTGAAGAGGAATTTGAGGACATGGAGAGAGACTTCGAGGACTTGCTTAAGAACGCCCCCGCCAAGGAGGGACCATATTATTATGGTGTGAGGGTCTACGTTGGCCCAGACGGCGTACCTCATATAGAGCAGTTTGGCAACATAAAGAAGGAGGGCAGGGGGAAGGTAATAATAAGCGACGAGACTGAACCGATGGTAGACGTTATGGAACGTGACGATGAGGTATGGGTAGTGGCTGATCTGCCTGGCGTCGACAAGGATCAAATAAAGGTTTCAGCCACTGAGAGAACGGTCAGCATTAGGGCTGAAGGCGACAAGAGAAAGTATTCAAAGGAAGTAGAGCTGCCAGCTGTTGTGGATCCGAGCTCAGCCAAGGCTACGTTCAAGAATGGAGTGCTTGAAATTAAGTTTAAGAAGCTTCAGGGATCGAAGGGAAGCGTCAATATAAAGATAGAGTAACGCACGGGTGGTCTTCCCCTCTTCACTGTAGTCCAAGCGAGTCTGACTCGATATTGGCGAGCGCCCTCAGCTTAAGTATAGTTGTTTTTAAACCCTGCACAAAGCAGTAGCTCAAGGAGGTTCGTCTTGACAAAGGAGCTAACGTATGACGTAGTAATTGTAGGCCTTGGCCCTGCAGGCTCCTCACTTGCTTACCTTCTAAGGAAATCCGGGCTCGAAGTGGCAGGCATTGAAATGAACGGCCCTGAAGGCGCGTGGGGCAAGCCCTGTGGTGACGCTATAGGCAAGCACCACTTTGACGAGACAGGCCTTCCATATCCCACGGGCGAGTCGCTTAAGCAAAAGATAGACGGCATTGATATAATAAGTCCCTACGGGGGCGTCAAGCTAAGGGTTAACGGCGAAGGGTTTATAATAGACAGGAACAAGTACGGGCTTACCCTCATCAATGAGAGCGCTAAGGGCGGCGTCGATATTTACATGAGGACCCGCGTTACGTCGCCTAAGCTAGAGGAGGGAAAGCTTGTTGGTGTTTATGCCAAAGGCGAGAACGGTGAGGACCTTCTATTCAGGGGAAAGATCATAGTGGACGCTACTGGCAACAGCGGCCTCCTTAGGAGGCAGCTGCCCACCTCCTGGCCCGTTAATGAACCCCTGGACCCTAAGGATGCTAACATAGCCTACCGTGAGATCAGGGAACTGAACTACACTGTAGAGGAGCCCAGCTACCTTAAGATCTACGTTAACCAGGAGATATCCCCAGGGGGCTACTGGTGGTACTTCCCTGAGGGCAAGGAGTCCGCCAACATAGGCCTCGGGGTTCAGGGCGGCATGGGTTACCCAACCCCTAACACTATATTCAAGCAGAGGCTCGAAAAATTAGACGAAGTCAAGAACTACAGAAGGGTTATCAACGCGGCCGGCTCTAAGGTTCCAACTAGGCGCCCTGCTAACACGCTGGTATGGGATAACTTCATTGGAATAGGGGACAACGGGTATACTGTGAACCCAGTGCACGGAGGTGGAATGGGCTATGCTATGGTCGCGGCCTACTACGCCTCTAAGTCAATAATTAAGGCGTTCACCGAGAACGACTTCTCAGCCAAGGCCCTGTGGGACCTTAACATAAATTACATAAAGTCCATTGGGAAAAGGCAGGCTTCCCTTGACATCTTCAGGATATTCCTACAGAGGCTCAGCAATGACGACATAGAGTACGGCCTTAAGCATGGCATAATGAACGCGGACCAAGTTTATGAGACTAGCGTCTCAGGCGAGCTGAAGGCTAACTTAGGGCTCCTTGACAAGGTCTCTATAGCGCTTCGCATGCTCGGCAGGCCCTCGCTGCTGCCCAAGCTGGCCACGGTGGCCACCTATATGAAGAGGGTTCAGCAGCTCTATGACGCCTATCCAACGTCACCAGAAGGCCTCGACACCTGGGTCTCAGCCATCAATGCCCTTTACTCCGAGTATAAGTCTAAGATAGGCGTGGCTTAGCTTTTCCATCATTCGTCAGCCCGCTCTTTTCCATGTGGTCTCCTCGCCTTTATCGACTAGAGTTATGCCGTATGAGGCTAGCTTGGACCTTATGTAATCTGCTAGGTCGTACATCTTATTCTTACGAAGCTGTGACCTAACCTCAACTAAGAGGTCTATTAGCTGGTCCTCAAGGGAAGCCACGGGGGCCATTGGCGCTCTCTCAAAAATATCATCTAAAACTGCGTAAACCCTGTTAAAGTCTACAAGCATTTTGTATGTGAAAGCTATGAGTGCCCTTGACTCTGATGAAGCTATGTACTTGTAATATTCTGAGGTTAAGGCCCATACGCTGCCCGCGGCCTCTCCCATGTTAAAGTCTCTCTGCATTGCCGCGTGCCAGTTTAGGTACAGGGACCTTAGCTTGAAAAGTTCGTCGACATCTGCAGCTTTCATATAGTTGACATACTCCTCCTTAGAGAGCCTCTTGACCACGTCGCTCGCAATATCGCGCAGCCTCTCGACCAGCTTCTTGGCCTGCCCAAGGCTTTGTTCGGAGTACTCGAGGCTTCCTCTATAATGAGATGTGAGAACCCACATCCTTATTACATTGGGGCCCCACTCATTTATCGCGTCCCTTAAGCTTACAATGTTTCCAAGGCTCTTGCTCATCTTCTCGCCCCTTATAGTTAGCATGCCGGTGTGAAGCCAGTACTTAACCCAGGGACCGCCAAAGAGGCTCTCGCTCTGGGCCCTCTCGTTCTCATGATGTGGAAATATGAGATCGGAGCCCCCTCCATGAATGTCAATCCTACTCCCAAGGTACCTGCTGCTCATCACGCTGCACTCTATGTGCCACCCGGGCCTCCCGCGGCCCCAAGGGCTTTCCCACCAAGGTTCCCCAGGCTTGGCAGCTTTCCACAGAGCAAAGTCGTAAGGATGGCGCTTCTCTGACACCACTCCCTCGCCTTGATCCCACAGGGCCTTGTTGAAGTTGCCGCTAAGCCTTCCATAGTCAGGGTATGCATCGACATCGAAGTAAACGCTGCCGCTCGGCGCTACATAAGCATAGCCTTTCTCTATGAGCTTCCCTATAAAATCTATGATTTCGTTTATGTGAGATGTCACCCTGGGGTGTAAGTCAACTCTTATGTTGAGCCTTGAGAGGCTTTCCAGGTAATCCTGCGCGTAACTGTCCGCTACCTCTTTCCAGCTCACGCCGCGATCCGAGGCCCTCTTTATTATCTTGTCATCTATGTCTGTTATGTTCTGAACGTGGTATACGGAATAGCCTATCAACGATAGGTATCTCTTTATCCCATCGAATGCCACAAACGTCTTAGCGTGACCTATGTGAACGTAGTCGTACACTGTTGGACCACAGACGTACATGGTTACAAGTGGAGGGGACCATGGCCTGAAGACTTCCTCCCTTCTTCCTAGGGTGTTAGTTACCGTCAGCGTCATCCTGCTCGCCTAAGCTAAGGCTGCGTATCAAAGGTCCTTAAATTTGCCGCTACGGGGGCTCTAGCTGCCATCGAAGTAATGCGGTCGCTCCCCAATGTTTTTAAGTTTCTTTCAAACCACTATAAAGTGGTGTCAACTTGACCAGCCCCAAGAAAGTCTTCATGGGTACTAGACCGTGGAGCTTGCCTATGTTTATAGTGGTATTAATGATAGGGTTTCTCTCGTTCAATAAAGCTGAGTTTTCTCTGCCAGTGATGTTGATACTCATGTTAGCTATCGTAGGCGAGCTCCTCATGCATTCTGCTACCAATATACTTAACGACGTCTATGACTTTTACAAAGGCATAGACAGCCCAGACTTAGCTACGCTCAGATACAACTTCGTCTTCGACAAGGAGGTGGGGCCCAGGAGGGCTCAGTCCATATCTCTCGTTTTCTTCCTTTCCTCAGCGGCGCTCGGGGTTGCAGTGGCTGTTCTAGGGAGGCCATTAGCAATACTCCTAGGACTTCTTGGCATTTTCTTCGGGTACTTCTACAGCGCGCCGCCCCTGGAACTGAAGTATAGGGCCCTTGGCGATCTGGCCGTGATTGTCTCCATGTTGCTCCTGACGCTCACAGGGTACTACCTGGCTAGCGGCTCGCTGTCTCTGAAGGGGCTCGCGGTCGGCATACCGATGGCTTTCATCATAGATGACGTACTTATGGCAAATAATATAAGGGACTTAGGCAGGGATAGCAAGAGAGCAAAGACCTTGGCTACCGTGCTGGGCCCAGAGCTCTCTAAGGCCATCTACTACGTTTTCATGTCCGTTGCCTATGTTGTTCAGGCTGCTCTAGTGGTTCTAGGCATATTGCCACCTGAAACTCTTCTGTCACTACTGTCCTTGCCTTTGCTCTTCTCAATAGCTAGAAAAGTGAAAAGCACTAAGTCCTGGCTACAGATCGACATGATGACCGCCAATCTTGCCATAGTCTTTGGGTTATTTGAAATAATGGGGCTGATACTTCATATGACTTTATAACCTTACGTAGGTTCCAAAGCTATAGCCCACTAACTTCCACCGTTTTAAGAATAATCTTGAGGCTCTCCCCGATTTTGTTTAAATCATTATAGTTTGTGTAGTACACCTCGATGTCCCCTCTCTGCACGTTACCTGAAGGCAACAAAAACATGCCCTTACCCTTGAATACGCTGACCGGACCCGCGGAGTCGAAGAGGCCCGCCTCAAACCTCACGCAGGGAAAGTCCCTGGGGTCTTTAGTAGGAGTTGCATCATAGTACCTGTAAAAGTAAAGTCTATTGTCCTGGAATGATATGCAGACCGCGGCGCTGATAGCGCCTGAGCCGTCAAGGTTACATGTCAATACGTCTCTCAGAAACATATAGCTGCATTCTCTGCAAGCCGCTGCCTGGAGGATAGACATTTCGGCGAGGGAGACCCTAAGCTCGTTACGGAGGAGCCATGCTATAAACAGCATGGCGGAGAGCCAGAGGACTGTATAGACAATAATAGATATGTACCATGAAATCCCTGTCATCAGGTGAACAGCGTATGTGATCGAGGAGGTTACCAGAAGGTCAGCTCCTACTAACACCAGGGTCAAAGTCTTAATTGAGGTCACCAACATGCGCCCCGTTCCTGCTGCCTTTAATCAAGAACCCCTTACTACTGATCAAGAACTGGTTACTGCGGAGTCACGGACTTTGAAACGCGCCATATCTTAGCGGGAGGCCCACTCAGGCTCGTACTTGCTTATTATTTCATCATAAGCGCCCGCGTCCACGTCCTTTATGACTTCCTTTGGGTCTTTGTTGTCCACCGTTAGCCCTATGCTCTTGGCGGTGCCAAGCACGCTCTTAACGGCCGACTTTAGGGTCTTAGCGGTTATCTTAGGCTTTACCATTAACGAGACCTTGACTATGGACTCAAAACTTACGTTGCCTATCTTCTTGTGGGCCGGATCGCCACTGGGAGCGTCGACGCCTGCCTCCTTGAGCAGTAACGCTGTAACGGTAGGGATCCCGACCTCTATGCGATAAGATTTTGTCGTCATGTCAACTGTTATCTTTACAGGCACTGTCATGCCCTTAAAGTCCTTTGTCTTATTATTGATCTCATCTATTACCTGCTTGACATTTAGGCCTAGGGAGGATAAAGTTGGGCCTAGGGGCGGGCCGGGCTTAGCGTTTCCCCCTTCTATCTGAATGTTTATTATCTTCTCCTGCGGCACCCGTAGCACCTCTCATAACTGACTTGCCTTGGGTTATAAAAGTTTCAGCTACTCATAGTTTCATGAAATTTTAATATAAAGCCATTAAACGAAACCTAATTTGATCTAAGGCCGGTCCTATACTTATTTAACTTCCCTTACAAAACTATTCCTAACGGAGATAAATGGAGGTGCTTAACTTAAATGGGGTTCAAAGTGCTTTATGTCGATGCCACAAAACGTTCTTATAAGATCGAATCCATAAACGACCCAGAGCTCTTTGGGATAGTTGACCTTGGGCTTCAGATACACTTAGACATGAAGAGTTATAACGTAGACCCTCTGGACCCTGCCAATCCCCTTGTGCTTGGAATAGGACCCTTTGCAGGCGGCGCCGTTGTTGGCAGCCACAGAATAGTGGCCATCTTCAAGAGCCCAGAGAGCAGGGGCCTCCACGTGAGCGAGATGGGAGGGGCCGGCTACTCATTCTTCAGGACTGGACTTGACGCAATTGTGATTACCGGCAGAAGCGAGAGGCCCCTGCTCATAAGGGTTATAGGTGGCTCTAACGGCGAAGTCTCCGTGGACTTCTCGGATATAAGCTTTGACGAGCTTAACAGGATATACTCGAACTACTCAGGGCTCAGCGGCACTAAAGCGCTAACTAAGTACGTTGTTGACATGGACAGGGACCTCATAGTTAAGAATCACGCCAGAGTGGCTGTGGTGGGGCCTGGAGCCTATAAGACCCTCTTCGCAGGTATCTTCAGCTACGTCCTAGATGACAAAGGCAACTTGACAGAAGTCTCGGACTCGGCCTCTAGGGGCGGCGGGGGCTCTGTTATGGCACAGGCGCACAACGTTGTGGCCATAACTTTTGGTGGGACTTACAAGAGGCCTAATCCAAACCTTTCAAATGTTCAGATACTCAACAAGATCACACAGGAGGTCTACAAGAAGCCCTTCTCGCAGGCGCTCCTTGACAAGACTACCAAGTATAGGTTTGACCCAGCCTCTAAGACGGGAGGCACGTTTGGCGAGAACTACCCACACTACAAAGAACTTGTTCCAGTGCTCAATTATAACCACGTGTACTTAAGTCGTGGCCTCAGGCTTGAACTACACGGGAAAATTATGGACTACTTCTGGCGTCCATTCCAGGACGAGGTCTTTGACGGAGGAAAGCTCACGCCTGCCTCCAAGAACTGCGGCGAGCCGTGCCCTGTCGTCTGCAAGAAAATATTTAATAAGGTCAAGATAGACTATGAGCCTGCCCATGGAGTTGGTCCCATAAGTGGGATCTTTGACATAAAGAAGAGCGCAGAGCTAGTGGACCTGGTTGATAACCTGGGACTCGATGCCATAGAGGCAGGCCACTTCGTGGGATGGATATTCGACCTCATAGACAAGGGATTGCTGAACCCAGAAGATGTGGGGCTTGACAAGAGGCCGGTGATGGATCCAAAGCTCCAGGGTCTGGAGGCCAGCAAGGTGAACGCTGAGCTGGCCAGGAAGCTCCTCATAAACCTAGTAAGCGATGATACCACTAAAGTCCTTAAGATAGTGGGCTCCATGGGGCTCAGGGCCGCGGCCAAGGAGCTCGACAACCTCTACAGCGACCGCGTGGCCAAGAGCGGTGTTAAGTTTGAGGATCTCCTGGTGTATGCAGCCTTTGGCAAGAGCGGTTACTTCACACCGAACTTTTACTGGTCGCCAGGGGTCCTCGCGCCGCTCTTCGTGCTTGGCAAATACTGGACCGACTACTCGCCGGCATTTAGAGAGCCTGAGGACTACGCCTCCGCAGCGCTACGGCGCGCGGTGATGGAACTGCTAATAGCAAACGCCGGGTTCTGCAGGTTCCACAGGGGCTGGGCCGAAGAGGCCCTTGCGGGCCTCTATAAGGAGATGCTTGGGGTTGACCTGGACGTCTATAAACATGGCCTCTTGACCTATAAGAGAATAGCCGAGTATCAGGCCAAATCCGAGGCTACGCCAGAGCCTTGGGAGTCCAGAAAAGTCATGGACGCCATAGCTTCTCTCGCTGCTGAGACAGGCGTACATGGCTGGGAGGACTCCATGTACCACACCGAGAAAATGGCTGAGTGGTGGAACAGGTTCTACAAGAAACTCCAGGAAGAGCTGAATAAGGTCTCTTGACATCTATAAATGACATGCTGTTTTAAGTGGCCACTGTTGTTGCCGGTAACTGCGACAAATGTCATCAGCTCTGAGCATTCTGAGATACTATCCTGGAAACGGAGCGCTTTATTATGGCATCAACCTTCTCTGGGACCTCGCTAGTGAAGAAACTTCCGTAGGTGCCCCTGCCTCCGCCGGTAACCTTGAGCTCTGATGAAATTGCCGCAAGTATTGCCTCCGCGCTCAGTATCCTGGAGGCCTCCCTGCCTATGCCAAGTTCGTATCTGTAGCCCTTATCCTCTTTAACGGCTACAGTTATGACTGAGTTTATGAACTCGTCAGTTAGCTCCTTTAACGCGTCGCGCGCTGACTTCACGTCAGGCTCTGGGTACTCCAAGGTCGCTACAATAAGACCATTAACCTTGCTTGAGACTATGAGACCCTTGGCAGTGCTAAGCCATAGGCTACGGTAAGCCTTTACCGACTCCTTCAGCTTCATCAACTCATCTTTAAGCTCCTTGACTTTATTCAGCTCCTCTCCACCTTGCGATCCTAGCTCTGAGGACAGCTGTGTCATCCTATCTTCGAGGGCCGCCATCTCTTCAGGAACCCTCGTACCTGCCACGAACTCAAGCCTAACTACGCCATCCTGTATCTTCTCTACATTGATTATCTTTATGCCTCCTATGTCGCCAGTGTTTGTCACATGCGTCCCGAAACATGCTTCAACGTCCCAGCCCTGGACTTCCACAACTCTTATCTTACGCTCCATTGGAACTCCGCCCTCGTAGAGCACAAAGCCATACTTGGACTCGGCCTCATTGCGGTCCATGTAGGCCTGCAGCACTGGCCTCCTCTCATCAATGACTCTGTTTGCCAGCTCTTCTATCCTTCTGACCTCCTCCCTTGTAAGGGGTTTATGGTGAGTTATGTCAAGCCTTGCCTTCTCAGGCGTCTTCTCCGCTCCTGCCTGCCATACATGGTTACCTAAGACCCTTCTTGCGGCCCCGAGTATTATGTGGGTTGCCGTGTGATGCCTCATAAGTCTAAACCTGCGGACCCAGTCTATCTCTCCCCTGGCCTCGCCACATGAAGCATTATCAACGGCCCTGTCGAGCTTGTGAACTATCACGTCACCTGCCTTCTGAACGTCCACCACGTTATACCTTTCACCGCAGATCTCCATAACTCCTACGTCGTTAAGCTGGCCGCCGCCGGTGGCGTAGAATATCGTTGAGTCCAATACCACGTACTCGCCCTTGACACCCAATATCTTAGCGGTAAAGCTCCTTGCATAGGGGTCCTTGTGGAACAGCAGCTCCGTTGGTTTAAACTGGCGGGCCCAAGAGACCACGTCCTCCGGCAGGGAGCTCTTCTCCTCTATGGAACGTACCTTGGCAGGGGCCCTGTGCCTGGCCGCCACCAGCGAGTAGAAGTTGCGCGGCACCAGCACGGTTATACCCTTCTTAGCCGCAGCCTCTGCAGCGACCTCTGGAGGTATACCATAGCTGTCGTAAAGCTTAATGAGGGTCTCCAGGCTTGCCCCCTGTGACAACTCGCGCAGGACTAGCTTCTCGCCCCTCCTAAGCAGGTCCTTGTACCTATCCTCCTCAAGGCCGACCGCCTCAATGATGTAGCTCCTGTTCTCCTTGAGCTGCGGGAAGTCGGAGCCCCAGAGGTCTATCTGCATATCAACAATCTTGGCAAGGTCATAGTTCTCGTTGAGAAGCCTGAGCTGTCTCAGGGCCCTCCTTATCACCAGCCTGGCAAGGTAGCCCTCCCCCGAGTTGCTTGGAACAACTCCATCGCCCAACATCATTGCTATGGTCTTGCTGTGATCCAGCACGCTGTAAAGCCTTGCCTCGCGCTCCAAAACCTGCCTGACCTCGCTCAGGGGAGCGCCTGTTGTCTTTGAGACCTGCTGGTAAAAGGCGTCAAGGCTCCCCTCCACGTCGGGGTTGAACTTAGCCGCAGCCCTGAAGGCTGCCCAGAGGTACTCCTCAGGGGGCCTCGGAAGGCCTAGCTCGCTCCTCGCCTTATCCAGTAGCTGGCCATAGATGGCGTGGAAGGCTGTTGGAGTCTTCTGCGTGAACCAGGCCATACGCTCAACTCCGTAGCCTGTGTCGACGATTTTCAGCGGGAGCTCCACGTAGTTGCCATTTTCATCTATCTTGTACTGCATGAATACCAGGGTTGCTAATTCGAGTCCGCCGACGGTGACCTCAAACGATGGCCCAGCGTTGCCTCCTCCCTCCCACCAGGACTCCTTAAACACTATGAGGTCCCCGGGTATTCCAAGCTCCTTGGTGAAGAACTCGTAGGCGTACCTCACGGTCTCGTCTTTCCAATAGACCTGCTTGTCAGGGTAGTTGAATGCGTGGTGCGCGGCCATCTCAAACGTGGTCAGGTGCCTCCCTATGGTGAGGCCTACGTTATCTATATCCTCAAGCCTTATACAAGGCTGGCTTATCACGAGGGGGTTTGCAGGGGGCGGCACCAGGCCGCTGGTCACGTGCGGCTGAAAGTCCACGATGCTTGCTATTGTCAGGTAAAGGTCCTCACGCCACCTGGCCACCACAGGCCTTGGCTGAATCGGCGTGTGGCCGTGCCTTGCAAAGAAATCTATGAACTTCCTCCTGGCCTCCGCCACAGTTAGTCCTGGCACTGAGGGTATCCTGTCAAACCAGTAATCAGTGTCGGGCACGTCCTGGCAAGTGTCAAAGCTAGCATTGAGCGTCCAGAAGAAGTCCCCTCCAACCCTGCACTGCTTCCTCTGATACCCCTGCTCCTTGAAGAAGGGGAGCCTATACTCGCTAGGGTTCACCTGAATTGGCAAGCCTTACACCTTCCGTCCTTCCTTACTAGGGTAGAACTTTGACGTTAGTAAAATAGGTTTCTTCCAATATCGGTGGAGTTTCGTGCAGATGTTCACATGCCGAAGAGCCCTGAGAGGCCTGCGCTGATGTCAGCCTCGCTGGCCTCGCTCTTCTTCTCTTCCTCCTTCTTCTGCTCCCCTCCCTGCTGCGCAGGCGCCTGCGCAGGGGCCGCCGCAGGCGCTGCCGCTGGGGCGGCCACGCTCACTGCAGTGGCATTCTTAAGGACATCCTCAAGGTTTAGCTGTGAGAGGCTGGCAACGAGCATCTTAACTTTCGCATCGTCCACCTGAAGGCCTAGGGCCTCAACTACCTTTTTGAGATTGTCCTCGTTTATCTGGGCCCCCGCGTAGTAAAGTGCAAGGGCCGCATGCACGTAGGCCTTGCCTTCCTGTGCCATACTCCATCAACCCCTTTCCAGTAGCTGTTATAGCAGGGGAGTTATAAAGAATGTTGCTGAGTTAACGTGTTGACCAAGACCTGGGTACTTGGCATGGCGAAAGAGCATAGACAAGGCTGAAGCTTTTCAAAAGATTTTCGACGATGTCGTCATATCATCAACTTGACTAAAGACATTATATGTTAAGGCCTTGCTGCCCTATAACTTAGGGGATCTTTAAAAAGACGTCTGATACGGCTTAAGGTCCCCTGCAGCAGAGGAAAAGGGAGCCTATGTCGCTGGTGGGCCTTGCCGGCTAGTAGCGGCGCAAGAGACAGCAATTCTCTAAACAAAAGCGCTACGAGCCGAAGAGCCCTGAGAGGCCTGCGCTGATGTCAGCCTCGCTGGCCTCGCTCTTCTTCTCTTCCTCCTTCTTCTGCTCCCCTCCCTGCTGCGCAGGCGCCTGCGCAGGGGCCGCCGCAGGCGCTGCCTGCACCACCTCAAGGCCTAGCTCTTTAGCTTTATCGCCAAGAGCTGCTATGATAGAGGTCTCTTCAGCGACCGCCTGCTCAATAGCGGCCTTAGCAGTGTCGGCGTCTAACGCTAGCTCGCCGGCCCTTATTACTGAGAGGGCCTCTAGCTCTGTCTCAACTGCCAGCATCTGCACAACCTCGGGCACCTCGAAGAACCCTATGGTCTTAGCAAGGTAGGTGCTCTCCTGCTCCGACCTTATTATGTCGTTCTTCGTCGCCTCAAGGTCTATGTGCAGCACATCACCAGGTATGACTGTTTCGCCATCCCATGCCGCAACTATGTCAAGTCCTATCTCCATGGGCTGTATGCCTAGCTGCTGCAGAAGGCTTGCAAGGTCAGGGGATATAACATCGCCCTTTTTGGCCACGACCGTATCGCTCTTTATGTATATGGTTCCCTTCCTGACCTCGTAGGGTATCTTAAGCTTTCCAAACACGCTTACCATGGGGCCAGGCCTGATGCCTGTGTCGCCTTCGGGTACTACTATGTCCTTAGTTGCCACCTGCCCTGGCTTGGCTGGCGCGGGCATCTTCAGCTTATCTATTGTCAAGGTTAGCAGGAACGGGTTCTCATTGGTTGCTATCACAAGAACCCCGTGCTTAAGGTAAGGCTCTATCTTCTCCTTCTTGAGGCCACGGCGCTCGAGCGCCAAGTAGACAAGGTTTTTCTTGGCTACGGTCATTATTGCCTTGCCACGGAGCTCCTTCCTTATCATCTGAAGCTGCTTGGCAGGCAGCCCCTCTAAGTCGGCGAAGAGAACATACTTGTTCTCCGCGAATATTTTCTCAAGCTCTGCCACCCTCTGTTTCTTATATTCTGGCGGCTCGGGTCTGCCTTTCTTCTGGATCATTATTGCCATGTTAACATCACCTCAGCGGCACTTCCACGGGTGTACCCATAGTAGTCTTTATATAAATGCCTCCTATCTTGGCTGCCCCTATCCTTGACTCCACCACAGAGAGGACGGCATTTACGTTGTCAACGAGCTCTTCAGGCTTCATTGACGTAGTTCCTACCCTGCTCATTATCTGTGGCTGGCCCCTGATCCTGACCCAGGCGGCCCTCTTATAGTTGTTGACGAACTCTGTCAAGTTGGCCCTGGGCGGTATAGGAGTTGGCACCTTGCCCCTCGGTCCTAGGGCTGGGCCCAGGACGCTGCCAACAAGACCCATGAGATCGGCCTGAACAAGAACCCAGTCGCACGAGCGGCCTATGGCCTTGACCCTCTTCTTGTCACCACGCATGGCGTTCAGATCGTCCCTTGAAATGGTGGTTACGCCAAGCTTCTTAGCCTCAAGCAGAAGGTCACCCGCAGCCACCACGCAGACGTTTGGCTCCTTGGCAGGCTTATGAGGTAAGAACACAACTTCCCTCAGTCTGCCCTCTGGGCTCTTGACATCAAAGTCCTTGAGGGTAACTATGAGTTCTACCGCCTGCTCGAACTTCGTCTTCTTGGAGAGCGAAAGCGCCCTGTTTATATACTCTATCAGGGCCTCTTGCTGTAAGGGCACGCCTTGACACCTCTTTGCAGCCTTAGCCTTACGCGGTGTATAAGAAACCCTGTGGGGTTAAAAAGCGGTTTCCTAGCCTTAGACAAGCCTTCCGGCATGCGCCCTGACAATGTTTTTAAGCAATAAGCGCCCTTAGTCTTTTGGGACCCGTAGCTCAGCCAGGACGGAGCGTCGGCCCTCTAAGCCGATGGTCGGGGGTTCAAATCCCCCCGGGTCCGCTATAAATCATAAATTTCATTAAGCTATACTTTTCAGATCCATATAAACTGGTTATGGTTCCCAATTTATGAGAGGACTGGGAACTCATGGAAGAAATAGGAAAGGATATCGACAGGGAAGAGTGGTTCAGCAAGATTAATATTAATGCAACAAATAGCGATATTAGGTTTAATATTATAAATTTCTTTAAAACAAGATGGGCTTTAACGAGGCTTGCTCTAAATTAAAAGCACCAAATCAAGCCTGCATATATAGGCAAAGGAGGGTGCCTGATGAAGTTGTAAGGGAACCCCTAAATTATTGAGTAAAGAAGAGTTTGATAAATAGTCGTAGGATGGAATAAATTAAAGACATTAGGAGTCGTAAAAATGAATCTATAGACTATTCCTTGGGATTAAGGGAGGGAGCAAACCATGCGATTGGGTCTATTTAAGCAACAATACCTTAAAATTAATAGAAAATATCTCTCCTAGACGCTTAAACAAAGGCCAGGTAGCAAGTATGCAAAGAGAAACAACTTGATTTTACCAATGCCTAGGGAAGCAGCCAGATTTATACAGTCAAGAGGTTTGGGTTTCTGTTGAATCTTGGGGTGCTCCATTTAGGGCGTTGCAAGTATAGTTATAGAAAGGTATAAAAATAATGAAAGGTGTTGTTGAATTGGGAAGTAATAAAATGTCTAAAAGCAATGCATCTATCAAATGCGAATTTGACAAGAACCAAAAAAGGGTATCCTGTATTCTGCCTATCACTTCACCTACTTCAAAGATCCGACTTAAACGAAACGGTTATGAACCGATCGCGCCTCGCAGTACAGTGATAACTGATAAAGACTATATAGAGTGGCAAATATCATACCGAGACCCTAATGGGAGACTTATTGAGTTTGGTGAGTGCCTTGACAAGGCGCTAAATAATGATACGAATCTTAAAATGGAAATTAAGCGAGTTGTTGAAGAATACAGAAATGTCGATACGTTTGACAAAAAATTTACAATACAGAGAATCGAAGATAATAGATATTACAATGAATTTAAACTAATAAATGAATTAACTCCTATTTTAAGGTTAGATGGCCTAACAGATAACTATTATATTGATATAATACTAAAGCCAAAGCAAAGAGCTGTAGGTTATCAAGCGATGGTGTTTCTCTATATCCCATGTGAGAAAGCACTTCCTTTAGAAGACGGACAAAAACTAATTGGCAGAAAGGCCTATCAGAATGAGAAAGTAAAGGTGTTTCTTAACAGTGACCACATATTAGGGCTGTTAAAATCTTTTCTATTAGCGTCGGACACTCATAGAAAGGATATTCTTAATATATTAAGGTATTTAAATGTTAATGTTTAACGAGCTCCTCTATTTTCCCCTTAATTACGTTGAACACCTTCTCCGCCTCCCTCTTATTCCCTTCCCGCAGGAACTTAACCATCCTGAGGTATTCCGACCTGACCCACTCCTGGAAGTCCATGGACGGGACGGGGACTTTCACTTTCCTCAGCTCAGAGATGGGTATGGTCACCGTCCCGACCCCCCTTTTCAGGCTCTCCAGCTGCCTCTGGCCCAGCTCGGTCTGAAGGAACATGGCCAGGTAGTGCGGCAGTATCCTCCTCTTGTCAACCTTTATAATGTATATCCAGTCGTCAGCCACGCCCAGGTCAGACTCGTCCACGATGACCGCGCACCTGCCAGCGGACCCCACGCCGACTCTGACGAACACTATATCA
Source organism: Acidilobus saccharovorans 345-15 (assembly GCF_000144915.1). NCBI lineage: Archaea > Thermoproteati > Thermoproteota > Thermoprotei > Acidilobales > Acidilobaceae > Acidilobus > Acidilobus saccharovorans. Next base: position 251,094 of record NC_014374.1, read on the forward strand.
TCTACCTCAACGTGACCACGCCTCTTATCCATGTCGCTGCCTGGCTCGATGAACTTCTCATCCCTCCTGAAGTCTATGCCGAGGGGGGTCACAACCTTTGCGGATATGAACCTCAGCCCCCTGTCTGCGAACCTCCTGCGGGGGCCGTACTCGGTGGCGCCCGCGTGGATGTCGAGGACGAGCTCCCCCAGCTCCTTTACTGGCAGGGAGCCGCTGAACTTCACTTCCGCGGCGCTGTAGCTCTTCGGGTGGAGGCTGTCAGGCCTCACCCTGGCCCACAGGCCCTTCCTCTCCCTGTACACCCTGATTACCTCCTGAAGCTCGTCGAGGTCCCTGGCCTCATACATGAACACCTCATCATTGTCGCCCCTGGCCTTCCTGAGGAAGAGGACGGAGGTCTTGGAGGTCGTGCTCAGGCTCGACCTGAATATCCCCCTGGGCAGCGAGACGACCCCCAGGACCTTGTACTTCAATATGAACCTCCTCACATACTCGTAGTTCTTGTTGATGAATATGCCGTCAGGCAGTATTATCCCAATGACGCCGCCTGGCCTGGCGAGCGTGATGAACCTTTCAAGGAAGAGGACCTCGATGGCCTGCGACCTCCTGCCCCTGCCCAGTTCATACAGCTCCAGCCTGCTGTCGCGGACCCTGCCGAACTTAGCGCTGAAGGGGGGGTTGCCCACGACTAGGTCAAAGGAATTGGCGGGCAGGGCATCATCCTGAGGGAAAAGGGGGTTCATGACAAGGGCGTCGCCGATGAGGACTTTAGCGCTCTTCCTCACGTGTTCTGGCATGCGATTAAGGACTGACCCATCGATGTCCATGCCCCAGACCTCCCTGAACCCGCTCCTGAGCAGGGCTGAGAGGAACACCCCATCGCCGCACGCGGGGTCCACGGCCCTGTTCTTCTCCTGGACAAACGTTGAGGCGAAGTCAACGATAAAGTTAGCTACCTCTGGCGGAGTGAAGAACTGCCCGTACACCTTTTCCTTTCTACTGAAGTGGTTGTCCGCCTGCAAGCCCATAACTCACCTTTCTCAGGGGCCTGACCACAATTACAAGTTCTTTACCTTCAGCTCTAATTTCCCAGTTGAGCTTATCCCCCTCTGAAAGGTTGAATTGCCTGACAATGCCCGCAGGAACGGTGGTTCTTAAGGATTTGCTTTTCGATGTAGCTTTGGTAAGCACAGTGATTTCCCCCATTGCCTATCACCTATCATAAATATAGGTAAAATCATTTATAAAGCTTTTGGTATAAATTTTTATCTAAATTTTAAATAGGTAAACTATTAGGTAAGACTGTTGGTATGAAGCTTGAGCCCATATTGGGAAAGCCTGAGAATAAGAGAGCAATAAGAGGTTATGCAATACTTGCTAAAGGAGATGAGCTGAAACAAATAAAGGAGAATGCATTCAGAGTCCCTTCTCAAAACTCTGTCTGAGAAATACTATTGCGTAACCAGTAAGAATGGAGAATGGCTCTGCGCCTGCCAGATCACAAAGACATGAAACTCGGAAACCCTTTTTATGATTTGATTAAGCCCTCTAAGCCGGTGATCGGGGTTCAAAAGCCCCAGGCCCGCCCTTGGCTTCTCTTCGCTAGAAAACGTTGACATCTCTAGCTTTTATAAGAAAACAGTTTCACACTAAGAATAGGCCGTTAAGTTTAAAAGGGTCATGGAAATGTAATTCGCAGCCCCTGTCCCAACAGTAATTTGTGCTGCAACTGGCACACCATCTAGGTTGATTACGCCCGCACTGACGCTATAAGCGCCGCTAGTGCCTAAGAATGAGGTCTGCGGCGTAATGGTTATCTCGACGCCCCTGTAGCTCTTACCGTTAAACACTATTGGTGTGAACAGGTATCCTACAGTGGCGTCGGTGCTTCCTGGCTGGCCATCAAGGAGGTCCTTCCAATTTATATTATAATATGAACTGAAGTACGAGAGCCCGTAGAGAGGCCCAAGGCCGGGGAACGCCTCAAGCGATATAGTGCCCGTGAATGGGTTATATGATATAGTTGCGCTCGTGAGCAAGGGCGTAATGTAAGAGGACATATTAGAGCCGCTCACGTTCCGCTTAACGCCCCCCATGTTCATGTAAATCCATGTTATGTTAGTGCTGTTATACCCAAACTCCACAAAGCCAAGCTCATAGCCCGACGAATTAGTGAGAACGATATAAACTGTCCTGTTAGGATAATTCTTGAGCGTGACATAGTACGTATCCCCTGAAGGGGAAACATACATCTTATACTCAAGTGATGAGACCTTGGAGAGGACAAGGCCGAGGGGCCTCTGCGCTGTTATTGTGAGTAACGTGGACCTATAGGAATAGTAAAACGCTATGCCTATGGAGCCTACTATTATCGTTGCTGCGAATAAGGCTATTGTTAAGATCGCCAGCTTTCCTAGCAAGCTCTACACCCTTCCTCTGCTCTGCCTGCTAAAACGATAGGTTTTAAGTCTGTGTAGACCTACGCTCGCGGAGGTGGAGCCTGAGACTATGACAGTAGGTAAGGTAAGGGGAGTTAATGCAATGGGAACGCTGGGCTGGACAACGGTAAGATGTAGGGTGTGCGGGAGGCTGCTGGATTTGAGCGGCCAGAGGCCGGGAAGCAGGAGGTTCGAGGCCGTCTATATGTGCCCAAAGTGCGCAAAAACCCTTGACGCATACTTCTGCGCCGCAGATGCCAGATCGCTGAAGTACCGCTGCCCCTTCTGCGGTTCGGAGCTAGTACTTGCCACGCCCGTGATAAACGAATGACCAGATGGGTCTCCTTATGATTGAGAAAAACCTGTTGGATGGCAACTATGTGATTAAGCTTGAGTCCGAAGGGTTGAAAACCTTCATAATTGACACCGATGTAGGACTTAAGCCTGGTGTAAGAGTTGACTGCGTGAAGGCACTTAACTATAATGGCATAAAACTCTGTTACGTCAAACGCCCTGAGGGCTGCACGCTTGTTGTGCTCATCACTGAAAACCGCAGTGAGGTTATAGGGTGCTATGTGGTGGGCTATGCGGGCGCTGCTGAAGGCGCTCGCGACAAATGCGCGCAATGCGCGAAGGAGTTCTCAGCGGCCATCGACGCTGCTACTGCCAGCAAGGTGCAGTGACATTATAATAGCCGTAACCGTAAATTTCCCCTAGCTCGGCTATTGACACAAGTCTGCATATATAGTTCATGTCTAGGCCCAGGGATTCGCACACCCTTAACACGCTGTGAAGCGTCGGCCTCCTTATGGACTCCCTGAGGGCATGTCTAACCTGAGGGGCTGCCCCCTTAGCATATCTTAAGGCTGATGCCAAGAGCCTCATACCGTCGCTGTTTACCTCCTCGTTCTTAGTAAAGTACAACCAGTAGTTGGTGAGCAGCTTAATCATAATCCTGGCTATCTCCCTGTTACTTTTCTCAAAAGGTGAACCCTCAGGGCTTGCACCCCTCTCCATTGCTACATCAGCTCGGTAGCGATGCGAGGCCTCATCATAGGGCTTAGATGCGCTCTTTCTTTAAAACCTTCTGGCGTGGGTAAATAAATCCTTATCATAGCTTCTTGACCCCGAAAGCTTTGGAAGCATGTAAAGTCATGCAGTATCCTCGTATTCTCCTGGCGCTGATATGTCCGGCGAGTTCCAGTCAACGGGAGCATTGCCATACCTTACGGGCTTTTCAAGCTTGGAGAGCAGCACAACCCTGCTCGGCATACTTTCACTAACTATCGGATACCCTGTGAGCTCGCTGAGCTTCTTGGCCACCTCTTTAACCTCCCAGTGCCTCGGCATATTGTCAAGGCGTAGCCTCCCCCTGCTGGCTCCTACATACATGTATGCTTTTACCTCTATGTAGTCAGGCCTACCTATGTCGACGAGCCTGGCGAAGCCTTTGAGCGCCGTCTCGTTATCGTTGTACCCCTTAACTATAGTTATCCTGTAAACCGTTGTTGAAGAGAAGCTTGGAAGCATCTCCAAGGTTTCTAGGGTCAACTCCCACGCCCTTGGAACCAGGGGCCTGTTGAAGTAATTGTAGGACTCCTTGTCCCACGACTCTAAGCTAATATAGATCTGATTAGGCTCCTCCTCTAGATTAGCCAGGACATCAGGTCTTACCCCCCTTGTGACCAAGAACGTTGATATGCCCCTTCTGTGGAACTCCCTTATCAGCTCGCCCAGCCTGGGATAAAGCGTCGCCTCGCCGGTCAAACTGATCGCCACGTGTTTTGGCATTGTGGCCTCCTTGTACATCTGGGGCGAAACGCCTGGCCTCCCCTTGTAGCCACTTATGATTCTCCGGTACTCCTGTATGGCCTTTTCTACTATCTCCTTAGGGTCGTCAGCGAACGGCATGCGCGTCTCGTTCCACTCTATTCCAACATCCTGGGGTCTGAGCCTCCAGCAGTGAAGGCAGGCGTTCCAGCACCAATGGTTGGTGACGCTGAGCTGTATGCACCTGTGGCTCTCTATGCCGTAGAACTTGCCCTTATAGCAGAACCTTCCTTCGACGAGGGCGGCGTGATTCCAGTAGCACTTCTTTACAGAACTATGGTTACCTATTATGTGGTAGCCCTGCTTTACAAGTTTTTGGTTCAACATGTTGTAAATCTCTTTCTCCTCTACCTGCCTCTCCTCCAACTTACTTTGCCGCCTCCTTGCTAGCCAGCGCAGGCCTCCTTACAAGCCCGTGCTCTGTCAGGTATGTGTAGGCGCTGTAGGCGGCTATAGCCCCTGATGCGGCGGCATTGACTATCTGCCTGAAGCCGCGCCACAGGCTTATCGCGTCACCTGCAGCAAAGACCCCAGGAAGGTTGGTCTTCATCCACAAGTCTGTCTTCACGTAGCCAAGCTCATCAACCTCAAGGCCTAAGGACTGGTACCAGTCCTTGGGGGGCTCGAAGCCTATCTCTATGAACACTCCATCCACGTTAAGCTCTCTAATGCTGTTGTCGACGTTGTTCTTTACTACAACGCTCCTAACCAGCTTGTCGCCCTTAATCTCGGTAACCACTGAGTTGAGGACAAACTCTATGTTAGGCCTTGACATGGCTTCCTGAACGTAGAAGGGCTTCGCCCTGAACTCGCTCCTCCTGTGTATCAGGTATACCTTCTTCACGTAGCCTGAAAGCAGTATGGCCCCTTCAAAGGCCGCGTCTCCACCTCCTACCACGGCAACAGCTTCCTTGCCCTTATAGAGCGGCGCGTCGCAGATGCTGCAGTAGCTTACGCCCCTGCCGGCAAACTCATTTTCTCCAGGCACGTTTAGCTTCCTTCTCCTGGAACCGACGGCAAGTATTATCGTCTTAGAGTAAACGTCCAGCCCCCTAGTCCCAGTTACGTGGTATTCATCGCCCTCTCTGGAGAACTTCTGGACAGTTATGTTAGTGTAGATAGGGACCCCGAAGAGCTTCTCTGCATGCTCCCTGAAGCGTGATATGAGCTCTGTCGCGCTAATCGAGAGCGTGGCAGGATAATCATCAACTACGTTAGTTAAGTTGAGTTGACCTCCGACGTCCTCAGAGACCACCACAGTCTTGAGCAGGAACCTTGACGCATAGACGGCTGCAGAGAGCCCCGCAGGCCCTGCGCCTACTATGAGCACGTCATAATGCTCTCCCTTGGGAGGCACCTTAAACTGAGGTAAGGCTCCAAGTCTCAGTGACATGTCGCTTCACCACCTTTTCTCTCAATCTCAGATCAACCTTTTAAAGTAGACTAAATACATGCTCCGCCACAGGGAGCGCCTTTAGCCACATGACTGGGCAACGACAAGCTATGCCCTTCGGACATAGGGGAGGCCAATAGCAAAGTCTTAGCACACGTCAACTTCGCTAGCTAACGCCATTTACCTGCAGCCACGCGCGGCCGATCACATGAGCCATTTTAATCGATGTAAGTTAATGCCAGCGACTCATTTAAAATCAAACTAGTATGCCCCCAACCATTCTCTTTGACTTTATGAATTCAATTAAGTTCATCTGATGCTTAAGCGCTGCATCGTGCGCCTCTTTAGGGTCCCCCTTCTCTATGGCTTCATAGATCCTCCAGTGCTCTTCTATTTCCTGTTCAACTCTATTGCTTGATGCGAATAGATCCACCCTGACTATAGCCAACTTGTTCCTTAGATCCTTAAGTATATCCCTTAGGTACTCGTTGCCGCTCATGTCGGCTATTATGTCGTGGAAGTAGCTGTTGGCCTGGGCCAGGGCCAGCGGGTTGCTCCTATCGGCTTTCTTGAAATTCTCGGCCGCCTCCCTTAGCTTACTGAGCATAGCTGGGTCCCTGTTTTCAGCCGCCTTCTCTGCCGCCAAAGCTTCAAGGACTGCCCTTACTTCGAATATCTTTAGTATTTGCTCCTTCGTCAGAAAAGAGACATGATAGCCATCGCTAAGTTTCACTACAAGCCCTTCCTTCTCAAGTTTGTGAAGCGCCTCCCTCACGGGTGTCCTGCTCACGTTGTAGAGCTTAGCTAACGTAGTCTCGCTGAGCTTGTCCTTGGGCTCGAATCGCCTTCCAAGGATATCATTCTTTAGCATCTCATAGACCATGTCAGAGTACTTAACCGACTTCTCGTTATTCTCCTCTGCACACATCTCTGCTCCCTTCTCAAAATAAAGCTATAAAAGAGAGAAAATAAACTTGCTCTTTTAAGCGAAGAGATGTTTATACTATCAAGGAGTGAACCGTGAGCTCGTCCTTACATGAGGAGTATTACGAGCTCCTGTGGAGGGCTGTTAAGTTTGGACTCTCGGAGGTACGCTCAGGCTGTGTTGACGCAAAAACGCTAGAGGGCGAGTGCGTCAAGTCAAGAGGCTATAGATCGTTTGTCGAGATGCCTCTCTACATCAGGCTGCTGTGCGCCTCCTCGGCGGTCATTGCAGAGCTCATGTGTGACTACTTTAGCGTGATTGCGGATTATGTGGCCTCTAATGGGCTGGATAGGGATGGCCTGTGTCAAGAGCTAAGGGAGGCCGATCTCCTGTTAGTCGTCATAAGCTCTACGTTAGCTGAGGAGGCCGCAGAGTATAAGATCCATGATAGTGTCTACGAAGCTTTTCAAAACGCGGTTAGTAACATTAGGGGCCTATCCAAGTCCCTCTGCCCTGACGACCACAACTAGCCGATATAATGGCTCTTGTTACTTGGAGCTGGAATGGAACCATTTAATATTGAGCGATTGCCTTTCCTATCTCGTGGAAAGGGAGGCAGTCGCAGAGCAGGAAGCCTTATGGAAACCTCTCTGCTACACTGTGATTTCAGTAAGGCTTAAAACAACAGGGCACGAACAGGATACCAGGCAGGCCCGCCGTAGCTCAGCGGTCAGAGCGCCCGGCTGTAGTGGGACGGGGCGGCTGGAGGCCTAGCCCCTCCGGCCGACACCGGGTGGTCCGGGGTTCAATTCCCCGCGGCGGGACCAGGGCCTGCCACTCTATAGCGGCTATTTTTAAGTTGGGCTAACGAGGCAGCAGGGGATACAGCTTGTTAGCTGCTGTGATGCCGAACGGGGCAATACTGCTAGGGAACAACGTAGTGGCCGACTCCTACCATAAAAGGCCTATAAGGGTCGTCACACATGCCCATGAAGACCATACCAAGTACCTTAGCCGGAGCATCTCTGAGAGCCTGTTCATCGCAGCGACCCCTGTCACCCACGAGTTCCTTAAGGTCTTAGGATACTCGATACCTCAGAGCAAGGCGCTGCTGCTTGACTATTATAAAGAGGTGGAATTTGACAATGAGAAGTTAAAGCTTATACCGTCAAGGCACATAGCTGGAAGCGCCCAGGTAATGGTGGAAACCCCTCAGGGCACCGCTGGCTATACCGGTGACTTCAAGATGCCTGGCACCCCTCCCCTGCAAGACCTTGACGTCCTAGTAGTAGATGCCACCTACGGTAGTCCTCACCTATCCAGAAAAGGAACCGAGTGGGACGCCCTGGGGGCTCTAGTCAATATTATAGAGGTGGAGTCGCCTAACAACCCCATAATAATATATGGTTATAATGGAAAACTTCAAGAAATAATGGTAGAGCTGAGGATAAGGGGCGTTTCAGGCGCCTTCCTGGCCGACGAGACCACCCTGAAGCTTGCTAAGATAGCCTCAAAATTTTATAACGTGGAACTGGGTGATGTGAGGCTCTACAGCAGGGACGAGCTTCTCCCAGGGTCCATAGCATTTATCCACCTATCCAAGTCCTCGTCAATGATAAGGGTGCCGGCTGTTCACGTGATACTTACCGGTACCGAAAGGCGGGGCCCTGCTGTTAAGGTTAACGATAAGGTTTACAGGGTTTCCTTTAGTGACCATGCTACCTTCTGGGAGGTGGTGGACTACATAAGGGAGTCAAGGCCAAGGAAAGTCATAGTTGACGCCTCGCGGGGCTTCGACTCTAAGTTCATGGCCAAATATCTTTCGAACGTACTTAATATAGATGCTGTGTCAGAACCTTAGGTGACCGTTATGGGCGCACAGGGGCAGAAGGAGGGAGGGCGGCCAGACCCCAGGCTCGTTAACACAAGGGCTTATCTAAGCCACCTCTCCGAAGCCCAGCTGGGCCCAGTTCTTATGTCACTAGGCATAGTCCTTGCCATAGCTTCTTATGCCCTGAAGCGGCTTACTACGTTTTCGATTGATCTCTCCCTGGTGGGGCTCACATCGGCTATGGTAGGGTCTGCTATGGAAATGGCCTTCCTACTCATAGTCTCAAGGGCCCTTGACGTAATGTTAGGGAGGAGATACAACATGTTGTTTAAGGTCATTGGAATAGCCGCGATGATGACCGCCTATATGATTATAATAGGTATGCCTATACTTGGGGCCTACTTGAAGAGGCTAATGGTGAGAGAGGGCCTAGCTGAAGGCGACCTTTCCGGGCAGCAGAGCGTGATGGCCCTTAATCCGCTCTGGCTTTACTCACTCCTTACCTTCGGTTTCATCCTCTTCCTTGTCCAACGAAACCTCAGCACCAGGCTCCTGAGAGCCATTGACAATATCCTTGGGCAGGGCAGTTCTGAACCTCTCAGCAGCCATAGCTAGAAGCGGCAGGACTATGCTAGGCGCCGAAGCCATCTCTTCATCCCAAATAACTCTCCAGTATGAGCCGCACTCCTGGCAGAACATAAGGCCATACTTCCACTCCTTGTCCATGAAGGTCCCAAGCTTAAACTTATTATCATTTCCACAGAAGGGACAAACGGGCGAGCCCCTGCCAATGACCCATTCATAGCCGCAGAGGTGGCACACCATCACATACTTGTCTCCCCTCTTAACCATGGTGCGGCTCTCTGCTCCACAGAGGGGACAGTAGGGCGACAGGTGCTCTATGGAGCCGTTCTCCTTGAAGTACCTGCTGGCGTAGGCCCTCGCTATAGCCTGGAATGCTATTAAGGCGCTTTTTGCCCCCTCCTGGGAGACGTCGCCAGAGATGGCCCTTGCCAACACGTCATCTACAGAGTCAGGGTTCAGGCTTTCACCGATGGCCTTAGATGCATAGACCGCCTCCTCCCTTAGGACGCCGTCATTGCTCAGCCTCGCCAAAAGGTCCTGCAGGGTTAGGCCCTGGGACCATATCTTGTCAATGACCTTCGTCACATCATCCATTATCTTCAGCTGGACCTCCTCTACTTTCCTGGAGAGCTCAACGTTGACACGAAGCCCAAGAACTCCAGCAAACCTGCTGAGGCTCCTCTCAAAAAGCCTTAGTCGCTCGTCTTCCCCCTGGCTCAAGTCAGGTCACTCTACTCTGGGGGTCTCGCCCCTCTTCACTTGCTCCTTCAGATCCTTAAGCATCTTTATCAGATGCGGTATGACCTCACGATAGTCTGCAACTACGCCATAGTCACACTGCGAGAATATAGGTGCCGTTGGGTCCTTGTTTATGGCTACCACGACCTCGGCCTCCCTCACGCCGAACATGTGCTGCGCCGCGCCGCTTATGCCAACGGCCATGTATATGACTGACTTTAACGATTTGCCTGTCTGCCCTATCTGCCTTTCATGAGGTATCCAGCCTAAGTCTACGGCCTTCCTGCTGCCTCCCACGACAGCGCCCATGGCGTTGGCCAGCTCCTGCAACATCTTGAAGCCCTCGGCGGTTCCAAGGCCCTTGCCACCGCCTATCACCAGCTCCGCCTTCTCTATGGGCACCTCAGTCCTTGGCACTACCTTGCGTGAGACGAGCCTTGCCTTAGGCTGAGGTACATAATCCACCTTTTCCTCTATTATCTCTCCCTCCCTGCTTGGATCGCGCTGAGGCAGGGGGAACACGTTGGGTCTTGCCGTCGCCAGCTGAGGCCTTCTGTTGGGCGTCCTTATATATGCCAGCAGCACGGCGCCAAAGGGCGGCCTTATCTGAAAGACATCCCTGGTCTTCTCATCAACGTCAAAGTCTGTGCAATCAGCAGTTATTCCTGCCCGCAGGTGGTTGGCTATGTAAGGCGCCAGCTCCCTTCCCTTCATAGTGCCGGCCACGAAGACCATCTCAGGCTTGTACTTCTTGATTAAGCTCACAGCGACCTCCCCATAGACGTTGGGCGCGTAGGAAGAGAGACGAGGATCGTCGACGACTATGACCTCGTCAGCCCCATACTCTATGAACTGATTTGCGAACCTCTTTACATTGCTGCCAAGGAGTACGCCAGTTATCTTAACGTTGAGCTTGCTCGCCACCTTCTTAGCTGGCGTTAGCATCTGCAGGCTCGGCTCTATAATGCCGTTCTCATCTACTTCACCTATAACCCAGACGCCCCTGTACTCGCTGTTGTCCCTGCACTCCCACTCAGGGCAAAGTTTGTCGCAGTCCTGCGAGCCCGCTGAAGGAGGAGCGGTCCACTGACTCATGCCGCGTCACCTCCCTCCTTAAGGGCCTTTATCAGCGCCTTGGAGGCCTTCTCATCAGAGAGCAGCGACTTGAGTATCCACTTAGCGGCGTCCTCGCCATTCTTGGGCACGTAGACCTGCTTCTTTCTCGGAACCTCTGGGACGTCGACGGTCTTCGCAACAAAGGTTGGTGAGCCCTTAAGTCCGGTGCACCTTGGGTCTAGCTTCAGATCATTGTTAGTCCAAGTCATCATGATGCTGGGGTTTGCCTTGAACCTTATCTTATTAATCAGCGTGACGGGCCTTGGCTTCAGAGATTTCATAGCGACGTTTATTATGGCTGGAAGATCTACCTCCCACTCCTCTATGGCCTCTTCAAGTATTCTCTCCACCCTTAACTTTCCATCCTCCGTTAGCCATGCGTTTCGGACATAATATATGTAAGGCCACTCAAGCCAGCTGGCGGTCTGTGCGGCTATATGGGCAGTGCTGGAGTCCGTGGTCTCCTGGCCGAAGACTACTAAGTCGACTTTGCCTATCTCCTTATCAATTTTCTTTATTGCGTTAGCCAAAACATAGCTTGTAGCCAGGGTGTCGGCCCCAGCATAGGCCCTGTCAGTTATTAGTATGGCCCTGTCGACGCCCATGCCCACTAGGTACTCAAGGCCCTTTGCCGCTGGAGGAGGGGCCATAGAGATGGCTATTACTTCGCCGCCATACTTGTCCCTCAGCCTGAGGGCCAGCTCTGCCGCAGGCAAGTCGTGCGGATTAACTATGCTCGGAACTCCCTCCCTTATCAGGGTACCGGTCTTGGGGTCTATCCTCACCGACTGAGTCCCAGGAACCCACTTTATGCCTACCACTATCCTCATGCGCTCACCCCTCAAGTGAACCTAAAAATAATGCCATGACCACTCTTGGGATAGTTCCAAGTTATTGCATCCATGGGACAAATCACCCTGCAGGTACCGCACTCCACGCAGCCCTCGTAGCTGAAGACTATCCTGTCGCCGGCCAGAGTGTAGCAGCCTGCGGGACAGAGGTAAATGCATGGCTTGGCAGGGCACTTCTCGCACTTGGTATAGTCTACCACTATGTGAGGCTCCTCGTCGACGTTCCAGACGTCGCTCTGAAGTATGTCTTCCAGCTTCATGGGCTGAGGCTCCTGTTTGGCCTGTTGAGCGCTCATAAGGACCTCACCACCGAGAGAGTTAATGGCAAGAGGTTAAATAGGCCGATATTTTCGTTGTTAAGCACCGATATCAGAGCCTCGTAAGGCGTTGGAGTAGAGTAGTCCTGCTCGTAAAGCTCCCTGAAGAGGCCCAAGGCTATCCTAGGCAGCTTTGCAAAGAGCGCTGGGTCGTTCATCAGCATCTCCGCCGCCAGGTGCTTCTTGAGGTCTTTGTACACAAAGCTATTCTTGAGGTAAGTCTCGTAGACACTTATGTTGTCATAGGTGAAGCCTCCGTGGTCCCTGGCATATTTAACTGCTTCGGCGGCAAGCTTGCCGCTGTAGGCCGCAAAGTCGACACCGCGGTAATTTACGCCAGTACTTAAGAGCAGCCCGGCCGCGTCACCAACTACTAGAAGGCCTGGATAGGCAAACCTCTCAGGAGCGAACTTAAGCCCTCCCTCAATTGTTAGGTGGCCTCCGTACTCTGAAATTGTGGCGTCACGCCAAAGCCTCCTGAAAAATGGGTGAAGCCTAAAGCCCTCAACAAGTTCGTAAACGTGCTGGTTCAGAGAGCCAGCCTCTATGGCCTCTATGGCGTGCTTTAGGTGGAGAACCACGCCTATACTAACGGTTTCCTTGTTGGTGTATATGAAACCTCCCCCTGGGACACCCTTGGTTATGTCGCCCACCACGACCCAGGAAACGCCCTCGCTCGAGTCAATGCCAAATGAGGCCTCGAGCTGCGTGGCGCCAGTTCTAAGTATTTCCTTAACTCCAAGGGCCACGTGATCCGGTTTAAGCTTCTCTACGAGGCCGGCCCTCTCAAGCAGGAGCCTGTTAACGCCTTCTGCGTCTATAACTACATCAGCCTCTATGGTGTCAGAGCCGCTCCTCACCCCTACCGCTTTACCGTCTCTGAACGCTATTTCATCCACCGTTATCTCATTAACATAAAGGGCCCCCGCCTGCTCAGCCTTGCGCGCCATCCACGACGTGAGCTGAGGCAGGAAGGCTGTGAAGCTTTTGCCGGCAGGGCTTTTATACTCGACTGTGAAAACCTCATCGCCGTTAACCATGCTTATCCTCTCACGCGTGACCCACCTCTGTATAGGTGCCTCCTTGTCAAGCTCTGGCCAGACCTCTCTAAGGGGCTGCGCGTAAACCCTTCCACCGAAGAGCTCCTTCTCGCCCCCTCCCCTGCCTCGATCTATTAGAAGTGTCTTGAAGCCTTCCTTGGCTAAAGTATAAGCTGCCGCGGAGCCTGCCGGCCCTGCACCTATCACTACCACGTCGAACTTTGTGGGCACGGAGCTCAAAGCATAGGCACCATTACATCTGACTGTGAGCGTGCTTTAAAGTTTACTTTCAACTTGTGTATTAATTATCTATAACTTGAAAACCTAAGTTAACCTTAGTTACATTCAGCTAATATGTCCTTCTAAAACATCAAGCCTGAAGGCTCTATTGCCCTTGCGTCTCGCTTAGAATGGCTTTAGCGTCTGCTCCGCTCCGCAGGCCTCGCAAACCAGGATCCATACCTTGCCTCTCTTCTCTATGTGAGTATCTATACTTCCACAGGTGGGACACTTGACATAGCTCTTAACGAACATGTCGAGAAGTTGCTTGAGCACCTTGCTAGAGACCTTAACGCTCAGCACGAGCTGTCCAGAACCCTCCTCGTAGCTGCCCGCAGACGCCAGCTCCTTCATTAGATAACGTGAGACCATGTCAGGCTCCCTCTTTAATTTCTGTGAGATATCCCTGAAGTTCTTTATAATGGTCTGCGTCCCAACCCTTATTACTTGAGGTTCTGGCAGTTCAAAGGTCCCTGAACCGCTCTTTGGAGGTATCTTTTCATAAACTCTGCCAAGCAGCCACTCATAGTCCTTTAGCTTCTCTAGGTCCTCGCTCAAAGCTGCATCCCCGGCTATAGACTCTACAAAAGGATATAAGTTCATGGCCTACGCCCTTTGATAGGCCTTAAAGCCTTAAAATTGCCAAAGGTGACGCTGCCAGAGAGGGTGGGCCGGTAGCTCAGCTGGAAGAGCGCTCGGCTTGCACCCGAGAGGTCCCGGGTTCAAGTCCCGGCCGGTCCACCTACTTTTGAGACTTATATTACTCACGTTTCGTGACGCCGTCCACCACGGCGGAACTTAACTTAGCGGGTGCCAGCATTACAATTATCGATAGATAATCGTCATATACGGCTTTTAAGCCTTTGACTCACCATTAGGGCCAGAAGCTAGATCACGAGGGTGGTAGTAAATGCCATGGAGCATATTGAATCTTCTCAGGACAAACCCAGAAGCGCTTAGGGAGGTTGCCAGAAAGAGGCAGATCGATGTTAAGATAATAGACGAGGCTGTCCAGCTGGACGAGCAGTGGAGAAAGGTCCAAGCAGAGATAAATGAGCTAAGGCACCAGCATAATGTTATTAGCGCCGCCATTCCTAAGGCTAAGGGTGAGGAAAGGGAGAAGCTCCTGGCCCAGGCCAAGGAGCTCAGCAGAGAGCTCGAGGACGCGGAGAGGAGGCTGAGTGAGCTCGAAGCGAAGAGAGAGGAGGCTCTGTGGAGGCTGCCAAACGTAGTCCTCGATGACGTTCCTGTGGGCGGGGAGGAGGCCACAAGGCCAGTAAGATTCTGGGGCACCCCCAGGGTGTACCACGAGTACCTAGACGCCTTCAAAGCCCAGACGGAAGCCTATGGCTTTAATGTACCCTACGAGTTGATCGACTGGAAGCCCGTAGGGCACGCCGATATGCTCGAGAACGTCCTAAAGCTCGGCGATACTGAAAAGGCCTCCGAGGTCGCCGGCTCCAGGTTTTATTACCTCTTTGATGACTTGGTCTGGCTAGACTTCGCCCTGCTGCTTTACGCCATAGATAAGCTTACCTCTAAAGGTTACACCCTCGTGTTGCCACCCTACATGCTGAGATATAAGGTCATAAATAGCGTCATAGACCTGGCGACCTTCCAGGACGCCATTTATAAAATAGAGAATGACGACCTCTACCTGATAGCCACTGCAGAGCACTCACTGGCAGCAATGTATTATAATGAGGAGCTATATGATGACGAGCTCCCAAAGAAGTTTGTCGGCATAAGCCCCGCCTTCAGGCGCGAGGCCGGGGCCGCCAACAAGGACCTCAAAGGAATATTCAGGGTTCACCAGTTCCACAAGGTTGAGCAGTTCGTGTTCTCAAAGCCTGAGGAGAGCCAGAAGATACATGAAGAGCTTATATCAAATGCCGAGGGGCTGTTCCAGGGCCTGGGAATACCATACAGGGTTGTAAACATAGCCTCTGGCGACCTGGGCGCCTGCGCCGTCAAAAAATATGACCTAGAGGCCTGGATGCCCGCCCAGGGCAAGTACCGCGAAATGGTCAGCGCGAGCAACTGCACGGACTGGCAGGCTTATAGGCTTAACATAAGGTTAATAAGGAGAAAGGGCATGGAGAGGGGCGAGTACGTGCACACGCTGAACAGCACAGGAATAGCATCAACGAGAACTATTACGGCCATATTAGAGAACTTCCAGGAACCTGATGGAACAGTTATAATACCCAAGGTTCTTAGAAAGTACCTTGAGCCCTTTGACGCGGCCCCGAAGGATTTCATAAAGCCCAGGCCGCGTAAGGCCATTTAGCCTAAAGGGTAATTTTGTTGGAGCTCCTTACCTGGCTTGGCCTATTACCTTGAGGTAACCAACCTCTCTGGATTGAAAGCCTTGAGCGATAGGGCAACGAATAGCGCTGTGAAGGCCACCATTATTATTATGTCTAGGGCGGCCATTAAGTATTGGCCCACAACGTAATTTGAGAGCGCGAGGGAAGCCTCGGTGAACGGTATCGCCATGAGCGTGTACCTTATAGCTGTGGGCAGTGAGCCTACGTTGACGAACAACGCGCTAAAGTAGATCCCTAGCGCGACCATAAGCAAAGCATACGCGGAGGCCTGAGCGGCCCTGGCTGAAGGGCTCCTTAACACTATAGGCATTATAAATGATGACGTCATCAGCACTAGGACTGCTGAGTCCACCATGTTAAGCCCGAGCAGTGCCGGCGTTAGCCTGAGCCCTGCCGAGGACGCCAACATCAGGAAGTAAATAATGAAGCCCGCGCTGTCGGCGACCGCAATTGCGAGGCCCATCACGGCGGAGGAGAGCAGCTTGCCAACAAGCAGCGAGGTGCCGGACAGCGGAGACGCCAGGAGCACTTCAAGAGTCTTGCGCTCCTTCTCTCCAAGAAAGGCGTCAGTCATTAAGACCACCGCTGGGTTAACGACAAAGAACAGGGAAAACTGGAGTAGCCTCACGGTAAGCGACAGCTGAACCTGCTGAGCGCTCGCAGCCTTGCCTGAGGGCAATATGTAGCCAGTGGTTATTACTATTGGATTGAGAAGCCTCTCGGCGGAGATGTTGATACCGGCCATTCTTGCAAGGCTATCAACTCTGCTGTCAACCACCTGGGAGCTAAGCTGCGACACCACTGAGGAAATGATGTTACTCACCTCCTGGGCCGCGTAGCTGCCTACCATAACCCTCACGATGAGCGTCGCGACGCCGTCTACAGCAGTCAGGTTATTGTAGAAGCCCCGAGGTATAGTAATCTCTATGTCGTAGACCCGAGGGGGAGGCCCGCTAGACACTGTTAGATTGACCTTTAAGCCCTGTTGCTCAGAGGCATTAACTATGCTCTCGCCAAGCCACTCTGCTATTCCAAACGACTTCGTATCGTTGACCTGTATGTAAACTGTCGTTAACTGCGCTGAGCTGAGGCCTCCTGCAAGTAATGCCATTAATGGGAGCCCTACGAGGGGGACGATTATCATCAGAGCCAGGGCCCTGCGATCGCGCACCATGTCAAGGAGCTCCTTCCAGAGTACGGCCTTAATCTCCTCTATCCTCATAGGACTTCACCGCCTTAACGAACGCCTCCTCTAAGTTTTCGGCCCCGAAGGACTCCCGGGCCTCCTTTGGACTGCCGGCAAACAGGGACTTACCATAAGCCATGAACGTTACTCTGTCAGCTAAGTACTCGGCCTCAGCCATGTTGTGAGTGGCTATGACAAAAGTCACTCCTGTTCGTGAGAGGGATTTTATCATGGTCCTAACTTCATGGGCTGAGAAAACGTCTAGGCCGTTGGTTGGCTCGTCTAGCAATACTAACAAAGGCCTGTGCATAAGCGCCCTGGCTATCAGGAGCCTTCTCTTCATTCCATTGCTGTACTCGCCGGCCTTTCTCCTCAGGTCTCTATCACTTAGGCCAGCTATGTTAACGCCCACCTTCACCATTTCCTCAACCTCGCTGGGGTCCCTCGCATAGAGCCTGGCAAAGAACCTCAGGTACTCGTAGCCCGTGAGCCTCTCATATGGCGACGCGTCCTCAGGCACATAACCTATGTACCTGACCAGCTTACGCCATGAAGGCGCCGAGGGGTCTACCCCGAGAACCTTGAGAGAGCCTGAGTCCCTCCTTATAAGGCCTATTATTATCTTAAATAACGTGCTCTTGCCTGCGCCATTATGACCTGCTATTACGTGGACCTCTCCCCTCTTGACCTGTAAGTTAACTCCCCTCAGGGCGGGCGTCTTACCGAACCTCTTAGTCACTTCCAGGGCCTCAACCACGTTCTCATTATTGTCCAGAGGAAGCCCTGCAGGCCGGCCTAAGGCGGCTTCCACTGAAAACCACCGGCTCTTAGGTTAGGGTTGTGGATGCGGTAGTTAAATCGCTTCAGTAACAGTGGCGATTGGCATGGAGGGCGACGCCTCTAGCATGGAGGAGTTTCTGGCAAAGTACGGCGATAGGGGCTACTACGTCCTCAAATCAATGCTGGAGGCGTCGCTGAGAGGCGGGGCTAAGTTAGGTGACTTCAGCCTAAAGGACCTTAAGGACAAACTGACGGCCTATGGTCTTGACTATAACCCTGTTCCACTGCTTTATGCGCTGGAGAAGAACTATGGCATAATAAGAACCTCCTATAGGAGCAGCAACCAGCACTGGTGGGTTATATTAAGGAGGAGAGACGTCGAGGAGGCTATAGCTAAATATGAGGGGAAGCCCGTAGCTGAGAGCGAGGACTATAAGCTTAAGCTCCTTAAAATACAGTTCTACAGCCTTAACCCGCAGAGGCTTCTCATGGAGCTTAGGGCGGCCTCCAGGAGAGGCGACAAGAGCGCGGTGGCTAGGGAGGCCTTCACTACGCTTCCTCTCCTGGTGGAGTTCTTAGAGAAGGCCAAGTCACAATATCCTGACGAGCTCTCATCCGAGATAGGCCTTGCAGAAGAAATAATCAGGCTGGCAGAGGAGATAGTTACTCCCAGGTATGCGGGAACCCGTTCAAACGTTAACTTCGTCGCGGAACCCCAGGTCAATTATGATTCCCTTTGATGACGCGTACTCGAGCCTCTCAAGCATTGCCCTGAATGCCATACTAAGGGTCCTCCTGTTGCTGTAGCTGCTAACTATGTCCCTTAACTTATCTTTGCCCAAGCCCTTGAGCTCTTCAGCCATGCTTATCATATTCTTCGTGGCTCTTATGGCCTCGTCTACTATAGTTATTGAAGCCGCCTGGGCAGTCCTACTGAAGGGGTTGAGGTCTATGGCTATAACTACCTTGCCCATCCTTCTGAGCGCTTCCGTTCTATCGCCATCTTCTATTGCTACCAGAACAACGTCTGCCGAATATATTCCATCAACGCATACTATGCCCCTTGCACTCTCAAGGCCTGGTATGTGAGTCTTCTGGCACTCGCTTCCATAAACTCTCGTGGCTCCGTGCCTCTTCATGAAGTCCTCTATGACCTTTACCCTTTCCTCGGTCCTATGGAAGACGTTCACCTCTATTGGGGCATTTAGCTGCTCTGAGAGCTTCACTATATCGTCGGCTGCTAAGGCGGCGTAGTTGCCATTTACGGATATAATAGGTCTCTTGGCAAGTAGCATTGCGGCTACAGCTGTTCTCTCAGCTTCAAGGGCGAAGTCCAGGCTCTTCTCGCCAAGTATGTAGTCAAAGGCCTCCCCTCTGCCGTGGGATATCAGTCCCTGAGGGACCACTACGCCCTCCTTCATGGCATCCACTAGCTTCTGCCTTGTCACTAGCGACCAGTACCTTGGATGGCTTCTCGGTATGTCCTCCATGTGCTCACCTCAGGTAAGGACCTGCCTCCGAAGGGCTTAACTCCCTTATGTCGTAAGGGAGTCCCTTCCTAAGATAATCCACGGCGTCGCCTACGAGATCCCTCTCTATTATGAGGATCACCAGCCTCTTTTTTGTGTAATAGCCTAAGAGCCCTGGAACCTTAGTCACGTACTCGAAGTTCTGCGCGCCTAATATAGAGCTGGGAAGCCCCAGTTTGTCATTTAGCGCCCTCACGCTCTCTATGAACGCTTCAAGGCTCAGCTCCTCGTCAAGTTTCCTGAGCACGTTGGACGACTCCACGTAAAAGTCATCACCTAGTGATGAGAGCAGCGACTCTGTGCTCATCCCCCCAGCCTCTATGGAAAGCAGGGAAATGCTCCTAGGCAGATACAGGCAGTCCACTTGGCCTATGCCAGGGGGACCCGCCCTTCTCCTAAGCACTAGCCCCAGGCCACAGCTAATGGCCAGCACGTCCCCAAGTCCCGTCCTGTCCTGAACTTCAATTTCATGCGCCTGGACTAGGAGGGAGCCCAGGCTCTTGCCCTTGAGGTAAGACGCCAGGTGGGCTGCAGCCACCGCAGAGGCGCCGCTGGTCGCGTAACCAAAGCTCCAGGGGAGCGGGTTGGAGGACTTAACCTTCGATAAGTCGACGCCGTTGCTTTCAAGAAGTTTTGCGGCAGTTCCTGCAGGTTCCCCTGATAGCTTCAGGTCGTAACACAGCTCAAGACGGGGCTCCACAGCTATGCCTACGCCCACGGAGCCCGAGTCCCTTGGAGTGCTACCCCACACTGGGACAAAGGCAGCGGTAATGTGATGGGGCACTGAGACGCAGACGGGGGCCAACTTTGAAACACCTTTTACAAA
Organism: Acidilobus saccharovorans 345-15; assembly: GCF_000144915.1. NCBI lineage: Archaea > Thermoproteati > Thermoproteota > Thermoprotei > Acidilobales > Acidilobaceae > Acidilobus > Acidilobus saccharovorans. Next base: position 271,088 of record NC_014374.1, read on the forward strand.
AATATCTTTTCTTACATTATCGTGGCATGTATCTGACCACGCTCTCCAGCGAAGGTGAAGGGGGCAGCGACCTCTTGTGTTGAGTTGACTTGTTCAGCTGAAGCACCCTATTAATAATGTCCATGCTTACCCCGGTCGCTTCGGCGGCCTCTGACGGCGTCATCTTGAGGTCCTCGATGGCGTGTATGACTAGGTCAACCTGATCATAGCTAACTCCGAGCTCGCCCTCAGCCGTCTGTCCAGGCCAGAGCCGTGGGCTGCTCGGTTTGAACGCGACCTTCTCGGGCACCCCCAGCTTCAGTGCAAGCCTTCTGACCTGGCTCTTCAGAAGCGGCGCTATAGGCAGGAGGTCGACACCGCCATCACCATACTTAGTGAAGTACCCTAAGAAGGCCTCGCTTCTGTCTCCAGTGCCTAAGACTGCATAATTAAACTTATTAGCATAGTAGTAGAGCAGCGACATCCTGATCCTGGCCCTTAGGTTGCCAAGCGGAACCGTATCTGCAGGGTCATAAACTGGTATGGTTGACCTATAGGTCTCCACTATAGGGGCTATATCTATGATGTTATACTGCGTCCTAGCAATTTCAATTAGATGTTTTGCGTCATCAACATCCTCCTTTGGAGTTACGGTGGAGTCGTGCATAATTAACGCCATGACCTTCTCTGGACCTACGGCTTTAACTGCCGCAAAGTAAGTCGCCGCCGAGTCAACACCGCCACTAACGCCTATTACAAAGCCCTTAACGGAGGAGCTCTCCAGGAAGTCCTTTATAAAGGAGGTTATCGCGTCTATGGCCTTTTCGTAGTCTATATTAATTACATCATCTAACAAAATCCTCTTGGAATTCAAAGGCGCCCTCTGTTACATCTAGTGCGCTACACTTTTAAAGTTCCTTGAGTATCAGATCGATTTCGCGGTTTAGCTCACCTCTGATAGCGATGGCTAGGATTACGCCACGCTTAGCCGTTGCGTGACTTTATCTGTGACAACGCGATATCAAGTATCTTCCTGGCGAGCGACTCTTTCCTATCCAGGCCCAAGTCATAGATCCTACCTGTGCCCGTGTCAACCACAACAACCTTATCGTACTCGCTCGCAAAGCCATAAGTGCCTACATTAACTGGATTTGCAGCCACTAGCGTAGCACCGTACTTAGAGGCCTTTTCCATGGCTGAGCTTATGAGCTCCTTCTCCGTAGTTGCTACATCTGCTGCGAACGATATCAATACCTTAGGCTTCAATGTTATGGACTTTAGGGTCTTTGGCGCGGGCCTAAGGGTTATGGTATAACTCGAGTCGCTCTTGAGCTTGCCCTTGTAGGGGGCCTCAACCGTGAAGTCCAGAGGCGCCGCAGCGCCAACTATTATATCATAACTTCTTGAGGCGGTGAGCTCGCGCATTCTCTCCGCCATCTCCTCCGTCGTCTCAACATGATAGGAATTCACGAAGTGAGGTATTTTGACATCTACATGACCATATATTACGTCAACCTCCGCCCCCCTTGCGAAAGCGTCTATGGCTATCTCAACGCCCATCCTCCCGGAGCTGGGGTTAGATACGAACCTCACCGAGTCTATCCAGCTTCTGGTGGCCCCAGCCGTGACCAGCACCCTAAGGCCCTTCATATCGAAGCCCCTGAGGGCAAACGAAGTGAACGCGCGGGCCACCAGGTAGGGGTCCGGGTACTTAGCTACGGACTCGGCTTCAAGCGGCGGTATTACCAGCACCCCCATGCCCTTTAGCCTGCTCACGGCGTCTTGATATTGGGGGCTCCTTTCCATGCCTTCATGCATTGCAGGGACTACAGCGACGGGCCTTCCGTAACCCATCATTGTTATTGCAGTGAGCACCACTGGGTTGTCAGCTATGCCTAACGCGAGCTTAGTTATAGATGAATACGTCGCAGGGGCCAAAAGCATAGCTGAGCAGCTGTGAGCCATCTCTACATGCTCTATATCGCCGCTTATCGCAACTACAGGTCTATTTCCTGTGGCCCAGTGAAAGAGCTTCGGACTAACCAGGTCAGCCGCGGCCCTAGTCATTATGACATGAACTTCAGCTCCCCTTCTCATGAGGGCCCTTGCCGTGTCAAGCGACCTATATATCGAAGCGCTGGCTGTCACGCCTAAGGCTATGCAGTGTCCTGCGAGTTCCTTTGACGTTGACCCTGTTATGTCAAGTGAGGGGTGCCTGAAGCTCAATGCCTAGCCCAACGGTCCTCTCTGAACAACTGTAATTTAAAGTTAAGAGCCGTTTATTAACCTTACAAAGTCACAGGCTCCCAGGCGCCCTGAAGTGAAAGCGGAGGAGCAGGAGGGCAGTGAAGGCTTTCCTTTTATTATAAGAAGGGCGAGGGAGGAGGACATAGATCAGGTAATGGAGGTTAACCTAGCAAGCCTTCCCGAAAACTACTGGTACAGCTTCTATGTTTACGTGCTTAACGAGTGGGGAGACGCCTTCCTAGTAGCCGAGCACCAGGGCAAAATTATAGGCTACATTATGAACAGGGTCGAAGAGACCCACGACAAGGTTCTTATGGGCCTTGAAAACGAGCTGACAGAAAGGCCAGGAAAAAGCGAGGGCCTGTTGGACGCCATTAGGAGGAGGTTTTCGGAGTCCGCTAAGGTAGGTCACGTGATTTCCATAGCTGTTCTAGCTGAGTATAGACGGAAAGGCGTTGGGTCGGCCCTTATGCAAGAAGCTATAAATGTGCTCAAATCAAAGTATGACGTAGACGCTATATACCTTGAGGTCAGGGTCTCGAATACCCCCGCCATAAACCTCTACGAGAAGTTCGGCTTTGAAAAAGTCAGGATAATCAAAGGCTACTATAGGGATGGTGAGGACGCTTACGTAATGGTGAAGCGGCTAAAGCCTGTACAATAGGCCTCTAAGCCAATTGAGACCAGGACTTCCATTCACGACTCTAAATGTTTACCTTATAGTCCTGTTACGTATACCGTAACCCTCTGGCAGCGGGCTCTCGCCCGTATGGCCATTTAGCGAGCCTTGGAAAAGGCGTTATTGCTGCGATGCTAGGGTGTTGGCGCTTCCTCTGCTCTTGGCGACCATCTCTGCCTCTTTAATAACCTTTTTAGCCTCTTCCTCTATCGACGTTAGGTCCTTCTCACTAAACTCTTCTGGCAGCGATGGCTCTATGTTCATCCATGCCCTGGAGAGGCTCTCCTCGGCGCCCGATATTTCCTCCTCAATTCTTGGGTCGAGGTAGCTGTACTCCTGCATAACCTTCTTCACTACGTTCATAACTGTGGCCACCTCCCTCCAGTTGACTAAGCCCACTGTAATTAGAGTCTGTACCTTCAACAGGGCCCACTCAAGCAGCCAGTCGAGCGCGTTCAAGGTATCCTCCATTTGTTTAAGCTCATTTTCCTTTGAGTAAGCCCTTAGCCTTACCATGCTGTTCCGAACGCTCTTCCTCGCATTGATTAGATACATCTGAGCCTTTACTAAGTCATCCAGTACTTGTCGTCTTGAGTCCGTGGGCTGCGATTTCTTTCCAAATAGCCTTGGCAAATTAGCAGCACCTAAGAGTATGTTGTGATCAAAAGTTAAATTGATTTGGGGTCAAAGGCCGAAGGGCCCAAGTGGCGTTCGGGCTTAAATGACGCCCGTCCACCTATAAAGGAATACAACGACGCTGTAGAAGTACGTCACGTTGGAGCCTGCCGGGCTCCATGCATATGGCACTGAAATGAACACCTTGGCCGGCTGGTAGTACGGCAGCGGGCTAGGGGGAGTTATGGGTTCTGGCACTATGGAGCCCGTGAGCGGATCGACGTATTGCACCCCGGCAGGCACGAACGAAGTTACATTAGTGAGGAACTTCGCGCCTGTTCCAAAGTAGCCGTACTTGTTTAACACGCTGATGCCATACATCATGAGATCGTATATGGTGGTGTGGAGGGTTAAACTAACGTTGGAGCTCGGACCTCCAACAAACGCTGGGAACTGGTAGAATTCGTAATTACTCTCAGTAGTTACTGAGGTGTAGTTAGAGAAGAAGGGGCTGTCAGCATACGGGTTAACTCTAAGGGCTATCCTTAACATTTGGTAAGATTTAGCAATATCACCGAGCCCGTAAGTTATGGCATAAACTCCTGCCTGAGGATTAACGGGGTATACGTTAGGGTATGGGAACATTATCACGCTGTGGGTGCTATTATCATAGATACCAATGAATATATCATAAGTTATTAGGTATGTATCGTTTGGCGCCAGCCTCATCATTTCAAGGTAGACAGGGCTCTGGTTCACTGGAGCAGTGAACACGTTAGCCACCAGCCCTATCTGAGTTCCGTTAATTGTAGAGCCGTCAACTACTGTTGTCCTGTTGCCTAACGCTGCTATCCAGTAGCCATAGTCCCACCACGACACTACTATGGACTTCTTTGACGTGTTATACTTGATGTAGTTAAGGGCTGCAATCCAGGCATTGTTAAGGGGTACTATGACTCTGCTAGTACCATTGGAGGTGGGCACTGAAAGCGCCGTCAGCCAGCCGGTGGTCACTGCCGGCGCGTCCAGTTTCAGCGCAGCGTAATCCTCAGGAATGTAATAAGCCGCGAACCCAAGGATAATTATGGCCAGTATGACCCCTACTGCAAGTGCAGCTGGCTCCCTCTTATAGTAGGTGCGCCTTGTCTTCTTGTCGAAGTAGCTTACGTGCATGGACGTTAGAGCCCCTATGGAGGTTCCTGCTGAGAGCGCCAGGAAAAATGCGGCTGAAGGTATGAAGTAGGCCTCATTTATGCTGGCCACCATAAAGAGCACGCCAAGCGCCAAGAACGCAACCCTTAAGGTATCGGTGCTGCTTAGCCTCTCACGCCTTGCAACAACGTCATAAATGAGCACTATTAATCCTATAAGCGTCACGAAGAAGACGGGCCCATATTCGGCCATTGCCTCTGAGAACGGTATGGGCATATACTCCTGCACGGTAAGCGGCACAACGCCCGTTAGTGGCCTTATTCCGAGCGCTAGCAGCACCCTTGAGGGCAATGATATTATGCCCGACATTGCAGCTGCCGCAAGAAGCCCCACGCCTAGGATTATGACCCACAGATGCATCTTCCTCGTAAACGTGCTCGTGAGGTGCAGCCTTTCAAGGTGCAGCTTTTCAACGTTAGCCTCTAAGAAGTAAACTGCGAGAACTGCCAAAAGGGCGAGGCCTAGGCTGTGGTAGACGTAAGTGGGCCCTACTGCAGGGGACGTTGAAAGCACTGCCAGGTAGCCTACTGCCGCGGCCAGATGCTTATAGAACCTGTCCATGGTGGGGCTTACGATGAAGGGGTCCAGCAGCACTATAACCGCCAGTATTAGTGCAACGTATTCATAGCCTCCCCATAGCCACGCGAGGGAGCCTCCTACTATGCCTCCTACCAGCGCAGCCACGAGGGACCTATTCCTCGAAGTGGAAGTGTAAGCTACGGCGAGGAAGTACAGCGAGAGCGCTATAATTCCAAGGCCTGAGACCTGTTTGCCCGGATACGTTGCAAAGGACTTGTCAAGCACTATAGCGGGGTAGAAGGCGTAGACAGACGCCGCAGTTATTGCTCCCAGCTTTGACCTGGTGGCCCTGTAGACTGCCATGTACGTGGCCGCTATTCCTATCACGGCAAATATGACCGGCAGAAGGCCCTCGGCCTCTATTATAAAGGCTTGGCCCTTGCCCAGGAGCTTAGTCATGAACGCCGAGAGCCACGGAATGCCAAGGTACTCCGTCTTCAGGAAGTTCCTCCCCCAGGGATACCAGAACGTGCCAACGTGAGACAGCTGGGAAAGGCCGCCCAGGTCGTGGACGTAGAAGTAATTAGCTAGCCAATAAAATATCCAAGGGTCGTTACCGTTGACGTACTTAAAGCCGTAGATTAGACCTGGCAAGAGCCTTATGTAGGTGCTAACCGCTATCATAGCCAACAGAACAGCCAATGATATAGGGAACGAAAACCTCTCTATGATATCCATGAAGGACTCTTCGCCATGGGTCCTTGGGCCACTGTCCCTTCTAGACATTACGCTACCCGAAGCGCTTTGCAGGTGCAAGCACTATATACTTTACCCACCCACGTTTGAATAATATAAAAAGAAATAAAGTAAATAATAGGAAAGGCCTTATAGGCTCTGCCTTAACTCTAAACCGGAAAGGGACCATGAGCGAGGACTTAGAGAAGAAGCTGTTGGTAGACAAGCGAACGCTCAAGGAAGTTATAAATGAGCTTAAGCAGTGGAGCGCCCCGGCCACTGTGCTGTTGAGCCTCTACGTCCCTCCTGGGAGGCCCATAAGCGACGTGACCCAGATGCTTAGGGAGGAGCTCTCCCTGGCTGATAACATTAAGCTTAAGCGAACTCGAAACGCTGTGAAGAGGGCTATCGCGGCCGCCATAGACAGGCTCTCCATGATACCTAAGGTTCCTCCTAATGGCCTTGTGGCATTCTGTGGCGAGAACCTAGACAACGGGGACTTCAAGTGCTACGTCTTCAGCCCGCCTGAGAAAGTCCCTGTCTTTTACTACAGGACCGACAAGAGGTTCATAACAGAGATTCTAGAGGATATGATAGAGAATGAGGACTCCGTCGGAGTCATAATAGTGGAGAGGGACCACGCTACCATAGGCCTAATCAAGGGGTCAAGGATACAGGTACTGGAGGAGCTCGAGGATTTTATACCTGGAAAACATATGATGGGAGGACAGAGCCAGAGGAGATATGACAGAATTATAGAGCAGATGGTCGACGACTTCATGAAGAAGGTGGGCGAGAGGGCTAACGAGTACCTCCTGCCAATATATGAGGCTGGCAAGCTTAAGGCCATCATAGTTGCCGGGCCTGGGTACGCCAAGTCCGACTTCATTAAGTCTGGGTACCTTGACTATAGGCTTCAGAAGATAGTAGACCCACATCTAATCGACGTTTCTTACCAGGGTGAGGAGGGCATAAGGGAAGCCTTAGAGAAGGCCGATGATGTAGTTCAACTGTCCCTTTATAGGGAGACAATGAATGCCTTCGAAAACTTTAAGCTTCACTTGGCTAAGGGAACAGGTTTAGCCATATATGGTCCCGATGACTTAGAGAGGGCCCTTGATATGGGCGCAGTGGCTGTTCTTCTCGTACATGAGGATAGGCAGGATGTTGACAAGTGGAAGGAGAGAGCAGAGTCTATGGGAGCGAAGGTTTACATAATACCTGAGTCTCTGCCCGAGTCCGAGTGGTTTCTTAAGACATTTGATGGCCTGGCCGGGATACTGAGATACAAAGTGGACCTCTCTTCACAGCAGGGCTAGGCCGCTTTCAGCGTCAGCCCTCAGTCCTCGGAGGATATCTTTCGTATTCTGTCAACACCCCCTATCTCCTCTATGAACTTTGCTACGGAGGGCGTGACGTATTCCTTCCACTTAGGGTCGCCGCGAGCTATCATCGCACGTATTCTCTCGCCCCTCCACTCCTCGCGATTGAAGGTAGGTGGGCTTATGACCTCTATGCCAGCGTCCGAGAACGCCTTGCCTATGACTGGGTTTCTAGTCATTATTGCCTTAACCTTAGGCACGTAGGACAGCACATAATAAGCGCACCCGATGCTCACCTCCAGGGTCTCTATGGTAGCAGTAACTATCCTGTCGAGGCTTATGTTCTCGTCCTTAGCTGAGAGCCTTGCCATCTCGATCCTTTCGCCAGCAGTAAAGGGATTCCTTACAGTGTAGTTCTCTGAGGCCATGCCAACTAGTATTACTACTTCGTCGAAGCCCTGCGATAATGCCCACTTAACGAGGCTCACATGACCCCTGTGGAAGGGCTGGAACCTCCCGTAAAGCAACACCCGCTCCGTCAAAGCTCGCCCTCTGATGGTTGGGCGAAAGAACTAAAATAAGCTCCGCTTCATGTTTAAGAGGGCATTGAAGTGCGTCCATGGAGAAGGCCATGGTACTACGCTGAGGTGGACGAGCCTTACTCATGGATAATTGGAATCCTAGCAGTACTTGTAGCCATGGCGGGCGTTCAAGCCTTCAGATTAAGCACATACACGTCCGTTTATAGCTACGTAGTGGGAGGAGTAGTCATTGGTATGGTCGTCCACGAACTCATGCACAGAAACGTGGCGCGCCGTTATGGCATGAGGTCAAGTTACGTCATTAATTGGCTAGGGGTCATAGTCACGTTAGTCACAGCTATTCTCCCCATAAAGCTCATAGCGCCGGGCTACACTCGCGTCTATAGCCGCGGCTTCGAAGAGGACAGAAGGGGCATCCTGTACTCAGTGGCCGCGGGCCCCATGAGCAATATAGTCATGGCCTTAGCGGCTCTCATAGCCGGAGCGCTGGTGAGAGCCCTGGTGTCTAGTGTGTTTGCCGCGTCGTTTACTTCCACGTGGCTTATAGGTTTCTCGAACATAAACTCCTATCTGGCCTTCTTCAACCTGTTGCCCATACCGCCGTTAGATGGATACAAAATCTTTAGGTTAAGCCTAGAGCTGTGGATAATAATGTTTATAGTGTCTATAGCTTTCTTTGCCGCAACTTTGATGCTCCTCTGAAGTCAGAGGGTTGTCATCAAAGCAGTTTGTATAGGAGCCACTAAGTATTTTCTGGACTGTATATGAAGGTTTTTACTTTCCTGCCTGCTACTGTGAGTCTCGTGGTGAGGCTTTGTGTCGCTTACACCTGATGAAAGAGAGCCCGACAAGGAGGACGGCAAGAGGCGGTGGGTCATAAAGATGATCAAGAGCGCCAAGAGCCAGCACAAACTATGTCCATACTACGATAAGAAGACGCAGATATGCTTCCTCATGGTTACCATGAACAACCAGCAGGGCAAGTGTGACCGTGAGGGTAGATTTGATGGATGCCCCATGTTCACCAACTTCCTAGAGAGAGTCTATGACGACTATACTGCAAAGAAGAAGGTTCTGCCGAACAGCTTTCAAGATATAGTGTGGGGCATAACATCTATTTGACGTTCTGTGCGTGCCTGCACATAAATTACGTGAGGCTCGCTCATCTACGGCATAAAATATATTGGGGACCCAAGTCTTGGCTATCCCTGAACTTAGCGATCACATAGAGTCGTCTAGGTTATCAGACGCCTCGCCGATCTCCGAGCTCTCTCCGCTCTCATCGCTCCAGTACTCGCCCTCGGCCTCCAGAAGCTCAGTAAGGTAGAAGTAGCCCTGTTTGTCCATGGTTACAATATCGTTCCGTAGCAGCTCGTTCAGCGCGTATCTTATCTTGTCCTCACTGGCTAGGCCTGAGAGATACCTATGGAAATCCTTCACGGACATCCTACCATTACGACGAAGAAGATTAACTAGGATCTCTTTGAGCTCCTCCTCATTAGGCGCTGTATAAACAATAACATCACCATCTTCATATATCCTAGAAAGGGCGTCAGTTATCGAGACCTCGCTTACTTGCGAGCCGTCCTTCCCATCGCCCTTCCCATCATTCATATTAATTTTCACCTGCAGATTGTAGGTAGCTGAAACCTAAAAGTTAAAGTGTTTCCTAGAGTAGAGGGAAATTAGTTAAACTGCGATTAAGTAACATAAAAGATAAACTTAATACACAAACTCCATAAAGGCCTGCAATTCATATAACGAGGCTTTACCTTAGGATCCCATAAAGCAGCAGCGAGGCCTCTGCAGTGCTCCCAGCCCTGTAGGACAGGCCCTTTATGTAGATCGGCTTGCCAAGGGAGAGCTCCTGTGGGCTGAAAGGAGCGTCAGAGCCGTTAAACACAAGCATCAGTGGGCTGTTTGAGCCTGCAGTGAAGTCCCCCGAGAGTGGGTCGACGAGCTCCGCGGCGTGCTCCTTATCTACTAAAAACACCTGCGTGCCGTCGTAAGTCTCCACGGCGTCCTTAAGCTCAGGTAACACGACCAAGCCCTTGCCGGCCTTGAGCAGAAGCCTAAAGGCCTCAGCAATGCCTGACTGCGCCGCGGCCCCATAAACTTTGGTCGCCACCAGGAGATCTATGTTCATACTGAGCACTATCCTGGCCATGTCAACTAGCCTCTGAACGCTTGAGGTGTTATGAATGACTGGTATGACCTTCCTCAATCTCTGCACCTCACAGCTGGTAGCTCAGGTCGCCGGGGATCCTTGGTACCATGCCAGCTATCTCTTTTACGGGCTCCTCCAGGCGAGAGGCCAGGGACTCTATGGCATCAGCGGCTCCCAGGGGGTCACTAGCGTTTACTGATGTCTGCCTTCTAGAGCCTCCTTCGTAAATTGACACTGTTACAGAGCCCTTCTCTATCTCCCTTCTCCCCACGTAAACTATGGCCGCAGGCTTGGGGCCTGACTCCAGGAGCCTTACGTCGCCCGAGAGCGAGGTCCTGGTGGTCTCCCCGTAGCCTGACCTAAAGCCCTTCGCCACCAGGGCGCGGTGGAGCGATAAGGCAAAGTCCTCGACTCTCTTGTCAAACTCGTCGCCCGCCTTTATCGCCAGCACTGCGAACTGCAGGGGCGCTAAGACGAAGGGTAGCCTGCCCTTGTAGTTGTCAAGGTACGCGCCGAGGAACCTCTCTATGGAGCCTATTAGGGCGCGGTGTATTATGTAAACGTCCTCACTTCCATAGAGTTCCTTGGCGGCATCAAATATCTTAAACCTCCTGGGCAGGTTAAAGTCGAACTGTATGGTGCCTAGCTGCCACTCCTTGCCCTCCTGGCCGCTCCCTAACTTCACCAGCACGTCTATTTTCGGGCCATAGAATGCGGCTTCGCCCTCAGCGGCCGTGTACCTTAGTCCATACTTGCTTGCTATGGCCTCTAGCGCGCCCCTCAGGAAGTCCTCAGCCTTCTCCCACTCATCCTTTGTGCCCATGAAGTCAGTCCCTATCTTGCTCTTATCAGAAAGGCTCAGCCTGAGCGTCACAGTGGAGGGGTTCATCTCCACATTAAACAGCTTTGAGTAAATAGTTATCATCTCATCAAATACCGAGGTGATGACGTTTACCGCGTCCTTGCCAAGAGTTATTATGTGAGCGTCGTCCTGCGTGAAGCTCCTTGACCTGAGGAGCCCATAGACGCTTCCGCTGGGCTCCAGCCTGTGAACCCTGCCAACCTCAAATACCTTGAATGGCAGGCTCACCTTGTTGCGGTGCCTTGTGACTTCGCTCAGAAATATGAGTATGTGGAAGGGGCAATTCATTGGCTTTACCGCATACTCCTTGCCCTCTACCTGGAAGACGAACATGTTCTGCTTGTAGTAGCCCATGTGACCTGAGAGCTCAAAGAGGGCGCCGCTGCTCACTATGGGCGTCTCGGCTATGTAATAGCCTCTCCTCGCGTGGAAGTTCACTAATATTTGTGAGAGCGCAGACCTGAGGTATCCGCCGCCTATGGTGAAGAGAGGTATTCCATGGCCCAACAGGGACCCCACGTCGGTTCCTAGCACGGATATTGTTAAGTCAGGCCTCGCAGCTATATCAAGGTCTTGGGCGTAGTCCATGTGGTCCTTCTCTTGGCTCAACTTTTATCATCGTTTTCAGTGTGAGATGAATTGCTTTTTTAAGGTTTCTTAGGTGCCTGAACTCCCTGACTCATCCTGTCTAAGCCCCTTTCTTGAATTAAAACTGTTGAGAGCACGACAGCCAAGCCGAGCGGGCCTAGTGATGACAGGAGACCATATGCAAGTTCCTTGAGCAGCCCCCTCGAGGCTAGGGATGATATGACTGCGGCAGTGACCGACGCCGCCAAATAGACAGCCTCGCTGTAAATTAGAGAACCTGTAATGGAGGCTGAAAACGACTGGATAGCTAGCCCGAGGGATGCTGAAGCTAAGGGAACCGCAGAGGGGGACCTAGCTCTCGCTATTGGACCGGAGCCTGGCTGACGATCCCTTAGCTCTAACAAGAAGTACGTGGCTAGCGTAGCAACTAGGCTGACTACCAGCGACGCGAGGCCGACCAGAAGGGCCTGAAATGACGAGGATAAGCTCAGAGGTATAGCGGAGATGGCTATGCCAGGGTAAGGGCTGCCCGTGAGGACCACAGACACAGCTGCTCCCACCGCAGTCACGAGAGGCAGCACAGAAAGTAGCAGAACATAGTAGATGAAGCTCCCAAGGCTAGTCGCAGCAATAGGCCGCTGCCTCGCTACCATGGATAGGGCCTCTACAGCGGTCGCCACGGCCAAAACGGCTACTATCCTAGCCCAGCTCATGCCCTCTCAAGCGGCCTATAGTCGCCGTGAGGTAATAAGGTAAATAAAAACCTGTGAGCCTTGGATGTCTGAAAGGTGCAGCCCAATTGAAGCTAGAGCCAAAGATAAGCGAAACCCGATGGGACGTCAACAAGGAGCTTGAGCTACTCGACTTATGGCGCAAGGAAGCGGCCTCCTCAACGGGCGCCGCCGAGTGGCGCGAGAAGGAGGTGCTAGTGATAGATACGCCGCCGCCCTATGCCAGCGGCAAGTGGCATGTAGGAGGCGCAGCCCACTACGCGCAGATAGACATGATCGCGAGGTACTTCAGGCTGAAGGGATACTATGTACTAGTGCCATTCTATGCTGACAGAAATGGGCTACCTGTGGAGGTCCAGGTGGAGAAAACATATAATATCAATGCTAAGGAAATGGCCGCGACGCCTGAAGGCAGGAGGAAGTTCCTGGAGCTCTGCAGGGAGTTCCTGGACAAGGCTGAGAAGGACCTCGTTAACGTGTGGACAAGGCTTGGCTGCTCCTTCGACTACTGGCGCGATGGCACTGACAGCCCTAAGTACAGGACCATGACCCAGAGGACGTTCATAGACCTGTTCAAGAGGGGCATGATATACGAGGCTGAGAGGCCTGTGAGGTGGTGCCCCCGCTGCGGCACAACGCTGGCAGAGGCCGAGATAGAGTATGAAGAGAGGGAGGACTTTATCTACTTCATTAAATACCGCCTCGCTGACTCAGGCCAAGATCTTGTGGTGGCCACTACTAGGCCTGAGCTGCTCCCTGCCTGTGCAGCCTTAGCCTATAACCCTCAGGACAACAGGTACAAGGGCCTCGCAGGTAAGAGAGCAGTAGCGCCTATATTTGGAAACGAGGTCTCCATTGTAGAGCACCCGAGCGTTGACATGAACTTCGGCACAGGGCTTGAGATGGTCTGCAGCTACGGCGATGAAGATGACGTGAGGCTCTTCAGGGAGCTGAACCTCAAGCCTAAGGTCATCATAGATCAGGACGGCCGCATGACAGAGGAGGCAGGGTTCCTGGCGGGCCTAAAGGTCGAGGAGGCCCGCAGGAAGGTCGTTGAGGAGCTTGAAAAGAGAGGACTGCTAGTTAAGAAGGTCAAAGTTAAGCACACAGTGCCCGTGTGCTGGAGGTGTAAGACACCACTGCAAATAATAAACAGGACAGAGCTCTTCCTGAGACAGCTTGACCTGAGGGAGCAGATGAAGGAGCTCGTAAGCAAGCTCGATGTGAGGCCCGAGTTTCACAGGAGGAAGCTGCTTGAGTGGCTTGACTCCATAGCTATGGACTGGCCCATATCAAGGGACAGATACTACGGCACCGAGATACCGCTCTGGAGGTGCACGAAGTGCGGGTCCCTCCTGGTCCCAGAGCCAGGCAGATACTACAGGCCCTGGGAGGAGGAGCCCCCATGGGACAGGTGCCCTGCGTGCGGGGCGCCCAAGGAGTACCTCAAGGGGGAGACCCGCGTCTTTGACACGTGGTTCGACTCGAGCATTTCAATGCTTTACGTGACCAAGTGGCTCGAGGACCCGGAGTTCTTCAAGAAGGCCTCCCCAAACGTGCTGAGGCCCCAGGGCGAGGACATCATAAGGACGTGGCTCTATTACTCGCTGCTGAGGGTTTACCAGCTGACCGGAAAGCCCGCGTTCAGGTGGATTAGGATAACTGGCATGGGCCTTGACCCTAAGGGAAGGCCTATGCACAAGAGCTTAGGCAACGTAATAGACCCTGACCCCATTATAAGTAAGTACGGAGCCGACGCGTTCCGCTTCTGGGCCGCCTCATCGGCCAAGCTAGGCTATGACTACAGGTATGATGAGAAGAAGGTCATAACCGGCAGGAACTTCGCCACAAAGCTCTGGAACCTGGCGAGGTTCATTTCTGCCTTCCCAGAGTCCCAGGAGGTTAGTAGCCTCAGGCCCATAGACAGGGCGTTCCTGGCCCTGGCCCAGCAGTATTTGGATGCGGCAGTCAAGGGATACGAGGACCTCGACGTCTATGAACCTGCGGTACAACTTTACGAGCTCTCATGGAACGTCTTTGCGGCTCACTACGTTGAGCTAGTTAAGGACAGGGCGTACTCAGAGGGCTACCCCTACGAGGACAGGGCCTCGGCCTGGTACACGCTGCACAGGATCTTTAGGGCAGCCCTAGTGCTGCTATCACCTATAATGCCCTTTGTGACCGACTACATTTACAGGCAGCTCTACGGAAGAAGCGTGCATGCTGAGCGCCTGCCCGAGAAACTTATAGAAGCGCCAAACCTTAACGAACTGGCTGAGGACGCCAGACAGATTATGAATGTCAACAGCTCGGTGTGGGCCTACAAGAAGGCAAGCGGGCTTAGGCTGACGGATCCCATAAAGGACTACGCGGTGGCCGTACCGGCCAGGCTGTCGCCTTACTTAGATGACTTAAAGCTCTTCCATAAGGCTAAGTTTGTAACATATGAGAGGCCTCTGCCCGAGTGGACTAACATAGGCCCTGGAATTTATCTAGCTCCCTTACCTTCTACGGGCGCTGACCTTTCAATATAATAACAAATTATGAATGCTTCCGCTGTTAGAGTTTTAGTCCGAGTCCTCAGCTTACAGCACGAGTGACTAGGTATGATAACTGTTGTAGGCGGCGCTGGAAGGGTAGGGGTTACAACAGGAGCTATGGTGCTTCTCAGGGACCTTGACGATGTCATGCTAATAGATATAAAGCCCAACGCGCCGCAGGGAGAGGCGCTGGACCTTAACCACATGGCCGCGGTCCTAGGCATCTCAAGGAGGGCCTATGGGTCCAACGACTATAAGGACATGAGCGGCTCAGACATAGTGATAGTCACCGCCGGCTTCCCAAGGAAGGCGGGTCAGACAAGGGAGGACCTGCTCAGGGTCAACGCAGATGTAATGAAGCAGATAGCTGAACAAATTAAGGAGTACGCGCCTAACTCTAAAGTCCTTGTCCTAACCAACCCGTCCGATGCCATGACCTATGTTATGTACAAGAAGCTTGGGTTCCCAAGGGAGAGGGTGATAGGCTTCAGCGGCCTGCTGGACTCACCAAGGCTTGCCTACTACGCCTCCGTCAAGCTAAACATATCGCCGGCCTCCATACAGCCAGTGGTCCTCGGCATGCATGGAGAGCACATGTTCCCAGCGCCAAGGCTTTCAAGTGTAGGAGGCGCGCCTCTCAGCTCGCTCCTGAGCCAGAAGGACATTGACGAGATAGTGAAGCAGACCGTAGAGGCGGGAGCCGAGATAATAAAGCTAAGGGGCTACAGCAGCAACTGGGCTCCAGCGGCAGGCCTAGCCCTCATGGCTGAGGCCATAAAGAAGGACCAGAGGAAGGTGTACATAGTCAGCGCCTACCTGAACGGAGAGTACGGCTATAAGGATGTCATAGCTGAGGTCCCAGCGGTCCTTGGACGCAACGGCATTGAAAAGATATTAGAGCTGCCACTGACCGACGAAGAGAGGAAGGGCCTGGACGCTAGCGTAAATGCAGTAAGAGACCTGCTCAATGCGTTGCCTCCCGAATATAGGTAAAGACGCTGAAGCCTTTGTTTAAACTTTTTAAAAGTTATTTTAACTTTAATGACATTCCCTAAAGGCTCGACGGGGCTTGAGCCCTTTTAAGGCTTGAAAACGCTACAGAGAGTTCACGGGAAATAATGGCCTCAGGGGAGCAGCTGCCTAAGAAAGTATTTTACATTAACATCTACCAGCTTAACTATAAGCCTTCCTCTGGCTGCGAGTTCTTTGAGTCGTATGAGGTTGGAGGCTCGTACATAGCGTACTGCAAGGTGTTAGAGAGCTATATTACGAGGTCCAACGTACATAAGTGTGAGACCCTATTCAAGGACTGCCCCTTCAGGAAGGTTGGAGTTAAGGCTTCGCTTTCCCAGGACAACGAAGCTAGCGCTGCCACCTCTTGAGGTTAATTGATCTGGATTCGCCAACGACGTTAGGGCGCTGCCTCTGGCTATGTCGTGGCTGAAATTCGGTATTTAAAGTTCACACAGCACACACTATAAAAAGCGAGCGGGGAGAGATCTTGCCTGAACTATATTGTGAGGTCTGCGGAAAGCCGATAGTTGGGAAGGGGCACAGGATACTAATGGATGGCGCTGAAATGCTTGTCTGTGATGAGTGCTTCGTGAAGTTAACCAAAAGCGGCCGGGCAGTGCCTGTAACCTCTAGGCCCAGAGAGGTAAGGCCTCGGCCGAAGAGAACAGCTAACGAAGTGGCCCTAGAGGTCGTAGATAATTACCCGGAGCTGATAAGGGCTGCGAGGGAATCCAAAGGGTGGACCCAGGCAGCCTTAGCCCAGAAACTTAAAATAAGTGAGGCCATGGTAAAGAAGATAGAGAGCGGCAAGTATAAGCCTACCGTGGACTTAGCAAAGAAGATAGAAGCCGTTCTGAACATAAAGCTGCTTCAACCTGTTGAGAGCGAGGAAGAGGGGGAAGAGCCGCCTGAGGATCATCTCACCTTCGGGGACGTCGCCGTGGTTAGGAGGGACAAGAACTCTTGAATGACGTTGAAGCGTCCAACAAACGAAAGGCCGTCTTAGTGATTTCAAGGGAGTATCTGGACCACTTAGAAGAGGCCCTTGCTATAGCTGAGAGCGCCAACTATGAGGTTGTTGATATAATTAAGAGGTCCAGGCCTGGTAGGAGGCTCAGCGACGAGGCCGCCAGGAGAATTAGCGAGAGGGCTCATAGGGCAAACGCCGAGGTAATAATATACTATGGCAACCTTGAGCCCTCGTCGCTCTATAAGCTCGAGAAGGAGTCGAAGCTCAAGGTCCTTGACAGGGTCCTTATAATACTCGAGATATTCGCCCTTCACGCTGGCTCTAAGGAGTCGAAGCTGCAGATAGAAATGGCCAGGCTTAAGCATGAGCTGCCCCTCATAAGGGAGTACATAAGGAGGGCTAAGGCCGGGGAGCAGGTCGACTTCTTAGGCCCCGGAAGATATGCCTTCGAAGCCTACGAGAAGCACGTAATAACTAGGATAGCTAGAATAAGGAGGGAACTGGACGAGCTGAGGCGCAGAGTTAAGACACAGGAACAGGCCAGGAAGGACAGCGGCGTGGTCCTGGCGTCGATAGTGGGCTACGCCTCTGCCGGTAAGACCTCTATATTTAACGCCATAACCGGCGAGAGGCAGCCCACGGGGCCTGAGTACTTCACTACGCTCTTCGCTAAACACAAGATGGTTAACTTCAACAACACCAAGATCATGCTGATAGACACCGTCGGCTTTGTAAGGGACGTGCCCGCTGAAATAATCGAATCCTTTTACTCGACGCTCCAGGAGGCCTCGCTAGCTGACGTTCTGATATTTGTCGTTGACTCCTCGGAGGACGTGAGCGCCATCAGGGAAAAGGTTGCGGCCGGGGTCTCGCTCCTAAGCAAACTTAACGCCATAAACAAGCCCATAATACTTGCCATGAACAAAATAGACTTAGTGGCGCGTGACGATCTAAACAAGAAAGAGTCCCTGGTGCGCGAGCTCTTATCGCATATGGGCATTAAGGCGGACTTAGTGGAGGTCTCAGCGGTTAAGAAGTTGAACCTGGAAGCGCTTCTAGAGAAGGTGTCGGAGAGTGCCAGAGGGGCTGGAGGACCTAGCGAAACCTTACGGCAAGGTGTACGTGCTGAGGCTAGGCCACAGGCCGACGCGAGATAAGAGGGTAACCACCCACGTGGCCTTAGTGGCCAGGGCCTTTGGCGCAAACGGTTTTGTCCTTGAAGGTGTCTGTGACGATTCGGTGTACAACTCCTTGACAAAGGCCTCAAACATGTGGGGAGGCGCAATTCATTACGAGTGTGGAGTTAACGGCCACGAGTATGTTAAGTCCTGGAAGGCTAACGGAGGTGAGGTGGTTCACCTGACAATGTATGGGATGCCTGTCGACGACGCCATTGGAAAACTTTCCTCCTCGCCGAAGCCTAAGTTGATAGTTGTCGGTTCTCAGAAGGTGGAGGCGTTCTATTACATGAACGCTGACTACAACATAGCTATTGGCTGGCAGCCCCACAGCGAGGTGGCAGCATTGGCTCTGTTTTTAGATAGGCTATTTAAAGGTAGGGAGCTCTATACTTACTATACGGACGCCAAGGCGTCCATAATTCCCACGAGAAGAGGGAAAAGGGTTGAGTGGAGAGGGCAACGGAAATAATGAAGACGATAAGAGCCTGGAGGGACTAAGGCAGCTGATAAGGATGTTAGCGGTCAAGTCAGGTATTGATGAGGCCATGGCAGACGACCTCTTCGACCTTCTGCTCACGGTGGATCCTGAAAAGGGGATAAGCGATGAAGAAGTTGAACAGATGAAGGGCTACAAGCAGGCCGACGTCAGGAAGGTCTTCAGGATATTTTATGACCTGAGAATAGCCTCCTACAGGCGCGGCAAGCACCCTGACACGGGGGCCACAAGGTATTATTGGTACCTCGACTCCAGGGACGCGGACCTTGCACTGCTGAGGCGCAAGAAGCAGGTACTTGAGAAGCTTAAGATGAGGCTCGAGTACGAGAGAAGCAACGAGTTTTACGTGTGCCCCAAGGACGGCACCAGGTACACCTTCGACTACGCCTACGAATATCAGTTCACGTGCCAGAAGTGCGGTACGATGTTAGTTCCTGAGGACAACAGCAGCTACATCAGGGTCCTCGAGAACCGCATATCCAGGCTTGAGGAGGAGATCAAAAGGGATGAGAGGCAGATATTTGGCCATTGACCTATTTTCAGGCGCTGGAGGCTTCTCGAGGGGCTTTGAGCTGGCCGGCTTTAACGTTGTGGCCGCAGTGGAGAACGACCCACCGGTAGCTAAGACCTACAAGGCAAACTTTCCAGAGACGTACCTGATAGCAGACGACATAAAGGACGTGAGCGAGCCCACAATAAAGGACGTGAGCGGCTACGGAAGGGGCGACGTTGATGTAGTCATAGCGAGCCCGCCCTGCGAGCCCTTCACGCCCACTAACAGGAGGAGGATGCAGGACCCTGTAGACAGAATACTCTCAGACCCGATAGGTCAGCTCTACCTTCACGCGATAAGGCTGATAGGTGAGCTGAAGCCAAAATACTTCGTCATAGAAAACGTTAGCGGGGTGGCGGAGGGGCCCATAAGGAAGGTAATAGAGGATGAGCTTAGGCGCAGCGGCTATGACGAAGTTTACTTCAACATCATCAGGTCAGAGAAGTACGGCGCCCCCAACGAGAGGGTTAGGGCCTTCGTCTCAAACGTGCAGCTTAAGCTCAGGGAGTCCAGGCCTATAACTGTGGAGGAAGCGCTCAAGGGCCTTCCCGAGCCCGGGAGCCCCTGGCCTCCAAACCATGATTACCCCCAGCCCCTGAGCAGGAGGCTGGAGAGGAAGGTGTCTAGGATAGGATGGGGCAGGGCCATGATAACTTTCGAGGGCGCCGACTCAAGGAGGTTTCGCAACTTCATAAGGCTTAACCCCAAGAGGCCAGCCCCCACTGTGATGGGATCCTCCCGCTTCATTCACCCCTACGAGGACAGGCTGCTTACGGTTAGGGAGCAGGCCAGGCTCATGGGCTTTCCTGACTACCACCTGTTCCTAGGGGGCAGGGACTCACAATATAACATGGTCGGCGAGGCCGTCCCCGTCCCCCTTGCCAAGAATATAGCTGAGTTCCTGCTCACGCTGTTAGATAATGAGGGTAGGGGCTTTGGGCGTGATGGCTGACCTTCATATATGGGTTCCGAATATCTGCTTCCTCTTCTCCATCCTGTTACGGACCTTGTCGACGGCCTTTATGAAGTGCTCCTGGGACACGTAGTTCTTGCCATCCCTGATGGCAAAGAATCCGGCCTCCGTGGCGACCGCCTTTAGCTCGGCGCCTGAGAACCCCTCCGTCATTGAGGCTATCTCCTCGAGGTCCACGTCCTTGAGCTTCATGTTCCTGGTGTGTATCTTGAGTATCTCAAGCCGGCCCTTCTTGTCAGGGAGCGGTATCTCTATTATCCTGTCAAACCTGCCCGGCCTCAGAAGGGCTGGGTCAAGTAGGTCGATTCTGTTAGTGGCGGCCACCACCTTGACGCCCTCCAGCGGGTCGAAGCCGTCCATCTCCGCAAGCAGCTGAAGCATGGTCCTCTGAACCTCCCTGTCACCGCTGGTGCCCATGTCAACCCTCCTTGAACCTATGGCGTCTATCTCGTCGATGAATATAATAGACGGCTTCTTCTCCTTGGCCAGCCTGAAGACCTCCCTCACTATCCTTGCGCCCTCGCCTATGAACTTGTTGACGAACTGGCTCGCCACTACCCTTATAAACGTAGCCTTGACCTCGCCCGCCAGGGCCCTGGCCACCAGCGTCTTGCCCGTGCCCGGAGGCCCGTACAGCAGGACCCCCTTGGGAGGCTCCACCCCTATTTCATCGAAGAGCTGTGGTTTTATGAGAGGCAGCCCAACTACCTCATATATTTCCCTTATCTGTTCCTCTAGACCGCCCACGTCCTTGAACGTGATCGAGGGCCTCTCCTCTATCTCCATGGCCTCAACAAGGGGATCATGAATGGAGGGGAGCACCTCCACTATTGTAGATCCCTTGTTGTTAAGGGCCACCGAGGCGCCGGGCCTAAGCTTGTCTATATCGACGTTGGACGCTATCCTGACCACGAGGTTAGGCCCCGTGGAGCTCTTGACTACCGCCCTTCCATCGGACAACACCTCCAGAACCATGGCCTCTATGTATGGCGGCTCTAACAGCTTGTTAAGCTCCTGTTTATAGAACTCCAGGTCCTTCTCAAGGTTCATGTTAAGCTGTGTTAAGTATCTGACCTTCTCCCTCAGCAGGGACAGCTCGTCGTCATCTGGCTTCTCCCTGGTGTTCTTGCCTGACTCACTAAGTGACAAGATCCACTACCCCGCACTCATAATCTTCCTCATAAGTTTTTAAGGAGCTTACCCTAGTTCCACTGCTCATCTCGCCCGGTCCTTTGTAAACTCCCCAGTTTACACGCGGCATGAGCTACTACTACAGGGCAAGAATCCAGGTCACAAGAGGGCGGACCCACCTTAAGGGCGTATTACTCTGTCCTTTATACAAACGGTATTATTAAGGAACTTTCCGTCGGAGCGCGCAGGACGACCCCTGAGGGCAATAATATAGGCGCTGTATAGTAGTGATTAGTGCTGGCAGCGGCTAAGCGTCTCCTTGACGTTCTTGGAAAATCCAACCCTAATGCCAAGGCGTGGATCCGTGTAGATATATACAATGCCTTTGCTCTGCAGGTCCCTGACCTTTCTGAGAAGCCACTCATAGTCAGCCTTTAGCTTCTCGGCCAGCTGATCCAAGTACATGTAGGTCACGCCATACTTGGAGTAATGAGTCAGGAGTTCCATGACCACTTCACTCTCCTCGTCAGACACCTTATCCTTAAGCTCCTGAAGGACGCACGCAGCGTCGGAGACCCTGCTCTCTTGTAGTTTCTTGTCCGTTTTATTGGTTAGCCCAGCAATGAATGACTGGACCTCGCTGCCCTCGCTGCCCTGCTGACCTCCTCTCTTGTAGTTTCTTGTCTGACTAACTGTAGACATGAGCCTCTGGGCCAGGGCCACAAACTCATTAAATTGCTCGTCTCGCTGGGCCTCTGCGACCTGCCTGGCGTAGTCCTCGCCCTTAGGAGTGAGGTACCAGAGGCCCAGGTCATAGTCAACATAACCCCTAGACTTCCAGTATGAGAGGTAGCTTGAGATGTACTTGGGCTCCCTCCTTAAGACCTCCGCTATCTCGGCTGCCTTCATTGGCCTTGCGAGGAGCAGCACCAGTATAGCGTCGACGAGCTTACTCCTGGGCCCACCCCTCTCCTTTAACGCTTCCAGCGGCTGCTCTCTCTCAACATCCTTCTTCATAGCGCCTCGGTGAACATTTACCTTCATGGAGGTTTCCACGTGAAAGGCCAAGTAATACTAGGGCGTCCATGTGTAAACTGGGGAGTTTACAGGAGCTAAGAGTTTGCGCGGGAGCCTTTCTCGCTAGTTATAATGATAGGCCACACTCCTGGGCCAGCAGGTCGGTGGCAGCCCCAACCAGGGCTGGTCCGCAGCTTGAGGGCACTATTATTATTGTGCCCCTCCTGCCCTCGCTGAGCCCGCACACGTTAGCCACGGACTCCCTCAGGGCGCTCTCCAGCTCTGAAGGGAGGCCGGGGAACCCTAGCTGGGGCGGGTCCAGGTATCCGACTACCGCCAGCCGGCAGCCCTCGGAGACCACGTAATCCCTGATCTCGTAGATTTTGGTTAGATCCCTGGGGGGCTCTGAGTCTATGGTGAGGGTCAGGCAATCCTCTAGCCTTTCAACGCCCTTAACTGAGCACCTGGTGGGCGAGAGGACGTCGCCTATCGACGAGAGAAGCTGCAGGCCCTTCTCGGAGGTCCTGCTGCCCTTGTCATCCTTTATCACTAGGCCCTCATCAACTAGCCTCCTCAGGAGGGTCTTCGTGGAGGCCTCGGTGAGACCGAGCTCTCGGCTCAGCGCTATCCTCCCGAGCTCGTACTTGGAGATCTTCCTCAGCGCCTCAAGGACGTGCCAGGGGCCGAACCCCGGTTTCCCTCCCCTTTCAGCTGCCGTTATTCGCTTTAATGTTGCCACTGCCTCGCAGACCCTTTGGAGCTGGTAGGACGCTCCAGGCGCCTTCATCGGGGGTCACGCCCTCCTCTATCATGAAGACAGCCACGTCCTGTGGAAGTATTTCGTTGCTTGAGGTTATAACCTTTCCAACGTCATCCCAGCTCCTTTTTGCCTTAAGGCCGAAATCGTCCCAGAGCCATTCAATGACGTCGTCTAAGGGCACCTTGCCCTTCAGCTGGCTCAGCAGCGCCTCCTTTATAGCTCTGTCCCTGCCGCCGTTCATGTCTGCTCGCGTTTTTGTTGGCGCTTAAACTATATTAGCTAATATGCCTGCCTCCAGGCCGCTCAGCGAGTATTAAGGGCAAGGATCTCATGGGTGGCGCTCAGCCCATGGACATAGCTAATACTTGCCCTGGCGACTGCACTTTTGCTGCCTTAGACCAAGGCGAGTAATCAATAAGAGCTTCAGACAGCTTATCGCTAATAACGGCCCTCCATTAATGCCTGAGAAGGCGGCCCTGGAAGGCGTCAAACTGCTAGAGAAGTACGCAGTTATAGGAATGCCCAAGGTAGAGGTCAGCATATATGAGGATACGGAGGGCCGAAGATATTACGAAGTAGCGGAACCTCCCCTTAACACAGAGGTAAGGCGTAAGGCTTACAGCGAGCTGCTATCAGTTATATCAAGGAACTTAACGCTGCTTGAAGCGCTTAACGCCTCTGGGAGCGTCGAGAAGGCCTTTAACATTCTGAGGCCTTACGCCTATGAGGTAGTAAAAAGTATAGTAAGGGGACAGCTTAAGGCTAGGGGAAGCCTTGACGAGGCCGTGACAGCAGTTACTTATCACGTGGCCAGGGACCTGGTAGGGTACGGCCCTATAGAGCCCCTCATGAGGGACCCTTACATAGAGGACATTTCATGTAATGGCATCGGGATACCGGTGTTTGTCTACCACACAAGGTACGAGTGGCTGACCACGAACGTTGTGATGCAGTCCGCCCAGGAGCTTAACTCCCTTGTGGCAAAGCTGGGCGTGAGGAGCGGCAAGGAGCCCTCAATAGCAACCCCCATAGTTGAGGGCGTCCTGAAGCGTGAGGGGTATAGGGTTAACATAGTCCTCGACGTGGTCTCACGTCATGGATCCCAGTTCACAATTAGGAAGTTCAGGGCCGAGCCCTTCACGATAGTTGAGCTCCTCAGGCTCAAGACCCTGGATCCGCTGGTGGCGGCGCTCCTATGGATAGCTGTGTCAAGTAAGCAGGGGGTGGTGTTTTACGGTCCTACAGGAAGCGGAAAGACCACCCTGCTCAACGCTGTCACGATGTTGGTGCCCACCGAGTACAAGATAGTCACGGTTGAGGACACGCCTGAGGTCTTCCTGCCTTTCCATGAAAACTGGGGAGGCATGGTATCAAGGCCATCAACAGACCCAAGGGTCGAGAACGTCACGCTGCAGAGCCAGGTGGAGGCGGCCCTCAGGCAGAGGCCAGACGTCATAATAGTGGGCGAGATAAGGTCCAGGGAGGCCTACGCGTTCTTCCAGGCCCTCGCCACGGGCCACGGAGGGCTCACAACGGTCCACGCGGAGTCGGCGGACGTGCTTGTCAAGAGGCTCACCTCGCCGCCTATGAACGTCCCAGCCAGCCTCGTTTCCACAGCTAAAGTGTTCGTCAACATACTGAGGGTGGAAAGAGGGGGCCAGGTGTCAAGGAGGGTGACCAGGGTCCACGAGTCCAGAGGCTACGACCCTTCTACAGACAGCATTAGGTTAGGCGAGATAGTTGTATGGGATCCAGAGAAGGACGTCTGGAGGCTCACCAAGGAAAGGATAGATCTGTTGAGCACGGTGGCCGAGCTGAGGCTAATAACCTACGACGAAGCCTACGAAGACGTCATACGCAGGGCCACCGTCCTCGAGTGGCTGGCGGAGAAGAATGCCGACGTGACGCTGCTTCACACTATCACAAGACTTTACGAGCGCGACCCAGAGAACGTTTATAAGACCGCGCTGAAGGAGGTGAAGCGCTTTGAGCCGCCGGCTTAGGCCGGGGCCCTCCATGAAGTTCCCCCTCTGCAGGGCGCTACTAAGGTTAAGCCCTAACATAGAGTACATAATAATAGGCTCCGGTATTGCAAAGGACCTGGACAGCTACTGCAGGAAGGTAGCCCTGCCGCTGATGGCACTTATGACAGTGGCTCTTCCTTTTCTGGCCTTCGTAGTTCTCGAGAGGCTCTCGCCGGGCGCCCTTGTGGAGTACCTGTCGCTGGCCTTAGCCGCGGCCTCTGGGCTCTTGCTCTCAATAGCCCTGTCGATAGGGGTCCCCACGTTCAGCTACACGTCAAGGGCTGACTACCTAGAGGCGAAGTTTCACGTCTTCGCCTCAACCCTGGCCTCCCTCCTGGCGGGCGGCCAGAACCTTTCAGAGGCGCTGGCGGGCCTGGCAAAGTACGAGGACGAGCTCAAGGAGTTCAAGGTTGAGATAAACTACATAAAGTTAATGACGTCCCTCTCCCAGGACCCGGTGGTTATCCTAAACGAGCTCTCTAAGATAACGCCGTCCAACAGCCTGAAGACGTTGGCTGAGTCCCTCGCTAAGGGGGTGAGCACGGGCTCCGACCTGCTCTCGATAGTCAGCTATCAGCTCGAGACTTACACTAACTACTACTACAGCCTTGTTGACAAGGTGGCGGCCTCCGTGGGCTCCCTGCTGGAGATGTTCCTCTCAGCTGGCATGATAATGCCCATCCTCGTAACGATAATGGGGATACTCTTCTCGGTCTACCCCATACACGGGGTCTCGTTCACTTCGTTGGTAGTCCTGGCTATATTCATCCTCATGCCGATAATCTCGGCCGTAACAGTAGTGCTGATAGATGATCAGGTTTCCAAAATAAAGCTTTAGGGTGATAAGGTTGAAGCTATCTAAGTCAAAGCTGTTCTACGCGACGCTCGCGGTGGCCATAGCGCTCGACGAGTACGTCTTGGTGTTCCTTATAATAAGGCACGTCACCTACAGGTTCTTCGATGGAATACCGGTGCCCCTGGGAGTGACGTCAATAATAGCCACGGACATAATAATATTTGGGCCCCTGCTTCCCGCAGCCATAGTGTTAAGCCGGAGGCAGAGCGTTGACAAGAGGCTGAAGCTGCAGAGCAGGGTGTTTCTGCAGGTGTTTCCAAGCATCGCGGCCTCAAGTGAGTCCATGGCAGAGGCGCTCGAGGCCGCCGCCTCGCTGAGCGAGAGGCCCCTCAGGGACTACATAAGCGCCTTCAGCGCGCTTTACCGGGCCACGGGCGACGCGGAGAGCTCCTTCAGAAAGGTCTTCTCAAAGGTTCCGAGGGAGGTCAGGCTCCTGCTCTCGTCAATAGTGGTTGCGGAGAGGAGCGGGGGCAGGGCCAGGGACGTGCTGGAGGTTGTCAGTAAGTATGCTGCAGAGCTGGACAGGATGGAGTTCTCGCTCTTCAACAGGCTGAGGTCGTATTCAATGATAGTTTACATGGGCGTGGCCGTCTACGGCGCTGCCAGCGGTATAGGGGTCTCCATAGCTAGGTCCTTGTCACAGGCCCCAGTGACGCTTGGCGCTTCCCAGCTAAGCGCCACGACTTTGGTTGCGATAGTGGGGTTCCTTTACTACGCACTGATAGTGCTCTCCCTGGCCTCAGCTTACGTTATGGCAAAGGCTATAGACGACTACCCGCCCAAGGTAGTGGGCAACTTCATGCAGCTGTTGGCCATAGGGTCGGCCACGCTAGCTGCTACTCTTGTGATTATGCACGGTCCTGGGGCGGCCACTCTTATAGCCTTACTATAATCTTTGGCGTATAATCTTTGGCGAAGGCTGCGACTTGTTTGAGTTTATTCACAGGCTGCTTAAAAATAAAAGTGTCGAATATATAATGATAAAAGTGACAAACGTTGACCGCCAGAGGCATAAGTGACGTAGCGGCTGAGCTGATGTTAATACTTGTCGTACTTGCAGTGGGAGGCGCCTTTCTGAGCTACTACTACGTTACCCTGACGCAGTACGAGAGGTCTGTTGGAAACGGCTATGATTACCTCCAGTACCTGGTACCCATGTCCGCCTGGTCTGCAGGAGACCACGTATATGCGACCTTCAGCACAGGCCCCTATGGCGTGAGGCTTCTTAACGTGCTGGTCAACTCCAGCCCGGCAAGCTGCAATGTCACTGTCGGCGGCGTTTCCTATAAGCTGCCCGCGGACCTGCCGGCGGCCTCCATGGGTTACGTCTCGTGCAGGTGGTCGGGGCCTGGCCTGGTCACGTTTGTAACAGGTTCGGGCGAGGTGAGCGTCTACGCGGGGCCGTAAGTCCCAGGCAGCCATAGTTGGAGGACTTATAATAGCTTTGGCAGTCCTGGCGTCAATAGCAGCAATGATATACGTGATGGAGCAGTACAGGCTGAGGACAAGCTATGCCGTGGAGAGAAGTCAATACCTGCAGCTGTCCCAGGAGCTGCAGGAGGATGTCAAGGCCTACCTAGTGTACTTCAACGGCACCTACGTCGAGCTTAAGCTTTACTCCCAGTTCCCATACTCCTACCAGGTTGATGGGTTATCCCTGAGGCTTGTAAACGAGTCGCCCCTCCTAGTTTCATCATCTGGCGGCTTGGCTAACGTGACCGTGATAGGCCCCTATGGCATAATATACGGCCTTCCAGCCTCCGCCGGCCCCGCGCAGTGGCTAACCATAATAGTGAAACTTAACAGTAGGCTGGAAGTTACGCAGCGCAACATGGTTATACTACTTCAGAGCGGCGACTCCATGGCAGCCATTTCTGTAACCTCATACGTGACCCCTGCAACTCAGGTGAGCGTTAATCCGTACAACAGTACTTCGGTGCAGCAGCTGATAGGCACTAAGGTAGTATCCACCCTCATTTCCGTGGTCAGCCCCAGTGAGAAGATAGCCATACCTAAGGTTTACACCATAGTTAACCTGACTCCCATAATACTTTATAACCCCACCGGCGAGGCCACCCCCAAGGACCTCACGGTCAACCTTACTATAAACCTGAACAGTGAAATAGTGAAATATAGCAGTATAAGCGTTAGGGACGGCAGCGGCCTGGTGCCGCTTGCCAACGTGCTTTTCGCAATCTGGAACGGCACTGGCTGGGACCCGCTGAACGGCTGGATAGAGCTTTATAATTCGACGGAGGCGGAGGTATGGGTAAGGCTTGACAGGCAGATATTACCATATAGCAACCTGACAATTTATATGCTGTTCCTGAACGGCTCCACGCTGGGGACTGTGAACTGGGGAGTTAACAGCTATTATACTCAAAACCTCAGTACCGACAATATTGCATATGTGATGCAGGAGGGCCTTCTATATCAGATATATGTTGATGAGAACGGCACTCTCTATGGCTCTGGAGGAGGCATAGTGGAAGAGGGCATAGGAGCTGCAGTATCTCATTATTGTAACTCAAGGTACGGCTATGCCTACAGCATGGTAGGGTTCAGCTACGTTGGCCTTGCACACTTCATATACAGCTTGCCTTTGTTTAACGCGATAAGCACCTTCGCGAGCAACTACTCATACTGCGTCCTTTACAGTGGAAGCCTAGACCAGTCATTACTTTACTATTCGCCAACAAACGCAACAATAACTTTTGTTGAAGTCTCCAACGCTAGGGCGGAGAGAAGTTATAGACCTGGTTCCTTCACTACCGATGTAATAAACGGTACGTTTATATCTTATGGCGAGCCCTCGGTGTCCATACCAGCTAACGAGCCCGTCTACGATTGGCAGGGATACCTAATGGAGGGCTATGACGTAGAGTTCAACTTTCAGGACGGATTTGAGGGTGGACAGCCATGGCCCTATGGGCTCTATGAGTCGCAGCAACAAATATCGTGGCTGGTGAAATCAGTAGGCTGGGCAGATGTAAGAGGTCCCGGTCTAACAGTTGCCACAACTACAGACGATGGCACAGCGATAGTTATAAGGAATGCCCCAGGCGGAGGGCTCTTCACTGACTGGCTGGGCAGCTGGCCTGGGGTCAGCAGCGTTCTGCTCCCGGTCTGGGCCACTGACTATGGGCAGGCGGATTGGCGGAGCCCAGTAACCTTTGAGGTCCCTCTTAACGCCACGGTTAGCTCCATGGGCGACTACAGGGTGGTAGTGCTCTACTACCAGGACATAGGAGCAGACACGTACTTTGCAGTTTTCGTTCCCTCTATTTCTATGTCGTCAAACATAGCGTGGTACTCGCCCGTGTTCCCAAGCGGGGGCTCCTACCCCTACGTGAGGGCCCCTCTGGCGCCGGACCTGCTCTTGGGCCCTCAGTCAGTGGTTCAGGGCTGGATAGTCGGCTGAAGGTCAGGGCTGCAGGAGGCCAGGGCTATGTCCTTCAGGTACGTGAGCACGGGCCTCAGCTCCATGAAGACGGGGTCCTCAGGGTTAGAACTTATTAGCACGTTATTAACCATGTCGGCGAGGGCGCAGCTGTCTATAGAGGCCGCCAGCTTGTTGCCCCTCTTGGCCTCCTCGTAGGTCTCCTTGGCCTTCGCTGTTATCTTTAGCAGGGAGGCCTTCCACGACTTGTACAGCATGATGCTTGCGATGGCCGAAGGGCTCTCCGTGTCCTTAATCCTCTTCTCACTCCTCTCGAGGCTGTTTATGTGTGATATCAGCACGTCGATGATGCCCCCGAGCACCTCGTAGCTCAAAGCTATACCCCTTACACGTTAACCAGCTGTAAGGTTAAAGGGGTAGGAGCTCAGCGGAGGCCTAAAACCTCTTAAGAAGGGAGCAAGGGAAGGGAGTAAGGTTAAGGTATAAGGGCCGCCAGCACGGCTTTCTCCGTGTGGAGCCTGTTCTCAGCCTCATCCCAGACCACAGACCAGGGGCCATCAATCACGTCGTCGGTTACCTCCTCGCCGCGGTGGGCCGGCAGGCAGTGCATGAATATGGCCCGGCTCGAGGCCCTTTCCATGAGCTTTGCATTGACCTGGTAAGGGGCCAGCAGCTTCCTCTTGGCCTCAGCCATGCTCTCCTGTCCCATGCTGACCCACACGTCAGTGTACACTATGTCAGCGCCGTCCACAGCCTCCTCGGGCTTTTCAGTGAACTTTATCTCGGCACCAGTGATCTCGGCGTCCTTCATGGCGGCCGCCAGTATGGACTCGTTTGGCTTTAGGGAGGCAGGCGAGGCCACGTATATGCTGACCCCAAGCTTAGCCCCGACAACCATGAGGCTGTGTAACATGTTGTCGCTTCCGTCTCCCACAAACGCCAGCTTGAGGCCGCTGAACTTGCCCTTCTTCTCATAGATTGTAAGGTAGTCAGCCAACGCCTGGAGCGGGTGAGACAGGTCGCTTAAGGCGTTTATCACGGGCACAGTGGCATACTGTGCCAGGACCTCGAGGTCCCTGTGGTTCCTCACCCTGGCCGCTATGGCATCTACAAACCTTGAAAGAGTCCTGGCGGTGTCGGGTATGCTCTCGCCGCGGCCCAGCTGGAGCTCACTGGAGCTGAGCATTATGGGCAGGGCACCGAGCTGGTATGCTGCCACCTCGAGGCTGACCCTAGTCCTTGTGGAGGGCTTCTCAAATATCATGGCTACGCTCCTCCCGCGGAGGGTGTCTAGCATCCTCTCGCCGGCGTAGAAGCGCTCCTTCATCTGCCTCGAGAGGTCAAGCAGGAAGTTTATCTGCTCTGTCGAGTAGTCAGTGAGGCACAGGAAGTCCTTACCCTTAAGCTCATGTGGGGATGTCATGTTTGAGACCCAGGTCTCTTACATCATGTCAGTTTAAAAGCTTGCGGACAACCTGCGCCCTGGTTCGGGAAGGGGCCTTTGCCTCCAAGACCTGCCACTGGGTGGGAGCTGAGGCAGGTGAGTTACCTGCTCGCGCTGCAGTTTAACGAGGAGGTAGCGGCGGCCATAACATCACTTCCGCTTCAGGTGGAGCTTAGGAGAGGTAAAATAAGGTACGTTTATTACAATGGGGTCAGGTTAATGACCTTAAGGCCAAGGGACTTCACGTTCAGCATATCTCCTGAGGCAGGCAAGATTATAAAACGCGCGACGGAGCCTCCAAGGTTTAGGGTCATTGTGAGCAGCGGGTCCGCCCTTGAGGGTGAGGTCACAGGCAACAGCGTCTTGGACGCCGATAAGTTAATAAGACCCGGTGACGAGGTTCTCATAGTTGATGTTAATGATAGCCTGCTCGGCGTCGGCAAGGCAAAGGCCCCAGGCTTCCTCATGCGCCAGTTGGGTCCGCAGGAGGTCGTGAGGTTTAGGAGGGGTGTGGAGGATTGAGGACGAAAGGCATATCAATAGTTATGAGGCAGTCCCCTGAGTCGCTCAGGGGCTCCGTGCTAGTAGCAGGCTTCCCAGGTTTCGGCAGGATCGGCTACGTGGTGCCGCGATATTTGGCCTCAGCGCTGTCCCTCAGTAAGGTAGGCTACGTGCTAACTCCAAGGCTTCCATCTATGATAATTATGGAGGACGACGGCATAGGGTTCCCATTTGAGCTCTACGCGGGCAACGGAGTTTTGGCCCTGGTCAACAGGGCGGTCCCCGAGCCCGTAGACCAGAACGCCTATTGCAGCGAGGTGGCCCTCTGGGCCTCACAGGTCGGCGTAAAGTATGCAATATTGGTCGGAGGCCTCAGCCGCGACTATGAGCCGCCAGAGGAAAAGTACGGCTACAGGTGGCTTCACAACAGGCTCTACGAGGGTCCAAAACTTCAGGCGCCGCTGATGGAGGAGGGCCTGGGCGTGGTTGGCCCATTGGCGCTGCTCCACATATACCTTGAGCACTACGGAGTTCCAACGGTTATGGTATTGCCCTACTCTGCGGTGGACACCGTGGACTACGACGCGGCGCTTGTAGGTATGAGAGTTATAGTTAACGAGCTGCTGGGCATCAAGGTTCCCATGGACGAGCTTGAGAAGCTCGCGGAGAAGCAGAAGGAGGAGCTGGAGAAGATCTCAGACATACTCTCCCAGGAGAGGGAGGGAAAGCAGGGAGGCACAAACATATTCATGTGACTCAGCTATTCCGAGCCTTCGGTTCCCCCTTTAAATCCCTTGCCCATAAGACCTTCAGGCCCATCCTCTGCATCTCCTGCCCAATCTCTAGGCTCCAGCGCTTCTTCGGTGTAGCCTCAATTATGATGTCGTGGCCCTCCCTCTTGAGCCTTATCACGAGCGCTCGGAGGAAATTAACCAGGTCCCTGATAACGTCATCAGGCACGGGCTCGCCGTAGCTGAACTGGGCCGTTGGGTAGGCGCCGCAGATCTCCTCAGGCACAGCGCCAAGATATGGGATGTAGTATACCAGGGAGAGCCCGTCAGCCTTGGACTGCTGGCACATGCCGCTCCTGCTGAGCAGTGGGGCCAGCCTGACCAGGTTAAAGGGAGGCCTGTAGCGGAGCAGCACCCACGTCCTTAACCTTATGATCCTTGGGTTCCACGTGCTCTCTATGGAGAACAGCCTGGCCCCGCGGAGGCCGCCCTTGCTGGTCGGCGTGAACGACTCCATGTACCTGTAGTACTTGCTTATGGCCCTTAGCGCTTCCCGCATCTCCGGGCGATAGTGAGAAACCTCAACTAAGAGCTCCCAGAGCCTCCCCTCCCTTATGCTCTGCTTAACCCTCTCTATGGACCTCTTTATCGCGTAGAGGTTGTGTATCGCAAGAAGCTTCCTCCTTTGTTCAGGGGGCATCTCAAGCAGGTCCTTTGGCGTGTACTTCCTGCACACGGGACATGAACACGGGAAGTACTCCAGCTCCTGAAGCTTTACGGTGCCGTAGTCCGTTATGTACCTGTCGTCCCTCGCGTACAGCATGTATGAGGCCGAGTCGAAGGTATCAACGCCAAGGGCCACCGCGAAAGGGAACATCAGCGGGTGACCTGCCCCAAAGAGGTGCACGGGCCTCTCGGGCCTGAGGAACCTCTTGGCAGCGCCTATCATGTCTACAACCACTTTATAGTTGTACTTTTCCATAAAGACGGTGGGGCTCCCTATTCCATACATGGGGTAGGGCAAGTCCGCTGACTCGCTGGCGCTCTTGGCAACTAGGTCAAGGTACTTGCCTCCCTGTATTGGGAGGACCCATATAGTCTTGGAGGTCTCAAGGTCAAGATAGGATATAGCTTCCCTGGCGTTGTTCAAAGTGTTTATGACGCTCTGCTCCGCCAGCCTTCTGCTGACGTCGCCCGTGGGATGGTCTAGGATTACGGCGATGTCGCTCTTTATGTCCTTCTCGAACGATACAACGGTCCTCTGGTCGATGTCTATAGATCCATACTCCAGCATTTGATAGGCTCCTGAGTCGGTCATTATAACGCCGTCGAAGCCGAGAATACGGTGAACTCCCATCTCCCTGGCTTTGTCGCCAAACCTCCTGTAAAGCAGGTAGGCGTTAGTTATAACCTGATTAAAGCCCGCCTCCTTGATCTCCTGTAGGTCAATCTCCTGGCGCAGTGGGTCCACCACTGGAAAAAAAGCTGGCGTCTCAACGCGTCCCGAGGCTGTCTCAAGGACCCCTATCCTGCCCGCCAGCTCGAAGTCTTTAATCCTAAATACGTTAGGCATCAGCTGATTACAACCCCCTTCGTCCTCAGGTACTCCCTGAAGAGCGTGTTGACCTTCTGCGCCAGGGGACCCGAGCCCTCCACGCCGTTCTTTGAGACCCTTATGGTCCTGCTGACCTCAACCACGTTAGCGTCCTCATACACTTTGACCTGCGACCTGTCAATGTTGCCGAACCTGAGCAGGAACTCCATGAACTCCTTGGCGTTAAACACCTCAGACTCCCCGACCTTTATTTCGGCCAGGCGACTTCCACTTATTATTATGATAGGCCACTGATTGCCGGAGGAGTCCTTGGCCTCCTCTATTACAACGGAGAGCGTTGAGGGGTCAAAGCCCGTCAACTTGCCTGTGTAGGTCTTGCCGTCGCTAGTTGTAACGATGACGACGTGGTCTATGAGGCTGTTGAGCTTCGCCGTGAACCTCCGCGCAGGCTCCGTGGCTATTGACATAGCGCCTACACCTAGCTTTAGAGCCGCGGATAAGGGAATAAAAACAGTATTTAGGCGCTAATGCTAGGCGGTTCACATGGCTTCCAGGCCCATATTTTCAGCCTCCTATAGGGTTTACTGGAGTGAGACCGATGCTGCGTGCTGGATGCACTTCTCCAACTATTTCAGGGTTTGCGAAAGGACTGAAGAGGAGTTCTTGGCAAGGCTCGGCTTTACCCAGGACAGCCATCCTGGTAAAAGGCTAATAATGCCAAGGGTCAGCGCTAAGTGCGACTACAAGAGCCCCCTGGGCCCTGGGGACTCCTACAGGGTGGACATAACTGGCATTATAATAGGCAGGAGCAGCCTCACGTACGAGTACGAGATCTATAATGAGACCACGAACAGGCTGGCGGCTAAATGCACTATAGTTACGGTAGCCTACGATGAGAACCTGAGGGGGTCCGTGGAGCTTCCGCGCGAACTGAAGGAGAAGCTGCTTGCCGCGGGCGCCAGACTGCGCGATGAGGTTAACGATAGCATAAAAGCGACGGGCTAGGGCCTTATCCTTGTGCCTGACGAGCCCCTGACCACTTCAGGGAGCTCGTCAAGGCTTCCTATCATAGCG
Organism: Acidilobus saccharovorans 345-15; assembly: GCF_000144915.1. Classification (NCBI taxonomy): domain Archaea; kingdom Thermoproteati; phylum Thermoproteota; class Thermoprotei; order Acidilobales; family Acidilobaceae; genus Acidilobus; species Acidilobus saccharovorans. Next base: position 305,506 of record NC_014374.1, read on the forward strand.
ATCTTTTTAGTGGACCTAACGAACCTCAGCGCGGCTAAGACTTTCGGCCCCATGGAGCCCGGAGGGAACTCCCCCTTCCTGTAGTACTCCTCAAGCTCATCAGCGGAGACCTCGTCAAGCCAACGCTCGTTGGGCTTCCCAAAACCTATGGCAACGCCTCTGACGTCGGTTAGGATTATGAAGAGGTCGGCCTTGAGCTTGACCGCGAGCAGGGAACTCGCAAGGTCCTTGTCTACGACGGCCTCGACAGGCCTTAGGCCCTCCGGCGTCCTCATAACGGGTATGCCTCCCCCTCCCGCTGATATAACAACCATACCTTCCCTGGCCAGCTCTTCTATTAAGTCCGACTCCAGTATGTCCAGAGGCTCTGGGCTCGGCACTACCCTCCTGTAACCTCCCCTTGGGTCCTGCTTGAACGTCCAGCCGTATTCGGACGAGAGCCTCTTAGCTTCGGCCTCGCTGAAGTAAGCGCCGACAAACTTCGTCGGATTCTTGAACGAAGGGTCATTCGCGTCCACGAGGGTCCTCGTTATTATAGCAACAGCCCTCCGCCTGCCCTGGAAGGCCTCCTCTAGGGCCATCTGAAGCATGAAGCCCAGCCACCCCTGGGTCATAGCGTCAGCTAGATCCATGCTCTGGGAGGGATAACCCTTAGCCATGTTCATAACTTCAAGCAGGTAGCCCACCTGCGGCCCATTTCCATGTGTTATTATTATTTCATCCTGCTGGAAGGTCTTTGCTATAAGCGAGGCCGTCCTCCTAACATTGCTCCACTGTTCCTCAGGGCTTCCCTTTTCACCCTTTCTAAGTATGGCGTTACCGCCCAGAGCTATTACTATGCGCACAGCGAACGCCGTTAAGTCATGAATTCCTTAGGTATTTGAACTTTCTTGGCCGTTAACTTCCCTCTTAAATTCACTTACTTCCCACGGAAATACTATCCATTTACTGACCTGATCAGCATAGTAGTCAGGAACTAGTTTGGTCCAGGGCTTTATGTAAAGGGCCGCCGTCCTTATCTCAGTTGGCATGTAGAGCGATAGCGCTTGCACGGAGAACTGGAGCGTAAGCCCCGAGTCGCTCACGTCATCAACTAAAAGGACCTTCTTGTCCTTTATTGGAAGCGTGAGCGGCTGCCTCAGGAAGGGCCTCTCGCCCCTCTGCCCTGGTGATATGTAGAGCTTCACCTCCAGGGTGCCTATGTCTTCGACCCCCAGCCTATCGGCCAGCAGCCTCCCAGGTATTAGGCCGCCCCTCATTATGCACACTATGGCGTCGGGCCTGAAGCCGGAGCTGTTTATTTTCTCAGCTATTCTCTCCACGGCTTCGTCTATCTGGCTCCACGTTATCCACTGAAACCTATCGTCCCCTCCATGATTTACCGGGAGCACGACTATTTCTTTAGCTTGGCGGCTTCTGTCAAGGAGCCTGCTATCAACGCCGTCCACGAAGACCAGAAACCCAGGCCTGGGGGTCCCGTCCTGGGAGAGCACGGAGCTAAGTCCCGGATACTGTGACAGCAACTTCTTGAGGACATCGGTCCAGCTGCTCCCCTCAACCAGAACTTCTTGAGCCCCTCCAGCCAGGTCCCTTAGGGCTGCCAGGAGCTTTACCCTAGTAGTTGGCAAGGGGGCTCAGGCCCTCTCAGCTGGTCTTAGTCTCCTCGCTCAGGCGCTTCTGCCTCTCCTTGTTAATTCTTACCAGGCTAGTTATGTACCCGGCGACCTGGTTCCTGAGCTTCTTTGAGGACCAATAGGTCAGCTGCGACACCACTTTCTTGTTGTTTTCAAAGCTTTCAGTGAACAGGTTAGGGTACTTCGCCAGGAGCTCCCTGGCAGTCCTCTTGACCAGCGTCGTCCTAACCTTACCCATCTTACCACCAGGAGCCCCTGTGGGGTCAGACATTAAAAGCATTAGGAAGACAACCCTGACGTCTCAGAAAAGCTTTTATAGAAGCACTCTAACATAAATTCAAGGAACATTAAGGCGGGTGAATAATCTATGGCCTCACAGCTTGAAACCATGGGAGTTCCAGTGATCATACTCAAGGAGGGCACTCAGAGAACTGCTGGTAGGGAGGCCCTTCGCAACAACATGATGGCAGCCATCGCAGTATCGGAGATCCTCAAGACCACGTATGGCCCTAAGGGCATGGACAAGATGCTCGTTGACAGCCTCGGCGACGTAACTATAACCAACGACGGGGCCACAATACTTGACAAGATGGACATACAGCACCCCGCCGGCAAGATGCTGGTCCAGGCCGCCAAGGGCCAGGACGAGGAGGCCGGCGACGGAACTAAGACCTCAGTAATATTCGCTGGGGAGCTGCTCAGGCAGGCTGAGGACCTCATAGACAGGAACATACACCCAACTATAATAATACAGGGCTACAAGAGCGCCGTTGACAAGGCCATAGAGGTCCTCAACAGCATAGCCGAACCAGTTTCGATAGACGACACTGACAAGCTAATGAAGGTCGCCATGACCAGCCTCAACAGCAAGGCTGTTGGCGAGGCCAGGGAGTACTTTGCCAAGATAGTTGTCGACGCCGCTAGGGCTGTAGCTGAGAAGAGGGGTGACAGCTGGTACGTCGACATAAACAACGTGCAGATAGTCAAGAAGCACGGCGGCGCCCTTACAGACACCCAGCTGGTGAACGGCATAGTAATAGACAAGGAGGTCGTTCACCCCGACATGCCAAAGAGGGTCGAGCACGCTAAGATAGCCGTGCTTGACGCCCCGCTTGAGATACAGAAGCCTGAGATAGACATGGAGATTAGCATATCGTCGCCCGACGCCATAAAGAGGCTGCTCGACAAGCAGGAGAAGATACTGCAGGACAAGGTGGAGAAGATAGCCGCCACCGGCGCCAACGTGGTGATAACCCAGAAGGGAATTGACGACGTGGCCCAGCACTTCCTGGCGAAGAAGGGGATACTTGCCGTGAGGAGGGTTAAGAGGAGCGACATAGAGAAGATAGCCAGGGCAACAGGCGCCAAGATAGTGACAAACTTGGACGACCTCAAGCCTGAGGACCTGGGCTACGCTGACCTAGTCGAGGAGAGGAAGGTAGGAGAGGACAAGATGGTCTTCATAGAGGGCGCCAAGAACCCCAGGAGCGTGACCATACTGATACGCGCCGGCTTTGAGAGGATGGTGGACGAGGCCGAGAGGGCCATACACGACGCGCTGAGCGCCGTGGCCGACGCTATAATGGACGGCAAGGTGGTTGCAGGCGGAGGCGCCGTGGAGGCCGAAGTCGCTAAGGCCCTGAGGGAGTGGTCGAAGGGCGTTCCAGGCAAGATGCAGCTAGCCGTTGAGGCCTTCGTGAAGGCGCTTGAGGCGCTGCCACAGACGTTGGCCACCAACGCTGGCTATGATCCGATAGACATACTCATGAAGCTTAGGAGCGCCCACTCCGACCCCTCAAAGAAGTGGTACGGCATAGACCTGAACACTGGCAACATAGTTGACATGTGGGCCAATGGTGTGGTGGAGCCGCTCAGGGTCAAGGTAAACGCGTACAAGGCTGGAACAGAGGCCGCGACGCTGATACTGAGGATTGACGACATGGTGGCCGCGAAGAAGAGCTCAACCGGGCCAAGCTCAGGCAAGAAGGAGGGCGGCGAGGAGGAGGAGTCTTCGTCAAGTACTTCAAGCACCTCGAGCTTAAGCGACTGAATAACGGCGCCACCTGAGTAGATGTGGCCTAGGTTTTCTTCGTTTTCTTCTTTTGATCAAAGAAACTTTCCAAGAGCTCGTTGCTGCCCTTTTTAAATGTTGTCAGGCTCTTCTTGGTGAATCTTCTGGGAGGTTACGCTGCCTTATAGCTGCCTTTTATTGTTAGGCCTACAGAGCGCATTGGAGATTCGGATGGAACAGCACATAATAGAACTGCCAAAGAGGATCGTAGTTGGAGAGGGCGCGCTGAAGAGCCTTGGAGGGCATTTTAGGGACATGTTCCCCAGCGGCTCGCTGGTGTTTGTGGTCACTGGGCCTCACATAATAAACTCGCTGTATAACGATGTTAAGCAGATCCTTGAGGATAACGGTTTTAGTGTGACGTATACTATAGCAGGACCCGCTACCGTAGATGAGGCAAACAGGGTTGCGGAGGAGGCCAAGAGGGATCGAGCGGACGTGCTCCTAGGCTTAGGGGGCGGGAGAAGCATAGACCTGGCTAAGTACGCGGCCGCGGAGTCAGGCAAGGAGTTCGTCAGCGTGCCCACAGCGCCTAGCCATGACGGTATAACAAGCCCCTTTGCCACGCTGAGGGGGTTTGAAAGGCCGTATTCAAAGTTGGCCAAACCGCCGAGGCTTCTGCTATTGGACATAGACGTTATATCATCTGCACCAAAGAGGCTCGCCTCTGCGGGCTTCGGCGACCTGATAGGTAAATATACCGCGGTGCTCGACTGGAGGCTCGCCCATAACCTCAGGGGCGAGTACTATGGGGCCTACGCGGCCAGCTTAGCGCTTATGAGCGCGAGACACGTAGGGGCCTATGCCAGGAAGATAGGGCTTGGCAGCAAGGATGGCATAAGGGCCCTCGTGGAGGCCCTGGTGAGCAGCGGAGTGGCCATGTGCATAGCTGGGAGCAGCAGGCCTGCCAGCGGGTCTGAGCACCTGTTTGCCCACGCGCTCGAGATGATAAGCAAGAGGCCGCCCCTTCATGGTGAAGCAGTGGGCGTGGGAACGATACTTATGTCATACCTTTACGGTAAGGACTGGGTTCGCATAAGGAGGCTGCTGAAGGAGGCAGGGGCCCCAGTTAATGCCAGGGAGCTGGGAGTCACAGATGATGAGGTTATAGAGGCCTTGGTAAAGGCTGCATCGATAAGGCCTGAGAGGTACACCATACTGGGTGAGAAGGGCTTAACAAGGGATGCAGCAGAGGAGTTGGCTACTAAGACTAAAGTTATCAATGGGGACTGAAGATATAAAACTCGGCAAACTGAACCTCTCCGAAACCTTCGATCAAACTGTGGCGAGGCCCGCGGATGCATCTTTAAAAATCTGCCGTGCAGTAAACCGCTGGTGAAGAAAGTGTTCAGTTATGACGCACTAAACAGATACGGCAGGGGTTGGCATGGGACAACGACCGTAGGCCTGATAGCGGGCGACTATGTAGTTCTTGCCGCGGATAAGAGGGCCACCGCTGGGACCCTGATAGCAAGCCGCACAGTTAAGAAGATAGTTAAGCTTACGGACTACGCCGCAATGACCATATCAGGCCTCGTGGCAGATGCGCAGGCCTTGGCCGATGCCGTAAGGGAGGAGGCCAGGTACTATGAGCTTGACAGGGGCAAGAGGCTGAGCGTCTACGGCATGGCAACCCTTCTGGCCAATATACTCTCGTCGAGCAAGTACTTCCCATACCTGGTTCAGTTGATAGTTGGTGGATACGACACTGCTCCACACCTCTACGCCATAGACCCTTACGGAGGGGTCACAGAGGAGAAGGTCACATCTACGGGGTCAGGCTCCCCCGTGGCCCTCGGGGTCCTGGAGAGGGGCTACAAGGAGGGCATATCATTGGACGACGCTGTAAACCTAGCCGCTGAGGCCATAAGGTCCGCCATACTTAGGGACTCGGCCACGGGCGATGGGATAGACGTCACGATAATAGGGCGCTCTACCTATCAGGAAAAGTTTATACCTTTTCAACCACGCTAATCTTTTGTAGGAACTGTAGACCGTTCCTGCGGTGGTGCAGCTTTGGAGAGCCAGTCTCAACCAGGCGAAGAGAGGCGCCTGATATCAGGGCTTGAGCTGCGGAGACGAATAGTCGAGGAGATATACAAGAACCTCGGCAGCGCTGAGATAGCCAAGATAGAGTTTGAGGGCCCAGAGATAGCGATCTACGTTAAGAACCCCAAATGGATGCTGGAGGGCGAGGAGAAAGTAAAGGAGCTCGCCAAGCTCCTCAGGAAGAGGATAGTGGTTAGGAGCGACCCAAAGGCCAGGGCGACCAGGGAGGCCACGATAAAGTACATACTTGAGAACGCCCCTCAGGACGTTACCATAGACCCGAGCGACATACAGTTTGATGAAGTCCTTGGAGAGGTGAGGGTGCTAACTGACAAACCCGGAAAGCTGATAGGGAAGGGCAAGACGTTCAGGAACCAGGTTCTAGCGGCCACAGGATGGAGGCTTGAGGTGCAGAGGAAGCCGCCCCTGGTCAGCAAGACGCTGGCGTCGCTCAACACTCTTTACCTGATGGCATCAGGCGAGAGGAGGCACGCGCTCAGGGAGATAGGGGAGAGGATCTACAGGGACATGATCTCAGGGCCCCGTTACGTGAGAATTACTGGCCTTGGAAGCTTCGGGGAGGTCGGTAGGTCCTGTATACTGATAGATACCTCGGAGAGCAAGATTTTACTTGATGTTGGCTTCGCCCAGAGCGGCTTTGGCCCTGACGCATACCCCATGTTTGACGCCCCTGAGCTGAGGCTTGACGAGCTGGATGCTGTAGTCATATCGCACGCTCACATGGATCACGTGGGCCTGGCCCCCATGCTCTACAAGTACGGTTACCGTGGGCCCATATACATGACTCCTGCCACGCGCGACATAGCCACCCTCATGTTGCAGGACTTCATAAACCTCTACATAAGGGAGGGCAAGGAGCCCCCCTACACCCAGAAGGACCTGATTACTATGCTTAATCACACTATAACAGTAAACTACGATGTCGTCACCGACCTTTCGCCTGACGCAAAGCTCACCTTCAGCGATGCCGGCCACATACTGGGCTCTGCCCTGGTGCACATACACATAGGTCAGGGCCTTTACAACATACTTTACACAGGAGACCTCAAGTACTACAGCGTAAGGGATAACAAAGCCCTGAGACTCCAGCCCCCTGCCAACACGGAGTTCCACCGCATCGAGACGCTAATAATGGAGAGCACCTACGGAGCCACGGAGACGCCCACCCGCGAAGAAGCTGAGCAGCAGCTGATGGATCTGATCAACAGAACCTATAAGAGGGGAGGTAAGGTGCTGTTGCCAGTCATGGCAGTGGGAAGGTCGCAGGACATGATGGTCCTCCTCAACAAGGCTATGCAGGAGAAGAAAATACCTGAGATGCCCATCTACATAGATGGCCTAATCTACGAGGTCACTGCAATTTATACGGCTTACCCGGAGCTCCTCTCGAAGGAGATAAGGGACCAGATACTCAACGAAGGAGCGAACCCGTTCATTGGACCACAGATGGTGTTCGTGAACGACCAGAGCAAGAGGGATGAAGCCATATACAGCCAGGGACCAGCGATAATAATTTCAACAAGTGGAATGATGACAGGAGGTCCCATACTTGAGTACTTTAAGGCATTAGCGGGCGATCAGAAGAACTCGCTAGTCTTCGTGAGCTATCAGGCGGCTGGGACGCTTGGCAGGAGAATAGTTGAAGGTGAGCGGGAAGTACAGTTAGAGGACGAGAACAGGCTTAAGACGTACAAGGTGAACCTCGAGGTCGCAAGAATAGAGGGCTTCTCAGGCCACGCCAACAGGAGTGAGCTGCTGGCTTTCCTGAGGAGGCTCGCGCCAAAGCCCAGGACCATAATACTTAACCATGGCGAGCCTGCTGGGCTTTCCGCGCTGGCCTCAACAATTAAGGGTAGGTGGGACAAGCTAGGCTTTGATGCATCCCCAGAGGTGGTGGTGCCCGAGAACCTCGAGACCATAAGGGTATACCCCAGATCCTCAAAACTGCACAACGCCCTACTTTACAGTTGAGGGAGCGATTTGCCCTCCATACCCCCTGAGCTGTGCGCCAGGTGCAAGGGCTACAAGCTACTCTGCGGCCTGCCAAGGTGCCCCATACTGGAGAGGTTCAGAGTCCAGGTAAACGCCGTGCAGAGGATAAATGGAAAGGACGTGGTGGGCTCCACGCCTCCAAGCGTGCTGGTCGGCGAGTATGGATACCCTAAGGTCTCGTTTTACTACATGGTGCCCCCAGGTAAGTCATCAGATGAGGCGGCGTACTATGATGCGCCTAAGCTATGGGCGGAGAGGAGGGAGACCCTCGGTAATATAGTGAAGCTCAGGGGGGAGATGGTATCCGCCTATGTAAGGCTTGACGTCAATGAACCTTGGAGGTTGTACGAGACAGAGCTAGGGCTTGCGTCGCTCTCGGAGAGGCCCGTGGAGAGTGACGTACTCCTGAAGTCACTGCCGCTTCCGCAGCTCAAGTTTGACGGCATGACAAAACCCATGGGGCCCAGGGCCCCAGCCGAGAAGGTTATTGTGAGTGGGGCTCCCAAGCTTCAGAGAAAGGCCGAGGAGGCGATCTGGGACGATGCCAAAGCTGAAGATATAATATGGGAACTCTACCAGGCAGGTGTCGACGTCTATAAGATACAGGACATGCTAAGCCTTGGATTTCTTGGAAGGCTCAGGGCCAGAAAGCTGGTTCCAACAAGGTGGGCAATAACTGCAGTTGACGATATAATTTCAAGAAGGTTAAGGAGAGAGGTGAGGGACTTTAGAAGCGTTGACAGCGTTGAGGCAAGGGAAGCGGAGTACTTAGGGAACCGTTTCTTAGTAATCCTTATGCCTGGCGAGGGCACCTTCGAGTGGATAGAGGTGTGGCATCCGAGGGGCCTCTGGACACAGCAGGCCGAGAGGCCAATAGTGGAGCGAGTAGAGGAGGACCCGCTTGGAAGGGCATCAGCCATGGACGGCGGCTTCTCCGCGGCCCGTTTGGCGGTGCTTGAGGGCCTGAGAAGCTCAGCAAAGAAAGCCGACGTTGTAATTTTAAGGGAAATCCTGCCTACATACTATGCCCCAGTGGGCAACTGGCACATACGCGAGACCGTCAGGAGGGCCATGTCGAGCGAGTCGAAGGTATTCGATAGCGTGCAGGCGGCTGCCGAGTACGCAGCTAGCTGGCTCAGGGCGAGCCCTCAGGACGTTTTGGCCCAGAGCTCCCTGTTGGGCTTTAGGGCGAGGCAGAGAAGGTTGACAGACTTCCTAAGGTAGCTAAGGCCGGCTGTAACTTAACTCAGCGAGTGACAGTATTAATATGAAGTTAAGTATAAAAACTTTTCAACACAAAAGGGTTCCAGAGTGCTAGCTATGGCAGAGGACGAGTGGGTAAAATCAAAGCTACAGGAGGTGCTGGAAAAAATAAGCTCTGAGGACAAGAGGATAACTCCGCAGAGAGTCCTCCTGACAAAACTTATATTATCAAAGGTCAAGGAGCACGCCTCGCTTAAGGAGCTCTTCGACGCCGCGCAGGAGGAGCTTCCCCGTGTGGGCATTTCCACGGTCTATAATACCATAAAGATGCTGGAGAGCATGGGCATCGTGGATACATTCATTGTAAATGATAAACTGAGGATAGATCAGCCTATACCTCACATAAACGTGTACTGCCTGGACTCTGACAAAATCTTTGACGTTGATGGTGACGTAGCATCCACGGTCATGGATTCCTTGAAGTCAAAGGGGCTCAACGTTAAGAAGATAGTGGTTGAGGCCTACTGCAGCGGAGAAAAGAAGGAAGACAGAGGGCCAGGAGACAGCATCTCCAACCTTATTTAGCTCAGCTGAAGGTTCGTTAGGCGAACGCGAACCCGTTCTAGCTCGCGTGTCAAAGGAGCAGTGCTACCTTTTTAAATAAACTCTAGCACTCTAAGGTGGTGGTTTAGGTGGCCCGAGCGAGCTGCGAAAGAACACTGTCGCCATTGCAGACTGTCATGACATCCGTGTTTCAAGCGCTGCCTATGCATGCTAACCCCCTGGGGATGTTATTTGGAGGCATCATGGAGGACTGGATGGTTCAGGTCTCGAGTATGGAGGCAACCAGGATAGCCAGGAGGCCGACGCTGCTGGCAAGTCTTGAAAGCCTCTACTTCCTCTCACCCGTGCTTGTCGGCGAGAACGCCATAATAACGGCATGGGTTGACTACGTTGGCAACAGCAGCATTGACCTCAGCCTCTTGGTAGAGGCCGAGAATCCAATAATGAACGAGAAGAGGCTAACGACGCTAGCCCACATGACCTATGTGGCCGTGGGAAGGGACCTGAGGCCCGTCCCCGTGGGGGTCTGCATAGAGCCTAGAACCCCAGAGGAAGAGGCCCTCTACGAGGACGCTATCAAGAGAAGGAAGGCCAGGGAGGAGAGGATAAAAGATAGAAGGCAGAGGGTCTTTGACACGTCCCCTCCCAGGGGCCTCCTCGACAAGTATACGGTGGTAACTAATAAGGTTGTGATGCCTGAGGACGTTATGCAGATAAACACCCTCTTCGCTGGGAGGCTAATGAGACTCCTTGATGAGGTAACCGCCTTAGTGGCAACAAGGTACGCTCGCGGGCCAGTGGTGACAGCCTCTGTGGACAGCACCGACTTCTACACTCCGATACTCCTGGGGGAGACTATAGTGGCCTATAGCACGCTGACTTATGTGGGCAAGTCAAGCATGGAGGTGATGGCTAAGGTAATCAAGCGGGATGAGATAACTGGCGAGGAGCGCCACACGACGACGAGCTACTTTACGCTAGTCCATGTAGGCCCCACTGGCAGGAGCGAGCCCGTGGAACCCTTTACACCGACGGAGGACTGGCAGAAGAAGCTTATGGCAGAGGCTGAGGAGAGGAGGAGCCTGAGGCTTGAAGGCCTTCAGGCCTTCAGGGATAACGCAGAGAAAGTCAGAGAGCTTCTGGCACAGAAGGGGCTGGCGCCCTAGCCTTAGACTAACTCTATGGCTATGGAGGCTGCCCCTCCAAGTCCATGACATATTGACGCTACCCCTCTCTTGCCTCCGTGCCTCCTCAGGACGTTAATCAGCTCCAGGGTTATCCTTGCGCCACTCATACCTAACGGATGGCCGACTGCTATGGCGCCTCCATGGACGTTCATGCGGTCATAGGGTATCCCCAGCTCCTTGTGCATTATATAGCTGTTCACTGCGAAGGCCTCATTGTTTTCCCAATAGTCAACCATATCAATAGTCCACCCGACGTCATCAAGCAGCTTCTTCACAGCCCCCACGGGCGCCGCGGGGAACCTCCAGGTCTCAACGCCGTGGTAGGCAAAGCCTACTATGCGCGCTATGGGCTTAAGACCAAGCGACTTAACGGCCTCCTCGCTCGCTATGAGAAGAGTTGCAGCCCCATCGCTGAGCTGGCTGCTGGAGCCCGCGGTGTGAGGTCCTCTGCTGGTGAAGGCGTAGGGCAGCGACTTGAGCTTCTCTATGCTGGTGTCCCTCCTTATCCCCTCGTCATGATCTAATACTACCTTTCCATTCTTTTCATAGGGTACCACGAAGTCCTTCATCAGGTTGCCATCCCACGCCTTAGCCGCACGCTCATGGCTTTCATATGATATTCTATCTAGCTCATCCCTTGGGGCGTTATACTCGGCCGCCGTCATGTCAGCCTCCTCGCCCATGACCTTATTAAGAAGCACGTCCCAGAGGCCATCGTATACCATAGCGTCTAAGATCTGCCACTCCCTACCTATGAGGTGTTTCATTCCCCACCTTGCGGATGACTGAATTATAAAGGGGGCCATACTCATAGATTCCATGCCACCCGCGGCAATTACGTTATAAGAGCCCGACGCTATATAGTTGGCAGCTGTTATTATAGCCGCCATGCCGCTTGCGCATACCATGTCAACGGTCATTGAGTCTATGTGATAAGGCACCCCACTCTTTATTGCTACCTGCCTAGCTGAGTCCATACCAGTGCCAGCCCTTATCACGTGCCCATAAATTAACATGTCAAGGTCTGACGGCTTGAGACCAGCCCTTTCAAGGACCTCCTTAAGCGTGAATGATGCCAGATCAACAGCCGGTATGTCCTTGTAAGCGCCTCCAAACTTGCCGACAGGCGTTCTAACGCCGTCTACTATGTAAACGTTCTGCTTAAGTTTGGGCATATTGCGTCCCAGCTCTGACAGAACTTAGAGGCTTATAATGACTTTTCTTGAGGCATTAATAAGGTCAAGGACCACGCAAGGCCTTCGGCTATGCGGCTCAAGCTTAAAAGAGCCACTAACACTGGGAGAGCGGGTGTCAATTATTGAAGCTATGGTCTATGGTGCTTGGGGGTTTTCCTCGCACGAGGGAGGCAAGGCATGCGTTAAGGGACATGGAAAGGGGTGCAGGCTCACAGGTTAGCATAGAGTGGAACGTGACCGCGGAGGAGGCAGCAGTGATAGGCGTTCAGGAGGCCCTGGGCTTCAGGTATGTGGTCGACGGAATGGTTGACTGGCATGACATATTCAGGCCATTCGTTAATGCATGGAGAAACGTCGCGGTGAGCGGCCTCCTAAGGTACTTTGATAATAACTTCTTCTACAGGGTGCCAGTGTTCACTGATAGGCCAGACCCTGATCATTTTGTATGGCCCCCGCGGATAAGAGCCTTCAGCAACATAGCAGAGCCTAGCCCGCTCAAGGCCGTTATACCAGGTCCTCTGACGTTCCTCCTGATGTCCAAGAATGCAAGCGAGCTAAGCAAAGAAGACTTGGCAGAGAGCATAGCGTCGGCGCTTGCAATGGAAGCGCAGGCTGCGGAGGAAGCGGGGGCCGCGCTCATACAAATAGACGAGCCCTATATGACTGACCAGGAGCTCTCTAGGGATGATGCAATATTAGGCGTCGAGCTCATAAATAGCATTGTATCTAGGCTCAAGGTACCTACAGTTGTATCGCTATACTTTGACGTGGCCAGGGAGGACGTCTACGAGGCTCTTCTGAACATAAAGGCAACATATATTTCCATAGACGTAGCTGATGCGCCCACCAGGGCGCTGTCGCTTATAGCAAAGAAGGGCCTTGGGGGCCATAAACCAATTCTAGGAGTCATAGACGCCAGGAGAATAGAGAGTGACGACTTTAATAAAATTAAGGACTGGGCGCTCCAGGTTTCCAAGGAAGCAGGTGATGAGGAGATAGGCCTCACAACCACTACTTGGTTTGATGTGATACCGTATACATATAGCCTCAGAAAGGCTTACCTACTCTCTACCATAACTGAAAGGCTTGGAGAGGTGATGTCACAGTGAGCTATCAAGTGCCTTCAAAGTTCCCAACCACGGTGATAGGCAGTTACCCAAAGCTTCCAGAGGCCAGCGAGCTGATAAAGAGAAGGGACCGCGGTGAGATTTCCGAGGAGGAGTTCCACAGGCTCATAAGAGGTCCCATAGCAGAGGTTGTAAAGGACTATTTAGAGGCCGGGATAGACATAGTCAGTGACGGTGAGCAGTCACGTGAAGACATGGTAGTTTACTTCGCGCAGCGGGTGCAGGGCTATGAGGAGGGCGAGTGGGTAAGGATTTACGATAACATGTACTTCAGGAAGCCTATAATTAAGGGGCCCCTCATAAGGACCTCGCCGCTTGCAATAGAGGACTGGCTTTACACCTCATCAATAAGCGGCGGGAGGCCCGTGAAGTTCATAATAACCGGACCCTATACCATGATGGAGTGGAGCTTCAACGTCTACTACAAAGACAGGAGTGAGCTTATTATGGCATTAGCCAAGGTGATAAGGGAGGAGGTCCTTGACGCTGTTAGGGCAGGCGCCAAGTACATACAGGTGGACGAGCCTGCGCTTTCAACAAGGCCCTGGAGGGAGGAGGCTGAGCTGGCGGGGGAAGCGCTGCGCTACGTCTTCTCCGGCATAGAGGCTAAGAGGGTAGTTCACATATGTTACGGTAGGCTTGAAAGAATTCTGCCCTATATACTGGATTATCCTGTCGACCAGTTCGCTCTTGAGTTCAAGAACAGCAACTTCAGGCTGCTGCCCTACTTGAAGGAGTACGGCTACAACAAAGAACTTGGTTACGGCGTGGTAGACGTTCACAGCATGCAGGTTGAGACGGTGAAGGAGGTGAAGGAAGCCATAGAGAAGCTAATGAAGCTTGACGTGCTACCCCCTGAGAAGGTTTACATAAACCCGGACTGCGGTCTCAAGCCATTGCCTCGCGAGGTCGCAAAGGCCAAGCTAGTCAACATGGTTAAGGCCGCCTCGGAGGCCAGGAGCGAATGGTAGATGACTACAGCATAAGACTTTATGAGGGTGGCTGGACCGGCAAGCTGCCCCAAGAGATTCTTGAGCAGATAGTGCTCTCAAGGGTAAGAGGATTAACCTGGGCGTCGACTCTCATGGGCCCGGCCATAGGGGAGGACGCGGCCTTAATAGACTTGGGGAGCTGCGTCATGGCAGTTCACAGCGACCCTATAACGGAGTCCCACTTCAGCGTGGGCTCCCTGGCAGTTGATGTGGCATCTAACGACATAGCTGTGAGGGGAGTAAGGCCTCAGTGGATGTTAGTTGACGTGCTAATGCCTGTAGGCTCTTTGCTCTCCTCGCTCAGCGCCGTCGTGAGCGAGCTCTCCTCAGAGGCCAGGCGGCTGGGGATAGAGATAGTAGGCGGCCATACCGAGGCGTCTCCAGGCTTGAAACACGCCATAGTAATAGCCACCGTGATGGGATGCGGCAGGCACGACTACATAGTAACAACCGCAGGCGCTAAGGAAGGAGATATAGTTATACAGGTTAACCCAACAGCCATGGAGGCTACCGCTATAATAGCTAACGACTTCAAGGACCTCCTCCTTGGCGCTGGCCTTAGTGAGAGCGAAATTAGTGAGGCATCCTCGCTGATCTCAAGGGCAAGCATAATGAACTACGCCCTTCCCCTGGCAGAGAGGAGGCTAGTCACATCTATGCACGACATAACTGAGGGAGGTCTCATAGGCGCCACTTACGAGGTTGCTAAGGCCTCTGGTCACGACATAACAATATATAGTGATAGCGTTGTGGTGGAGGACATAACAAGGAAGATATTTACTGCGCTTAAAATGGACCCGCTTAAGTCCATGGGAAGCGGCTCCTTCATAGCCACGGTAAGGCCCGAGAACAAAGAGAGGGTTCTTGAGCTCCTCAGGGACCTGGGTGTTAAATCATCAGTTATAGGCGTGGTGGGAGGAAGCTCTAGGACCCCCAAGTTAATTGTCAAAGGAAAAGGCTCAGAGCAGGTGTATTCGTCGCCGCCGGAGGACGAGGTTGCCAAGTTATGGTCTAGAGGGAGGGAGCCTAATGACTGAGCAGTTCGTAATAATAGTTGCTGGGACGCCAGGCGTTGGCAAGTCAACCCTCTCTAGCCTGCTCTCGGAGGAGCTGGGATGTAATGTAGTTGAGCCGTCACAGGTGGCTGTAAAAGAGGGCCTGGGGAGGCCGGACCCAGAGAGGCCTGGAACGCTCATAATTGATGAAGAGCGCCTTGTAAACTCTATACTGAATAAGTTGGGCCCCTGCACTATTGTGCCGACTCACTACCCGTCCCTCTTCTTAGACTTCGCAAATTTTAACGAGCTAGTTCCATTCGTTGTTCTTCTCAGGCTAAACCCGCTTGTGCTGTTCGAGAGGCTCCTGTCAAGGGGTTGGCCTCGCCGCAAGATTCTTGAGAACGTGATGGCCGAGGCGCTGGGCTCCGTGGCCGATGAGCTTATGGACTACAGCGATATGACTATAGAGGTTGACACGACAGGTATGAGCCCTCAGTCCGTGCTCTCCAGCGTCATATCCGGCGTTTCAGAGTGGAGGACTGGCATTAACATTGACTGGCTCTCCGACCCGGCCGTTGCTAACGCCGTCCCTCAGTGGGGCTCTGAGCTGGACCTTTACGAGAATGGGGTTTACAATGGTGGGTGACTGAACTATGGCCTCTCCAGGCTGCAGCTTATCAAGGAGGTTAATCATGTCATGGGATAAGTTCATGCTCTGAACTACCACCTCCTTATCCCTGAGGCTCCTAAGGGCGTGAACTATCTTAGTGTTGGCGTTCAGTAACACGTCGTTAGGCACCGCCGAGGGGCTCTGAGTTGCCAGGGCTATGTAGAGCCCGTACTTTCTAGACTCAGCCATTATGTGGCCCAGGAGGTCATTATCGTCGCTGAAGAGGTTATGGGCCTCGTCTATCGCAGCCACCACGGGCTTAGTCCTGTTCCTGTGGGAGAACATGGCTGCAAGCATTATTAGGGAGTAGGCCCTTCTGACGGTGTAGCTCTCTATCTCGTCAAGCAGCACTATCCTTGGGCTTTCCTCCAGCTCCTCGAGGTCCACAGAGCCGTTAAAGATGCCGGAGAACTTAGCGCTGGCAACTATGGCGACTTTCCTTAACAGCCCCCTCTTGACTTCCCTGTCCCACCTGGCCTCCTCAGGGTATGCCTCTATGGCCTCCTGAAGTTCGCCGAAGCTCCTTGGTATGCCATCGTTGAAGACCCTCATAACTATGTAGCTCTGAGGCTGGGTCAGATTCATGGCGCTGCTAAGCACGTCCAGCAGGAGCTCTGGGGACGACCGGAGCCCTTTGTCAGTAAACGGGTTAATGCCCCCATCCTTGAGGGGGCTCCATCTCTCCAAGCTGTCATTGACTAGCCTATTTATCTCGCCAGCCCAGTCAAAAGCCACGAAATTAATTCCAATGCTGCTGAGACCTTCAAGTATTGTAGTCAAGGTCGTGGTTTTGCCCGTGCCCGTTGAGCCGAAAATAGCCACGTGACCCTTTATATCATCCACGGTGAGCTGCACAGGCTTCGGGTAGGCGCCCTCGTAGGCAACTCCAAGTCTAAGCCCTGTCGTTTGCCCCTCCGAAGGCATTAACGGGAGGGAGCCCCTGGAGGGCTCTACTATGACCGGCTCGCCCTTACCGGTAGGCTCGAGAGCTTCAAGGCCCTTCACTAGGGACTCCGGCACCTCTTCCAGCTCGCTAAGCCTGGCGCCCTTAACGTTCATTGATATGAGGGTCTTCAAGATCTCAGCCTCAATGCTAACTTCTGAGGGGTTTGGGTTCATGACGCCTATGAGGGTCCTGCTGTAGCCTCCCTGAAGCATTGAAATTACCATGTATCTAGCTCTGCCGGCCTTAGCCCTCTCCTTCACTATGGAGGCCAACAGCTGGGAGGCCTGAGCCCTCTCTTCAGCGGTACCCGTGGTCACGACCTCTATTATCCTGAAACTCATGTTGTTAGATGGCGCTTTCCTGTTATGCCTCCTTATCGCTATTGAAACGCCAGCCACGGACGAGAGCAAGGCAGCGCCTGCGGCATCAATTGCAAGGCCCGTTGGTATCCTGAGGACCCCAGCGTCCAGCAGCAGTTTGGCTATGATCGCAGCGCTTGGTATTGAGGCTAACGGCCTGTATCTCCTGGGCACGCCGTCTATTAGTTTCTTGATCTCCATGGCTATCCGTAAGTATCTCTGCCTTAAATTCTGGGCCCCTCTGCTCCGGAAGGGAGATATGACGGCCGTACCTAACATCTTAGGGTGCAGAGCTTACCTTAATCGGAGGCTTGCAAAAATAGGTATGCCAGTGGCCTTTGAGTGCTCCTCAACGGACAAGCTGGCGTCGCTAGATGATGTCAAGGGTGAGGCTACGGCTGGGCTAAGGAAGGTCATTGAACTGACGGGCTCTGTTGACTTGAACGCCATCTACTCTGGCCATGAACTGATAGGAAGGTCCTACGATCTATACGTGTTCAAGTTGATCAGCGGGGCAAGCGAGGTAGGCCAGCTCAGAGTCGTTGTCAGGAAGTCACTTTTCATAAATCTGACCGGCGTCCTCTTCACAAACGGCCTTGCCTTAATGCCGCCCGAGGGGGAGCTGCTTAAGAGAGGTGAGGTTAAGGAGGGCGAAGTCCTGAGCCAAGTAATGACTTCTAAGGAGTGCACGGCTGCCGAGCTGCCCCCTGGCCAGGTGGCCATACCTAAGTTTGTAATCTACTCAGCCGAGGGGGAGATCCCAAGGATTGAGAGGGGCTCCTGGAAGCTGGTCTTAGTGGGGCCTGACGGCAGCTCTGTAGAGCTGGGGCTCGCTGACATAATGAGCGAGGCCAGGGACCTGGGACCTGAGGACTTCCACTGCGTCACAGGCTGGAGCGTTAAAGGCCGGAGGTATCTTGGGGTTCCACTGAGAGACCTTTTCAGGAAGCTCGATAGCTTGGAAGGCGCTAAGTGGGTCTACTCATGGAGCCATTCCGGCTACACCTCTGTAATGCCAATTGATGTAGCGGTCGAGAGCGCAGCGCTCGTAGTGGGCATGGATGGTAAGGCCCTGCCTGATGAGAACGGGGGTCCTGCAAGGATCTTCAGTCCACTTCTATACGGCTGGAAGGGAACTAAGTGGGTCTCAATGATCGAGCTTTTGAGGGACTACGAGGATGGCTACTGGGAGGCATTGGCTTATCACGAGAGGGGGTTGGTGTCCCATAATGAGAGGTTTAAACTAAGGAATCCATCGTTGGTCGACCTTTGTTGGTAGTTGCTCCGTTTGGCGCTAGAACCTTGATGCGTGCGCAGCCTTACTATAGGCCACTCTCACAGAGGCCATAGCATTATACCTTTTGCAAAACTCTGTCCTGAATTTAAACAGGGCGCCTTTACGGCTTGGCTCAGGGCTTAACTCCGATAACTAAGTAATGAGTCTCGTTAACGTTCTGAATTACATCGATTGAGGCTAGGCCTGCGGCCCTTAACTCTTCAATAACTTTCTCAGGGTCCACCCTGAGCCACTGCGGGGGCCCGAAGGAGAGCGACCCCTTTTTAAACTCGTAGACCGCAAGCCTTCCTCCACGCTTTAGTAGGCGTACAGCCGTTCTCAGCACGGCCTGTGAAACCCCTTCATGGATGAAATCGTGCAACACGTTAGCCATTATCACTACGTCTGCCACGTTATCAGGCAACCCAACTCCTTGAGTCGCGTCAGCTTCTACAACTTCAACGTTAGAGAGTCCTTCTTCTGAGGCTTTTTCGGCAACGATACGAAGGGACTCCTTATCTATGTCTACCGCATAGACCTTTCCAGGGGCTACGATCTTAGCCACAGGTATTGTGAACCTCCCAGGCCCTGAGCCCAGGTCCACCACCGTCATGCCAGGCTGCAACCTAAGGGGCTCTAAAAGCGAGACGTCCACGGGCGACATTAAGTGCCTTCTGAACAAGTCATGCCTGTTCATATCGGTTTACCGAGTAAAGAGGTAAGAGGAACTAAAAAAGTTTAGATCCGTTTCGGTTCGTGTGACATCACGTGCCAGCAGCTAGGGGTCAGCAATGAGCAACACCGATGCAGGGTCAGAGCTCCAGCACGAATTCATAAGAAAACTTGAAATAGCTATGCTAGGCGTGCTCTCTATAATTTCGCTGCTCATAGGTTACATGGTAGGTTTGGTTGCTGCAAGGGCCTTCTCAGACTCGTCCATAGTAGTTTCACTGCTCCTGTATCTTCTTTTACTGGCGTTTTACCCAAGATACAGGTTTCCATTCCTTGCCTACATGGTCGGAGCCGACATTGGGTCGCTGGTATTCGATATAGCGGTTCTGCACGCTAAAGTAGTAATTTATCCCCTGGTAGTGCTTCTTGTTAACGACCTGGGCAAGTTCTCCGTGAATATAGACTTCGTGCAGCTTTTAGTGCTCCTTGAAGTTATAGTATACATAGCGAGAAAACTGCACAAGGCTAGGAACAGAAAAATGGAGGCTTCATAAGGCTGTTTCACTCTATTGAAAGATACTTTGAGAGGAGAGGGTTAAGCACTTCATTGCTTATCTTTTCGGACAATTCGGGCTCAAAATGCCTGCAGAGAGCCGCCAGGCCCGCGAGTCTAATAACTTCGTTTCTTATGGAAATGTTGGCCTCGGCTAGCTTAAACGTTAATGATGACTCAAGCGACTTCTCCCTCACAAGTAACTGACGAACCCTGTTGCAGTCATCGGGGGGAACCTCAAGCACTTCGTCCTGGGGGGCTCCAGGCTCCGCCTCTTCAGGTTTAAGCTCAAGCCATGAGAAGTAGGTCGGGGAGTGAAGCTTTAAACAGGATATAAGGTCGTTCTGAGAGGCGATTACTAGCCTGAGGTCGCTCAGAAGGCTTTCAAGTTGACTTCTCAGGTCTTTTATCCTCTCCCTGGTCTCGATCAGCTGTTCATAGAGTTCCCTGCACTCAGCGAAACCTAAGCACCCCAGTAAGCCTTTTAAGTGGCATGAGGTTATTTAAATGAGAAGGTAGTCAATCAATGACTACCTCGGAGAGGACAACAGCTACGACGGGCGGGCAGCTGAGCAGAAAGCTAGGCCTGCTCGACTTAGTGTTTCTATCCTTTGGAGGGCAGGCAGCGCTGCTTTCCTTGCTAACTTACGCCACAGGAGTGGTCTCCTACACAGGAGTTTTTGCCCCAGTAGTGATAATAATAGGAACGCTTCTGGTATTGTTAAATGCTGCAGTCGTTTATGGCCTCTCAAAGAGGTATGGCGAGGCCGGGGGCTATTATATATATGCGTTTTACAGCCTAACGCGAAGGCTGGGCCTTGAAACGGGCTGGCTCTACATAATGTACTCTGTTATCTACGGCTCTGCCTACTTCCTAGGGGCTGCCTATGTCCTAAGATATGCAATTCACTTGGACCCCTTTTTGGCAGCCATCATAATATACATTCCAGCAGCGACGTTCCTAGTCTTGGGCATCAGGCCCTCAGCAAAATACGCCGAAATAGCTTCAATAATAGAGCTGGCTGCGTTGATCTACATAAGTTTAGTTAACCTCACAATAGCAGGCTTCAGGTTTTACAACCCGTTCTCATTAAAGTCAATACCATCATCGTCGCTTTTGGCAGCCGGTATGCTCTTTGCAATAGGCATACCCACGGGGTATGGCTCCATAACTCCGCTGGGCGGGGAGGCCATAAGGAAAGAGTACATAGGCAAAGCTGCAATAATTGTAGTCATAGTGGGTGGGCTCCTTGCCAGCATGGTAATTTACTCGCTCTTAGACGCCTCCCTGGCAACTGGCCAAATAAACTTCATATTGACGGCAAGGATACCAGTTATAGACTTTATGCGTAAGTTTTACGGGGATCTTTATGCAATACCGCTAGTCTTTGCTGCATTTAATGATGGCGTTCTAGCGCCCTTATCATTTATGGCAGCCACGTCAAGGACTCTTTATGCCATGGCGAAGAATGGCATGCTACACAGGGGCTTAGCCGTTATAAGGGGTGACCATCCGTTTAATGCAGTGATAGCGACAGTAATAATCTATGGCATGGTGACTTTTCCGGCGCTGGCGCTCTACGAGAGGCCCTTCGCGTTATTCCTAGTATATGGCAGCCTGGCCGGTCTCGCTAACTTGTTTGTGCACGTTTCTGCCAACTTCTCGTATATTCTTGAAGGCTTCAGAGGGCTTCGCAGAGCCATGACGTTCAATTCGCTTAAATCGTTTAACTGGATATTCAGAAAGTTCACAGACATTTTAATAGGATTCAGCGCCAGTATCATAAGTTTATGGGCCATGACGTTGAGCTTTATGTCAAAGAACCTTCAGCTAGAGGTCGATATATTTATAGTGTGGATAATAATAGGGTTCATATATGCTGAAGTTCTGGACGAGCTTAAAAGCATAAGAAGTTCCGAGCTGCCGCAGGGCTAGGTCAGGCAGGCCCTTATTTTAAGTCCCTTCTTTACAAGTCTGTACGAGTGAGCTGCTGAATGACATTTACGAGCGCCCGTAAGCTTGAGCACATAGACATCGTAAGGAAGGGTGGCGTGGAGCCTCAGGAAACCACGCTGCTTGAGTATGTAAGGATAGTTCACAGGTCACTTCCTGAGGCTAACTTAGAGGACATTGATCTCTCAGTTAAACTTTGTGGCCGCGAGCTGGGCGCACCTTTAATAATAACCGGCATGACGGGAGGTCACCCTGACGTAGAGCCCATAAACGCTGCCATAGCAGAAGTGGCTGAGAAGTTTGGAATAGCCATGGGTGTTGGAAGTCAAAGAGCGGCTATAGAGGACTCCTCTATGATTCACACGTTCTCCGTGGTAAGGGAGAGGGCTCCGCACGCCTTCATAGTTGCTAACCTCGGCGGAGCGCAGCTGGCCAAAGGATACGGGGTGAAGGAGGCCTTAAAGGCCGTGGAGATGATAAGGGCCGACGCCATAGCGATACACCTCAATATTGGACAGGAACTGTTCCAGGACGAGGGTGACACCAAGTTTAGCGGCGTGCTTGAGAAGGTAGCAGAGCTCGTGGAGGAAATGCCGGTGCCCGTGATAGTTAAGGAGGTGGGCACAGGCCTCAGCGCTGAAGATATTAGTGCGCTGCGTTCAGTCGGCGTTAAGTGCTTCGACGTGGCGGGGTTAGGAGGCACCAACTGGATTAAGATAGAAGCCCTCAGGTCTAAAGCTAAGCATGGGGCGCCGCTCAGGGACCCAGCTAGCATAGCAGACCTATGGGGCAACCCCACGGCTATTGCAATAGTGGAGGCCAGGAATGCGGCCCCGGATGCATATATAATTGGAAGTGGAGGGCTCAGGGATGGTCACGACGTGGCCAAAGCTATAGCTCTAGGCGCTGACGTAGGTGGCTTCGCGGCCCCTGCCCTCAGGGCGCTCTCAGCAGGTCGTGAAGGACTAGAGAGGTATGTTTCACAGATACTTTATCAGTTGAAGGCGGCAATGTTAATGAGCGGCAGTAAGAGGCCCCAGGACCTCTGGCTCGCTGGCATTACCATATGGGGTCGGCTCAAGGACGAGCTGGAATCAAGAGGCATAAACATTGGTAGTTACTTAAATAGCAGAGCTATGACACTTCTTTGGAGGAGACGGGACAATGACATTTGATGATATGAATGAGCTCGTGGAGAAGTACGTCCCATTGGTGAACTCAGACATATATGACGTAGTAAAGGGCGCCCCTGAGGAGCTTTACAATGCGTCGCTTCACTTAATAAAGGCTGGCGGAAAGAGGCTAAGGCCACTGGTGGTTCTCGCCACGGCCAGAGCTTTAGGTGGCGTTGACGCTGAGGCGCGCGCTATTCCTCTCGCCTCAGCCGTGGAGATTTTCCACAACTTCACCTTAGTGCATGACGACATTATGGACAATGACGACTTCAGGAGAGGGGTGCCCACAGTCCACAAGGTTTATGGAGTTCCACTGGCAATTACCGCTGGTGACCTTATGTTTTCACTATCCTTTGCATCAATTCTAAGAAGCCTTGAGAAAGGCCTTGACGAGGAGTACGTAATTAAGGCAGTGCAGGCCCTAACCGAGGCTTCCCGCAAGGTAGCTGAAGGCCAAGGTTATGACATGCTCTTCGAGAGGAGCTGGAATGTGGACGCAGAAGACTATCTAAGGATGATATACCTTAAGACAGGGGCGCTGGTGGAGGCGTCAGCAAAGTTAGGCGCCATAGCTGCAAAGGCCAAGGATGAGGTAATAGAGACCATGGGGGAGTATGGGAGGCTCGTTGGCCTAGCGTTCCAGATAAGGGACGATATACTTGGAGTGTTTGGGGACCCCTCCAAAACTGGCAAACCCGTTTATAGCGATCTCCGGCGGGGTAAGAAAACCATATTGGCACTGAAGGCAGCCTCAAGTAATGAAAAGGTCAAGGAGCTCCTAATTGATATCTTCAATGGAGATAGCTCAGAGGAGAAGCTTAAGGAGGCAGCTGAAGCTATAAAGAGCACAGGAGCCCTCGACTACGCACAGGGCCTCGCCAACAGCTACTCTCGGCTTGCTGTAGAAAAGCTCGATATGCTGAAGGCCTCGGGGCTCATAGTGGACGAAAAGGCCTATAGAGCCTTAAGAGATCTTGCAGTATTTAGTGCTCAGAGGGAGAAGTAAACATGAGCTTGGACGAGCTAAGGTCTCTAATCTACAGGGTTACATTACGTAATGCAGTGCAACATGGAGGCAAAGCAATGATAAACAGCGTAATGTCGACGCTCATAGCCGAGCACCCGGAGCTCAGGCAGAGGGCCAGGGAGCTGGCGCCCATAGTAAAGGAGATGGTGGATAAGGTTAACTCCATGAGTGCCGAGGAACAGCGTGACACTCTGGCAAGGGAATTCGGTGAAGCCGTGGAGGAAGGTCAGAAAAAGCCGAAGCCCGAGCAGAAGGTCCTACCTCCGCTTCCTAACGCTCAGGAGGGTAAGGTTGTCACCAGGTTTGCCCCTAACCCGGACTTCGCAATTCACATAGGTAACGCTAGGCCCGCGATATTGAGCTACGAGTACGCGAGAATGTACAAGGGTAAGATGGTGCTAAGGTTTGAAGATACAGACCCTAGGACCAAGACGCCTATGAAAGAGGCCTATGAGATGATTAGGGAGGACCTCAGGTGGCTTGGGGTTAGATGGGATGAGGAGTACATACAGAGCCTTCGCATGGAGATATTCTATTCGACTATGAAGGAGGCCCTCTCAAAGGGCTGCGCCTATGTGGACTTAGGGGGCGAGGAGAGCAAGAAGCTGATATCTGAGGGCAAGCCGCCAGAGTACAGGGACAAGCCACCGGAGTGGCAGCTAGAGCAGTTCGACAGGATGCTCTCAGGACACTATAAGGAGGGGGAGGCTGTAGTAAGATTTAAGACGAACGTCAACGATCCAAACCCCAGCCTCAGGGATTGGGTAGCCTTCAGGATCATTGATACTGACGCCCATCCTCACCCACTGACTGGAGACAAGTACATAGTGTGGCCCACCTATAACTTTGCAGTCAGCGTTGATGACCACTTGATGGGCATAACGCACGTGCTCAGGGGCAAGGAGCACCAGCTTAACACATTGAAACAGGGTTACGTCTACAAGTGCTTCAAGTGGCCTGAGCCCACCTACATACACTTTGGAAGGCTGAAGCTCGAAGGCTTTATAATGAGCAAGAGCTACATAAAGAAGATAATGAGCGACAGACCTGGCGAGTTCATGGGTCTTGATGATCCAAGGTTTGGCACGATAGCCGGGCTTCGTAGGCGCGGCATATTGCCCGAGTCTATAAGGGATGTAATCCTTGACGTCGGTGTAAGGCCAGGTGATGCCAAGCTTAGCTGGGCGAACTTAGCCGCGGTTAACAGGAAGAGGCTTGATCCCATAGCTGACAGGCTGATGTTCGTGGAGCTTACAGGTGGCCGCGGCATCAGGATGAGGTTAAGTCAGCCTGACTGTTACGTGGCAAAGATACCTTTACATCCCAATAGGCCGCAGGCGGTTCGCGAGATAAAGGTATGCGATGGGGACTACATCTATGTTCCAAGCGAGGACGCTAAGGCCCCCATGGTAAGGCTAGCCGGCTTAGGAAACTATGCAGTGAACGCCAATGATGGTTTACTTGAGTTTAAGAATGATAGCCTTGAAGAGGCCAGAAAGGGAGGTTACCCGATAATTCAGTGGGTGCCTGAGGCTAGCTCTGTCCGGCTGACGGTGCTGGAGCCTGATGGTCTGAACTTAATAAAGCATGACGGACTAGCTGAAGGTTACATAAACAACTACGGCAAGGGATCCAGGCTGCAGTTCATACGTTACGGCTTCGTCATAATAGACTCCGTCAACCCCTTGGTAGCCATATTGACCCATACGTAGCGTGACAGGCCTTATTGCTATGAAGAGAACTCCTTAACATATTTCGCCAGTTCGTCGAAGCCCTCCTTGTACCTTATTATAGCGTTCAGGGGCACATAATGGTATCCGGTGCGTGCGATGATTTCATAAACGGACTCATAGCTAGCCCTTTCAACAAGCCAAAAGAAAAGCGATGAGAGGCCGTCCAGGAGGTTGCTAAGCCCCTTGCTCTCGGCGTTCCTCACGTATGATTCCAAGATGCTTCTGAAGGCCTCCTTCTCCCATCTGAGAAGCTCCTCTGGAGGCCACGACGAGACCTGAAGAAGGGAGGCGCCGGTCCTCAGCTGCTCGCCCATCATTGCAGCATAGTCAATGCTCCTCGCCAGGGCGGCTAGGTCCCTTACCGCAGGTTCCTTTTCGAGCTTACTTGCAGGCATCTTGTACGGTTCCCCCTCAAAGTCCGTTATGTATATGTCCCCCTTCTGAGACTCTACTATTTGGTAGAGGTGAAGGTCACCGTGGATCCTCAGCTTGGTTCTTCCAAGGAGCTTCTCTGCAAGTGGCTCCAGGGAACTTACTAGCTCCTCCAAGGAGTCGGCGGCCTCGTAAACCAGGGGCCTGTCGCTGTATGGAAGCATGCGGGAGCCCTTATCTCTCAGCCATGAAGACCTCCAGCTGATCCTTTCAAGCCACCTCCTGATGTCAGCGTCCGTTATGGGCTCTGGCCTGCACCAGCTTTCGCTGCATGTCATCATGACGTTATGAAGCTCCGAGATCGCCAACCCTATCTTAGGCCCTATGGAATTCACGTTAGCGGTAGACCTGTTGGAGGCATCATTGACATAGGTCGTAGCTGCTGGAAATCCGTCAATAAAGCTAGTGATAATAATGTAGGGTGAACTCTCATAAGTTAAGTTGCATATGAATTTGGGGACCCACTTATAATTTACAAACGTTAAGTACCTGAGTACCAGGTGTTCTATGTTGTCGCTTTCAAGGCGCCTTAAGGCCTTTATCAGTAACCTTTCACCGCCTTCATCTACGGCCTCGTAGCTTATGGATCTGAGCCCCGAACTTACGATTTTTAGCTCCCTTATCTTCCTGAGCCCACGGCAGCTTGATTGGAACGCGGCGGTAGAAGAGCTCAATATAGAGTTAAGCCATGTGGCTGAGGAGTCCAGTTCCAGGAGTGAACCATCAGGCAGCATGGAAATAGGGGCAAAGGCCTTCTCACCGCACCCCTCAACTGTGAGGGCGAGGCCTCCCTCTATAGGCTCACAGTAGTAGGCTACGCTGTCGCAGCTGAGCATCCAGGGCCTTGATGTATACCATTTAAGTATTGACGAACTGCACTCTGTCACTAAGTTAGACACCTATCTCTATTAAAAGATAGCGCGCTTATTAAAGCAAGATAAGCGCTTGTGCATGGCAATTAGCCTGGCGGCAGCAGGCTTTTGCCGCCTAACATGAAGTAAGTCTTAATGTATTCAGCGTGGCTCCACGCCAGCGGCATTACTGAGAGCGGCGCCGAATCGAAGGGGCTGACCTGCTCCGGCAGCATCCCAGTGGGGGAGGCTACCCCCTCAACCCACGTCATTAATTGCTTTGCAGAGTCGAAGTCACTCTGCAATATATAGCTCTGCGCCAGCCACATGGTAGTTATTATCCATGGGTTGCCAGGTATGCCCGTATAGTCACCAGTGATTCTTTGGTAGTAGTCGTTTTCATACCTTGCAAGGCCTCCTACCCTGCTAACCCACAATTTATCTCTCACAACCTTTACGGTGCTCTCAAACATGGGATCTGAAGGCTCCACAAGGCCAAGGAGGCCGGCTGCCAGGATTGAGGAATCTACAGTCTTATCAACGCTGACAACCCTGTCCTTATCTATTACTATCATCCTGTAGAAATGGCCTCCATCCCTGTTAAACATGTGTTCCCTGAAGCCGTTTTGGATGGCCTTAGCTAGGCGTCTCCACTTGTCCTCCTTGCTCCACACTCCAAGCCTCCTCGCGATGTCTGCAGCGCTCTTCATGGCAGCATAGACAGCGGCGACCGTATATGCGTGAACCCCAAGTCTCTCCTCCCAGAGGTCGTAGCTCATCAAAGGCAAGGACAGCTTCCCATTAATGAAACTTGCCATGAACTCCGTGGCCTTTTCCAAATTCTCATAGACTTCCCGTAGCAGGAAGTAATCATTAGAGGTCACTATATGGTACCAGAAACCGTAGACTGCCAGGGCGGTCTCGTCCTCCTGTATGTTCTTACTAATTTCAGTCTCAGAGGTCCACGGGTGCCACGTACTTCCAAAAGTGCCGTCAGCGTTATACTTCTGGTAAAGATAGCCTTCAGGAGTCATCAGCTCTGTAAACAGCTTCTCGTAAAACCTCCTAGTGAAGGACCAGTAGCCCATAGAGTCAAGGGCTATGGCTACATGAACTGCATCCCTTGGCCATGTATATGCATAAGTGTCAAGGTTAAACTTGAGGATGCTGGTGTCCAGCGAGGCAGGCACTTCACCATTATTACCCATGTGGCCAATGAGCACGGCAACGCTCTGCTTCAAGAGTTTTACATTCTTGACGGGCTCTGTAAGAACGCTCCAGTACCTGCTGTCGCGCTCAAAGTGCTCACCAGGACTTGCCCTTAGGTCCTTCAAAGATTCCACGAGGTCATTATAGCTTCTTCCAGCAACTATGTAAAGGTAGAACTCCTTGGCAGCTATGGAGACAGCGCTGTCAACGGAGCCCTGAGCTATCGGGTTTTTGTTCAGAACACCGTCCTGGCAGTCTCCAAGCACAGCTCCTTGGTCTCTCCTCCCCGTGGTATACTCATAGAGTTTATGTGATGAGGTAACCGCGAACCAGGTACTTCCCTTGTAGTGGATCACGGCATCGAGTCGGGGGTCGTAGAGCGCCGTGTCACCAAGTTCACTGTTGTTGAGCCTGAAGTCGTTGTACTGTATGAACCTAAAGAGGCCCTCACCCTTTATGCTAACCTTAGTTATTATTGCTGGCCTTGTTTGGGAGGCCAACGAAGTAAGCTCCACTGTAGCGTCGCTCAATCTGAAAATAGCCCTGGCTATCAGGTTGTCCATTTCAATGGACTTGTCCACGTTTTCGAGCCATAGCATCTGGCCATCCTTCCATAGACCTATCTTAAAGGCGCCGTTTACTGAGTGGTTATGGTGCTGGTCAAGCATGGGATAATAGATGCTCCTTATGTAGAAGTTGCCGTCGTAGAGCGCCGCAATAGTTCCGTTGCTGACCATCGCAAGTCTTGCCACCTATGTTCACCGCTAACAGGGAATAGTGCCCCACTTGATATTTACTATTTACTTTAGACTCTTTTTAGACTCTTAATTTAAATGTGCACATATGTAAAGGCACGAAGCAGTTTATCCCGCGCCGCACAACATCAATAATGAGAGCCCCTTAGCGTAACTTTAAACGCCGCAGCCCATCTTAGGTAGCTCTTCCACTTTTCCCTCCGCAACAGCGAAAACGTTATGCGGATGTATGCTCTCCAGGCTATAGATCTCTGCTCTGAGCACCGTATCCTTAGGAAGGCTTTCGCCGACTAGACATCTGAGTCTCCTCACGGCCTCCCTAACAGCGTCCTCAGCAAATCTTGGGTTTCTGTGGGCTCCAAAGACAAGTTTTGCCTCCTGAGGCCTCTTAAGTAACGTAAAGGCCGGCGCCGAGAGCGAGGCCCAGAGGGCTGATGCAATATCATCAACGCTAATTATGTGAAGCTTGTGGGATATTATGGAGCCTTTAAGCATCACTTTTTGGCTATGGCTGGGCGCCGTGGAGCTATAGTTAAACATGTCAGCTATAGTTCTCTGCGCGCTGGGACATACGGTGAAGCCTTTTACAGAGACGCTGGTCAGGAAGGTCTTTTTATATCTTCCTCCTGTCACAGCAACTTTAACTCTAACTGGCTCCAGGGACTCTATATCCTCAAAGACGGCCCTCGCCCAATAAGTTGTATATAGCTCAACGCCGGCGCTATCGCTGTAACTGTGAAGATTCAGAAGCTGGTCATGAATGCTCTCTGCAAGGCCTTCAAGGCTCCACGACTCCTGGGGGAAGGAGTCCAATATTTGCATGGCGTCAACGTTGCGGGACAGGTGGGCCCCCTTTCTGTCAGATGAAATATCCACGTATACATTAATCTTCGCGTCAAAGGCGAACATCCCCTGGGGCGACTTTATTAGGATTCTCTTCAGGACGCCTCTGAAACCTATCCTCTTAACTGGCACAGGGTAGTCAGGGCTTCTGTCCTGCAGCTCCAGCCCTTATCACCTTTAGGAGCTCTGTTAACGAGAGTTCAAAAACGGCCACTGGGTACGTTACGTTGAGCTTATCTAGTATAACAGGGTTTATCTCGCCAATAACTCCAATCTCGTGGCCATTAGCTAGGAGTGACGCGGACCTGCCTGCGAGAAGCCAGCTAGCTGTGAGAGGTTTAGCGCTGGGCTTGAGGCCAAAGGATCTTATAAATGCGTAAGCAACGGCTTGAATGTCCTCATAGCTTACTGAGTCGTCCATGGTAGCGGCAGCCAGCTTTAAGTCTTCTACTGCTTCAGAGCCGATCTTTTTAACGGTCTTGCCTATCTCGAAGATATTAACAGGCTTGGTCTTGCTGACGTTGAAGAACATGAGCTGAAGTAGCTGGGGCACGAGAGAGGGCCTTAAGGCATCTAGCTCCTCCTGTACAGGATTTTTGAGCTCTACAGTGTCGCTGATCATATCAAAGAGCCTCAGTAAGGAGGAGCTGGTCAATATATAGCTCATTACCTCGGTGAAGCCAAGCCCTGCCATTATGTCGCGTGCCGCCCTTGAGAGCAGGGTGTGGTCTAACAACGATCCTCTAGCGTCGTTCATGTACTTGCTTGGTAAAAGCTTGGGGGAGTCATAGCCTAACGCCATGGCAATGTCTTCCACGAGATCTATCTCAGATATTATGTCATAACGGAACGGAGGAATTGTAACTTTTACATGGCCGTTCTCAGGCGAGGCGCTGTGCCTCATCTTGAGCAGCGAAAGTGTAACCTCATCGACTGTTAGGTCCGTCCCCAGGACCCTGTTTACGTAGTTTATATCAAGGCTCAGCTCCCTGCTCTTAAGTACTGGCGTGTGTAAAGGCTCTCCTGTCCTTGGAACTACCCTGACGAAACCTATGTAAGTTCCTCTCCTCTCGGCTAAGTTAAGCGTTATGATGTCCAGCACCTTAAGCACGGAGGCAAGGTCCGTTCCAGTGACGTCGATTAGAAGATCCCTGGTGCCGACCTCAACCCTGGTGAGCTCAGAATTTATCACGGGGGGCAGAGAGAGCACAGCCCCACCATCTTCTGTAAATGCCGGGTGGAGGCCCTCAGCTAGACTTATGTTGCCATATTTTACCCCCTGCTCCGTGCTCCTCAGAACTTCAGCTATCGACATGGTTTCGCTTCCACCAAGGGGTACCATGCTGCTCTTGAGCGGTATCATGCTGTACCTGAGCCTCTTGGACTTAACCTTAGCCAGGTCGTGGAACCCTATTGCTACCTTCCTTCTTCTCCTTCCTACAGTGTCATGGAGTTTCTCTTGGAACTGAACGAGCTCCTCAAGGAAGGACTCCGAATCGACGTTCACATTATATACCACGGCAGCAGCTATGTAAGGCCTAGTCTCTGGCATCTCATTGACGAGCTCCAGGCCGCTGTCCCTGAGCTTCCCATCTAAGGGCGTCCAGCCAAGTTCTATGGACTCTATGCCTCTGACGGCCCTTGCTATGCCTTCAGAGATAAACATGTCTGGCCTGTCCGGGTTTATCTCAACCGAGAGATAGTTATCATTAAGCTCGGTCTCGCACTTTAACCTGAAAAGCGCCTCCTCAACTATGTCAAGGTCCAGGCCTGTGGTCTCCACCAGCCTCTCAGGCCTAAACCTGAGCGTTACCATGGCTTCACACCTCAACTTTAAATGATCTCAGAAAGTCGTAGTCTTTAGAGTAGAGGTCTCTAACGTCATGAAGTCCAAAGCGGGCCAGGGCCAGCCTCTCAACGCCCATGCCCCAGGCGCCCACCTGGTAATCAACGCCAGCAATTCTTAGAACCTCTGGCCTGAAGAGACCCGCGCCGAAGACCTCAACCATGCTGCTTCCTATCCTTGCATAACCCTCTACGCTGGGCTCCGTGAATGGGAAGTAGGCAGGCTTAAACTTAAGCTCCAGGCCAAGCCTTTTGCCGAACTCGCTTAGGAACCCAAGCAGGTCCCTAAACGTGAAGTCTTTCCAGCCCATAATTCCATCCAGCTGATGGAAGTCTGATAGATGGGTGGCATCCACGGGATCAGCTCTGAAGACTTTATCTATCGTGAAGAACCTGATGGGAGGTCTGGGCCTGGAGGCGAGAACCCTTATGGTTACCGCGGTGGTCTGACTTCTCAGAATTCTCCTTGAGGCTACGCTTCCATCCCACTGATATCCCCAGCCATGTTCGTGCTCATACTTAACCCTGGCAACTATGTCAGCATAATCGCTTAGGTCAGCCGGTGGTAGGTCAGGCCAGAAAGTGTCGTGCATCTCCCTGGCTGGGTGGTCCTGGGGCTGAAAGAGCGCGTCGAAGTTGAATAGCTCCAACTCCACGAGGGGGCCGCTCACTTCGACGAAGCCCATCTCCTTCATGAGATCTTTAAGCTCCTCTATGAACTCAGCAAAGAAGTGTTTTCTTGCAGGCATCCTTAATGGTGGTTCTGCGCTAACGTCGTAGGGCCTTAATGTGTATTCTCTCCATTTGCCTGTGGCTATAAGTTCATGAGATAACTTTGCTATGCTTGGCTTAGCGGTTGCCAGCGAGAGCCCTTGAGGTAACAGCCTTATACTTACCAGGTTTTTTTGCTCAACTTTTACAAGACCTCTGCCCTTCAGGACGTCGACTATTTTCTCGCTTACAAGCCCTCCCTCCTTTATGCTCCTAAGGCCCCCCTTTAGGTTGACTACGCTCGCCTTGAAACCTTCGTGGTCTACGAGAGTTATCATGCCATTAGCTATCTTTACATAGCCAGCCTTAATGGCTACCCCGATGGCTATGTTGAAGTCGTTCCCAAGGGAGCTTCTAGCTAAATCGACTGCCACAGAGCCATTGTTGGCCTCTAACAGCTCGAGAAGCCTCTCTTCAGGTAATCCGTTCCTCAGGGCCTCTTCGCCCCTCTCCGTCAAAAGTATCCTGGTGACAGTTCTTCTATCGACCTTGACAAGCCCCTTAGCCTCGAGAAGACTTGCTAAACTCGCAGCGCTGCTAGTAGGCATGCCTATAAGCTCCTCCGATTTCTCAAGGTCCAGCGGCTCACCAAGACTTGCGAGCTTTTTGAGAAGCTCTAGCTCGCCAGGGCTCAGCTGCTCAGCAGCCATGGTTAGCCTCCTGTGATTGACTTAAGGTTGAACAATTAAATGTTTGTCTCGGAGGACGAGAAGCCCAGGTAAACTTAATATCCTCCGTCAGGTTGACTTCATATCTCGATGATTACCGTGGGGGCTACCAGAGCCATTCTAAGGCTTGTAAAGCAGAGAATAGGCGAACCCGCGCTAAGGAAGGTTGAGCCTCCAAAGGGTTTCCTGTTCGTAACGTCGCAGGAAAGCGTAGATATAGTCACGTATCCTGCGTCCTTGGACTATCTCTTAGTGCAACCTGAGGGCTACTCTGACGTCTTTAAATATACATCAGAGCTCAAGATAGCCCAGGAGCCGTGGCAGTCGTATTGTCAGTGGCACAACGGCCCCCTAGATGAAGCTGATGACCCTCTCAAGAGGTTATATTGTCCGGTCGCGGCCGAGGGCTTCTGTTCAAAGCACAGGAGGTCGGAAAGGGCAATTTACACCCTGTGCCTTGATTCAAGGTCTGAGAAGGCGCTTGAAGCCTGTAAGTATATAGATAGCGTGGTAAAGGGCGAGTACGTAGTTTATATGTTGGACTATGGAGGCGATAAACCTAAGGTAGGCGCGACGAGGAAATTCAGGCTATTAGAGAGGATAGCAGAGCAGCCTCACGTCGTAGCTACGGTTATTATGGAAGTTGATAGTCTCTTAGCAGCAAGGAAAGCTGAGATGCGTATATCGAGCAGCGGCATAGCTGTCGAGAGCTGGCGCCATAAGTTGCTCAATGCTCAGGACCACTACTTTGCGTCGCTGAGGCTCAGCGAGGCGGCATCGAAAGCCTCCAAGCTTCTGGGAGTTCAGTGGGACAACAAGTTATTTTCCATAGTCTCACAGGACTTCATATCCATGAGGCCGAGGGTTGTTGATGCTGAGTCGCTTGTAGACAAATCGTTAATTCCATGGGCCTCTTGGGGAGGGTTCATAATGTTTAAGGACAGCGGAGGCTCCCTCGTGGCTGTTAAGTCATCGCAGCTAATGCACAAGAACTCTTTGATAGTGGACCTTGGCTCTACCTGATGAGGACCTCTAGGGATGCAGCAGCGGCGCTCATGAGGCCCTTGTCCACCAACGCCTGGTCGCTCTGCAGGGAGCCGGCCGAGTTACTTATCACGAGGGCGCAGGCGGCGCTGACACCTCTTATTCGTGACAGGGCGGTTACCGTGGCGCACTCCATTTCGACGGCCTTAAATCCAAGGGATTTAAGCAACCCTAGCACATTGGATTCAGCGTAAAAGGAGTCGCTTGAGAACACGGCCCCCTTGGTGGCCTTTACGCCCAACTTAGATAGCTCCTGCAGCAGCCTGTAGGTGAGCTCCAGGTCAGGAGATGATGGTGGA
Source organism: Acidilobus saccharovorans 345-15 (assembly GCF_000144915.1). NCBI lineage: Archaea > Thermoproteati > Thermoproteota > Thermoprotei > Acidilobales > Acidilobaceae > Acidilobus > Acidilobus saccharovorans. Next base: position 339,622 of record NC_014374.1, read on the forward strand.
CATATAGATCCAAAGTAAAGCCCTAGGCCAGCGCCGCCATATGTTGAGGACGCCGCGTCAGCGACAAGTACGTCTCCAGGCCTTAGCTCTGGGGAGATGGCGCCTGCAGTTCCTACCCTTATAATTCTCTTAGCCCCTATACTTATTAGCTCCTCAACTACAATGGCAACGCTGGGACCTCCCATTCCGTGAGCTGCTATGGCGACCTCCTTGTCCTTGTAGAAACCCACGTAAGTCCTGAGCCCTCTGTTGTCATTTATAAGGCGTGGCCTTTCAAGCAATGATGCAAACCTGTCGGCTCTCAGCGGGTCCCCTGTTATCAGAACGCCCTCAGGAACTCTTTCAGCCTTTATGTGGTAGGGCATTTACATCCTCCTCAGCGTTGGTATGCCCAGCACGCTCATACCAATGCCTAGGGACTGTCTGACGATGTCCACTATTAAGGCCTTTAGCTCCTTTGCCCCAACATCAGGCTCCCTGATCACGGAGTCCTGTTCATACCACGTGTTGAAGCTATCCGCCAGGTCAGCCAGATGCGATACCAGATCCTCTGGGGCGAGATCATCTGCTGCCTTAGCTATCACTAGCGGAGTCTTCAATGCCTTTACAAGGAGCCTCCTCCGAGGCTCCGTGCACTTGTCTGGGTCCACGGAGTTAAGATCCACCTTCCCGTGCTTTTCGAGTATATTGACGGCCCTCACGTATGTATATTGAAGGTACGGGCCGCTGCTCTCCCTAAGGTTCATAGCCTTATCAACACTGAAGGTAAGGGGCTTTGACGCGCTCATGTGAACCATGAAGTACCTGATGGCTCCAACGCTTATACTCCTGGCTATAACCATGGCTTCCTCCTTTGACATAGATGGGTTTCTCTCGGTGACCTCCTTCAACGCCCGGGTGGAGAGCTCCGTGAGAAGGGAATCCAGCGTGACATACTCGCCTCTCCTTCCATGCATGCTGCCGGTGGTGAGCCTGACTATTTCATAGTCATAATGAATTAGGTTTAACGCCTCCCTCCTGTGGCCGAGGCCGTAAAGCGCTACCCTTAGCTGTAGCTGTGGAAGCCTCTGGTCAGCACCTATGACGTTAATTACCTTATCCGCGTTGGCCTGAGAGAACTTAAGGATACTGTAGGCCAGGTCCCTTGTGGTATAAAGCGTAGTGCCATCGCTCCTGAGCAGAATGAGAGGCGGCAGGGAGAACCCTTTGGGAAGCCTTATAGAGCTGAGGGCCTCCTTGTCATGTTGAATCTCTTCACTTATTATCTGAGGTACGTCTATTGCGTCAGCGTCCTTGTACTTAATGAAGTACCTGCTTCCCTTGGCTTCTTCAACAAGCCTGCCCACGAGCCCGCTCCAGACCAGGTCACTCTCCCAGTCCCAGAAGTCAAAGCTCACGCCGAGAATCTCAAGGCTTTGCTTGAAGCCTTCGAGGACCGCCTGAACCATGGATCTAATCAATGTCTTCTCAGGCTCAAGCCCCTTCTCGTACCTATTATTAAGGTCAGCCACAGCTGCATCAGGGTTCTCAAGCGAGGACAGCGCGGTGTAAAGCTTGTCAAAGAAGTTCCCTGGGTCCTGCGACTTTAGCCTAGCGAGGGTTGACGCTAGCTTTTCCGCCTCTTCGCTGTTTCCAGCTTTTTTCGCGTTTAGAAGGTCTATTGTGGTGCTGGTCACGGCATAAATCCAGCCGACCAGGGAGTCGGGCTTTATTGAGAGCCTCTGCGACTCTTTTAGCACGTCTATGCCCAGCAGCTTAACTCCAAGGGCTGCTATGGACACCTGCCGGCCAACGTCATCTATGTAAAACCTTGTCACAACGCTATGCCCTCTTGACTTGAGAAGCCTTGCAAGCGAGTCCCCTATGCAGGCGTTCCTCGTGTGCCCTATATGAAGGGGATGTATGGGGTTGGCGCTGGTGTGCTCAACCACTATCTTGAGGGGCCTAGAGGTCTTAGGGACCTCTAGCTCCTCGCCATTCTTAGCCCACTCTACTACCGCTTTGACAAGGTCCCCGCACCTGAAGGTTAAGTTAGTGAACCCCTTTAAGTTCTTCACGTCGACATAGTGAATGTTATAGTCTGATGCAAGCCTACTTGCCAATATCTTGGCTACTTCATCAGGGTCCTTGGAGTACCTTATAGATGGAAATGAAGAGTCCCCGTACTCCTCCTTTACAGGTTCCATCAGGTCCCTAAAGGCGACCAGCTGGTCAACGCCCAGCATATCTGAGAGAATTTCCGAAGAGCTGACGATAGCCCTGGTCACAGGGTCTAGCAAGCTTCAGCCCTAGCGCCAAGCAGTGAGACGTCGACTTAAACTTTCCTGAGAATCTCCGAAAAGGCCCTTATGACGTCACTCTGTCCGCTCACCGTTACTACAGTCGCGCCGCAGCCCTGTATCTTTGAGATCTCAGCTAAACTGGCCGACGGAGGCGCAAGAAGGGCTAACCTACGGCCCCTGCTGATGAAGCTGCAGATTGTTTCAGAGGGCTCCAAGTCCCTGACGGTTTGCCTTAGGTCAGATATCATGACAACTCTCTTAGCGGTTTCAGAGGCCCTCAAGGCCTGGGAAACGTTGGTATACCCATCGAACCTGAGCGACGCCAACAGCCTTATCATGGTCTGCCTCTTCAGGGGCCCCTTTACAGGCTTCACTGTATCATTAAAGAGCACCAGTAAATCTATGCTGTCCGTGGCCAAAGCGGCAGCCGCTAGCGCCATAGAAGAGTATGGCCTCATGGAGCCGCTTATGTCCAGTAAGAGCGAGAAGCTCTTTACCTTCTCGCGAGTTCTATAGGTCATAAAGTTACTGGCCATTCTTATGTACTTTAGCTCGGACCTTCTCAAGTCAAGCCGTCCGCCAGCGGTGTTATAAGTTGTTCTCTTGCCCTGGTGTAGACCCGTCGCTGTTCTGGCGAGTGAAAGCTCTAAAAGGCGTTCAAGAGCTCTTCTTTCCTTCGCATCTTCAGTATTAATATAGAGATCCTGAACTACCGGGATTAAGACCTCCGGCGGCAAGTTAGCTAAGGAACTTGGGCCTCCCTGAGCCACCCCTATTATAGCTTTAGCCTCGTTTAGAAGGCTTCTGGCAGTCTCGCTGAGTTCCCCCTCATTAACTTTGCTAAGAGCAGCTTCCGCATATTTGCTTTCCTCCATTGCAAGCTGAAGGTAACGTGGCTCCCGATCACTTAAGGAAGCTGCGGCGTGCCTTAACGAGAGGGAAGCCTTAACTAAGGCCTCAAGCGAGGACCCCTTTATGAAGCCTTTAATTTCGACCCTCCAGAGGAGTCTGGGATCTACGGCCTTAGCTACGCTTAGGGCTTCCTCGTAACTGTCCGCATTTGCAATGAGCTTTCTTACAACTTCCGCCGCTTTTTCCGAGTTCATATACCTGACGGCTGCCAGGCTTCTTTCTTTGCCAACGCTTAACGCTATGGAGGGCCTCTGCTCCAGAATTTTAGCAACAACGCGAGGATCTCGCAGTTCGCCCAGCTTGGCCAACATGTTTGCAACGTACTTTAGCTTGCGTGGGTTCTTAGGAATTCCATGCACATATTGTACTTCATTGATAACATCATAATACGGTTTCGGGTTATGGTCTTTGCATCCCCTCTTCCTAAGGTTGTTGTCGAAGTTATCGTGCCATGCTGGCAACCCAGATAGGTATTCCTTTATCAGGGCCTCTGACTCATCATCTTTAGCGAGCGCTGCCAGAATTATCGTCATTATATCATCATAATCAGCGCGGTCGCTAAGGTTAAAGTACGCCTCTGCCAGGTATATGGCGGTAAGCTCCTCACTTATACTAACACCTTTGCCTTGAGATCTGAGGAACATCGCCAACTTACGCACAAGGTTTATTAAATCCTCAGTCCTCATAGGTGACTCCTTCACCGATGTATTCCTTGACGGTTGCATACACCGTGTCTTCATCGGCTGGGTCCTTTATGAGTGCAGCGGCGGCGGTCTCAATCAAGTGCCTCGGAAGCACGCTTGCACTTCCTTCAGTCTTTGCAATCGCCTGCGCTAAGCGAACCCAGGAAATAGATGCGTCAACGCCTGGCTTATGTGACATGCTGTTGGAGCTCCTGAGGGCGTTAACCGCGCTGACCACCCTCCTCAACATAGAGTCCTTTACGAGGGGCCTATCGTTTACGTGTAACATTATTATTTTAAGCTCGTCTTCAGGATCAGGGTATGTGAACTTAATCCTGACAACCCTCCTCAAGAAGGCATCGCTTAGCTCTCCCTGTGCTACGTCGGTTGGATTGCTGGTAAAGATAAACTGAAATCCTAGACCTTTGGCCTTAAAGGCCCTTTTCAGCTCAGGCACGACTATTCTCCTCTTATCTATTATGTCCAACAGCATGTTTTGGAAATCTTCGTTGCTTCTCCTGATCTCGTCTATCAGAACCCCGGCGTCTAGTATCATGGCCGCGAGCAGAGGCCTCGGGATGAACGAGTTCTCATTGAAGCCATACCTCATAGCCATGAGGGGATGGAAGTCGCCAATGGTCTTATACTCATCGTAATCTGGGGAGGCGGGCAAAACAAAAGGGTCCCTGCCAGACCACAGCCTTAGGAGGGCCTCTCCAATCTCTGTCTTGCCAGTGCCCGGGGGTCCCTCGAAGAGCACTGGCCTGCCTATCATGAACGCTGCGAAAGTAACTTTAACTATCCTGAGGTCTACCAATAGTTTAAACCTCTCCTCGAGCACTTTGACCGCTTCCACGGGGTTCCTCACAGGTCTGGCGGCCTCTGAGACCTGCGAGTAGATTTCCCTAGCCTTAGCCTCTATGGGGTCCTCCTTATCACTGCCATAGCTCTCCATTTTCGGTTACTCCTGCCTCTCTGGTTATGCTAGCTAAAGGGTTTTTGTCTTACTGCTCCTCTATGGTATCGATGTCAATAAGCCAGGAGCCCGGCTCCTCCAGGTTCTTAGCCTCCTCGCCCTCTAGGTCAAGAAGGAAGCAGGCCTCCCTGTATGGGCAGCTGTTGCAGCGACGGCCTCTCTTAGCTGCTGGAAGTATGCCGTTCTTCTTAACTAACAGGTAGTCATCTATGGCTTTAAGTACTAGGGCTGAGAGCCTGCTGTCAAACTTAAACACCCTTGACGCCGTTGGATACCTGACCTCAACAGTAATTTCTTGAGGTCTATAGTTTCTGGCAACCATAAGCCCGTAAGCGCCAGCCTGAATAATGTCGCTGACCCACGCTCCTTTCCTTGGCGCTTTTGAGCTCTTCCTTTCAATGATGTGCGCCTTCCCCTCGGCTACTTTGATAGCGTCTGCCCGTCCAACTATCATGACGTTCTCATTTAGACTTAGGACAAGGTCGTGTTCACTTATGTAGCCCTTAACTTTATCTCTAAGCATAAACATGGCATGGAAGGCCCTTCCTATGAATAGCCTCAGGATCTCAAGAAGGCCTCTCCTCCTGGGCATGTAAAGCTCAAAGAATGCAAGCCTTGGACAATAGCCAAATGTATGAAGGTCGCTGGGCCTTATTATTGTTGGTTTCTTTTGACCTCCCTTATTGCTAGGCTCAGACGTTTCTCATCGACCTCCCACTCGCTGGACTTTACACCCTCAGGGGGTGAGTCATAATGTATTGCGGCAGCTCTAGTCTCGGACTTCACGTAATCCTCTAGAACCTTGGTTGCGGCTAGAAGCTCCTCATCGCCATTGATCCAGAGCTCTATGTATGCATCCACAGAGAGGCCCGCCTGCTTTCTCATGTACTGGACTCTCCTTATTATTTCCCTTACGGTGCCTTCGAGCGCCTCTTGCTCAGAAATGCGCCTGTCAAGGGCTATAGTGCCGTAAGGCGTCTCCTCTGCGAGGAGCCAGTCTGGGTACTTCGCAGTTATCCTCACGTGCCTCCTCTCCACCCTCACGGTCTGCCCGTTAACGGTAATATCATAGAAACCTTTCTGCAGTATCTCACGTGCAGCCATGGCGTCACTCTGCAGGGCCTTTATGACGGCGGGGGTTAACTTCTTGAAGTCAGGCCCCATGGTGCTGAACTCGGGCTCAAGGCTGTACTCTCTTAGCTCGTTAAGGAGCTCTGAGGATACTACTTTAACTTCCTTGACATTGACGGCCTGAGCTAGTAAGCCTTGAAGTTCTTTAACTGCGTCCTGCACGACCTGTGACGAAGGTGATATGTATAGCGTCTTAAGCGGTCTTCTTAGCTTAATGCCTCCCTTCATTCTGGCCGATAGTGCGTACTCAGTTATCTTCCTTACGATCTCCATTTTGTCCTCAAGGTCCTTGTTTATAAGCGAGAAGTCAGGCTCAGGTAGCCGGGTCATGTGAACGCTCTCTGGCATATCAGGCTCGGCTGGCCTAATGAAGTTCTGATAGAGGTACTCGCTCAGGAAGGGCATTATTGGAGCTGCCATGAGGATCCACGTCTTGAGCGCCGCGTAGAGCGTTGCATATGCGGCCCTCTTTGAGGGCGTGTCGCTCTCCTCCCACACCCTCCTCCTTATGAGCCTTAAGTACCATCTGCTAATGTCCTCAACTATGAAGTCCCTTACTATGCGGGCTGCCTCGTGAACCTCAAGTTTATCAAGGCGCTTCCTGTACTCGTCGAGGTAGCTGTTAAGCCTTGATAGCAGCCAGCGATCCTCGACTTCAAGGTGATCCCTTACGGAGTCCAAGGTAACAGCCTTTGGGTCAAAGCCGTCTAAGCTCATATACATTGAGGCAAAAGCGTACACGTTCCTCATTATGGTGAAGTCCCTGGCCGTTACGTCTATGTTATGCCATGAGAACCTGAGGTCCTCCCATGTGGTGTTACGCAGTAAGTAGAGCCTAAGAACGTCGCGTGGGTACTTCTTCAGGATATCCTCAACAGCGACGTAGTTACCGAGGGACTTGTGCATTTCCCTGCCCTGTTCATCCAGGACAAACCCATGAACTAGCACCCTCCTGTAAGGTGCGCTGCCAAACCCTATCACCCCCGAGCGCAGGAGGCTAAAGAACCAGCCCCTCAGTTGGTCATGGCCTTCGAGCACAAGGTCGACAGGCATAAGGCGGTTGAAAGCCTCCTTGTTCCTGGGGAAGCCCAGGCTAGCATAGAATGCTATGCCGCTGTCAAACCAGACGTCAGCGACGTCAGGCACCCTGGTCATGACACCGCCGCACTTGGGGCACCTCAGGGTGATCTCGTCAATCCATGGCCTGTGCAGGTGCTCGGGGCGACGGCCGCCAAGCCTGACTACGTCGTCAACGCTTCCTACGACCTCCACGTGACCGCAGTTGTTGCAGACCCATATGGGTAGTGGTATGCCCCAGTACCTCTGCCTGCTAACCACCCAGTCCTCTATATTGGTGACTAGCGAGGCTATCCTGCTCTTGGCCCACGAGGGCACCCACTCAACGTTATCGAGCTGCCTAAGCAGCTCCTGCCTTAGCTTACTGACGCCTATGAACCACTGCTCTGTGGTCTTGAGTACTAGGGGGGTCTTACATCTCCAGCATATAGGGTACCTGTGCCTTACCTTACCTATGTGGAACAACGCCCCTCTGCTCCTCAGGTCATTAATTATAGCTTCGTTGGCCTCCGTTCTGAAGTAAAGGCCCTTGTACTTTCCGGCGTCCTCAGTCAACCTGCCCTGGTTATCGACTACACTTATGGGCGGCACCCCAAGCTTGGAGCCGACTTCAAAGTCTATGTCGCCATGACCTGGGGCCGAGTGCACTAGGCCCGTTCCCTCGGTGGCAACAACGGCCTCCGGCGCCATTACGACCCTGTGATACTTTTTCAGGACGGACTGAGCTGGAACTATGTCCTCAAGTGGATGTGCGTATTCAAGGCCTTCAAGCTCAGACCCCTTGAATGTTCTGACGACCCTGTAGTTAGTTACACCGGCCTCTCCCATCACTGCTTCCACCCTGCTGCTAAGTATGACGTACCTCTCCCCGTTGGCTTCAACCTCTGCGTACTCCATGTCAGGGTGAGCCATAACAAAGGCGTTAGCTGGCAGCGTCCAGGGCGTTGTGGTCCAGATGAGGAGGTAAAGGTTGTCGCTACCCTTTACCCTGAACTTCACGTAGATGGAGGGGTCCTCTAGCTCGGTGTATTCCGAGACCTCATAATCTGCTAAAGTGGTCTCACACCTAGGACACCAGTGCAGCACTCTCTGGCTTCTATAGAGCAGGCCTTTGTCATGTGCTACCTTGAACAGGTACCAGCCGGACTCTATATAATCATCGGAGTAAGTGACATAGGGGTTCTCCCAGTCCATGAAGACTCCGAGTTGCTTGAAGTTCTCTGTCATGCCCTTTATGTTATTCTCTACTACGTCAAGGCACGTGTTTACAAACCTTTCTATGCCAACGGAAGTCTCTATTTCTTTCTTGTTCTTTATATTGTACATCTTCTCGACTAAGATCTCTATAGGCAGGCCGTGAGTGTCATAGCCTGGCTTATCCCACACGTCATAGCCTAACATCCTGTAATATCTAAGCAACGCGTCCTTAAGCACCTTATTCCACGCTGTGCCAAGGTGTATTGAGGAGGCGCTGGCGTAGGGGGGGCCGTCCAAGAAGTAAAGCTTTCCTTTGTTGCCTCTAGACGACTTCATCTTATGATATATATTATTCTTGTCCCAGAAACTGAAAACCCAGCTCTCTATCTCGTGCTGGGGCCTATTGTCAGATGCTAGAAGGCCTGAGACCTTCAAGCTTCACACCCCAGTATCTATCCAGTCTACCTTAACGTACTTAGAGCCTATGATTGAGGAGACCAGCTCGCTTATCTCTTTTTCAAGGCCCCCTTTAGCTATCGGCAGCTCCAGGAACCTAAACTCTGGCAGCACTGAGGACTTTATATCTGCGGGTTCCACCCCATACTTCTCCTTAAGCTTTCTCTTGACCTCCTCGTGTTCAGAGTCATAATAGGTCGTGTAATAGATCCTGTAGAGCTTCTTGTGCACTGCTGAGCCTTCTCTATCAGGCATTAGTTGCACCTATACCGCTGGTGCCTTGAAGGCTATTTAGGCTTTTTAAGAGGCCAAATAGCCTTAAAGGACTTTGCTTACTCGGGCCTAGCTATGTAAATGTTGTTCTCATCTTCAATAACTTTTACCCTTACCTTTGAGCCGATGGGGGCCCTAACGCCAACTATTGAAAAGACCCTGGAACACTCAGGGTCAACCCCGAGCATTTCGTTCTTAAGCCATCCCTCGGAAGCTACCATCAGCGTGACTTTGTCACCCTTCCTATAGGGCTTATCTATCCTAGGGGCCTGACTAAAGCCAAGCTCCGCAGGCGAAGGTATTAGCTTATAGCCGGTCTTAGCTTCAAGGTCTTTAAGGTAGGCATAGAACTTGCCCCAGCCCCACGGCTTAACTCCTGGAGGCCTTCTGCCGTACTTATGTTCCTCGTACTTTTGAGCCAAGACACCGGTGGGCCAGCCGCTCCTAACGCCAAGCTTAAGCTCTCTAGCTAAGTTAATTATGCGTGGCAGCTCTTTGTCATTAAGTCCGGGTACAATCACAGGCGTGAGCACTATATCAAGTTTTGTCTCCTCGACAAGCTTTCTCACCGTCTGAATTACGCTCTCAACATTATACCATGAGGCCCCAGCCATTCTTCTGGCAAGCTCAGGGTCGACCGCGTCAATGCTTAAGTTAATTCTATCGAGGCCCGCCTCGTAGAGCCTCTTACCCAGCTCTACTGAGAGGGAACCACCGTGAGTCTCAATGGCGACCCTCTTTATGCCCTTCTCCTGTTTTAGAAGTTTTACAAGCTCTATTATCCGCGGGTTGGTGAGCGGCTCGCCGACGCCATCTATGAGCGCCTCTACGTCACCGCCCTTAGCCCTAGCCACCTCGCCAGCCCACTTAGCTAGCCACTCAACATCGTAAACCACGTATTCGGCCCTTCTGTGCTTTGAGCCGGGGCCAGCGTCGACGCTGCAGAATATGCAGTTATGAAAGCAGAGGGTGGAGGGCCTTACCTGTATAACGTTAGACCCCCTCTCAATTACGCCGAAGGCTATGTGCCCCATCAGGGGGAAGTTCCTGTAAATCTTGTAAAGCGCCCTATTGTAAACCTTGGGTCCCTCTCTTATGTCATAGGCGCAATCGTACAAGGGGCCCACCTAAACGCGGACTCTTAGCCTCCTGACGGAGTAAAGCGGGCTGGCAACCCCTATGCCTTCAAGTAGCTCACACAGCTTGCAGAGGGCCTTTCCGCTTGGCGTGGGCTCGCCACACCTGACGCACCTACCTAGGTCGCTTCTTGGCTTAATGCCGGCAGCTATGGGCTCGAGCATTCTATCAAGGCTTTCAATAAAGCGGAGGAGCGCTCCTGGGTGCTCGCTCTCGTACCTATAGAGCTCCCTTCTGACCTTGGCTCTAAGGGTTGGGAGCTGGTATATGTAAGGGCACTCCGTCTCCTGTATGTGGTATCCTTTGAGGAAGGTGAAGGTGGCCGTCTCCCACTCATAAATTTTACGGAGGGGCTTTATCCTTCTGACCAACATAGGGTCCCTGACCAGCTCTGCCAGGGGGTGCTGTCTCAGCAGGCTCTCAAAGTCCCCCCTAAGTATGTTTATCACGGCGGTCTGGCTCTCATCGTCGAGGTTATGTGCGGTGGCAAGCTTGTTGGCGCCAAGCTCCCTCGCGTAGTAGTTCATAATCCTTCTCCTGGCTATGCCGCAGTAAGTGCAGGCGCTGACGCGGGTCGAGCGCTCCTTGGCTTTATACATGATTTCGTCGACGCTAAGGCCCGTGTACTCCTTTATTGAAGTCACTATTACGTCAATGCCGAACTCCTTGGCAGTCATCACCAGATATCGGGCGTCCTCCTCCTTGTTGTAACCGTGAATGCCCTCGATAATGTTAAGGCCTATAAGCCTATCGCTCTTGTAGATCCTGCTCATTACGTCAAGCAGCGTGTAGCCATCCTTGCCGCCGCTGAGAGCTAGAAGAATGACGTCTCCAGGCTCTATCATGTTCCATCTTTCTACCTCTCGCTTAACCCTGGCTGTGATGTCTTCAAAGAAACATTCGCGGCAAAGGGACTCGCCGCTCTGGGGCTGATAAACCTCGGCCTGCCTTAGGCCGCACCTGCTGCAGAGGGGTGGCAAGCCTCTTCCTGAGGCTTAGCTATTACTTTGGACCTATTATACGTGTTTTTCAATAAAGTGGATAAGCAGCGGTTGAACCTTGTTCTGGGGAGCAATGTCTAGCCAGAGGCCTTCTGCCGCGGTGTTAGTCCTGCTCTGGGGCTCGCCCCGGCACGTCCTGCTTGAGAGGAAGAACTGCTCGTTAAAGTCGAGATTTGCATGTGACGTGGCTCTCCCAGGCGGGCTTATAAGGAAAGGGGAGACCCCTGAGCAGGCGGCCTTGAGGGAGGCCTGGGAGGAGGCCTGGGTTCATCCACGCTTAGTAAGGATTCACGGCAGGCTAGGAACTTTCAGCACCCTTTCTGAGCCTAAGATCTATACAGAGGCCATAGTGGCTGAGCTTAACGGCCCCGTGGATCCAAGGCCAAGGGACCCAGAGGTTGATGCCGTCTTCTGGGTCAACATAAATGATCTAAAGGAGCCCGGCCTGGTCGAGCACAGAAGGAGAGGGACGGTGCGCGGAATACTCCTTGGTAATGATCTGGTTCTTTGGGGCCTGACGCTTAGGATACTCGAGAAGCTTAAGGAAACGTCATGGGTTAATGAAAGTTATTAAAGTATACGGGGGCTACGGATACTTTACCTTAAGATTTAAAGCTATGACTTTATACAAGTCATTAACTTGTTGGGGCAGCTTAATTGAGCGGAGCACCTTATTTCTGAGCTTGACAAACTCTGCCTGCACTGGGTGCAGGTAGTCCTCACTAAGACCTAGTGTTTTGTATGAGGAGAGCAGTAGGCTAAGGTCGTTCATGGCCTGCTCGTTTAAGGGGTCTTCTTGAAGGGTCTTCAATAAATTCAGCATTCTAAATGTGTACGCTCTGGGCACTTCGTGATTAACTTTCAGGCTGCTGTTGGCTGCCCACCTGCTGAGTTCCATTATTATTGATGCGTTGAGGGGGCTTTCTGTTAAGAGCTGTAATATGGACTTCTCGACAAAATACTCAACTAGGTGTTCAAAGACCCTTGGGTAATCCATGCCAAGCATCCTCACATATTGCATGAGTGGCATGTAATTATCGTAAAGGACGTCGAATTGGTGTGAGAGGTCGACAGTAGCGCTCTCCATTACATGGTTGAGCAGTATTCTCTGCTCATCCTTAAGGGATCTCTGAAGGTCTATGAAGCCATCGCCGAACACGGAGCTAAGGTAACTCACGAGATCGGGCATCATGCCCTTAGAGAACATGTTTGAAATGTCCTTCTCAACTTTCTCGTACTCCTGCATGGACGATATGGTCTTAGCACCACCGAAAACGTCGTACCACCCATAATATATGGCAGCAAACATTACATGATGGTAGGTCCAGGTTACTTTGGATATAAGGGTTGCAACGCCACTTAGAGCCCTAAACCTTCCTAGCTTGAGCGGCGAGAGCCTCTCTATTATGACCCTGTAGGAGTAGAAGTCGGTCTCCTGGGGCATTGACTCGAAGAGAAGTCTCATGGCAAGCATTGCTGCCATCTTCTCTGGCGTCATTGTGGCACCTATGGCGAACTTCATGTAGATATCCTTCCCAGTCCCGGCAGAGGGATCGTTAGATTTGGCGGTATCTAATACTTCAAGTACTTTAGGCTCTATGTCACTACCGGATGTCTCCCTGAGCAGCTCTAGCGCTCTTCTCATGTGAAGCATTGCTTGTATGGGCTCAGGCCTATATATATCTTCGAAGAACCAGGCGTCGCTTGACTGCATCAAGAGCGACTGTCTCACCATCTCCAGAAGCCTTAGGGCTAAGCTCTTGGACCTCTCGTCGCCGACCCTGAGGTGTTCTTTAAGGAACTCCGCCGCGGCCTCCGAGGAGGAATCTTCCGTTAGCACAAAGCCGTAGTCCAACAATGCCTTCTTGGGATCTATGAACACTTCACCGCCGATCTTAAGGTAGGAGCTCATAATTTCCGAGGCCGCCAAGTCCACGGCAGTCCTGAGCGGGGTTCTCCAGGCTTGAGTCCACCCGGGCCTTATATCAGAGCCACAGCCGCAATTGCTTCTCCAGCGTTCAACGCCGTGTGGACAGCTCCATGACGTGTTCTCCGCTATCTCAATCTCGTACGCTGGCGGGGATATTTTGGAGTAAAACTCTGATACGTTGGTGAGTGATACCCTGTAGCTAGGAGCCAGAGAAAAGGCTCTGGCTAGTTCCACCTCGCCTCCTCTCTTATGATGGCCAAAGGTCTCTCCATCAACTGCTATTGTGACTAGCTGAGGCGTCTGGCTGTTAGGGTCGAACGCTTCAAGTGCTTTTCTGAGTATGAGCTCGCCGCTCTTAAGCGCGTCGCCAAAGGCTACGAGGCCTGAGAGCCATTTATTGTAGAGCACTACCCCTATCTCCTTTCCGGAGGGAAGCACTGCCTTGTAAGTCACCTTAGTATTAACGCTTTGCTCGTCAACGGGCTTCTTAGGGCCTCCAGGCGTGCCAACTGCTTTAGCTTGATTTGGACCCAGGAGGACGAACTTTATGCCGTAATCACTTAGGATTTCCAGCGTTAGGTTGTCAACTGCAGCCTCAGGAAGCCAAAATCCTTCAGGCTCGCGCTCAAAGTACTTCTCAAAGTACTTTATGCCCCACGCTATGGCGGTCTCCCTGTACTCCCTGCTGGCCAAGGGCATTATGATGTGGGCGTAGGGCTGGGCCAGCGCATTGCCATGGCCTGACCTGCTAACTACGCTCTCCTTGTCAGCCTCCACTATGCTGCTGAGCACATTAGGGTATCTCTTGGCTAAGTAGTCAAGAAGCAGGGGGCCAAAGCTGAAGGTGAGGTAGAGATAGTTGTTGAAAAAATCTTCAACAAGACCGTGCTCGTCCTCTAGCTTGGCCATAGCGTTGCTCTCATAGCACTCTCTGGTTATGCGGTCATTCCAATCATGATAAGGCTTCACTGAGGGGTCATAGTCTATCTCTCCAGTCCACGGGTTAAACCTGGGCGGCTGGTAGAAGTGCCCAAAGATGGCCAGGTATCTACTTCTACTAGCGTCTTCTATAGTGTTTGCGTCCATTCGCGCTCAGGGGCACTCTAATACATAGATACTTAAAAACATATTACTATACTTCTTTGCCTAACAGTTTATAGTTTACTTCTAAATTTAAACTGGACGCACACATAAGGTAAGGGCTTCGAACTTACATAATGCGAAGTGATAATAATGGCAAGGGGGCCAGGCGATGAGGACTTAAAGATTGCGTTCCTGTTCGCTATTCCTTATCTGCTGTTCTTTTTATCGTTCAGGGTCTTTGCCTCTCGCTTTCTCTATGCCATGGCGGCTTCGACCGTTGCTATGGCAGCCCTCTCCTTGAAGTTATTCCCTACGATAAAGAACTTCTATAGGTTTTCCGCCAAAAACGTGGTTATGTCACTTCCATTTGCTGGCCTGGCTTACCTACTCTTCTACCTGGGGTGGATAGGCACCGTATATCTTGGCCTTTCAAGGGGCGTCTACTTCATTTATGACGTAGTACCCAGGGAGCCCTTCTCACTTCTTGCACTGACGCTCATAGGCCTTTCAGAGGAGCCTTACTGGAGAGGCTTCGTGCAGAGGGTGTTTGTAGAGAAAAGGCTTAAGCTCGAGTGGCCCTTTGCCGCCCTCTTTTACGGCATAGTTCATCTGGTGACTGGGGACCTTGTACTACCCCTGGCGGCCTTCGTATTTGGTATTGTAATGTCTTGGGCTGCCGAGAGGTATGGGCTTGTTACCTCATCGGTGGCTCACGTGGTCTGGCTTTATGTGATACTTTATGTGATACCAGTGATAAGACTTCCTCTACCTTAGCACTAGGTCCTTGCCACTGGCCCTGGCCCTGAGGACTCTGTAGGTGGGCGTTACACTTCTTGGATGGTTAGCCTTAACAACATCAACGCGGCCCACGCTTGTGTTGAGAGGCGTAGACTTAAGCTTCTCCGGGTTGCTCCGCGCTAGTTCCTCTACCTCTTTCAGTTTCTCCACATACTTGTCTATGTTTTCCTTAGTCTCAGACTCCGTGAATTCGAACATTAATGCCTCCTTGACTATGAGCGGGAAATACATGGTTGGCGCGTAGAGGCCGGCGTCTAGGAGGTACTTACTTACGTCCTCTGCGGTCACTCCAGTCTCGTTAAGGAGCGGCTCGGCGCTTATTACAATCTCATGCTTTCTGGGCCTCGATGAAGCGTAGGGCAGCGAGAACAGCTTGGTCTCCTTAAGTACCCTTGCCGCGAAGTAGTTGGTGTTCAGCGTGGCCACCTCCCCAGCCCTTCTGAGGCCTTGGGGGCCCAGGGAAAGTATGTAGGTGTAGGCCCAGACCAGCTGGGGCACGTTGCCAAGGAACGGCCTTATGGAGCCTGGACTGTTTGACCCTCTCCACCTAACCCTGTACATTTGCTTCTCATCGTCGTAGTACACGACCGGCCCTGGCAGGAGGTCGCTGAGCCTGAGGGAGCCGCTAACGGGGCGATCCTTAATACACACGGGCCCAGCGCCTGGCCCTCCACCTCCGTGGGGTGTCGAGAACGTCTTGTGAAGGTTCAGGTGGGCTATGTCAAAGCCCATGTCCCCAGGCCTGGCGCGGCCTATTATGCCGTTCAAGTTGGCGCCATCATAGTATAGGAGCCCGTCAACGTTGTGAACGTCCCTGGCCACGTCGAGTATCCTCTGCTCAAAGAGTCCAAGGGTTGACGGGTTAGTTAACATGAGGCCTGCCGTCTGGGGTCCCAGCGCTGATCTAAACGCCTCATAGTCTAGGTTTCCGTCGTCAGCCGTGGGTATCTCTACCACCTTGAAGCCACCCATGGCTGCGCTGGCTGGGTTCGTGCCATGCGCTGAGTCAGGAATTATGATCTCATTTTTGACGTCGGCCTGGCCTTTGGCCACGTGGTAGCCCTTTATTATGAGGATGCCTGTGAACTCGCCCTGAGCCCCTGCAGCTGGGGAGAGAGTGCACACGTCCATACCAGTTATGGCCTTTAGCCACTCCTGCAGCTCGTATAGGAGCCGGAGTAGGCCTTGGATCTTCTCCTCAGGCATAAGGGGGTGTACCATCTCAAGCCTTTCATCAAACGCGTACTTGAGCCCTATGCGCGGGTTATACTTCATTGTGCAGCTTCCCAGGGGGACAGGGCCGTTATCAACGCCGTATGACATCTCAGAGAGCCTGGTGAAGTGCCTCACAACTTCAACCTCGCTGACCTCTGGCAGCTCAGGCTCCTTCTCCCTGGCGACCTCCTGGGGTATTGGGGCGTCTCCAACTAATTTCTTGAATTCTTCTACAAGGCTTGAGAAGAGCAGGCCCCTTCTGCCCCTGTCAAGTTCATAAATTAACGGCTCACTCCACGCAGACTGCCTGTAGCTCACTTTCTGACCACCTCGCCAAGTAAATTGGCTAAGAGGTCTATGTCTTCCTTGGAGTGCACCTCACTAAAGCTGAGGAGGCCCCAGCTATCTTTGGCCCATGTAACATGGCTTGAGAGCGGGATGCCAGCCATTATCCCTTTGTCCAACAGGAGGCGCCAGAGATTATAGTAAGGCTCAGGGGCCTCTATTATGAAGTCAGCAAAGAACTCGCCCTTCAGTGGCAGCTTAAAGCCATGCCTTGAAACAACGAGGGCTGCATAATGCGCTCTGTACCTTATGGCCTCGGCAAGCTCCTTAATTCCCTTGGGGCCCAGGAGCGACATGTACACAGCGGCTGCTATGGCGTTGAGCGCTGCGTTAGTAGTTATGTTGCTGGTGGCCTTGGACCTCCTTATGTGCTGCTCCCTGGTCTGAAGTATCATGGTGAAGGCTCTCGAGTTTCCATCCTTTGACGTGGTCAGCCCTATTATTCTGCCCGGCATCTGTTTTATTAGGGAGCCATCCCATCTGACAGCCATTATGCCAAGCGTTGAGCCGCCCGCATAAAGGCCTAGGCCAAGCGGCTGGCCTTCGCCGACTGCTATGTCGGCATTCAGCTCACCAGGGGACTTATATATTCCTAGTGCCAAGGGGTCCACGCCTACTATGAAAAGGGAATCACTGTCGTGAGCTATCCCAGAGACTTCTTTGGCGTTCATGTCAACAACTCCAGTGAAGGTGTAGGGAAACTCTAAGTAAACAGCTGATGCCTTTCCCTTGCCCAGCTTTGTCTTGAGATCCTCGACGTCAGCGTAGCCGGTTTCTTTGTCTGTGGAGTAAAAGTCTATCTCTATCCCCTGAGGCCACGTATATGCCTTAAGAGTAGAGAGGTGAAATGGATTAATCACGTCAGGCACCAGCACGCGCTTCGCTCCCTTAACTCTTACTGCCATCAGGGCTGCCTCTCCAAGGGCGCTGGCCCAGTCATACATGCTTGAGTTAACGACGTCCATTTCAAGCAGGTCAGCCATGAGGCTCTGGTACTCAAAGAGGGCCTGAAGCAGTCCCTGGCTTATCTCTGCCTGGTAAGGCGTGTAAGCTGTCAGGAACTCGCCGCGAGTTACTATATCCTTAACTACTGGAGGGACGTAGTGTGGCCTTAGCCCTCCCCCAGCGAAGGGAGGAACCCTTAACTTAGCGTTTCTGTCGAGGAGCTTATCAATAATTCTTGAGACCTCCACCTCGCTCAGGGGCCTGCCAGCGCCTATAGGCATGGAGTTCCATTTACTTTCATCTATTAGGAGTTCCCTGGGGATGTCGGAGTATAGGTCATCCAAGCTTTTAGCGCCTACGGTTGATAACATCTCTTTGATAATACTATCTGAGGAGTTAGGTATCCATGGATAGCTCATGCCCTAGCCCTATGCAAAGGAGCTCTGGTCATTTTTAAACTTGAAATAAGGTTTCTTTTTGAGGGACCTCAAGTTATAAAGGGTTCAAAGATTCCTTCAGGTAACCTCGAGGGATCTTATCCTGCGGGCTGACGCCCTTTGAAGCAGGTAAGCTACCAGCAATACCGCTGCAAGGGCTATTGCGGACACCGCATAATAGATTATATTGTTATTGGCGGCCTTTGGCTTAATGCTAAGGGCCAAGATTATGTACATAGCAGATGACCAGGTAAGTGGCGAGGTTGTAGGCAGGGGAAGCCCAGTGTTAGGGTCTATGGCCTCAGGCAGCAGCCCGTTCTGAGAATGGTCGTAAGCCCACGTCATTAAGCTGAGGGCCGCAGTGTAGTTGCCTGTATCAGAGTAGTAAAGGCCAAGGAAGAGAGTTGTGATTATCCAGGGAGGCATAGGACCGCTGCTGTCAAAGAGGTCTTCGTTGTAGTGATAATCGTCACCATAGAACCTAGCCAGCCCTCCTACCTTCCCATTCCACAGGCCCTCCAGGATAGTATGCACGTTCTCCCTTACGACATCCTGGGGCCATAAAGTTACGTTAAATGAAAGTGGAAGCAGGGCCGAGGAGCTGATTAAGGGCGGCTGCGGGTTAAGCGCAGTTTTAGAGCCGCTTGGAGTGTAGAGCACTACCGGGCTCAGGTCTGAATAGAACGCTGAACCGTTCCAGAAGTACTCATATATGCTCTCGTTGAGCAGCGACGCGGCATAGTATATTCTGCTAACATTGTATCCTAGGTACGAAAGCAGATGAGCCGAGTCCAGGAGTCCTATGAGGTTAAATGCCTGGGTCCAGAAGTGGTATCCAAGGCGATCCTCCCACACGCTGAGGTCCTCAGGAACTAAGTGGAACTTTGAGTTAAGGATCCACGAAAGCTGCGCGTCCACGCTCCTATTTATGAGAGGCAACATGGTCTCTAAGAACGTTATGTTGTGCGTTAATAGGAAGTACTGGTAAATGCCAACTTCAACTATGCCTACGCTGTCAAGTTCAGGTATGCCAAAGGACTGGTCAGGCTCGCCGTTATAAAAGTCGTAGCGAGTAAACCAGACGCCGCTCTTGTACTGGGTCGCATTAAGTAGCCACAGCCAATACTTAAGGGCGCTATCCAGGTGCCCGGACTCCTGCAGCGCCATGGCAGCAAAGGAGGAATCCCTGACCCAACTATAAAGGTAGAGCGGGCTCGGCGAAGCAGCAAACGTGCCCAGGTAGGGGTTCTGGTCATCCTTTAATATCAACAACGAAATGTAATATTCCCTTGCTAGCGAGTTAGAGTTTAATCCCACAGGCCTCTTAGACCTAAAGAGCCACGAGTTAACCTTCAGTTCATTGTAGTTTATGATTTCCTTTACGTTGCTACTACACGATGAGTTCAGCGAAAGCCCTATATAACTAGTCCCCTTACTTACATTAACGGAAATTAATGTGTAGTTGATATCGTGAAGTGCGGACAGGCTATCGTTGCTGCAGAGCTCTACATAGAAGTTATATCTATGCATGAAAATTCTGGCAATGTCTCCGTTTAAACTTACGCTGGACTCTGTCGAGAAGTTAACATAAACCGTGAAGGGGGCTTTAGAGCTAACTAATGCTAGAAGCAGGTTGCTGTAGGGCGGAGCCAGCAGCTGCAGCTCGCCATAGTTATTGTATATTATAATGCTGTTATTAACGCCTAGAAACGCCCTCGCGGAGAATCCGGTCTCAAATTTCATTGTTATGGGTAAAAGGCCCAGGGGGCCTACGTAAAAGTTGGCCACGGTGGGTTCATAATTTGAAAGCCCATTAACAGAGGCGTTAGGGATCGGTATGCCTGTAAAGACGAGGAAGCTCGTGTTTACCCAATTGCTCAACAGAAGGAAGGACGGTGAGAGGTTTACAGTGGAGGGTCCAGGTCCTATCGCGCGCGTGGCTGGAACCGCCAGGGTAACGGCCAAGAGTCCTATTAGGAAAAGCCCTAGGCCCCTCGCCAGCAAGGTTAGCTCCTGGCCTCTTGCCAACCCAGGGAATTTTAACTCTAATGTACAGCGTAAGTTTCAGTAGACTCTGAGCTTCCGAGCCCAGGGCTAGCTCCCTAAAAAGGCGCTTAGGTTTAGCACACTTTAGGGATCTGAGTGAGCGACCCGGTCATTGACCTCTTGGAATTGTTCAAAGAAAAGGGCCCACTCTCGCCTGGCGACGTGTCGCAGCAGCTTAACATGCCAAAGTATAAAGCGCTCGCGATGGTTTCATGTCTAAGCAGCATGGGTCTGTTGGAGCCACTTTACATAAAGGGCAGCTATAAAATTTATAAGATAAGCCTGGTGGGGCAGCAGTTCCTTGAGAGGGCGGAAAAGGCGGGCACAGCCGCGGCTGCTATGGAGGACCTTCTGTTAGCCCAGCAGCCTGCCAATGAGTCGCAGCAGGGGAAGGAGGCTGCTACGGCATAAACGGAGGCTTAGACTTGAGGTTTATTATTGGTATCGCCGCCCACCCTGGCCTGCTCCTGTCGCTTAGCTCTACCTTCTCGCCGCTCTCGTCGACCTTCAGAAGGACGTACTTGTACCTCTGCTCATCCTCTGTAGGCTTTGAACAGAAGTAGTATATAATTGGTATGCCATAGTATTTGTAGTAGTCTCGGTACGTGGTCTGTATGAAGTAGTAGACGAGGCCGGATTCAAAATACCTATATATAGGCATGACTATGGCATAGGAGGCCATGCTCGTCGCAAGTCTCGCTATGTCCGAAAGTGAGTCAACCTCGACAGTAAAGGTCTTGGGCACTTCCTCCGTGCCAAAGTCACCGTCTCAAGTTAAGAGGATAAGGATTTTAAACATTCAAGTATAAGACTGAATTTGTGCGGGGGTGCCCGAGCCTGGCCAAAGGGGACGGGCTTAGAACCCGTTGGCGTAGGCCTGCGTGGGTTCGAAGCCCACCCCCCGCACCATAGTACGAGCCTCACATAACTAGGGACTTCAGGGCTTCCCTTGATATTATAAGGAGCTTCCCTAGGGACTATGAAATGATGCCGCGTGAAAGTGAAGACGCAATTAAAGGAGGCCAGCTTCACTTGGCCGGCTCGCCCGGAGGTTGAGCCTTCGCTTGAACCTTGGACTCTAAGCTCTTCACCTTGTAAATGGCAGAGGACCAAACCCTGTCACTAATCTTAATGCCGTTCCTCTCCAGAGACTCCTTTACCCTGTTCAAAAACTCCTCGTAGCTCAACGACTCCCTGGCGGTGCCTAGGTCCACGTTTACGACTTTGTGAGAGGCAGGCTCAAGAACTCTTATCACGTCGCTCACTTGGCCTTTCCTCGAATACCTGTAGACGTCAAGCTCCCTTAGCCCGAGCAGCTCAAGCAGCGCTTTGTAGTAGGTGAACTGAGCCCCTTTGCTCACTTTCGCTTGCACCTCTACTGTCGCAGGCCCCCTCCCCTATATAAAAGGCTTCTAGTATACTGGTGAAGTACTTGAAGGTAAGCATAAGCGTGGACTTTGTGGCAGGCATTATCAGGTCGCTTGGCAAAAACTACGTGACTCCAAAGGATTTAAGCGAAGCCATGGGCATCTCCACTAAAACTGCGGGAAGGATACTGAGGGCCTTAGAGAGCAAGGGGTATGTAGCAAGGTACTCTAACAGAGCCTACAGGGTGTTGAGGGGCTCACTGCCTTCTGGCGACGAATGTCATGCGTCTACGTTGATAGTCAGGTACCCTGAGGACCCGCCCATCCCTTACTAGCTCAGCCAAAGCCTTTCTCAAAGGCCTTCTATCTCCATTCCATGCAAGCCGCTGCGCTATCTCCTCAAACGTCAAGCCTTGATCGCCAAGCACCGAAAGTATAGATCTCTTGAGTTTCTCCTCTTCTGCTTCCGCCAAACTACATCCTAGAAAAGGGTAAGATGTGAAGGTTAAGAAGGCTACGCAGTGAGGTTTCTGTTCTCCTCCCTCAGCACATCCGCTATGATCTCTACTGCCCTCATCATAAGCTCGTCACTTATGACTAGCGGCGGGGCTATCCTTATGGTTGACAGGCCGGAGCCTATTACTACCACGCCGCGCTTGAACGATTTCTCTATAACGTTGGCAAGCTCCTTGGTGGCAGGCTCCTTGGTGCGCCTGTTCCTGACCAGCTCCACGCCTATCATGAGCCCTTTGCCTCTGACATCCCCGATTATCTCGAGCTCGTCCTTGAGGTCGTTGAAGTACTTGATAACTTCGTTGCCAAGCTTTGTGGCGTGGTCCAGCAGGTTTTCCTCTTTAATCACGTCAATTACGGCGCTCATGGCGGCCGTGGCGATGGGGTTACCTCCGAAAGTGTTTGCATGGCTTCCTTTGGTGAGGGTCGCCGCCACGTCACCGCGGGCTACCACAGCTCCTAGCGGCAGGCCTCCGCCTATAGCCTTGGCTAGTGCCATTATGTCTGGCTTGACGCCCCAGTGCTCTATCGCGAACCACTTGCCGCTTCTTCCCATGCCTGCCTGGACCTCATCATCTATAAGGAGTATTCCGTACTTGTCAGCTATTCTCCTGAGCCCTGGGAGGAAGTTGTCAGGGGGCACTACGTAGCCTCCCTCTCCCTGTATGGGCTCAACAACTATTCCGGCGACCTCCGTGGGGTCCACGAGCTTTGCGAATATCCAGTCCTCTATGTAGCCAAGGACCGCCTCGCCGCACTCCTTGGGATCATCAGTTCTGAAGACGCAGCGGTACGGGTATGGGTAGGGCACGTGTATGACTCCGGGCATCAGCGGGCCGAAGCCCTTCCTGTAGTGGGCCTTGCTTGCGGTGAGCGAGAGCGAGCCCATGGTCCTTCCATGGAAGGCGCCCAGGAACGCTATGAAGTACTGCCTTGAGCCTCCGAAGAAGTACCTGGCGAACTTGAGCGAGCCCTCTATGCTCTCGGTGCCGCTGTTGGTGAAGAATACCCTTCCATTGTTCACCGGCGATACAGTTAGCAGCTTCTCAGCGGCCGTTACCGCGCTCTCGTAATAAAAGTCTGTGAGCGAGTAGTGCTGAAGCTTCTCAGCCTGCTCCTTTATAGCCTGAACCACCTTTGGATGGCTGTGGCCCACATTCATGACTGCAATGCCGGCGTTAAGGTCTATGTACTTATTTCCGTCGACATCTTCAACTACAGCGCCGTGACCCTCCTTAACAACAAGTGGAACCCACCTAACGTATGACTGTACAAGGGCCTTCGAGTCCCTCTCTATGATGCCTCTGGCCACAGGGCCAGGGGGCTCAACCCTTATCAGCGGCGCCTCTGACAACCCGAACACCAAGAGTTAATAGCGCCAGAGGTTTATCTATTAAAGGTGAGAAAACGTTGCCGAAATACGAGTTCGAGCTTGTAGAGGAGTATTTTCTAGAAGGAGAACATAGGTACAGGTTAAAAGTAAAAGGCACAAATTTAATTGTAAATGTAGCTGCTGACACGTTAGAGGAGGCAGCTTCCAAGGCAGCAGGCATTTTGGAGCATAGCGGCGCCGCGGAGTTCATAAAGCTAAATAGGGTTGAGGCGAAGCAGGGAGACAAGACATCGTAGGCCAAGAATTAAGTCAAAGAAGGACCTCATGATGGCGGCCCCCTTCTGTTGCTGATCTCTGCGTTAGATTCTATTGACCTGTGGGGCCATATCTGTGAGTCTATTATCACTGCATTGTCGCCTATAATTACGTCGTTACCTATATAGCTGTTGATAATCTTCACGTTGCTTCCCATTGCTACATGCCTTCCCACTATGCTAGATTCCACTGTAGAGTTGTCGCCTATTATGCTTCTGTCCATGACTATGGACTTAGTTACCCTGGCGCCGGACTTAACTATAACGTAATTATCTATAATAGAGTCCGTAATAGAGGCCCCGTCCTCCACCGTCACGTGCCTTCCTATAAGTACACGCCCGCTAAGGTCTATCCTCTTTTGGGCCGACCTCTCCACCAGGTCTAGGTGATCCTTCTTAGACCTTGAACTGAAGCCCATCATATATATGGTGTCGTGGTAAACCGTAGCCACGCCAAGCCTCTCCGGTGGCAGCGACTCGAGAAGGTAGAACGAGGCCTTCACGAAGTTCTCTATGGTGCCTATGTCAAACCAGTAGCCGTTTAGGGGGTATCCTACGACTTTATAGCCCTTAGCTATAAGATAGGGTATTATATCCCTTCCAAAGTCTCCCCTGCCCTGTTTTACAAGTGACGCGAACTCGTCAGACCTGAGGAACTTGACCATGTCGTGAGACAAAAGGTATATGCCTGTGTTAGCTAAATTCGATGGCGCCTTCTCAGGATCTGCGGGTTTCTCAACGAAGGACTCTATCGACCAGTCGTCCTTTAGCTTTGCTAGCCCCAGCTGTCTCAGCGACTCCCTGTCATCAACCCTCTTGAGGGCTATGGTCATAAAAGCCCCGTTAGACTCGTGGAACTTAGCTAGATCGCCGACGTTAAGGCTCACTACGGTGTCTCCTTGGACGACTAACACGTCATCGTTTATATCGTAGTAGTCTGCCAGTATTGAGATCGAGTGCGCGTTGCCTACGCTTGTTACGTTAGGCTGATACCTGAGCTTAAGCACCAGTCTCTTACCGTCTGGGGACCTTACCGAGAACCTCTCTCCAAGGTGGTCATAGACGTCCCTGTAGTTGTAAAAGCCGCTAACTCCAAGGAACACCTCTCCGACGCCCTGAAGCGCGAGCTCGTCGAGTATGAAGTCTATTACGAACCTGTTAAGGAACCTGACCATAGGCTTCGAGGTATCGACAGTAAATGGATAAAGCCTTGTCCCCAGGCCCCCAATTGGTATAGCGGCTTTCTTTACCTCTGGTATCCTGCCCACCAACTATTTCTTAGCCTTTTAGTACTTATAAGGGTTCGTCACGTTTCATTTCATGAAACAACAAAGAGCGCATTAATACCATGATAGTGGGATCAGCACCTTCTGATAAGGCCTAGAAGGGCGTCTAGGTTTAGGCCAAAGATTTCCTGGGACCATCTGTTCAGGTAACTCGCGCTTACCGCTTTACTTACGACTTCCTTGGGCAAAGTGCTAAGGGCTGTGGCTAGGTCTGGGACGCTGCATGCCTTGGCCACCTCAGCCCCGCCGGAATTGTAAAACCTGAAGCAGAGGTCGTCAGGCAGCTTTACCTTAATGGCTGCGCATGGGTTCTCCTTGAGTCCATTCCTTATCATGAGCCCCAGGAGTTCGAGCGCGTAGCTGTAGGTCAGGAAGGAGTCATAGGGGTCTCCAAGGTAACTAAAGTATCTGTGAACCTCCCCCTCCCCTCCAGGCTTCGTTGCCATGTAGTAAAGGTTGTCGCTGACTGAGAGGAGCCTCCATGAGCGCAGGTAAGTGCCGCCCAGGGCACGAGCAAAGTAATAATACCTTCTTAGCACGTCAAAGGCCTTCCTCTGCATGCCATTTCCTAACCACGCGCTCAGGTCCCTTTCATCGGCCCAGCTTATGGTAGACCAAGGGGGCACATCAAGGTAATCCCTGGGCTCGAGGTTTAACGCCTCGGAGGCCTTGAGGAACGTGACGCCACGCTTCGAAAGCTCCACGGGGAGCCACCTTAGGAATTCGTGAATGCCGCTCTCGGGCCAGTGATGCTCCCCAAAGGTCTCATAATCAAGGGCGATGACCACCAGGTCGCCTGGCGTGCTGGCAACCCACGAGGCGTACTTATCCGCGGTCAGTGGGTACTCGCTCCACTGCCTATTACTGAACCTAAAGCCTATGTCATCGCTTAGCCTATAATTTCTAAGCAGAAGCTTCACGCCACAGAGCGGGTTCTTGTAGACATAGTTGGGCGATCTCCATCCGAGCAGCCAGTCGACCCCTTCAGTGATGACGCCCTTAAATCCAAGCCTTTGAAGCTCACAGCCTATGTCATTATTATATATGAACTCCGTGTTTTCAGCTATTGATGGGTTTACGCCAAAGGTCTCCCTGACGAGCTCGACTTGGGCCTTAACTTGGTCTTCGAACTCTGCCCTGTCGACAAACCATGCCAGGGAGTGGTAATACGTCTGGGCGGCAAGCTCAAGGAGGCCTTTGTCAACGAGCTTTCTAAGGAGATCTATAACCTCTTCGTGCTCTTTCTTGAGCTGTTCTAACAGAATGCCACTTATACTCATGGTCATCTTGAAGTCCTTCACTTTTTGTGAGGCTTCATACAGAATCTTGGTCGCGGCCAAGTAGGTCCTTGAGACGACGCGCGATAATATTTCTGAGTTGCCCATGACGTCTATGACATCGCTAAAGCTGGTGGGCAGGTTGCTCGGGCTGTAGAGTGACAGCCTCTTGAGTCGAAGAGGCTGGTGCAGCTCGAAGAACAGCGCTATGTGGGAAGTCATGATGATATCGCCCTGTAGTAGGCCATCTGCCTGGCCTTCTCATAACATTGCAGCAGCTGCTCTGCTGTGGACTCGGGCCGGAACCTCTTGTCTACGTCACTTATGGCGAACTCCCTGATGTCATTTTCAAGCGTGGGGTTCCTCTTTGCCATGGACCTAAGCTGCTCTATGGGCACGCGATCCAAATCGTGGTCCCACATAATATGGGACAACGACTCCATAGCTAGGCCCAGCTCGTAGGGGTCCTCAGGCCTGGTTAGCAGCCCGTCGCCTCTGCCGGACCTCAGGTCAACAACTATCTCCTTGAGTCCTCCCACCGCTGACGCTATGACTGGAGTCCCCACTGCTAGGGACTCGACGGCCACCAGCCCGAAGGGTTCCCAGCGCGAGGGCACTAGGGTGGCCGCTGCAAGCCTTATTATTGCCTTATACGCGTAATCTGGCACCCTATTTGATGATATGAGTACTCTTCCCCTGCGCTCCTCAGCCAACCTCTTGATATACTGTTCATAGCCATAATCGCCCACGGGCACTCCCAACACTACCAGCGAGGCGGAGGGAGCGTAATCCAGGGCCCTTATTGCTATGTCTATGCCTTTCTGGGACGTCAGTCTGCCCGCAACTATGAAGACCGCCAGGCTCTCGTCCATTTTATCAAGCCATGAGCCAGGTCTCACGTACTTGTCTATTAGTTCGAAGAGAACTTGATGGTCAACGTTGCCATAGTTGCTCTCTATCCATCTCTCGACCTCCTTAACGCTCCATTCCGTGCTGTTGTATGCAACGCATGATTTGCCCCCTATCCAATCGCCGTACCTCTTCTTAAGCTCCTCATTTAAGTAGCTGTAGCTTACGGTCTGTACGGCGTCAGCCTCTATGACACCAAAGGCCTCTACGTTGCCGCCTACGGAGTCCCACACGGCCCTGTTGCTGACAGGCTCGTGCCTGTACACCCTCCACACCAGGTGCGGTTCATCGTCAAGCCCTGACCACTCTGGCGAGGCGTAGTGCCATGGAAAGCTTGGGGAGCCGCTGAGGTGTATAGTGTAAAGTACTGGCACAGCGTAGCCCCTCTTCTCAAGTTCGTCGCGCAACGATATTCCTGCCAGCACCGTGTGCCAGTCATTGACATGTATAATGTCAGGCTGAACCTCGATCCACGAGAAGGCCTTCACGGCCCTAGCCATGAGGGCTGCCTTCTCCTCGACATACGCATAAGGGTTCCACGAGTCAAATATCACGCCGGTTGAGTAGTCAAGCCCTTTAAACATGACAACCCTGAAGCCCTCCATGAGGGCCTCCTCAGCGCCAAGGCAGTAGTTATAGCTGTTGCCGTCAAGCCCCTTCCTGCTCCCGCATACTGCAAAGTCCAATGGCCTTAAGTTGTACTTGGTTCTAATGCCGAGGTCCAGGTGCCTCCCATGCGAGGGCATGAGGACCGTTACCTCTACGCCCTTCTTGCTCAAATACTTCGCGTACCTGAAGACCGCCTCCCCAAGGCCGCCGACCTTAACCAGTGGTGATAGCTCAAACGTCAGGATCCAGGCCCTCTTTATTGAACGAGGCGCCACTAAAGCTCTTGGAGGCAAGCTTAAACCCGTTTTATAATCCAGGGGCTGCGTGGATTAAATTCTGATGGTTATAGGGGACCTAAAGGGGTTAGCTGTTGAGTGGTTTGGGCACTGCATTATAGTTAGCGTACCGAGCTTAAGAAGCAGGCTCAGGGGCATCCTTGTCCCTTTAACAATTTTTTCAAAGGTCAGCGCCGTGCCTAACCATATTCGGTCCCAGTACTTCCTTCCTACGCGCCTTGCGCTGCTCTTGACCTTAGGGCACTTAAGTCTGATATAGCCGAGCCCATCAATGAATGGGGTGTGCCCATGGTACAGGAAGCGTATGGTAACCTTACTTAAGCCTGCCAGGTTATACTCGCACAGGTCATAGTGAACCCTTGCGTAGGCAAAGAGCAGCCTATAGTCGTTATCGTTGTTTCTAGCGAAGACCAGCTCTATGGGCTCGTACTCGGCCTTGTTGTCACCCCTGTATATGGAAAACGGAAACCAGGAGTAGAGCACAAGGCCCACGAGGCCCAGTTCCTCGTTAACTAGGTCAGGCCACGCCGTTACCTTGAACTCCGACACGGGATCTACGTTCCTGGGTATCTCGACCTCAGCCCTGTACTTGTTTATAAGAACATCTATAAGGTGCCGGGAAGTCGCAGCCAACCTGGGCAACTCATCCTTAAATGCCTCCTGATCATCTATTGCCAGCTTCAGTGACGTGGGTATGCCATCAGTGTCAAGGATCCAGCGCTTTAAGCTGCCGCACTCCTTGACCAGCGAGTCTGCATCAGGCTGTCCGAGCACCAGCGGGCACCTGTGAGAGGCGGTAGTAGACCCTCTTTCTAGTCTTGCCCCTGTTCTCCACGCTAACGACCTCTATGTGACCCACTTCGCAGGTGTTCTTGACGTGGGGGGCTCCGTCGGCCTGTATGTCAACTCCCGGTATCTCAACTATTCTAAGCTTGTCAACTGCCGGGGGCAGCCTTCCGGCAAGCTTTACTATGCCGGGAATTTGAAGTGCCCTGTCGCGCTCAAGCCAGTAGACCTTGACGTCAATGCACCTGCTGAGCACATTATTTGCCTCGTCTACAGCGGTCAGTATAGCCTGTCTCCAGTTCTCCACGCCGCTCAGGTCAAAGTCGTCCTGCGCTTCATCAGGCTTAATGTGCCCTCCGGTTATCTTGGCTCCATATTTATTATAGAGCACCGCGGCCAGGACGTGGCTCGCCGTGTGGAGCCTCATCATGGAGTACCTTCTCTCCCAGTCCAGAACGCCCTTTACTTTATCCCCAGGGGATAGCTGAACCGGAGCCTCTGTTATGTGAGCTACATCATCACCGTCTTCGATAACGTTCACTACCCTTACTGTTGAGCCTGAGGGCAGCACCAGGAGGCCCGTGTCAGCATCAAGGCCTCCAGAGGGCCCTGGGTGAAAGGCCGTAGCGTCTAGATATATCTTATTTTGATCAACCCTGGTCACCGTGGCCTCGAACTCTTTCACGTATGAGTCCTCTTGGTAAAGCAGCCTTACCATTAACTACACCCCAGGCGTGGAGCCGCCGGCGGGACTTGAACCCGCGACCACCGGCTCTCTCGACCTCGGCCTTGGCCAGAGCCCATACGAGGCCGGCGCTCTACCGGCTGAGCTACGGCGGCCCGCCAGTTAGCCATAGGGTGGGCCGTTATTAATGCTTCGCTTCTACTGCAACTGATTAAGCTATGTATCCCACCATGTGTACCTAGTCGGTTTTATAAAGCTCCAAACGTAAAATACATAGTGCTTTAAAGCTTCTGACATCTTTTAACAAATAGGCCGAGCAGTTTGATTGATGTGGCAAGTAAATTCTCAAGCGGAGTGAAGTCCCTGAGGCCGTCCGAGATAAGAGAAATTCTGGCACTGACGGAGAACAAGAAAGTGCTGAGCCTTGCCGGAGGGCTGCCGGGCCCTGAGGTCTTTCCGAAGGAAGAGCTCGCTGCCATAGCGTCAAGGGTCATAGAGGAGCTCGGGGACAGCGCCCTTCAATACTCACCCACCCTGGGCGTTATGCCGTTCAGGGAGGCCGTTGCAGACTTCGTGAGAGGCAAGGGCGTCAAAGTTACTGACAACGACAGGGTTGCTGTGACAACGGGAAGCCAGGAGGCGATATACCTGCTTGCAATGACGCTGATAAACCCAGGCGATGGCATCATAGTTGAGAGCCCCACTTACCTGGCGGCGCTCAACGTGTTCAGATACTACGGGGCCAACTTCATATCTATACCGCTAGACGAGAACGGCATGCGGACGGACCTGCTCGAGGACAGCATCAAGAAGGCTAAGGAGAAGGGCATTAACGTCAAGATGATATACACTGTAGCCACGTGCCACAACCCAACAGGCGTCATAATGAGCGACGACAGGAGAAAGGAGCTGATGGAAATCGCCAGCAAGTACGACCTGCTGGTAATAGAGGACGACCCCTACAGCTTCTTCGTGTTTGACGATGACGTGAATTTCACGCACCTTAAGACTATGGATGACGAGGGCCGCGTGATATATCTTGGCACATTCAGCAAAATCCTGGCTCCAGGGCTGAGGCTTGGGTACATGATAGCCGACAGGCAGCTCGTCAGGGCGGTCGAGCTGGCGAAACAGATGGTCGACCTTCACTCGTCCACACTTTCCCAGTACATAGCACTCTACGCAATAAAGGAGGGCGTGGTTGACAGGACTATAGAGAAGGCCAGAAAGTCATACAGGGAGAAGAGGGACGTGATGATAGAGGCCCTGGAGGAGTACATGCCAGACGGCAGCCACTGGTTCAGGCCAAGGGGAGGGCTCTTCGCCTTCATATACCTGCCAGAGGGCGTTGACACATCAGACATGTTACAGATGGCCATAGACAGGGGCGTCGCATACGTGCCAGGCAGGAGCTTCTTCAGCGACGGCAGTGGCGCGAATGCAATGAGGATAAACTTCAGCTACCTGCCGCCTGACAAGCTGAGGGAGGGCATAAGGATCATAGCCAACACAGCTGTAGACTACCTAAAGGCTAAGGGCAAGGTTGCCTCCTGAGGGCTCGGAGCTCCAGACCTTCATCATTTTTCATCAGGTAAACCATCTCCTCACGGCCCTAGCACACTAAGTTTAGGGAAAGGCTCTTATCTTCAACGGGGCCTTCAAGTAATAGACTCTTCCGCGGATGCTATCTCCGGCCACTAACAGCTTGCGGCCTAGCCTTTGAACGCAACAATTTTATTATTATAGTGCGCCCTAGGTATACCCTGGCGTGAAGAGGCTCGAAAGGGCTGACATCAGGATGAAGAGCCCGCGCAGGGCTGACCGTAAAGTCTGCGGGTGAACTTGAGTAGAGGGTGCAGTGAGCGTGAAGTTCCTGGTAACTGGGGGTGCGGGCTTCATAGGCTCTCACCTGGTGGAGCTGCTGATAGAGGAAGGTCACGACGTCACGGTTGTTGATAACCTGAGCACCGGCAGGCTCGAGTTCCTCAAGGACGTGATGGGAAGCCCCCATCTCAGGTTCATTAGGGCCGACCTGACGAGCCCTGAGGTGGCCAGGGAGGTCACCAAGGGCGCTGACGCGGTGGTGCACCTGGCAGCTAACCCGGAGGTCAGAATAGGGTCGCAGAGCCCCGAGTCCATATATCTTCAGAACGTCCAAATGACCTATAACGTGCTTGAGGGCATGAGGGCTAACGGCGTGAAGGCCATAGCGTTTGCCTCGTCCTCCACGGTCTACGGGGAGGCAAGGGTTATACCTACGCCTGAGGACTACGGCCCCTGCTACCCGATAAGCGTGTACGGAGGCTCCAAGCTGGCCTCAGAGGGGCTGATAAGTGGCTACGCGTTTACCTTCGACTGGACCGCGGTGTCGTACAGGCTGGCCAACGTCGTGGGCCCAAGGTCTACCCACGGCGTCATATATGACTTCATAAACAAGCTCAGGAGGGACCCCACGCGGCTTGAGGTCCTGGGCGACGGCAGCCAGAGCAAGAGCTACGTGCACGTCAGCGACACGGTGAGGGCCATGTACCAGCTCTTCATGAAGGCCCTGGAGAAGGGGGTAAGGTATGAGGCCTTTAACATAGGCACCCCGGACAGGATATCCGTGCTTGAGATAGCTAAAATAGTGGCTGAGACCATGGGCCTAAGCCCACAGATATACACTACCGGAGGGGTCGACGGGGGAAGAGGGTGGAGGGGCGATGTAAAGGTAATGCAGCTGTCCATAGAGAAAGCCGTAAGCTGGGGCTGGTCCCCCCAGGTGGGGAGCAGCAGGGACGTCGTAAGGAGGGCGGTTACGGAGGTCCTGAGCGGGTTCAAAGCTTAATTTTCCCTGCGGCTAAACCTGAGCCAGGTGCCGCGGTAGTATAGTCCGGCCCAGTATGCGGGCCTTTCGAGCCCGTGACCCGGGTTCAAATCCCGGCCGCGGCACTTTTTCCTTTACCTTTAAATTGGAAGGGGGCTATGTTCCCTAGATAAATAAGGAATTCATGGTAACGAAGGATATTTGCAGCACTCTCGCGACTTAATAAAGAATGCGTGAGATCGTGGCAAATATTGACATAAAATAAGCTCGACAGCGAGCAAAGATTCGGATTCTAGAGAAAGTGGTTGAGAAATATGAATTGAGCTATGTTGTACAAAAGTCAAGATAAGAGTGAGTAGGAGTGCTCCATACGGATACTTTACAGAGAAAGTGAAGAAGACCTGGATCGGATAATTCAGCTAATTGCGAAAATGCTCGGTTTAGATGAACTAAGCGATGCACCCTGCGAGTTAAAACAGCAGATGGGGCCCCAAGACTATGCTAAGCGTTATCATTAACGCTATGAAGTACACGGCTTTCGTAATTTCCTCTTAACGTCACTTTGCCAGTGCATGGGGATTCCCTAAGGACTGCCATTGGCACATGCATAGTATAAGTGAAGAAGACGTAAAGAAATTTCGAAACGCTGCTCAGCAACATCGAAGAGCCTACCTCTTGCTACACCCCTTATCTAATTTGGGTTTCTCTCAGTTCGTTACCATCTTCCCCGAAATAGGCGATTCATACCAAAACTTGGGTAATTTAGCCTGACCCCCTATCGATGTCTGAAGTTCTCTAACTTCTTAGAGTCTCTTAATTGCAAAAGAACCCGTACCCTAACCCATAGCCTCTTTCTTGCAGCGTCGATACTCTGCGTTGCTGACGCCAGATCCATTGCTTCCCATTCGACTACTACGTCTCCTAGACCAAAGTACTCGTAGAGAAGGCCTTAGGGAATGATACCAGGTATCTATAAATCGCTGCGGGCTGAGCTAAAGTACCCTTTTTCTAACTCTAAATAGCTGGATGAATTCTCCTTATCTTTGATCCCAAGGGAGACCTCTTGTTTATCTGGCACGGCTATATAAGAGGGATTAATTTACCTAGGTGGCAAAATATGGAGGAGATAAAAATTTTGGAGATATCGCCTAAAAGGAGAGGATGAGATTCTTGGGTGAAAGACATGGACTTTTCAACGTTACTGACAATAATCAGATTAACCATGATTAAAGAGAGTAAGCGAAACGCGCTATTATCTCTTATAGTTCAGCTGGCGGTTGCATATTTTATTGCTTACGGCATCAGCCTCTTTTCTCCACAATTTCTACATAACCTCTGGGCTCTAGATATATTAATTGTTACTTCTCTTTTGTTAATAGTCATTTCGGCAGACATCGTTATGAGGGAGTGTATAGATTCATTCATTAATGTATTTCTGAAGAGTATGAACAAGGAGATGAATAAAGAAGAATTCAGGGAAGGGTTCTTTAATGCCCTTAATGTCCTTAAGGATCCTAATAATATAGGCAAACTCGACGATTTATTAAATGAATACTTTGTCAGGGGGGACTTTTTCAAGGAATATAAGGAAGAAGTAAAAAGAAGAAAATCATGCTCCATCCTTGCAAGGATTGACGCTAATTTAGCATATACTTTGCTCCTGCCGGCCGTCTTTGGCAATTTAGCATACGCTTTGCTCCTACCGATCGTCTTTATCTTAATTAATAACCTACATCAGGGCATTTTTTCCAATGTGGACATACGTGTACTAATTATACTAGTAGGTATCACTGCTTACTCGCTATTTGTAAGGAATAAGATAATTGCCAGTAGAGAAAAAGAATACCAGAGCAGATACGAAGAAATTATAGTATCGTATATTTCATCATTATTACTTGAACAGATAATAAATTCTAGATATATAAAAATCAAAAATAGATATAACAGGGTATTGCATTTGTTACTTACTTACGTCGGTGTTCCCTTAAACATGTACACAGTATTTAATTCCCTTTCTGATAGTGGCGATAATACTACTAATTCACAAGAAACAACCACCGCATCTTTGATATACATAATAGATGAGAAAGTACTGAATAAAAGCTACCTTGGTAGGCCTCAAAGTAAAAATGAAAAAGAAGATGTTGATGAAAAGCGCTTAAAAATCGAAGAAGATATCATGTCATTTTTATCTTTAGCAAAGGAAGCCCTAGGCGCTAAATCATTAATGATGATGGACAAAAGAGAATTTACTGAGTTTGTTTGCCGCCTAGCAGAAGAGGCTGGAATGAGAAAGGAATCCCCATTTAATGACTTGTGCAACGATTCTGGAAATAAAGATAACAATTACAATGAAACTAAAAACAACGAAAACAAGGATTTAATACCATATGATATAGGTGAAATAGAGATGTCAGCTCCTCCATACATTCCACTGCCATCTCCATACATTCCATACATTAATAGTATATATAAATTACAAAAATTGTTGAGAATATCCGAAACGAATGATGCTCTCAAACCGCCGCATTCTATTATATTTTTAATTAGGGAAGGGAAATCAGTGTCCGTTAATTTACTTATAATGCTAAGGGCCACACTTAGTATTAAAGATAAAATAATAGATCCTAAGGATTTAGCTTTGTCAGATACCAAGGATCAGTCAAGTAAAAAATGCAGAGCTAAGTGTAAGATAAAACCTGTTGATTATAGCTATGACTTAAATTTCGCTATATTTTTATCCTAAATGTCGCTTTTTTAATCAATGTTGTGGTGGATGTCTTTTAATCTCTCTAGAGTAAACTGGCTAGTTTAACTCTCTGAAGCATTTTATACATTCCACTACTGTTGTTCTGTTCTACTTATCTTTTCTACTTAAACGCGCAACGCTAAATGCTCTCTATCAAAGTTCCACTAAAACATTATCTAGTATTATTTCGAGCCGCGACCTAGGTTCAAATCCCGGTCACTGCACCTGGAGCCCTAAGTCCTCTAGGCAGATGTAAAGCCTAGAGGCCCGTGGGGCTTGATTTAGGATTAGAGGAATTTTGTGCCAAAGTCTGTTAGAACCCTATGGTCAACGCTACTGTGATCTGGTTTGTGTTAAAGCTCTTAACTTGTTTAGCGATGCAAACTTTGCTTTAAGGCGCCCTAAAGGGGCAAACGCACTTAACCCCACCAAGCACAAGGTCTACTGGAGCCGGGGTGGCCGAGCGGTCCAAGGCGGCGGGCTGCAGTGGCTGCGGAGACCCGTTAACTCCCGGGTTCGAATCCCGGCCCCGGCTCCACTCAGAGGCTAAAGGTCCACTACCGCCAGGCCCTCACGTCTTATGCATATCTTAGCTTCCCCTAGCCTGACGTGGTCTCCAGCGAGCCCTACCACCCTGAGGCCGCCCACCCTGGCCACGGCCCTGCGGACGCCGTCAAGCCCAACATACAGCTGCTCAACAATGCCATCTAAGGTGATGCCGTCGCACTCTGGATCTCCAATAAGCACGAAGTTGTACCTGGCAGCCATCGCTTTGCCGTCATCGCACGGCCGTGGATCAACGGCGTTGCACGGTATTATGTTATCATAGCCCAGGTAAACTGCCGCCTCGGCCTTAACTGGGTTCCTAACAGCGGTCTCCACGTCGCCCAGGTCGACAAGCTTCCCGCCGCTCATGAAGAGAAGCCTTGATGCCACCCTAAGGAGCTTGCTTATGGAGTGGCTTACAATAATGGTGGTTATCCCGAACTCCTTCGTCACGTAACGTATTGTGTCTATGAGCTCCTCAACCGATGTCGGGTCCAGGTTGGAGGCGGGCTCGTCGAGGAGCAGGAGCGTCGGCCTGGCTATGACAGCCCTTGCTATGGCGACCCTCTGCATCTGCCCTCCTGAGAGCTCTGTGACCCTCCTGTCGAGGAGCTCACTTATGCGGAGCCTCTCGGCCATCTCCTTGACCAGCCTCTCCCTCTCCCTCCCTGGCACTCCCCTTACCTTAAGGCCGAACTCCACGTTGTCCCTGACGCTCATGTTGTCGAAGAGGGCGAGGCTCTGGGGCACGTAGCCTATGTTTCTCCTGTTTATGGGCATGTAAGTGGAATCGGCGCCGTTTATTATGACTTTACCCTTGACAGGCCTGTAGAAGCCGAGAACTGTCTTCAGCAGCGTCGTCTTGCCGGCGCCGTTGGGGCCGAAGATTAGGGCGACTTCGCCCCTCTCGAGCTCCAAGTTAATAGGGCCGAGCGTGAAGTTGCCCACCCTAGCTACTAGGCCCTCAAGCCTGAGCGCCGAGGCCAGCCCTGGACCCCCTCCTTGCCTCAAGGAGTATCCTTGCGAGCACAAATATGCCCAAAACCACCACTAGCATGGCTGCGGAGAACTTAGCTGCCTCTATTATTCCAATGCCCACGTAGGCCTCATAAATGGCCACAGGGGCCGGGTAAACAAGGGACTTACCAAGGTAAACCTCGTATGCTACTATGAAAAGCGCGCCTGCCTCGGAGGCGGCCCTGGCCCATGAAGTTAGGGCGCCTCCTGCTATGGACCTCTTGATCTTGGGCAGCACTACGCTGATGAAAGTCCTTGCCCTGGAGGCCCCCAGGCTCATCGCGGTGAGCTCAAGCTCCGGGTCAAGCATACTTATGGCTGACTCCACCACCCGCACAGAGTACGTCGCCGAGACGTACGTGACGGCCATGGCCGCGCCCAGTATAGTGTCGACGACGTTGATGTGAAGCCTGTGAAATATGGGGCCAAGCCCCACGTACCAGGAGAATGCAAGGACTATCATGACGCCAACTATTATGTGGGGTATTGCTATGGGTAGGTCTATGAGTGACTCGACAAGGCTCTTGCCCCTGAAGTTATAGCGACTCATGATGTATGCCAGGGGAACCCCAAAGATGACGGAGGCAACAGCAGCTATAGTTGACGTTATTATGGTGACCAGCAGGGCGAGCTCAAAGCTCCTCACCCTAAGCGCTTCCTCAAGCCCGCTGCTGCCGACTAACAGCAGCACGGCTATTGGGTATGAGAAGAAGAGCAGGAGGAGGCCCCCTATGATAACAAAAAGTACTATGAAGAGGTTCAGCCTGAGCCTGGCCAAGGCCCCTCACGATGAGCTGGAGGACGGGAATATACTGCTAAGGTATGACGCGTTGGACAGAGGTACTGTGAATGGCTTCAGCGGCGCAGGCACGGCCGAGTAGTTGCCGTAGACCACGCCGGGCACTATTGGGTTGATGCCGTAGCTCTCGAGCACCTTCTGGCCAGCTGGGCTGAATATTAGCAGCAGGAAGTCAACGGCGGCCTGCGGGTTCGGGGCTGAGTAAGGTATGGTAGCTGTGTAGACCACCGGGTTGCAGGCGAAGGTCTTAGTCACGCCGAGCTCGGTCCAGGTGATGTTCACCTGGTGATAGAAGTTAACGTAGCTCAGGTTGCCGAGGTTTATGAAAGGCGGGAGAGTTATGTACGTCATGTTGAAGCCCTTCTGCTGGTAAGCCTCGGTCTGCGGTATGGCGTTTGATGTGTATGCTGACAGCACAAACTGAACCGAGTTGTTAGCGTACATCAGCGTGAGGAGGTCTATCTCAGTGTTCCTCATCTGGTACTTAGACGGGTTGTTATAGACCGCGCCCCAGTAGTAGGAGGCGTTGTGCATGAAGGCGAGGCCGGCCAGCTTGAGCACGCACTGGGCCTGGTAGCCGCTTGGGTCAGTGAACGGGTTCGAGACGCCAACTACCGTGCTCGAGTTTACCGCTATTATGTCAAATATCTTCTCCCAGGTCTGGTTCCACTGCGCACTGAAGGGCTGCTCCGTCTGGGCCTGCTTCCAGAGGGCGTAGACCTCCTTGCCCGCGGGCGTCTCCAGGTCGACAATTATTACCATCTGCGTCACGCCGAAGGCTATCTCGTAGTTGGCGTACTTGGGGAAGAGCACGCTTGGTATAGTGGTGGTGTCGGCGCTGGCCACTAAGCTGAACACTTGGGTCGTGGCCTCCTTCTGCGCAACCTCGCCGCTACCCGCAAAGAGCGGCTGGCCTTCAGTTATTGACGGGTTGTACTGATTCAGCATCGATAGGAGCTGGCCAAAGCTAAACTTCAGGGTGCCTGCTGCGCCGACGGTGAAGGGAGAAGTAGAGACGGGGGCTGTGGTGGTATAGGTAGTTGTAGTGGTTGTAGTATATGTAGAGGTTGTCGCAGGCGCTGTAACCGTCACAGTCCTATGGGGCGCGGCCACGTACCCGGCTCCAGCGCCAACGACGAGCCCTATTACGAGGCCAACAACGAGGTATATCCATAACGATGCTCCTTTAGAGCTCACGCTGCTGCACCAAAGGGGTAAAGGGGAAATAGGCGATATAAAACTCTTCTTAGCTGATATAACTGTATTAATATACTGATGGCCTGCTTGAAACCTTTGAGGACAGGTAGGCCTCTATGGCCTCCCTAATTATTTCACTTCTGTATCTCTTTTCAGCCACCGCCAGCTTGTCAAGCTTCATTAGCGTGTCAACGTCGAGCTTAAACGTTATTATTCTTAGAGACCTGTCCGCAGGCATTTAAGGCCCCTGAAGCCTGTTCCGCGCTTCTCCATTAAAATCCAGGTCGCTAAGTCCACTATTCACGCCCTGCGGCGGAAACGTATGTCTTTTTACGAAACTGCCAGGGTACTAAGCTTTAAAAAGAGCCTCATCAAATAGCGATACAGGTGCCGCCGTAGCTCAGCAGGTTGGAGCGCCGGACTCATACGGCCCTCGCGCCGAGGTCGGGGCTGGGGAAATCCGGAGGTCCCGGGTTCAAACCCCGGCGGCGGCACCATCTTTCCTTATTAAAAACCAGGAGAGTAAAATCCTGCGCGTTGCTAAAAGCGTGGGTCCAAAACAAAGCGGCTTCAAATGTATATTGAAATTATACCCCTAAAGGTCAGCGGAGCCACGAGGCCTAGCAGAACTATCAGCAGGGAGGCTATCAGCAGCGCAACGGCGTACCTGGCCCTTGGCTTTGGCGTAGCCTCATAATCCTTGCGGAGCATCTCCCTCGAGGCTATTATATAGTAGACGGAGCTCACGCCGCTGTTTATCAGCGCCGCCAGGGCCAGCCAGACGCTGAACCCCACGGCTGCAAGGAACATGTAGAGCTTGCCCCAGAAGCCCAGCAGCGGTGGAACCCCAAGAAGGCTGTAGAGTAGCACTGAGGCCGTGACCGCGCTCAGCGGGCTTGACTTCATGAGGCCCCTCAGGGAGTCAAGGCTTCCTCCCACCTCGCCGGCAAAGGCGAACAGCGGAGCCTTAGCCACGGCATAAGCTATTGACTGGAGGGCCACCGCGAACAGAGAGAGCCGCAGCATGTACTCGTTGCCTACGCCAGCGAAGTAGGAGGCTGCTGCTATTGCGGCGAAGATGTAGCCTACCTGTGCCATAGAGCTGTATGCAAGTATCACCTGTAGGTCCCTGGTGGTTAGGGCGGCGAAATTACCGTACGTCATGGTTGCGACCGCCAGCGCGGCGAGGGTTATTGCAATGATGGTGTGCAGCTGCCCGCCCGAAGCTATTATAACCAGGACCCTGGTCAGGATTGCAAGGAAGCTCAGCTTCACGACGGCAGCCACGAACGAGACGGTCCTTCCGTCGCCCCTGCCGTAGACGCTCGGCAGCCACCAGTGGAATGGGAAGAGGCCAACCTTGAATCCAAGGGCCGCCAGAAGCAGGAGCACCGCGAGGGCCATGAGCCCCCTGGCGTCCGTGGAGAGGCCGCTGACTGGAGTTATCGAGAACGTGTAAGCGCCGCTTGACACGGAGATGAATGCCAAGGAGCCGACTAAAGCAAGGGTCGCTACCATGCCTACGAAGATGTACCTTACGCCAGCCGCCTTGGCGTTCTTAGAGTCCGGGGCTGCTATTATTATGTAGCTGATCACCGAGACCAGCAGCCACGAGGCCAGTATTACCAGGGCGTTAGTCGCCCCAGCTAGGAAGAATGCGCCGAAGAGAGTCATGGGCACTAGGCTGTATAGCGATGGGCTGCTGCTCCACCCTAGCCCATCTGTGCCCACGGCCAGCAGGAATATCGCTGAGGCCAGCGAGGCGCCTAGAAGCATCAGGGACGTGAAGGAGTCCTGCACAACCAGCCCATGATAGAAGCTAAGCGGCCTGCCCAGAGAGGCCGCGTAGAACGATATTCCCATGGCCACCGCAAATGAGCCCACGCCTATGGCTGCCATTACCAGCGGGGCAACGTTGTCCCTGCGGCCCGACGGCGACGTTAAGGGTGCCAGCAGGGAGGCGGCCAGAGTGACGTAGAGCAGGAACTTAATAGTGCCTATCTCCCACATACTTTCTCACCTCCATGCCATGAACATCAGTATGCCTATAATCACCATCATGAAGAGGTAAAGCGTCAATATGTAATCAGTTCTGCCCCTCAGGAGGCCCCTGAGACCCCTTGAGGCCAGCTCGCCGGCCTTAGGGAGCACATAATGGTAGAAGAGGTCTATGCCCCTGTTGACTACGTTGAGCAGCCACGAGAGGCCCGCGAAGGAGTCAAGGAACAGGTAGTATATCGCCGAGTTCACGTACCACCTGTTGAAGAGGAAGGAGTGTATAGCCTTGAGCGCGTCGCTCTTCTGCAACAGATACACCAGGCTGTGACGCCTCATGTAGAGCAGCGCGACGCCCAAGATATCTATTATCACTACGGCAGTTATGACTATTGTCGTAAGGTCTATGGACGGCATGAACGGCGGGGTCACCCTTATGTCAAGGGTCTCCCCGACGCCGCTGGCAACCCAGTAACCCACGTAGAACCACGCGGCGCCCAGTACTATTGAGGCAAGGCCCAGTATTGCGTAGGGTATCAGCATTAGTGCAGGTGCCTCGTGGTAGTGCTTGCCTTCAGCCTCCTTATTAAGCGGCGGCAGGTGGAACACCCTGACTATAAGCCTTGTTATGTAGGCCGCTGTGAAGACCACCGCTATTACAGCTAAGGCATAGAGGGAGTAGACGGCGGTCCTCTCGACGGCGCCTAGGACAAGTTCCTTTGCGAAGAAGCCCAGGAACGGGGGCACCGCGGCCAGGCTGAGCCCTGCGAGCCACGTCGAGATGCCTGTGGCCTTCATGTATCTCCAGAAGTTGCCCATGTCATCTATGAACCTGCTCTCCGAGGCGTGGAGCGCGTAGCCGGCCACCAGGAAGAGCGCGGCCTTAAACACGGCGTGCGCTATCAGCATTGCAAGCCCTGCCATCTCGGCGTAGGCCATGGCCGCATAGTTGCCTGTCACCACTGCAAGGCCGCCCGCGGCCACCGCGAGTATCATGTAGCCCAGGTACTCCGCGGTTGAGAAGGCCAGTATGAGCTTAAACTCGTGGTTAACTATGGCCATAGTGGCCATCATGAACAGCGTCACCGCCGCCAAGGATGCCACCAGCAGGAAGTACTCATGTACTTGGGCAACGGCGGCGGGAGCCCCAAGGGACGCCGCCACCAGGGCTCCAACGAAGAATATGGGAGCGAACCTGAGCATGTAGTAAACTCCGACCTTAACCATGGTGGCTGCGTGTATCAGCGCTGAAACGGGGGTTGGACCGGTCATAGCTGTCACAAGCCATTCGAAGAAGGGGAACTGGGCGCTCTTGGAGAGGGCGCCCAGCGTGAACACGAAGAGGAATATGGCCAGGAGCCCCCTTGACGCTAGGAACGCCATCCAGCTGCCGGCGGAGCTGGCAATAGCTGGTATGCTCATCGACCCCACCAGCGCGAAGAGGCCAGTCATACCTATGATGAAGCCTACGTCGCCTACCCTGGTGAACAGTATTGCCCTGACGCCACTCGTGCTTGGCTCGAAGTACATGGGCTTTCCTAGGGCGGTGCTCCTGGGGACACCAACCCAATACTCTTCCTCGTCGGTGTACCAGTGGCCTATGAGCGCGTAGCTCGCAAGTCCTGTGCCCTCCCACCCAACGAACATAAGTATCAAGTTGCTTGCGGTCACTACAAGCATCATGCTGCCCACGAAGAATGATATGAAGAAGAAGTAGCGCTGAACTCCCCAGTCACCCTTCATGTACTCGACGCTGTAGAGGTCTATTAGGAAGCTGAGCCACGAAACTACAGTGGCCATTATAGCGCTGAGCCCGTCCAAGTAGACGCCAACGTGGACCCTCAGCAAAGAATCCCAGTACCAGGCGCTAGTGGCGTATATGACCTCGTGGTCTGCTAGCACGTAGTAGAGCGCAGCTGTTGAAACCAAGGCGCTGGCAAGCACGCTGAGCACGCTTATTATGCTATAGACCTGCTCCCTCCTCACCCCTGCCAGCCAGAGCAGGGCAAGTAGGCCGGCCCCAGTGAACGGGGCAAGCCAGGTCCATGACCAGGTTAGCCAGTACGCGTGAACCACCGTCATTATGGACCACCTCCAAATCCCGAGAGGAGAACCACGTGGGATATTGCGGCGCTAAGGCCTGTCGTGAGCGGGTTTATAGCTAAGAAGAAAACAACTCCAAATACCGCCACGGCCAGCATGGCTAGCTTGAAGCCGTCAACGCGCTCCCTGGCCTCAACCTTTGACCTTGGCTGGCCATAGAAAACTCTCCTCATGGTTATAAAGG
Source organism: Acidilobus saccharovorans 345-15 (assembly GCF_000144915.1). Classification (NCBI taxonomy): domain Archaea; kingdom Thermoproteati; phylum Thermoproteota; class Thermoprotei; order Acidilobales; family Acidilobaceae; genus Acidilobus; species Acidilobus saccharovorans. Next base: position 382,317 of record NC_014374.1, read on the forward strand.
AGTACGCGGCCGTTATCGTCAGTGCAACTATGAGTAAAAGGCTCAGCCCGAACATAGTGGCCAGGTTTATGAACAGTAATGACTTGACGACCCCGAGCACTACAAATATCTCGCTCCACATGCCAATGCTAGGCGGCAGCCCAGCTAAGTTCATGAAGCCAAAAAGGGCCAGGGCTGCCACTAGTGGGTACCTCCTCGCGAGGCCGCCCATCTTAGTTATGTCCCTGAGCCCGTGGGCCTCGGTTATGAAGACTCCGGCTGACATGAAGAGCAGGGCCTTGCCTATGGCATGCGATAGGTAGATCAGCATGGCGCCCATAATGCCATACTCGTTAAGGGTTGCAAGCCCCAGGAGCATGTAGCCCATCTGGCTTATGCTCGAGTATGCCAGGAACCTCTTGAAGTCGGTCTGCCTGAGCGACACAAGGCCCGCGTATATTATTGTTGTGAACGCAAGGCCCAGCAGGAAGTCGCGCCAGCTCTCCATCTGGGTCGGGAAGAGAGGTATGACGAACCTCGCTATCGCGTAGCCTGCAAGGCCTATGAGGTTAGGCGACAGAAGGGCGGAGATGGGCGTTGGCGCCTCAGCGTGCGCGTAGGGGAGCCACATGTGAACCCCGAAGACGGCCATCTTAACGAAGAGGCCGAAGAGCAGCAGCGCGGCTATCAGCGTCGCCGCCGAGCCTATGTACTCAACCGAGCCCACGGAAACCAGCTGCCCGTTCAATAAGGTCAAGTAGTCGAAGCTGTGAGTGAGGTAACCCAGGTAGAGGACTCCAGTCAGGAAGACCACGGCACCTATGTGGGTCCAGACGAAGTATAGCAGTGAGATCCTCCTCCTGTCACCGTAGCCATAGAAGGCTATGAGCAGGAACGATGATATCAGGCTGCCCTCAAGGAACACGTAGAACTCCACCAGGTTGGTTGAGTACGCAAGGCCCAGCATGGTGGCCGCGAAGATGTTGTAGAGCAGCAGGTAGGTGCCAAGGCTTGGGGGCCTCTCGCCCGACTCCTCCATCTCGCTTATCCTGGTCTCCATGTACTTTATGCTGTAGATCGCCACGAAGGAGGTCACTATGGAGAGCCCTATGATCACGGGCGCTGATAACCCGTCTATACCAAGGGCTATAGTGCCTACTGAGTACCTGGTTAAGTTGAAGTAAAGTGGGTCCACCAGACTCCCCGTCTCCAGAGCCCCTGAGGCGTAGCCGTAGACGATAATGAGGAGGGGGATGATGAGGGAGGCGGCCGACAGGTAGAACAGCGCATGAAGCCCTGATCTGCTCCTGAGAGGCCAGGCTATGATGCCAAGCAGCACGGGCAGGATAACGGTTATCCAGAGCAACGGGTACGGAAGTATCATATGGCGCTCACACCTCCGACTCCTCTAGGTCGCTGGATGAAAGCGACCTGTACTGCCTCAGAAAAGCTATGAGTATGGAGACCACTACCACCACCTCCACAGAGACCACAGAAATAACTATTATGCCAAAGTAAGCTGCAAGGGCCGCGAAGCCCGAGAGCAAGGGTATGACAAGGAGCAGCAGCCCATTGAATATGACCTCAACTGACAGCAGCTGCCTCAGCAGATTATTTGACGCGGTCAGGCCGTAGGCCCCAATCGCCATTATAATGGCTGAGGTCACGAAGAGCGTAGCTCCTACAAACGAGTCTACAAGGATCACTTCCTACCACCCCTCTTAGCTATAGAAATCGCCTCAACAACCGTGGCCGCCTGCCCTATGAATATGAGGGCCAGGACGGGCAAGTACTCCCTAAGGGCCCCGGCGGCCGCCGCTGACGCTGACAGTGAGGGAGGGACCGTAAACAGCCTGTAAAGCTCAGATATAACAACCACTGTTATTATAAATGTTGCCAGCGCGGCGGCCACCGTAAGCCCCCTGAAGGAGTCAAAGGACTCCTGCCCCTGGGGTCCTATCATGCTTATAGATATGACTATAAACATGACAGCGGCCCCCACATACACAAGGACCAGGTAAGCGCTGACCAGGCCAAACCCGGCAACTGCAAGCAGGGCGGCCGTAAAGGAGCCCAGTATGGCAAGCGTTATGCTGGCATAGACCAGGTCCTTAAGCCTTACCACAAGCATGGCTGACGCTATGGCCATTATCGAGAGCACTATGGCGTATAACGGCAGGTCTATGGACTCTCCGCTCACGAGCTTCCACCTCCCCCTGCTGGCTGGCTTGAACTTCCCTGATTTGAACTTTCTTCAACGCTTACTTTGACGAGCCCCCTCTTCTCGTCAAACACGTAGGTGACGGGGACTCCCTCCTTAGCTGTTACGAACTCTGGCTCCTTCTGGAACTCCTCCACGTTGAGTATCATGTCCTGCATGTTAAGGTAGACAAGATCATGGTATGGCACGTGGTATAGTGCCTCAGTCGGGCACACGTCAACGCAGTAGCCGCAGAATATGCAGCGGTTGTAGTTAATTACAGGATACTTCTTCTTCATCGCTCTGTTTAGCTTTTTGTCCTTGACCTCCATGGTCACCATTTTCATGGCCCTTGCCGGGCATATCCTGGCGCAGGAGGCGCAGCTTATGCACTTGTCAAATATGAGGACTATGTAGCCCCTGTAGCCTTGCCTCAGTTTAATGTACTCGTGGGGGTAGAGCAAAGTTATCCTGTTGGGGTCTATGAAGTACTTAACTCCTACTATCAGTGCCCCCAGGTTTCCAGCTATGGCTCTGCCCAGGAACGTGGCCCTCGGAACCCTCTTAAGCGACGGTCTTGCGGGCATGACTTATCACCTCATGGGTGCACCCCAATAAACGCCTCAAACACGCTCAGGCCAAAGGCCGCTATTGCTATGGGTATGAGCACCTCCCAGGCCAGGCTCAGCGCCTGGTCAAGCCTGTACCTTCCGTAGACCGCGCGCAGGAAGCTCATTATGGCCATAATTATAACGGCCTTAACAACCACTATGAGGCTTGGCACAAGGTAGCCGAGTACTATGCCTGGCTCTGGCCTGTAAGGCGCCCAGCCGCCTAGGAACACCAGGGCTATCAGGACTGAGAAGGCCCAGCGCCTTATGTAGGCCCCTCCCATGTTAAGGCCGTAGAGGAGGCCTGAGTACTCCGTGTACGGCCCAGCTACAAGTTCGCTCTCGGAGTCGGGTATCTCGAAGGGGAAGCCGCTGGTGGACATGAGCACCGCTATGAAGGCGTCAAGCAGGGCTAAGGGGTTCAGAAGCCCAAGCCAGCGTCCGCTGAACTGATAGTCGACGATGGTCACTAAGTCAAAGGTGTGGAGCAGAGGTACCACTGAAAGAAGTGATATAACAGCTATGAGCTCATAAGCTACTACAATGAACGACTCCCTTAGGCCGCCCAGCACAGAGAACTTGCTGTTGCTGGCCCACGACATCATGACCACGAAGATAGGGGACAAGGTGGACAGGGCGACGGCTATGAGTAAGCTGTAGCTCATTGGGATGGGCCAGTAGCTGGGTATTGAGGTCATAGGCACGGCTACCATAGGCAGAAGCGAAAGTATCATAGACATGTTAGGCGCCAGTATGTATGACATGAAGTCAACGGCACTTGGCACTATGATCTCCTGCATCATGTACCTTACTAGGTCAGCTATCAGCTGCGGGGCCCCTCCTGTCCTTGGGCTTATCTCCAGCGGTCCGTACCTCATCTGAACCCTGGCCGCAGCCTTACGCTCAAACCATATGATGAATATAACCACCACAAGCGCGGCCACGAGCCCAGGTATTATGACAAACTGGTAGACGGGGGGATAGAAAATTATGTAGTGCAGGATCCCCCAACCTATATCATAGAGCACTCTAGTGGCCGTTATCATGTTCCATCACCTGTCCCACTCAGGTGGGAAGTAATCAAAACTACCATATATTGTAGGCAAGTCCATGAGCCTGTGCCCAGGCATAACATACTTGAACGCTATCACATTTCTGAACGAAGGTGACACCACCCTTACTCTGTACGGAACGTCCTTCCCGTCGCTCTCAACGTAGTAGAACATCTCGCCCCTTCCGGCCTCAACCCTGGCCGCAGCCTTACCGGCAGGGACCTTGAGCGTTGCAAACAGAGGCATCAACTTGACCCTGTACTTGCCGGCGTACGGTATGTTGCCCTCGTATACGTCCTTATAGAGCTTAGGCGCAGCCTTCCAGAACTTGTCGTGCATGAAGCCCTCCCTTGGGTGCTTCTCCAGCCAGTCCACGGCCTGCTCTATTATGTTGAGGCTCTGCCTTATTTCCTCGACTCTCATCCAGGCCCTGGCGAGCGAGTCCCCCTCCTCAAACACGGGTATCTCAAAGTCAAGCTCTGGGTAGGCCTCGTAGGGCTCGACAAGCCTTACGTCATACTTGATGCCGCTGGCCCTAGCATTGGGCCCTGCTATGCCAAGCTCCGCCGCCCTGGTCTTGGAGATCACTCCAACGCCCTCTAGTCTCTTCCTTATGTTTGGGTTGTTCAGGAATATCTTGGCGTACTCGTTTAGTCTGTTCCTCATATACCTGACGGCTTTCCTTGCGTTCTCAGGGAAGTCATCTGGCATGTCCCTCCTTACACCGCCGAAGACTGGGTAGCTGTGAGTTAGCCTTGCGCCCGTGAGGTCCTCGGCGAGCTGTACAAAGACCTCCCTGTCGCCGAAGGCCCACATGTAGAGCGTCGAGTGCCCAAGGAAGACGCCAAAAATTCCCATGCCGTAGAGGTGGCTTGCTATCCTGTTTATTTCACAGAGGAGAGTCCTGAGGTACTTAGCCCTCTCGGGCGGTTCTATGTCGAGGAGCTTCTCAACGGCCTCAACGTAGGGCAGGGTTATATTACATGCGTCCAGTATTGCCATCCTCTCGAAGAGCGGTATGTTCTTTATCCAGTCCCTGCCCTCGGCCAGCTTCTCCATGGTTCTGTGAACGAAGCCTATGTCTGGGTCAACCCTTACCATCACGTCGCCGTCGAGCTCCACTATTATCCTCATGTGGCCTGAGCCTGGGTGGGCCGGTCCTATCTGAACCTCGTAGACGTTCCTCTCGACCGGCCTTACCTCCATGCCAGGCAGGTGCGGTACGCCGCTGCTTGAATCCTGCGCGGACATGGCTTACCACCACTTAGTTGCCTTAAAACCTTCATAGTCAGCTTCTATGTTGTCACTTTCCTCCTTCACTATGAAGTCCTTACGCAAGGGCTTAAGCGCCGCCACCACGGGCGTCAGAAGGAGCAGCCTAAGGTCTGGGTGGCCGTCAAAGGTTATCCCAAACATCTCATACTCCTCCCTCTCATGGAATTCAGCGCTCAGCCACACTGGCGTGAGGCTTGGACAGTGAGGGTTATCCCTGCTCACGTAGGTTGAAAGAGACACCATGAACCTGGAGAGGTCCTCGTTAAGGTAACTGGTCAGGTGGTACATGATCTTAAGCTGTTTCTTGGTTAGATAGTCAACAGCACCAACCGATATCACGTGGTCAAAACCCATGTCCTTCAGCTTCCTGGCGGCGTCAACCAGGTGCTCAACGGGGACAACTACATCTATATAGCCTTTGGACGGCTCGACCTGCGGCTTATAATCCTTCAGAGCCTCAAGGATGCTCTTTTGAAGCTCCTCAGCTGTAACCACCGCCCTCACCCCTCCACCCACAGAGGTCCTCCTTAGGCAGGATGTACTTCAGGTCCTTCCTAACCCCCTCAACGACCCACTTTGAGGCGACGCCGCGGCTTCTTATGATCTTCTGAAGCTCTACTATGGATCTGGCAACGGCCTCGGGCCTTGGCGGGCACCCTGGTATATAGATGTCCACAGGGACCACCTGCCATGGCCTAACTATATTATAGCTGTTGTAGAAGATGCCGCCATCAAGTGAGCAGGCGCCCATGGCTATGACAAACTTGGGGAAAGGCATCTGCTCCCACGTTATCCTGACGGTACACGCCATCTTCTTTGTCACAGTGCCCTCAATTATTATCAGGTTAGTCTGCCTTGGGCTAACCCATGGAAGCGAGCCGTACCTCTCGTTGTCAAACCTGGGGCCCCAGGCAGCTCCTATTTCACAGCCGCAGCAGCTGGTCATCAGGTGAACAGGCCACAGGCTGAAAGCCGTGGCCCAGTCGACGACCTTAGCTATGGTCCCCTTGATGAGGCTCTCCTTAGCCAGCTGAGCTGCTACCTCAAGGTTACCTATATAAGCCTTACCCTCCTTCGCCCTCTCCTGCACCTGAGCCATCTCTAATCCCTCCACTCCTCTATCCTCCTAGACACATATGCGCCATATGCCAACAGAGGGGCAAAAACGGCCACCATTACAAGGTAGAGCAGGAGAAGGTCCCGACTATACTCTGAGGGGGCAGACGCTAGGAACGTTAACAGCACGACCGCTGGCTCTACGGCGAGGAACATTATAAGGTAACCGAAGTACTGGTAGGAAAGCCTGGACTTGCCAACCCCCCTCGGCGGGTTGGAGGACTCGAAAAGCCTGTACTTGTAGGGCTCCTTGGACTCTATGTAGCCGGCGGGCCTAAGCAGCATGCGGAGGAGAAGTATCGTGCCAACCAGCACGGCTAGAATTATTGTTGGCACTATTATGAATGAATTGGCGGCGAGCACTAAGGGACTGTAGGCTATAGACAATTCCCTAACTCACCAAATCTGTTAATTAATGACCAAATATAAATCCCTTGCTTGCCTTAACGGCTTTGACAGCTAAAGTCATGAAGCTCACGAGTAGAGCATAATAACCTTAGTGAGGAGTTTTTGCTAGGTGCGCGAAGTGGTAGAGAGAGTGCCTCCAGAGGCCGAGGTCAAATATAACAAGTACCTTCAGCTTAGGGACACCTACAACGCGATAGTTCAGCAGAGGCTCGCCGCCGAGTCGTCCCTAAGCGAGATAGAGAAGGTAATAGAGACCCTCAACGGGCTCTCGGACAGCGCGGAGGTCTATAAGATGGCAGGCTTCGTCCTTGTTAAGTCGACAAAGGGCGACCTGCTCAAGGAGCTGCAGGACCGCAAGGAGAACCTGGAGCTTAAGATTAAGGCGCTTAAGAACCAGGAGAACCTAGTGAAAGACGAACTTGACAAGGTGGCCGGAGAGCTACAGCGTCTGCTGCAGGGGGCTGTAGGAGGCGGCGGAGCCGCAGGCCCCGCAGGGGGCTCTTAGTCCTTGCGCGCAGGGCCTGGCAGCCCAGGTTCACAGGAGCTTTATGAGGAGCTCACTAAGTTAGTTAAGGGCTCCGGCGTCAAGGTACTAATGCACGGCAACGCTGACCTTGACGCCGTCGCCTCCGCTCTTCTGGTGTGCAGGCTCCTGGAGGGGGTCTCCAGTAGCTGCTGCCTCTACTCGCCTCAGGGTCTGAGCAAGCAGTCCAGGGAGCTGCTAACTTCACTTTCGCTTGACATACCCCTGTGCGACAGCCTAGACAACCAGCAGGCGGGAGTGCTTATAACAGTGGACGCCAGCAATATATCACAGCTCGGAGTTAACGGTGATGCCCTGAGAGGGGCAAAGTTAGTCGTAATAGACCACCACAGCCCGGGGAGCCTGCACACGATGGCCACCCTTCTAATAAGTGACGAGAGCGCTCCGTCGTGCGTAGAGGTGGTCCTTTCGCTTGCCGCTCCTGGGATCCTTAAGCTAAAGCCAACCGAGGCCACCCTCTTACTTACGGCAATACTTGAGGAGACCTCGTTCCTGGAGAGGGCGTCAATAAGCACTTTCAGGTACATAGTTAAGTTAATGGAGATGGGCGCGGACTACGCCTTTGCTGTTAGCTTCTTGAGGCAGAGCAATGACGAGCCTATAGACAAAAGGGCCGCAAGGCTTAAGGGCCTTTCGAGGGCGGCGGTTAGCGTTGTCTGCGGCCAGTTGGCTGTGGCGGTGACCCACGTAGGCTCCTTCGAGGCCGAGGTAGCTAGGTCTATGATATCCCTGGGCGCCGACGTTGCGGCTGTAATTAATGATGAGAGAGTGTCGCTGCGGGTCTCGAGGCGCGCCCTTAAGCTCAACATTAGGGCGTCTGAACTGGCGGCCTTCATAGCTGAGAGGTTAGGCGGCGAGGGAGGAGGCCATGATGGGGCCGCGGCTCTCAGGTTAAAGTCCCCAAACCAGACTACTATTGATAAGGTGCTAGGCCTCGCGGTTAACTTTGTGAGGCAGCGCTGCGGTGATGCCAGTGGTTGAAGGAAGCGCCACCAAAAGGACTAGGGTTTATGCTGACGTGAGGGAGGAGGCCTCAGGGGTTCCGTCGCTGCTGGAATCCCTGGGAGTCCTTGTAATAAGGAAGCAGCTTCCTGAAGGGGATTACATAATACCGCCCGACATAGTCGTTGAGAGGAAGAACGCCAAGGACTTCGTCTCGTCGCTGTTTGACGGGAGGCTCTTCGACCAGGCCTCAAGGATGAGGAACGATTATGAGGAGGTTTTCTATATAATAGAGGGTGACTTCTCCAGGGAGCTGCGGTACTGGAGCGACAAGGAGAGGCAACTAATAGGGGCCCTCGCAACGCTTGTGGCAAGCTATAACGTTAAGCTCCTCTGGAGCGGCTCTGCTAGGCAGACGGCCGAGTACCTGGCGTCGCTGGCCTCCAAGTACCTCACTAAGGGCAGAGGTTCAAGGCCAGTCATTATAAATAAGAAACCATCAGCGCAGTCGCTGAGGGAGTGGCAGCTCTATATAGTTGAGTCATTTCCAGGCATAGGGGCTAAGACTGCCGAGAGGATACTTGAGAAGTTCGGATCGCTGGAGTCGTTTTTTAACGCCAGCCTGGCGGAGCTGGCATCTGTTGAGGGCGTCGGCGAGTCCAAGGCTGCCAGGATAAAGGAGCTCCTTAAGGCGCCCTTTAAGGGCGAGAGAAGGGTCACCACCCTGGACAAATTCTACGGAAACCCCGCAGGCGCTAATAGCTCTTCCGACAATGACAAGTAAGCTAGAAATTACGGCTGCTGGTCAAACTTACTTAGCGAGAGGTTGGCCGATTCTAGCATCTTAGATGCCATAAACCATGGCAGCTCGGCTATCATCTTAGTTGCTGGCCCTGGCGGCAGGAAGCTCAAGGAGCTGATTGACCTCTTAAGAATGTCGTTGAGGTACTCAACTCCCTTCTCTATAACCTCATCCTCTCCGCGGGCCTTCAGTTCAGTCTCAGCCCACCTTAGGAAGAGCCTCTCGCTGGGGTCTAGCTTATCCTTGGCCCCTCTCGCATAGTTAGCGAAGTCCGTTATGTCATCAGCTAGCTGATAGGCGGTGCCAACAATGTTGCCGTAATTCCAGGCCCTCTCGGCGTACTCTTCATGGTTGGCTGCTATAACACCTAAGGTTGAGGCTAGCGAGAAGAGGCTGCCGGTCTTAAGCGATGCAAGCTGCAGATACTCTACAGGCTCTAAGTTGAGGGAGGAGTAAGCGTCCATGATTTCACCTCTGACCATGGATTCCCATGCGGTGATGCTATAACTCAACGCCAAGGGACCGTACTGCTCGACTAATTTTAGCGCGGTGGGCACTAGTAAAAGGGAAGCCATGGCGCTCTTGCCAATCCCGTAAAGTACCCAAGCGGAGGGGCCTCCCCTTCTTTCGGCGTCCTTATCTATAATATCATCAAGCGCAAGGCTGGCCCCTTGAACTAGCTCTACTGCAATCGCGGCATCCTTCGCTCTGTCAAGATTACCTCCAGCGGCCTCTGCAAACAGCATTGTCATGAAGCCTCTAAACATCTTGCCTCCCTTAACTATATATGAAGCAAGGCCCTCGAGCCCGGCCATCTCAAGCCTTGACACAATAGAGTTTAGCTCAGGCTCTATCATAGTTCTTGTGCTCTCCCACTTGCTTAGGATAGCCCTGAACTCCTCTTCAGAATACTCTTGCTTCACTGCTAGGCCTCCGCGAGTCAGGTTTACTACGTAACTTTATAACTTATACTTCTATATATCGCTTGGCATGGTCAATGAAGGAGCAGTGGGAAACCGTAACTGACGGCTCACTGCTGCTTGGAGTGGCCGCTCTCGTCCTCGACTTAGTGGAAGGCTATTACACCGCAGAGGGGAGCCTTCTTGACGCTAAGGTGTCATCAAAAATACTTGATGTAACGTCAATAAGGGAGGGCCTCAGCAGGGGCAGCCTCGAGCTCTACATAAATGCTGACTGGGTGGAGCCTCAAGAACTTGACTTCAGAGGTGCAAAAATTTCAATCAAGGCCACAGATGCTAGCCAAGGCGGCCTTTTACCGCTGCGGCAGCTCTATGAAGAGTTGCCACGGGAACTCGTTAGGTTGGACTACTTCCCGCTCTATTCGCCTCTGGCTTCAAGGACGGACAGGGACGGCACTGAATACATCATTGTCTATACAGCAGATGGCAGGGCCTTCGTCTTTGAGGGCGAGAGGTTCAGGGTCTCTCTGCCTGGGCTCAGGCAGTCACCGGCGGTGGTGCACACGCATCCCGCAGGTCACTGCGGCCTGTCAAGGAAGGACCTCGAGAGCGGCCTTGACCTGATGATGGACAGGGGCCTCATAATGGGCGCTGTGACCAGCGACAGGTGCGCCGCGATAATGTATAGGCTTGGACTTCTGGAGGAGGACGACGTTATAGGCGTTAAGGAGGGCAGAATTGAAAACCTCAGGTCGTTAAGGTTCACGCGGATAAGTATAATATAACATTGCCTCCCAAGCTTACAGGCAGTAAAACGGGAATAGTGCAAAACGTAAGGTGAGGAGGAGGTTAAGGCCCTAGCAGGTCTGAGAGGCTTGGTAGCTTTTGTGGGAGTCCCTTCCTCTCCCTTATCTTCCTTATTAGGTCGTCAAGCATGCTGTCAGGCACAGGGGCCCATCTGCTGAACTCCGTGCCCCACAGGGCCTTTCCTGCAGTGGACCCTCTCAGCTCTGCTGCCAGGTCAAAGCTCTCAGCTATTGGTATCTCAGCGAGCACCCTGGTGCCGCTCGGCGTGTTCTCCACGTCGATTATCTTTCCACGCTTCTTGACTATTATCGTGGTTACTGCGCTGAGGTACTCCATCGGTATTCTTATGTCAAGCTTCTGTATAGGCTCCAGCAGCGTTGGCCTCGAGGTAAGTATGCCAGCCCATATGGCGTTCCTCACGGCTGGGTATATCTGGCCAGGCCCCCTGTGCACCGGGTCCTCGTGTACTTCAGCATCGTGAAGTACTACCTTGATACCTCTGACGGGCTCAGCCGCCAGTGGACCCTCCTTTACTGCTATTCTGAAGCCGCCAATTATGGTATCCTTGACATCCTTGAGGTACTGCACTCCTGACGTCATGTCTACGAAGACATTGATGTTTTCATCTATGGCCCAGATTCTCCTGGCCTCGTCGTAGTCCCAGCCGGCCTGTTCCTTGAGTATCTTGGCCCTGTCCCTCGAATCCTGATCCTCCCTCACGGCACCCCTGTGTATGAGGTCTATGGTCTCGTCGTTTAGCGGCTCAACGCTCAGGTAGAACCTGTTGTGTTTGTTGGGGCTCTTGCCCTCGAAGACCTGGCTCTTCTCCCTCACGGACTCCCTGTAAACTATTATTGGCTGGCTGGCCTTGACCTCTAGGCCGTAAATCTCCTTCAGCATCCAGAGCGCTATCTCTAGGTGGAGCTGCCCCATTCCTGAGAGGAGGTACTCGCCAGTCTCCTCATTGATCTTAGCTACCAGGTTCGGGTCCTCTATGGTAAGCTTTCTCAGAGAGTCCACAAGCTTAGGCAGGTCCTGTACCTTGGCCGGCTCTATTGCTATGGTCACTACAGGCTCGGCTATGTAGTGTAGCTGCTCGAACGGGGCGCCCTGCGACTTGTACTGGCTCTCAACAAGCGTCTCTCCAGCTCTAAGGTTATCTATGCCCATTATGGCAGCTATGTTGCCAGCCGTGACCCTCTGCGTCAGCTCCCTGAAGGGGCCCATGTAAAGGCTTACCTGCAGCACCCTGCCTGTGACGTCCTGGGACACCACGTAGAGCTCCTTGCCTGGCTCAAGGGTGCCTGAGAACACCCTGCCCGTGGCCACTAGGCCTGCCTTCTCAACATGAATGGCATTTACATAGAACACGACGGGCCCGTTGGGGTCAGCCTCTAGCATGGCCTTTCCAAGGTCGCTGTTGAGATCTCCCTTCCATATCTTTGGAATCCTATACTTCTGCGCCTCCTTCGGGTTGGGGACGAACTTGACGACCATGTCCAGCAGGGCCTCGTGCAGCGGAGCCTTCTTAGTAAGCGCTGCTATCTTGTCCTTATCATCGCTTGAGTAAGCGTCTATGATCTGCTGGAAGTTTATACCCTTCTTGGAGGCTATCGGCACAGTTATGCCCCACTGGTCCTTAGCGCTTCCAAAGGCTACGTTCCCGGCCGCCGGGTTCAGCTTCCACTTGTCCTTGAACTCCGGCTCAGCGTACATGTCTATGAGGTTGTTGACGTCCTTTATTATCTCCACGAGCCTGTCCTGCAGCTGGGAGGAGGTCAGCCTCAGCTCCTTTATGAGCCTGTCTATCTTGTTTATGTAGAGTACGGGCCTAACCCTCTCCTCCAGGGCCTGCCTTAGAACGGTCTCTGTCTGGGTCATGACGCCCTCCGCAGCGTCAACAACTACAATAGCTCCATCAAGCACCCTCAGGCTCCTTGTGACCATTCCTGTGAAGTCTATGTGGCCTGGGGTGTCAATTAGGTTAATCACGTATCCCTTGCCGTTATACTCGTGGTATAGACTTGCGTTGGCGGCCTTTACTGTCATCTGCCTCTCCTTCTCCACGTTAAGGTAGTCCAGGGCCAGCGCCTCGCCGGCAACTCTCTCAGATATGATTCCGGCGCCTGCTAGCAGGGCGTCGCTAGTAGTGGTTTTACCATGGTCTACATGCGCTATGACGCCTATGTTTCTTACCTGCTCTATGTTGCTCATTATCTTCTCGATCTCTGAGACCATTTTAACTCGAGCGCCCATGGATTATTCCACCTAGTAGCCAATCGCAAGTTACGGTCACATTTGAGGGTTAAAAACAATTCTTAGACTAAAAGATGGCCTTTGGTTAGATGTTATTTTTGTGGGAGTTACTCGTAATGAGGGGCAAATAAGTTATGTATACGTGCAGATCATCACCATGCGCAAGTCGTGAAATTAGCTCCCTATTAAGGTCTGCGGCTGCCTTGTTGCTCCTCACCATGATTGTCGAGCCTTCAACGTAATCACTCTTTCTTATTATAATCTTCATGTTGTTAGAGGCCGTTATCCTAGGATCCCCGTGACCTATGACGGCATCGCAGAGGCCACTGGAGCATAGGACGACAAGCACTGCATTGTTAGGGTTCCTCAGCTCATCCCTAAGCCAGTCGGGGAGGCTGGAAGCGCTGGCCTCTGACGACACGCCAATTATACAGTCACCCCTTGGGGTTAGGGTTTCCTCTTTAGTTATCTCTATTGTAGTTCTGTGCCTGGCGGTTACATTAACGTGGCCCTTGGCTCTGAAGTGAAACCATCTGCTCGCGAGCTCGCTCACTGAAGGCCCTACTCAAGCAAGGCTTCCTTGCGGAATAAAGGCAAATTAGGCCAGCAGCTAAAGTATTTATACAAGGTAGATCTTGGCCGGCTTAAAGCAGGACGCCTTTGAAGTGGCCAGAAGGAAGCTTGTAGATGATCTTAAGCTAAGGGGGTATCTGAAGAGCCAGGCAATCGAGAGGGCCATGCTGAGCGTTCCAAGGGAGCTCTTCGTGCCTGAGGGGGTCAGGGACCGGGCTTATGAAGACAGGCCGCTCCCCATAGGTTATGGGCAGACCATAAGTGCGCCGAGCATGGTAGCCTACATGACGGAGCTCTTAGAGGTCTCAGAAGGCATGAAGGTCCTCGAGGTTGGGACGGGGTCAGGCTACCAGGCGGCGATCCTGGCTATGATTGTAGGTGACAGGGGGCACGTGTGGACTGTGGAGCGCATAGCAGAGCTTGCAAGTAGAGCCAAGGAGACCATAGAGTCCCTAGGCCTCGGAGGAAGGGTCACCGTAATCGTGGGCGACGGGAGCCTAGGATATCCACCGGCGGCGCCCTACGATAGGATAATAGTGACCGCCGCGTCCCCAAAGGTCCCAAGGCCGCTCGTGGAGCAGCTCGCAGAAGGAGGCCTCATGGTTATACCTGTGGGAAGCAAGGAGGAGCAGGTGCTTACCATAGTCAGAAAGAGGGAGGGCCAGGTCTTTCAACAGAGCGACATAGAGGTTCTTTTTGTCCCCCTGGTCGGGGCTGAGGCGTGGGACCATTAGCTCCATCTGGCCAACAAACGTTTTAGATCTACGTGCCTAGCTATAACTCGCGATGATGTGTGTGGTGGACTCCGAGCCTCTAAGGCTATGAAGACAAGGAGCCCGCTGAGCCCTTAGGCCTGCAGCTGAAATTTCACGTATTTTCTCATGAGCAAATCAGTACTGCCTCGAGAATCTCATGTAAGTCACAGCAGGCCTTCCGCACACGGGGCACGTGCCCTCTGCCCTCTCGTAAGGCCACGGCGTTCCTAAGGATTTGACTTGGAGCTCATTCATTACTTTAACTGCGCACTCTTCGCTGCCACACCAGGGCACCTCTATAACTCCACCCTTTTCGTTGATAGCCTTCCTGGCCTCGTCAAGGCTTGAGACCCTGCTCACGTGATCTGCCAGGAACTTCCTAGCCCTCTCGATAAGGTAGGCGCTTATTTCATCAAAGGTCTTCTTTATGCTCCCTACAGCCTCGCTGAGGGGCACGGTCCTCTTCTCAAGGGTGTCCCTCCTGACTATCGTTACGGTGTTCCCTGAGGCCTCCCTGGGACCTATCTCAACCCTGACGGGAACGCCCTTTGCGTCCCAGTAGTAGTACTTGTCGCCTGGGGTCGTGTCTTCACGGTCATCAAGCTTGGCCCTTATGCCAGAGCTTAGTAAGGTTGAAAGCACGCCGCGCGAGTACTCAAGGACCTTTCTGCTGTCCTCTTCCGATTGGGAAGGGATTGGGATTATGACGGCCTGTGTAGGGGCTATGTCAGGAGGAAGCACGAGCCCCATGTCATCTCCATGAATGGCTATCAGTGTGGCCACGACCCTGTCGCTGACGCCATAACTTGTCTGCCATGGGTAGTCGAACTTTTCGTCCCTTGTCTGGATTCTAAATGAGAACGCCTTAGTGAAGTTCTGGCCTAGGTTGTGAACCGTGCCTATCTGCAGGGTCCTGCCATCAGGCATTACGGTGTCGAAAGCTATGGTGTAAAGGGCGCCGGCGAACTTATCCCAGTCAGGCCTCCTTGAGATTATGTAAGGTATTCCCAGGGAGTCGAAGAACTTCCTGTAAACGTCTATGGCCTCTTTGACCTGACTCTCGGCATCCTCGAAGCTCTCATGAACGGTGTGTGCCTCCTTAAACATGCTTATTTCTCTTACCCTTATCAGGGGGCGCGTGGCCTTGGTCTCATACCTGAAGACGCTGACTATCTGGTAGAACTTCCTTGGAAGCTGCTTGTAGCTCTGCACCCAGAGCGACTCATAGTAAGTTATTGGGGTCTCACTCGTGGGCCTTAGTGCGAGCTTCTGGTCCAGCTCCTCAAGGCCTCCGTGAGTGACCCAGTAGACCTCATCTTCAAAGCCCTTTACGTGCTCGCTTTCCTTGGCCAACATCCAGTCGGGTATAAGGAGTGGGAAGAGGACCTCTTCATGGCCGGTCTCATCAAGGAGCTTCCTCAAGAGGTCTGTCACCCTTCTCCTTATCTGAAATCCATAGGGCATCCAGACGCCCATTCCCTTGACAGGATACCTGCCATAATCGTAGATCTCCGCTCTATCCAGTATCCAGTCAAACCACTCCGAGAAGTTGTTGTGCCATCTCTCCCTCTTGGTTTTTACCATGGCTAAATCGCCGCATCATAAAAGGTAGAGCTAACTTATAAAAAATCATAAAGGGGCCAGGCTTAGGCTGTAGGCAGCACGAACACCACTATTATAGCCACTAACAGCCCATAGATTGCAATTCCCTCGCCGAGCACGACGAAGAGGAAAGCCGTTCCGAATATCTCCCTCTTCTCGGCGACAGCGCTTATAGCTGACGCTCCGGCGACGGCTACTGCATAGCCGCCTCCGATACCGGCGAGCCCCACAGCTAGCCCGGCTCCGATGGCCTTACCGACAACTGACATGTAGTAGGGCGACGCCTGGTCGGCAGTGGCGGCAGCCTGAGCGTGGGAGACGGCAAGCCCAGTTGCTATGGCTGCTGCCAGGGAGACTAGGGCCACTAGAATCAACACGGCCCTGTACTTAGGCCTTGACCAGGCCTCCCTGAGCACTAGGCTTAAGCCCTCTAGGTAGCTCTTCCTGGAAACCATTGGCCGACACCAACAAAGGCTTAACTTTAGCAGCCCTATTTAAGTGCTGAGCTGAGGGAGGTCTGAGTTTTCCATGGTATACCACTGTGAGTAGTAACATGGGCTGTCACGTTTTCGCCTGCATTTCCCCAAAGAACTGCGGGAGCCTGACCCCCTTCTGCCCCCTGTACCTCCCGCTGTAGGGCCTCGTCGAGGGGGTCTCCATCTTGACTAGCACAAGGTGCAGGAACCTGTCGCCCACGTAGAGCTTCACTGGGAACTCGCTCCCTATGACCTCTATGGTTAGCTGCCCCTCAAAGCCAGCGTCAACGACGGTGCTGGGTATGTATATGCCCGTCCTGGCCCACGTGCTCCTGAGGTTCACGAGGCCCGCCACGTAGGGCGGCAGCCTTATGTACTCCGCCGTGTGAAGCAGGTAGTGCCTGTGAGGCGCAATGATGAAGCTTCCTCCCTCCCCAGCATCCCTGCAGTCGTAGAACTCTCCTGGGTCCCCTGGCGACCTGGGATCCAGCACGGTTCCGGTGCTCCTGAACTCACAGTAGGTGCTCCCCAGCCTGAGGTCAAGGCCGTTCTCCCTTATGACCTCGTCGTCCAGCGGCTCTATGCCCAGCTCCCCTGCCCTTATGAGTGTCTCGATGTCCCTGTCGCTGAGTATCATAGATGATTCCCCTTGCTCATATTTATTCTAGGACGGCAAGGTAGTTACATCTTTAGGGTCGATATTACCTTACCCTGCCTAAGGAAATTGTAGACAACCTATTCAACTGCAAGTAACTCGGATCTTAAATTTTAAATCTTTGAATATCTAGTTGGCCTGGGAGCGCGACTTAATGGATAGGGATGAAATACAGAACAGGAAAGTGCTGATAACTTACCCAACGCATCCAATGTTCCTATGGGCTTACCTTGCAGTGGCCTTGATTTTAGCAGTCCTCTTCTCGAGGTTTCCGCTCTACGTTGCAGAGGTCTCTTATAGCAGTGACTCCTTAGAGCTGGCGTCGATAGCTATAGCACTTATAGTGTTAAGTCCTATACTGAGCTTCATAAACCTTGTAATTAAGAAGCTTAACACTGGAGTCATTGCCAGTGAAATCGAGCTTAACTATGTAGAGTTTTTTGGAATACCAATACCGATACCGAGGCTTAGGATGCGCGAGGTGAAGACGCTTTTAGCCATGAATGTGGGCGGCGCCCTTGTGCCGATAACCACATCCGCTATATTCTCATATTTGCTGGTCAACTCTCCCTATAAGGGCATGTTCGTGGCCTCCGCTGCCATAGATGTAATAGTAGTCGCAGCTGTTACATACGCACTTTCAAGGCCTATGCCAGGCGTGGGCATTGTGGTGCCCGCCTTTATCCCGCCCTTAATAGCGGCCTTTGTTGCCATAGCTACAAGCGGCTTTGGAGTCCCGGCGGCGGCCGCCGCCTACATAGGCGGTTCCTTGGGCAGCCTCCTTGGAGCTGACGTCATTAGGCTATCGCGGAGCTACAGGAATCTAACGGCCACGGTACTAAGTATAGGCGGCGCTGGGGTATTTGATGGGGTGTTCATGAGCGGAGTCCTTGCGTTTCTCCTGGCCATCTAGAGGCTGAGCGAGTTAGGGCGTCTCGCATAACCCTTTACTTCAAGGTCAACCACGTATATGGACTTGGAGGGACTGTACTCTATGGCTTTGCGCGAAGATACAACTGTGAACTCCTTGCAGGTTCTCGAAGCCTCCTCAGCTATTGCCCTGATTGCTAGGTCTTCACTTTCAGCTAGATAGTAAACATGAAGTATGGATCCACTTGCGAGGGAAAGCTGGCAGGCAGCCTCTATGAACTTAGGCGAAGAAGTAGGGTTGTTCATTATTATCCTGTCAAAGCCTCCCTTAAGCAGTGATGGCAGGGCGCTGGCGTCGGACCTCGTAATAGTTACGTTGCCCTTAAGCAGCTTCCTGTTAAGCCTGGCATTAGCGCCTGCCAGGGCAGCTGCGTAGGGGTTAAGGTCATTAGCTATCACTGAGGCCCTCCTCCTGGATGCTATTAACAGTGAAAAAGGCGCTACGCCGCAGAACATGTCAAGCACCCTCTCGCCGCTTTCTACTAGCGATGATATCCTAAGCCTTTCCCCGGAAAGCCTGGGGTTAAAGTACGTCCTGGCGACGTCCACGTAGAGCCTGAGGCCTGACTCCTTGGTTATAGTAATAGTGTTGCCATCACCGTATATGAGCACCAGCTGGGGGAGCCTCAGCTCGCCAGTAGTTCCAAGTTTTAGAAACACTGAGGTCACCCTAGGATACATCCTCGAAATCGCCTCGGCGGCCCTTACGTAAGCTGGAATCCCGACGCTGGAATTGTAGTTCAATAAAACAATGCTGCCTATAATTAGGAAGCCGGATAGCCCTGGCACTTCGTCGGAGAGCTTGCTGGGTCTCCCCTTGACATCGAATGTTTCTTTGCAGGGCCTGGCGCTTATACCCTCGGTTAAAAGCGCAGAGATAGCCCTCTCGACATTGTTAACTGGCACTGCAAGCTCATCACTTCCAAGCCTTCTGGGTTTTAAGTTGGTCAGGAGCCCTGCTAGCCTGAGCATCTTCAGCGTCCTGTCGGCGTCCGTTAGCTTAATTGCTATGCAGTCATGATATTCACTGGCCAAGTTAGCAGCACCTGGGAGGCCGAGGCTATAACCCGCCTTCTGTACTTCGGCGGCATTTGACTCAGCGGTCTCCAGGGCCTCCCGCGGCCCCTCACAGGCCCTGGCCTTGCTCCGCCGGGGACGGCCGTTTCACCGCATCCCCCGCGGTCCTCGACCGGTTACTGCGGGCCTGTCGCCAGGCCCGCCTCGCGGAGTCATCGCCATGCCGTGGGGGCCGTGTCGTCTCTGTGCCGTTGCCCAGGGGCCTGCCCTGGCCCCTTGCGGGGTCCGGCTGCCGCTGGGAGGGCGGTGTTTCCTCAGGCCCTCTCGGGCCCGTGGCCGCCAGCCTCGGCCTCCCAGGGTTTCATTAAATGTCGGGGACGCAAGTAATAAGGGTTGGCTGTAAGTGAGATATCTGCGGCAGTAAGTGAGGCGGCTTGACAGAAAGGGAGGCGGTTGGAATAGTTGCTAGGCCATCAAGTGGCATTGCTGAGGGCCTTGCACTAAAGGCAGCGGAGGTCCTTAGGCAGCTCGGGGTGGAGCCCCTTGTTGAGGCGGAGACCGCCGCTGCATACAGTAACACCTTGGGGAAGCTGGGAACCTTTAACATAGAACGCGATCCGCCGCATAAGGTGATAGTGATAGGCGGCGACGGGACCCTGCTCAGGGCAGCGATAAGGTCTGGGAGCAACGAAGTTGTTTTCCTTGCAGTGCGCGCAGGCAAGCGCGGTTTCCTCTTAGACGTCGATGAGTCAGTGCTGAGCGAGAGAATTAGGGACTTCGTTAACGACAAGTATGAACTGGTGCTCCACCAGCGCATCAAAGCTTACGTGAACGGTAATCAACTCCCCTGCGCCGTAAATGATGTCGTCATATTTACTTCGGAGGGCTCCATGGTCAGGCTTGACGTCTATCATGATGAGGAGAAGCTTAGGGAAAGGGTTATGGGAGTTGACGGCGATGGGCTCATAATATCCACTACAACGGGCTCCACAGCATATAGCCTTAATGCTGGGGGGCCCATAGTGGACCCTCGGCTTGACGTAATTATCATAACGCCCCTCAATCCTGTGCAGCTATTCTTAAGACCTGTGGTTATGTCTAGGAGCAACAGGCTCAGCATAATAATGAGGGACGAAAGCGGGCCCGCTTACCTGGTCCTTGATGGCCAAGTCAAGGTTAACCTAAGGCCAGGTGACAGGGTTAACATTTATCCCTGCGAGGTCCCCCTGAAGGTGGCCAGGTTTGAGTGGTGGTCAAACTACTACGAGAGGCTCTTCGCCCGTCTGCTCAGCTATTGGTAAAGGCGTCAGCGCAGCTGTGCTAGACACAGCTGCGCTGCTGGCATCAGTCCAGCTGCACCTGCCCTTGACGTGCGTCACCACTGAGGAGGTCTACGAGGAAGTCAGAGATGAGGAGTCGAGGGCGGCTTTAGATCTCTCCGCTGGGGCTGGGAAACTCCTTGTCATCACGCCCTCAGCGGAATCGAGAAGTAAGGCCTTAGAGTACGCCAGAGCTGCCGGAGTGCTCGGAAAGCTGAGCGCCGCCGACCTAAGCGTGCTCTCCCTAGCCATAGAGCTAAGGGATTGCGGCAACAGGGTTTCTGTAGTGACGGACGATTATGCCCTTCAGTTGGCCTCTGTCCATGCAGGACTTGACGTGGTGAGGGTGAGGTACAGAGGCATTAAAGAGCTCAGGAAGGGCAAGGCTAACTTACGATAACTCCCCTCAGGTCAAAGTATGTGGCGCCCGTGATCTTAACGTCTACGAACTCTCCGTAACTTCTTAACGTGCTCGCTGGCACCGCCACAGGGAAGTAGTTGTCAAGTCTTACTGTGCTGAAGCCCTCCCTGAAACCTCTCGACGCCAACAGCCCCCTGAACCTGCCACCCACGTAACTGCCGTAAATTTCAACGCCTATCTTCTTAATTACTTCCTGTATTCTCAGGCTCCGCTCCTTCTTGACAGGCTCGGGCACCTGAGGCATGGAGGCCGAGGCTGTCCTGGGCCTTATGCTATACTGGGCGAGGTAGACCCTCTCAAACTTGAGTTCCTCCACCAGCCTGACGCTGTTCATAAAAGCCCCTTCATCCTCGCCTGGATGGCCTACTATGATGTCTGTGGCAAAGAGCGAGGATGGGTACTTAGCTTTAACCTTGCTATGAAGTTCCTTGAACTCAGCCACGGTGTACCTGCGGTTCATTATTTTAAGCACGCGGTCGTCGCCGCTCTGGACAGGTATGTGAAAGAACTTGAAGACGCGTCCATCGCGGTAAACGTCCAGCAGGTCATCAATTATCTCCATGGCCTGATTCGGCGTCATCATGCCAATTCTGAGCCTGTACTCGCCTGGCACCTTATCAAGTATATCCGCTATGAGGTCGGGAAGCCTTGGCTTGCCGGGCAGGTCTACGCCATAAGCTGCCGCGTCCTGCCCGGTGAGCCTAATTTCCCTTGCCCCGCCCTGCACCAGGTCCCTAACTATACTGACTATGGCCCTAGGAGGGTATGACT
Organism: Acidilobus saccharovorans 345-15; assembly: GCF_000144915.1. Classification (NCBI taxonomy): domain Archaea; kingdom Thermoproteati; phylum Thermoproteota; class Thermoprotei; order Acidilobales; family Acidilobaceae; genus Acidilobus; species Acidilobus saccharovorans. Next base: position 403,748 of record NC_014374.1, read on the forward strand.
TCAGGTACCTCCTTGCCAGCTTGGTCTCGCAGAAGCTGCAGTTCTCAAGGCAGCCCTCGGATATCATTACCGTGGCTACGCTGTCCCTCGTTGGAGGCTTTGGCAAGAAGTTTACATCTCTCTCACCATCTAGCATGTAGATGGGCCTATCAAGAGTGACCGCGTCGAGTATTCTAGTCACGTTCTGAGGAGATACCAGGCTGGCTGCAGGGGCTGTCCTCAGGATCAGGGAGGGCCTAGCCTTGGAGAGGCAGCCGCTCACTACGAGCTTCTTGCCCTGAAGCGACAGGCCATTTAACTCCTTAAGCCTTTTCACTATTTTGGCTTCCGTGTCGAGCCTCACTGCGCAGGTGTTAACTATTATTACATCTGCTTCCCTCGGGTCCTTGCACTCCTCATAGCCGGCACCTCTAAGGATGCTCCTCATTATCTCGCTGTCGAACTCCGACAGGGCGCAGCCATAGGTCTCAATGTAGTACTTGGTCGTGGAGCCCACCGAAACCTTCAAAGTGGCCTGAACTTTTCTGCTTTAGTTATAACTGTTAGCGCCTTAGAAGGTCCTCAGCCTTAACAACCTCGAACGAGACCCTGCAGCTCTCCACAGCGTCTTTGACTGCCTTCTCCCTGTCGGTCAGCTTCGAATCGCCGCTCTTAAGCTCAACAAACCTTACATAAACTCTCTTACCATCTTCAAGCCCGTCAAATACTACGAAGTCTACTGGGCTTCCGAGGAACCTCACGTCCTTTGGGTTGAACTTAAATCCAGGCAAAATAGGGGCGAGCTGCTCATATATCTTGCCTGCAGTGACGGCCGAACTTCTCTTGGCGGCGTCCTCCCTGGCCCTATCTACTATGGCCGCGGCCATCTCTCGGGCTCTGGCATCAGCGAGCTTATCTATGTTCATTTCCAGGGTCTTCAAGGACCTCTGGGCCAGGGCTAGCCTAACCGTCTGGACCACTATAATTATTAGTTCTGCCAGTATTATTGAAGCTATGAGATAATACAGGATCTGCATCATCCCACCTTGCTCTAACCGCGGCTGGAGCGCTTACCGTTAAAAGAGCTACTAGTCCAGAGACCAGGAGGCACAGTGCCAGAGACGAAATACGTGTTCATAACTGGCGGCGTGATGTCAGGCATAGGCAAAGGCATAGTGTCGGCCTCCACGGGCCTTCTGCTTAAGTCCCGTGGATACAGGGTTGGCATAGTTAAGGTTGACCCCTACCTTAATGTTGACGCAGGAACTATGAATCCGTACGCCCACGGCGAGGTCTACGTCACTGAAGATGGCGGTGAGACCGACCTAGACCTAGGCCATTATGAGAGGTTCCTTGGGGAGAACCTAAGCAAGAAACACAACATAACTACTGGCCAGGTCTACTACAACGTCATAATGAAGGAGAGGAAGGGCGAATACCTAGGCAAGACTGTGCAGATAATACCTCATATAACTGACGAGATAAAGCAGCGCTTATCTTCAGTTGCCCGCGAGACTGGAGTTGACGTATTAGTTGTAGAGATCGGCGGCACTGTAGGCGACATAGAGGGGCTCCCGTTCCTAGAGGCGGCCAGGCAGATGTATGTTGAGCTAGGCTCAAACAACGTGGCATTCGTTCACGTTGCCTGGGCCCCAGTGCTGAGCACCACGGGAGAGCAGAAGACAAAGCCTGTGCAGCACAGCGTTTACGAGCTTCGCAGGATAGGGATCCAGCCCAACATGGTCGTGGTTAGAAGTCCAAGGCCCCTTGAGGCTGAGTCCCGCCAGAAGATAGCGCTTTTCTCTAACCTATCTCCCTCGGACGTGATAAGTGATCACGATGTAGACTATGTCTATGAGGTCCCACTGCTCCTTGAGTCCCAGGGTTATGCGGCCAGGCTACTGTCGAGGCTGGGCCTTCAGGACAGGGAGCCGGATCTTGAGGCCTGGAAATCCTTTGTCGACAGGCTCAAGAGCATCGAGAAGACCGTCAACATAGCCATGGTGGGCAAGTATACCAAGCTGAGGGACAGCTACCTCAGCATAGTTGAGGCGCTGAGGCACGCCGGGGTTGCAGTTGGCGTTAAGCCGAACTTAGTCTGGGTCGAGGCTACAGAGGTTGAGGAGGGCAAGATAAAGGTTGAGGATGTTCTGTCGACCGTCGACGGCGCTGTTGTGCTGCCCGGCTTTGGGAAGCGCGGCGCAGAGGGCAAGATAAGGGCCATTAAGTACCTGAGGGAGAATAACATACCAACGCTAGGGATTTGCTTTGGGCTCCAGCTATCGGTGGTGGAGTTTGCCCGTGATGTGGTAGGTCTCGAGAATGCAAATAGCACGGAGATAGACCCAAGCACCCCTTACCCTGTGGTTGACCTGCTTCCATGGGAGCGCGACGTTAAGGAGCTTGGAGGCACGCTAAGGCTTGGAGCCTCACAGATAAACCTAGTCAAAGGCACCCAGCTCTATGACCTGTACGGTAGGGACGTGATATATGAGAGGCATAGGCACAGGTATGAGGTTAACCCTAAGTATGTTGAGAAGCTCGTCGAGGCGGGCCTTATAGTAAGTGCCTGGAGCCCGCAGGGCCTAGTTGAGGCGGCAGAGCTGCCGCGCAAGGAGCACAAGTTCTTCATAGGCACGCAGCCCCACCCAGAGTTCAAGAGCAGGCCCCTGTCACCCAGCCCACCCTATGTGGGCCTACTCAGGGCTGCCCAGACGAAGTGATAGCAAGCCAGCACTGGGGCCTGCGCCTAACCTTAGTTAAGGGCCCTCGGTTACAGCATTAATTTTAAAGTAAACGTTTAAGCTTTCCTGCTCACATGTAGCTCTTTGGTGTAACAGAATATGCAGATACCCTTAGACAAGATCTGCGTCAAGAGCGGGGTGCTCTGTGACAAGTGCAAGGCTAAGATAGACTCTGGAAAGTACCAAGGCTGGGAAGTCGATGTGATGAGGGCCCTTCTGAACCTCGAGTCAAACTTTAGGGAACTGAAGAACGCCTCCTACAGAAAGTCCGTGATAGTGGGGGATACGCTTTACATAGTGCTAGACAATGTTACTGTGGTTAGCAGGCAGTTAGCTAGGGCCCTGGAGAAGGAGCTTTCAAGCCTTAACATTAGGAGGATATTTGTCGTGCCGGGCTCAAATGACCCAAGGAAACTCATAGAGAGCCTGCTGCCCTCCCAGGTGCTCTCCGTGAACACCTACTACGCGCCTGACGGCTCGACCTACTATATAGCTAAGCTGCCCTCGAATGAGAGGTGGAGGATATCGGAGTTAGAGCAGAGCACCAAGGCCGTCTTCAAGTCGCTGAGCGGCAGCGACCTCTACATAGAGTACGAGAACGTAACTGTGCCAGGCCGTCCTCGGGACCTTGAGGAGAGCAAGATAGATAAGACAAAGCTCTCGGACGTCCTGCGTCGCATAGGTAGCTAAGCGGCAGGCCGCGGACTCTTATGAGAAGCCCTGCCCTCAGGGGCAGGGAGCTTATAAAGTCTTGACGGGCTCTATGCTGGGGTTAGCACGCGGCCCTGAGCGAGGCGATGATTCTAGGCAGCGAGGACCGCTCTAACCATGATGGACTCTCTAGGCGTCAAAGAACTCGCCCTAGTGTTGGGAGGAGTTCAGCCAAACCACATGTCCAGCCTGGACTGCTTCCCCCTCAGGTTCTCCTTGAATGCCTTAGCAAGCCTCTCAGCAGCCTTGACAACTCTGTCCTCGCTGAAGTCATGCTCTCTGACCAACAGCTCCTTAATCTTTTCAACGTCGGGCTCCTTGAAAAGTATCCTGTAGTCGGAGCTCACTGGAGGCTTAGCAAAGTAATCAAATATCTTAAAGGGGTCGACGTCTCCAGGAAGCTGCGACTTTATGGACTCCAGAGCCTTGGTGACGTCCTTCACGCCCTTGACGAAGTTAAGGGCAGTCTTAGGTCCATAGCCTTTGATGCCGTCTGGGTCAAAGTCCGTCCCTACCAGTATGCCCAGGAGTATTAGCTGCTCCCTAGTTATGCCCAGCGCCTTAAGCATGGCGTTGAGGTCTATGATCTCAGGCTTAACCTCGACGTACTCGTCCTTGTTAGGCAGCTTTCTTTTACCAGTTATTGCCAGGTTCCTGACCAGCCTGGGGGCGCCGAAGAGCAGGCTGTCATAGTCCTGGCTCCCCGCGGCCCAGGCGTCGCCCTTTTGAGCCAGGTGAGCCGCCTGCGCCTCCCCATCAGCTGGCGCCTGAACCCATGGTATGCCCATATAGTCTAGCAGCCTCTTGGCCTCGCTTACCATGTCGCTGGAGAGCTCAGAGGTCGCCTGGGCGTACTTCCTGGCCTCCTCAATGGAGCCGGACTCCTTGGCCTTGGCATACTTCTCCGCGGCCTCCTTCTTCCTCGCGACCCTCTCCTCTATCTCTTTCCTCTTCATCTCCGGCGGCTTGCCGTCAAAGACGTAGACCGGCTTCAGGCCCTCCTCCACGAGGTTTATAGTCCTGTAGAAGAGCCCGCTCAGGTGGCTTGTGACCCTTCCCTGCGAGTCCTTGAGTGGGGTGCCGTCGGGCTGCCTTATTGCTGAGAGGAACTGGTAAAGCATGTTGTAGCCGTCTAGGGCAATCACATAGCCCTTAAGCGCCTTCAGGTCGACTTCGCGCCTCGCTTGGTCAGGTATTATGTCCCTAATGTTAACGCCCACGGAGGCCCCCTTGTATGTTAGGAGCCTGCGAAGCTATCTATGTTTGCTGCTCTTCTACGCTTTTGGCCTCCTCAGCGTTTCCATGACGTCCTACAAACTCTATCTGTCTGTCCTCCTTTGTGCTGGAGCTTACCCTGACAAGTCCCATAATTTCAAGTTTGAGGAGAATCTTTGTCAGGTCAGCCAAGGAAATGGAGTACCCATTCTTGATAAGGTAGGATAACACCTCCTCGTCAGTCACTGGAACTTTGCCATCGCTAGTCATCTCCCTCAGGGTTTCATACACTATGTTTATTAGAGGTTGATTGTACCATACGGACAACCCTGTTCACCGTCTGCGGAGTAGCTTAACGCTGTCCTCCAAACAGATTAACTTACCTGAGAGTAGTTTAAAATTTTACTTTTAATTATAACGTGTTATAATGAAAGGGAGCAGCGGCAGCTTAAGGTTAAGGCCGTAAAGGTCGTCGGCCTTTCTCTAGATTTGAATAATTACAGCGAGAGAGAAGGCTGCGATGGCCTCTGTGATGACACGCTTATCTGCCTTGCAGTTTCGAGCCACCTAAGGTAGAAGTCTATCATATACTTAGTCACGCTGGGTCTGACCTTGTTAAGGGCCTGCTCGAAATGCTTGAACTTCACTATCGGGGAGTTTATATCCTCCCTCAGCGCGGTGAGCGCCGCCTCCCTCACAAGCGCGGCTAGGTCTGCGCCGGTGTAGCCGTTGGTCATCTTTGCCAGCTCGGCTAAGTCGACGTCCTCAGCTAAGGGCACGTTGCGCGTGTGTATCTTCAGGATCTCCAGTCTGCCCTTCTCGTCTGGCGGAGGCACGTATATGAGCTTCTCAAACCTGCCAGGCCTGAGCAGGGCTGGGTCCACGAGGTCAGGCCTGTTGGTGGCCGCTATTACTACCACGTTCTCAAGGTTGGTTATCCCATCTATCTCTGTGAGCAACTGGCTCACTATTCTCTCGCCAACGTTGCTGTCCTCCTCGGTTCCCCTAAGGCTCGCTATCGACTCTATCTCGTCGAAGAACACGACAGCCGGCGCGTACTGTCTGGCTTTCTTGAATATCTCCCTTATGGCCTTCTCGCTCTCGCCGACCCACTTGCTCAGCACCTCGGGCCCCCTTATGGCTATGAAGTTGGCCCCGCTCTCGGTGGCCACCGCCTTGGCAAGCATTGTCTTCCCGGTGCCCGGCGGGCCGAAGAGCAGCACGCCCTTTGGAGGCTCAATGCCAAGCCTGCTGAATGAGTTGGGATACTTCAGCGGCCACTCAACTATTTCCCTGAGCTCCTGTTTAACGTCCTCGAGGCCGCCTATGTCGCTCCAGTGAACCTCAGGCACCTCAACTTCTATCTCCCTCAGGCCGCTGGGGGTTACCTCCTTGAACGCCGCAAGGAAATCCTGCATTGTGACTACCATTCTCTCTAACAGCTCCGTAGGTATCTTCTCCTGGTCTATGTCTATTTCAGGCAGGTATCTCCTTAGGGCGTGCATGGCTGCCTCCTTGGCCAGCGCCGCTAGGTCAGCGCCTGTGTAGCCCTTGGTCATCTCAGCCAGCTTTTCAAGGTCTACGTCGTCTGCCAGCGGCATGTGTCTGGTGTGTATCTGAAGTATCTCAAGCCTTCCCTGTTTATCTGGTACCGGTACCTCTATCTCCCTGTCAAACCTCCCGGGCCTCCTGAGGGCAGGGTCTATGGCGTTGGGTCTGTTAGTGGCCCCTATTACTATGACCTGCCCCCTCCCCTCAAGGCCGTCCATTAGGGCCAGGAGCTGCGCGACAACCCTTCTCTCGACCTCACCTATGACCTCGTCCCTCTTCGGCGCTATGGCGTCAATCTCGTCAATAAAGATGATGGCTGGCGCGTTCTTCTTAGCCTCCTCAAATATTTCCCTCAGCCTCTGCTCGCTCTCGCCGTAGAACTTGCTCATGATCTCAGGGCCATTTATCGCAACAAAGTACGCGTCGCTCTCGGTGGCGACGGCCTTGGCCAAGAGCGTTTTCCCAGTACCTGGAGGCCCGTAGAGCAGGACCCCCTTGGGAGGCTCAATGCCAAGCCTGCTGAAGAGCTCTGGGTGCCTCAGGGGCAGCTCCACGAGCTCCCTAATTCTGGCTATGACTTCATGCAGGCCTCCTATGTCCTCATATGTAACCTTTGGGAACGAGGTGGTTATAGGCTTCTCCAACACATCAACAGCGGTCTTCTCAGTTACCACCACGACGCCCCTTGGCTTGGTATCTATTACCACCAGCTGCACGGCCTGCCCTATTACAGGTATCTGAACTATGTCGTTCTCAACGAGCGGAAGGCCTATGAGCTTCTTCTTCACGTACTTCTTGAAGCTGTCGTCTATCGATATTGAGTGTATGGTGGGCGCTAACTTAACCCTTATGGCCTGTTTAGGCTCAGCCTTCCTAACTATGACCTTGTCACCTATGTTGACGTCCGCGTTCCTCCTGAGGCTGCCGTCCATCCTTATTATGTCAAGCCCTGCGTCCTCGGGCAGCGCTGGCCACACTATGGCGGCTGTCTTCTTCTTGCCCTCTATCTCTACTATGTCACCAGCCTCAACGCCCAGCTCCTTCATTATATCGATGTCTATTCTTACCCTCTTTCTGCCTGAGTCCCTTGGCTTGGTCTCAGAGACCCTTAGGACGACTTCTTTAGATGGAGGCCTCTGTTGGTTTTGGTTGCTGTTGTTTTCGGCCAACTAAGCGCACCTCCAATATTCCTCCTGTGTCGGGCCTAATAAAATGGAGCTCTTTAGATTAAAAATAAAAACAAAGATAAAAATAAATTAGATTAATACTAATATTAGAGGACCTTTTTATAGGTGCCCTTCAGTTATGGAAGGCGGAGATAGCATTTGCAGGTGCAACAGAAGAAGTTTACACTTGATATTAATAGTTATCATATAATTAGATGGGACCCAAAGGTCCAGGGAGAGGACGATCTCAGGAAAATGCTGGCCGACAGCCTGAAGAAGGGAGCCAAAAGGGTAGCTATCATAGTTAAATCAGATGACGTCGACTATATGGTAAAGGCCAGAGAAGTCATAGCTGGCTTCATAGCTCAAACCATAGTAATCTTTAAGGAGAAGGAGGTGGAGATAGCTTGACATTCGATGTTGTGATAACTACGGATAGAAGCATGATGACCGATCATCATCATCACGAGTTCCTGGGGTTCATGACGACGGGGCCCGCCTTTGGGGTCCCTGAGTGGGTATGGAGGTGGATAGCGGCACCAAAGCCCAAGGTAGACAGCCTGGGAAGGCCTAAGGTGGCGCCCTACGGACTCAGGAAGATAGAGGCCGCCCTGGTCGACGCTGGTTTTAACGCTGCAGTCGTGGACCCTGACCATATAAGCAAACACCTGGACACAATGAAGGTCCTCATGATAGGCCACCACGACTTCTTCGCCTATGGGCCGCCCAGCAGCGAGTGGTGGACTATAACGGGCAGGGAGCCCTTCAACAGGGTCAGCTTCAGGAGGTTCATGGAGAGCCCGGCCGTCAGGGAGGCCAAGAGGAGGGGTGTCAAGATAATAGTTGGAGGCCCCGCGGCCTGGCAGTGGCTCTGGAGCACTGACGAGTGGAAGAAGTGGGGCGTTGACACGGTAATTGACGGCGAGGCTGACAGGGTGGTTTCAGAGGTAGTGGACAGGGCCATCAAGGGCCAGGAGCTTCCAGACTACATATATGTAGGGCCTTATGACACGCCCGCAACTGCGGATGAAATACCTAAGATAAAGCACGCCAGCGTCAATGGACTAGTGGAGATCATGAGAGGATGCCCAAGGGGGTGCAAGTTCTGCAGCGTGACCCTAAGGCCGTGGAGGTTCATACCGGTCGACGACGTAATAAGTGAAATAAAGGTTAACATGAGCGAGGGCGAGAAGGGCATTATACTCCACAGCGAGGACGTTCTCCTCTACTACGCTGATGGCATAAAACCAAGACCTGAGGGCCTGCTAAAGCTTCACACTGCGGTGAGGCAGCTTACCGATGAACCCATAGGCTGGAGTCACGCGAGCCTGGCGGCCATAAAGTACGCTGAGGACAACTACAAGCTCATATCTAAGCTGACCGAGATAATGTTCTCAAGCGAGAAGCAGAGGTACCTGGGCGTCGAGGTTGGCCTGGAGACGGGCAGCGTCAAGCTCGCCAGGAAGGTCATGCCAGCCAAGTCAGCCCCCTACCCAACTGAGAAGTACCCAGAAGTCGTGGAGGACGCGTTCGCGATAATGCATGAACACAACGTGATCCCCGCCGCCACATTAATAATTGGCCAGCCGGGCGAGGAGCCTGATGACGTAGTAGCCACTACCGAGCTCGTGGAGAAGTTGAGGCCTTACAGGAGCCTTATAGTGCCCATGTTCTTCGTGCCCATGGGGGCTTTCAAGAACATGGAGTGGTTCAGGAGGAACATGGTGAGGCCTGAGCACGTGGAGCTCCTCAGGGCCACGCTCAGGCACAGCGCCTACTGGGCCAGGGATATAGTGGATAGGTTCTACCTTAAGGGAACCAGGTACTTCCTAGTGAGGGCAGCGGTCAAGTGGATCATAGGGTATATAGAGAGGAAGGCCGAGGAGGCTGCTAGGGCTGTGGAGCAGCGTGGAGCCTAAAGTTAACGGCTCGGGAAGCGCTAAGAGGTACCTGGTCTTTATAGTTATACTCTTTGCGCTTCTAGTGCTCGCAATCTTTAATATAGTAGGAGGCGGTCTCGAGCACGTAGTATACTACTTGTCGCGCAGCTATGACGCTGTTCTCATAGCTGCCGCCATCATATTTCTCGAGGAGTCCCTGAAAAGCGTCAGGTTTGTCATAGCTGCCAGGTCGAGAGGGCTGAGGCTTTCCCCCTTAAGAGCCTGGGAGGCCCACTTCTCAAGCCTCTTCATAGGAATGCTGACGCCCGCGTTCTCAGGGGCCATACCTACGGCCACCGCAATAATAGGCAGCGCCACGGGGGCGCCTCCTCCAGAAGCGCTGTCGGTAGCGCTCTCAGCCACGTTCATAGACTCCGTAGTGCCAGCCGCCGTATCCTTGTACTTTGCCTGGTCACTCATGCCTAGGTCTGTGGTGGTGTTGCTGATCTCGATAACTATCATAGTTATCTGGGCCATGGTGATATCGAGAAGGCTCACGACCTGGTTTCTATCAGAGGTCTCAAGGAGGTTGAACTCTAACGCTGCGAGATTAATAGAGGGGGAAATCGAGAACATGCGGGATTCCCTAAGCCATATTATAGCGTCAAGGAGATCAATGATACCGATGCTGTTGGTGTCAGCGGCTTCCTACATTATAGAGGCGTTCTCTATCTATGTGCTTACTCTGGGAGGCCTTCACGGCTTCCTTATAGACCTCGAGGCCCTAATGATGTCATATGTAGGAGGCAACGTGCCCACGCCTGGCGGCGAGGGAGGGGTTGAGTACTCCTTAGCGTTGGTGCTCAAAGGAGTAGACGCGGTGCTGTGGAGGACTGCTTACATAATAGTTGCTATGGTCCCCATAGTGCTGCTCGGAAAGATCGTGTCTGGGTATGTAGACTACGGAAGCCTCGTTTACTCTCACTACAGGGCAATGCTCAGGGGCCGCGGGGGATAATGCCAAATATATAAGACCTACGCGGCATCCTCTGCAGGGGCACATGATGTCTGTGAGCTTTATGAGCAGCAGGGAAGTGGTTGCAAGCAGCGAAGGCAGCAGGGTTAAGTTAAGGGGGTGGGTGTATCGCAAGAGGGACCTTTCCTCGAAGATATTCATTGTGGTCAGGGACTCAGAGGGCATAGTTCAGTGCGTGGTTGACAGGAGCAACGAGGAGCTCTCAAAGGCGGCGGAGAAGGTGACCATAGAGTCCTCCGTGGAGGTGGAGGGAGTTGTTAGGAGCGACCAAAGGGCCCCTGGAGGCAAGGAGGTGAACGTGGAGAGGCTGAACATAGTGGGCCTAGCTGACGACTTCCCCATAAAGGGAGGGGAGAGCGTAGACTACCTCCTTGACATAAGGCACCTGTGGCTCAGGTCAAGGAGGCTAACCCAGATTATGAGGATACGCGCGACGGTCCTTGAAGCCCTGAGGAACTACTTCATTTCAAACGGCTGGTGGGAGGTCAGTCCCCCCATATTGACCCAGAGCGCGGTGGAGGGCGGAGCCACGCTTTTCCCAGTGGACTTCTTCGGCAGGAAGGCCTACTTGAGCCAGAGCGCGCAGTTCTACCTAGAAGTCATGATATTCAGCCTTGAGAGGGTGTGGTCGCTCACGCCAAGCTTTAGGGCCGAGAGGAGCAGGACCAGGAGGCACCTCTACGAGTACTGGCACCTGGAGGGCGAGGCTGCATGGATGGACATGCACGACATGATGAAGTTCGTCGAGGGCCTAGTAAAGAGCGCCGTTAAAGCTGTCCTGGATAAGAGGCAGGAGGAGCTGCAGTTCCTCAGGAGGAACCAGGAGCCGCTCGAGGAGACTCTGAAGTCGTCATTCGAGGAGGTAACCTACGACGAGGCCATAGAGAGGCTGCAGAAGAGGGGCTTCAAAATAAAGTGGGGCGATGACATAGGCGCCGACGAGGAGAAGGCGCTGACGCAGGACCTTAGCGTGCCCTTCTTCCTCACCATGTTTCCAAAGCACCTCAAGAGCTTCTACATGAAGACCTGCGACAGGAGGCCAGAGGTTGTGTTAGGCTTCGACCTCGAGGCCCCTGAAGGCTATGGGGAGGTAGTTGGTGGAAGCCAGAGGGAGGACAGATACGACGTCCTGCTGCAGAGGATAAAGGAGAGTAACCTAAACCCTGACGACTATCAATGGTACCTCGACCTGAGGAGGTACGGTTCGGTGCCACACAGCGGCTTTGGCCTAGGCGTGGACAGGCTGGTGATGTGGATAGCGGGCCTCGATCACATAAGGGACTCCATACCGTTCCCGAGGCTTCGCGAGAGGATATACCCATGAAGGTCTGTGGCCTCCTCTCTGGGGGCAAGGACAGCAACTATGCATTTTACATGGCTTTAAGGGAGGGCGCCGAGGTAAGCTGCATAGTTTCCGCAGCTCCAGCCAGGGAGGACAGCTGGATGTTTCACAGGCCCCTGGTTGAATTTGTAAAGCTTCAGGCTGAGGCGATGGGGTTCGGCGACAGGTATCATACCATAGGCGTGAGCGGCGTTAAGGAGAGCGAGGTCTCAGAGCTCAGGGAGGGGCTCAGGAAACTTAAGGCAATGTATGGCTTTGACACCATAACAGTTGGGGGCATAGCGAGCAGGTACCAGTATGAGAGGTTTAGAGCAATAGCGGAGGACCTAGGAGTGAAGGTTTACGACCCCCAGTGGGGCATGGATCCAGAGGAGTACATGAAGGAGCTCGTGAGAAAGGGCGTGGTCTTTGTTATAAGTCAGATAACCACCGAAGGCCTTGATATGAGAATGCTCGGCGTGCCGGTCCAGGAGCTCTCTCAGGTGGAGGAGATATTAAGGCTCTCAAGGAGGTATGGCTTCCATCCAGCCTTCGAAGGGGGCGAGGCCGAGACGTTTGTAGTTATGGCGCCTCACTTTAAGAAGGGCATATGTCTAAGGGCTTCCAGGGAGAAAATAGCGGAGTACCAGTACGTTCTAAGCGTTTCTTCCGCTCAGCTATGTGATGACGTGGCCATATCTGTGGATTCAGAGGTATATCACGTATTCAGGAGGCGTGACGAGTTAGCCTCAACAGCCTTTAGAAGCTCCTCAAGCTGAACAGACTTTAGGTTGGCCACCTCTTTGGCCAGGTCAGGGATCATAAGCGGCGTGAGCCTAAGTCCATGGTAATTATACGGGCCGTCGCTCTCGAATACCATGAAATCTATGGGGGTGGCCTTAGCCACATCCTTAAGCTTAGGCTGAACCTTCAGGGCAACGTTTATCGAAACGAAGTAGCCTCTGCCGGTTATTTCAGGTATCAGGTTGAGCGGGCCGCTGTACCAGTGGAACATAACCTTAGGTACGCCGACCTCGACAGCTATTGAGAGCGCGTCGCGCCAGGCGTCGGGCGAATGCACGTTGAGCATCGCACCAAGCTCCTTGGCCGCCTCGGCATAAGCTCTGAAGACCTTTACCTGGGACTGCATGGTGTCTATAGGCATAAAGTGCCTGTCAAGGCCTACCTCTCCAAGGCACCTTATTCCGTGCCTGGTAGCAAGTCTTAACAGGTCCCAGGCCTCGGATATGTCGTGGTCCTTAAGTGACCACGGGTGAAAGCCTGCGCAGGGCACCACGTTGGGGAACCTCTCGGAGAGCTCAAGTACCCTGTTGAACGACTTTAGGTCCTCGGACACGGCTACTACCTTTAAGTCTTTAATCGTCTCGAACAGATCCTCTACTTCCTTATCAGTGAACTCACTAAGGTGACAGTGCATGTCATAATACAAGGGCGTCACCCGACCTCTCTGTGGGGCTATACTTAAAGGCCTTTAGTTTACTTTCAACGGCTCCGACAGCTAAAAGGCCTTTAAGGGAGGCCACAGAGGTTTCTACAGGGCCCGGCAAGGAGCCGAGGTCGTGGGCCCGTCGTCTAGACTGGATAGGACGCCGCCCTTACACGGCGGAGGTCGCCGGTTCAAGTCCGGCCGGGCCCACCAATTTAATGGGCCTGCGCTATGCAGGTATCGGAAGAGTTAGCGCCAACAGTATGCCATATATTATTATGGCAACAATGCCAGGCCATGAAAGCCTGGAGGTCTCTATTGCGGGCCCAGGGTGCCTGCCCCTGGTGAGAAGCAGCAGGAATAACGCTATTATCCCAAAGAGGCCCAAGGTGGGCAGGTAGAGGCCAGCGATTAACAGTGTTACTACAAACACAAGCGAGATCAACATGTGGCCTCTCTCGCCCAGCGCCGCCCTCAGCACATGGCCTCCGTCAAGCTGGCCAACAGGGATTAAGTTAAGGAACGTCACAAAGAACACTATATAGGCGGCGAAGGACAGAGGGGACATCTCCACTACATAACCGGATGGCGTGTGTATGAACGCCAGAAGAAGGTCCATGATTACAGGTACCGCAGGCAGGGAAGAGCTTGGAGGTACCGCGGCGGCCGGCACCAGGGCAGACATGTGAAGGCCCAGCAGAGCTACCGGTATCGCCGCAAGGAAACCAGCCAAGGGGCCGGCCACCCCTATGAGGGCCAGCTCATCAGCGGTGGCGGGTATCCACTTCATGTTTATCACGGCTCCTAACGTACCAAGGAAGCCGAGCTGAAGCGGCGGCGCGGGTATTAGGTAGGGCGGACTTCTTGGCACGTCGAACCTTCTCATGAAGGCCCAGTGGCCCGCCTCGTGTATTAGGAGGGGGCCCAGCAGCCCTACCATGTAAAGCAGTGGGGTTAAGCCGCCTCCGCCTGGCAGTCCTGTCAGGGCCATCCCTGACACGTAGACAGTCACTATCGTGAAAGCCGCGAGGCCTATTAGTAATGCCAGGTTAGAGCCCCTGCTGTACTTGGTCACTATCAACGTAAGCGAGCCGTCGCTCTCCTTCCTAAGGGCCGGCGCCAGGCCTATCCTGACAAGCTCCTTGTAGAGTGACTTGAAGGAGTGAGTCAGATCCCCCTTAACTCCTATAACCTTATACTTAACGGCCCCTCCTTCAAGCTCTGCGCGCTCTGTTAAGTCCATGTACTTTATCGCGACCTGGTACGCAGGGTCGTGTTGGTAGTCCATCCTTTCCAAGTTCCCCAGGGTACAGGGAGTCTCCGGATTTAATTAAACCTACTTCATGACACCGCCTCAGGCGCTGCTAGAATACATGACCCTGAGCGCCTCGCTGTACGCACTACACGCGTCAAAGCCCTGTAAAAGTTTATTGTGTGACATCATGATGTCCTCAGGAACCGAGTAGGCATACCGCAGGAACTCCCTCTCGCTCACATGTAGCCTAGACGGCACCACAAGGCTTCCAACATCAACGTCGGGGATGGAGTCCGCGTTGCCAAGAGTGAAGTGTTTTACTATAGTATTTTCGCCTACGGAGACCAAAAGTACCATCATGTTCATCAGCTCATCCAGCTTGGTTCCTATCAGCCTCCTAAGCGATTCCTTCAGCTCCTTAACGGCCCTGGAGGGGCTTAGGCTTAGGCCTTCAGGGGACACGTCAAGGAGTAGCAGGGTGTGAAGGTCATGACATAAGTTACCTAGCAGTCCCAGCGCTGCCTCCTCCGCGCCCACACCCCTCCAGGGACCCGGTACCGTTACAGTTCTGCCGAACTTGTAGAAATGAAGGCCAAGGAGGGACTCAACAGAGCAGGGACCAGAGATGCCGCTTACAACTTTGACCTCGACCCCTCTCTTCAGGCCTTCCACCACTAGCGAGCTATGGGTGGTCGCTATTAGGGGATCCCCAGGAACTACGAGAACGACCTTGAGCTTAAAGGCCAGCTCTACAATATTTGACGATAGTTCCTCTAGCTCAGACCTTGAAGCCTCTCTCACGTTACTGTTAAGTTTTCTGACTGCAGTGGGAAGCCATTTACTTGAAGGCATAGTGTAAGTCTCTACTATAACAATATCGGCGCCTTTGATGGCCTCCTCGGCCTCACGTGTCAGCTGGGACTCCCTTAGACCGCTGCCTACAAGGATTAGCATAGGGACTCCTAATATCTTGAGAATTGCGAATACTACTTAAAAGCTTCTCAAGGGTATGGAAAGCCTCACTGTGCTTTGTTGGGCTGATTGGCGGCTTTAAGATCGCCGCATTCGGACTGAGCGCTCTCAATGAGTTCCTTGGTCCAATTACTGACACGATTACACAGAAGGCTTGCGTCCTCGTTATATCCATGTTCCCTCAAGCGTCTTATCGAGTTCTTGACTATAAAGCTGAGGAAGTTCATGTAGAGGTCGCTCTTCTTTAGCAGCAGCTCTCTGAACTCTTCCCACCCCTTATCAGTCAGGGTATAGGTTATCTTCTTGCCACCTCTGACCTTGTTCTCCTCAATGTTAGCTATGTCAACAAGTCCGAGATCCTTCATGTAGCTCAGGAGCGGGTATATGGAGCCCGCAGCGGGTTTCCACTGATTCATGGTAAGCTCTCTAATTCTCTTTATTATCTCATAGCCATGCATGGGCTTCTCTGAAAGTATGAACAACATGAACCATATTAGCGTGTCCCTATACCTCACTGCGCCTTTAGTTTCCTCTTCGGCTTCAGTCATGCAGGATCCCGTCTTCTTGCAGCTGTCCCATCTAAATCTGTAAGTATAACTAACATATATATCTTTTACTATCTAAAGGTTGCCTTAACTTTCGGGCGCTCAGCCCTGGTGTCACTCCTCATATATTCTCGGTAATACCAGCTCTCCTCACAGCGCCTCGTTTTAGCTGGAGGTGGGAAGGATTACAAAGGTAACTCCAGGCACCCTTATTGGGTTGAACGGCACTCCAAGGCCTCTGTAGAACTTGTTGAACCACTCGTAGAAGTGAAGCCTCAGGTCATGAGCGAAAGCCACTATGCCCTCAAGTCCTGCTGTCAGCAGGTTGCCAATTATGTATATCACCGCTGCGGCGGTTATTGTGTAAGGCGTTGGGTGCGCTGTGAGGACCACGTATGTAAGCACCGTGAAGCCTACCATGAGTCCCGCGTGGGCCAGGCTGAGGCCCATGATCCTCAGGAAGCTTATAGTGTTGCCAAGGGCCATTATCAGTCCCTCAAAGACCCCTAGGAAGCTCTCGTATGGGTCAAGCCTAAAGCCCTCGCCCACAGAAGCTTTATACAGGCCATCCCCCAGCACAAGCCATATTACGGAGGCTATGCCGCCGTAAAAGACAAAGGCCTCCATGGGGCCCCCGCGGCCCAGGTCGAACACGGCAAGCTCTATTACGTAGCCTGCCCTGTAGGCATTGAAGTACGCTAGGAACGGCAGGTCTGCTGCAAGGAAGAGCAGGAGCAGTGGGGCCCTCCTGGCGACCAGGTCCTCATAATCGTGGCTTATCAGGTCGTCAGCAACTCCGAGGGCGTTGCCAAACACTAGCATAAAGCCGCCTATCCAGAATGACAGGTCTAAGATCTCATCAAAGAGCAGCATAGTGTAGTTACTGCTCGGGTGTTCGTAGGCCTCAGCTACGGGCGACTCAAGCGGCGGCACCTTGAATCCCAGCGATCTCCAGAGCGAGTCCAGCCCAACGAAGTGGGCCGGGATGGGGCCGAAGAATTCGCCGGCGAAGAAGCCAGCTACCATGCCGGCGGCCCCTAGCACGACAACCACCTTGCCGAGGTTCCTGTCCCTTGGGAGTATGTAAAGCGCCGCAAAGAGGAGCACCAGGAGGCCGTGACCTATGTCAGGGAACATGAGTCCAAATATTATGGGCATTGTAATCGCAAGGAAGAGGGTCGGCACAATTTCATTATTTGAGGGGGTCCCATACATGTCAACTATGCTCTGGAACCACCTGAAGTAGCCTGGAAGCTCAACCTTTGAGGGAACGTAGCTCTCGCCCCTCTTAAATCCAAGGCTTAGGACCATGTAAGAGCCGTTGCAGCACGCGTCGAGCGACTCCCTGAGCTTTTTAGAATCCTTGGTGTCCACAAAGCCGTGGATAAAGGTAATCGTCTCGGTTTTGGCAGAGTAGCTCAGTATCTTGAAGACTTCGGATAGCGCTGAAACTTCGGCGTAGTACTCCTCAAGCTCTGGCAGCCTCTTTTTTATATCGCTCTTTATGTCCTCCAGTTCAGAGCTCAGCTTGGAGAGCTCGTCGCTCACCTGGGAGGCCGCTTGGGAGGGCGATCCGGGAAGCTCAGGTGGCAGGACTAGCTGCCTCCAGCCAAGGGACCTCGTGAGCTCGGCCGTCGCGTCCCTGACCTGGCCGGGCTCGCCTGCCACGGCAAATATCGCTGTATCCTTGCCTATTAGCTCGATGGCATAAAGCAGCCCTCTCCTGCTAGCTATACTTATGGCGTTGTCCAGCTGCGCGGCGCTTACTATGCCGGCCGAGGCCTTTATGTTGCCCCCTTCCCAGGCAGACCTGACATCGGAGGACAGTCCCTTGAACGGCTCAAGGGCCAAGGCTATGTTCTGGAGCTCAGCTATGCGGGCGGTGAGCTCCGTGGCCCTTGCTGAGAGCTTCTCTAGGTCCTTCTCGAGGTTTACGTGGACCTTAACTACGCTATTGAAGGTCTCCTCCCAGCTGCTGACCTTTATAGTTACGTTTATGTTGCTTGACGGCGCAAGCCCAGCGGTCTTAAAGAACCCCTCAAGCCTTGACTTGAGCTCCGTGGACTCTGTCATCAGGCGCCTGTAGCTGCGGTTGACGTACCTTGAGAGGTCCCCTGAGGGCTCCTCTACGTGAAATATCCCTAAGGAGGCTAAGGCTGCCACTGCGCGGTCGTACTGCTCGTTAGGTATTGCTATGAGCACTTCTTCAAGCCTGTTCGCAATTATCATAGCTTTCTCAGGAGCCCTCTGTGCTGAAGGGCATTTTAAACTTCACAGGGAGAGACTACTACGTACCCTCAAGGGCTGCAAATCGTGAATTAAAATAAAATAAAAAAATGAATACATCAAAAGCTTTAAAACTAGCTCGTCTTGATGAGAACCAAGGGCCCATTGTTGATGTCGGCGGGCGAGGAGTCAAACGTTGTAGTAGTTGGCGATAAGGAGACATTACCTCTTTTCAGGATGATAGGTATGGATGTGGTTGAAGCTAACGACCAGCGAAGCGCCGAGGAGGCGGTCAGGCAGGCAGCCTCAAAGGGCACAAGACTTATCATAGTGCTTAAACACTTGGTATCTGACGAGGATTCTTTAAGGAAAGTGGCGCGGCAGTACGACGCAACTCTACTTGTGCTTCCAACTAAGTGGGCCAAGTCAGAGCCTATTAATATAGAAAAGCTGCTGGCTGAAGCCCTTGGTTTAGGGTGAGCAAAGTGAGCATGAGCGGGAACCCAGACAAGGTGGCGACTGACATCGTCAAAAAGAAGTTAGCTAGCTTCAACTCAATGCTAAGCGAGGCGGAAGGCGCCGCGGAGAAGCTGCTCTTAAGCGCCTATAGCGATGCTGAGAGGAGGCTCAGGAACTCCATAGAGGCTAAGGCCACGGAGCTTAAAGAGAGGCTCAGGAGCGACATGGCTGCCGCAGACCTTCAAGTTAAGCTTAAGGAGGACGAGATAAAGGACAGGGCGATAAGCGAGGTAATAAATGAAGCCATATCAAGGCTGAGGTCAGACAGGGGCGAGTGGTACACCAGGTACATAAAGTCTGTAATAGAGGAGCTTGCCGAGGAGTCCAAGGAATATGGCGGCTTTATCATACAGGTTAACAATGATGACAGGAAGCTGGTCTCTGACATGATAAAGGCTTACCCTACCCTTGAGCTTTCTGAGAAAACAGCGGACATAACGGGCGGCCTTATAGCTATCTCCAAGGATGGCAGTTTAAGGGTGGACTACTCTATTGATCAGTTTATAAAGGAGAACTTCTCGTCTTTGAGGGGGCTGGCCTCAAGGGCATTATTCGGAAGTGAGTGACAATGGTGGTAAGGGGAAGGATATACAGGATATCAGGGCCGCTAGTTATAGCTGAGGGCATGACAGGGGCTCAGATGTTTGAGGTGGTCAGGGTTGGCGAGGAGGGCCTCATAGGTGAGGTCACGAGGATTAGGGGCGACATGGCCTATATACAGGTCTATGAGTCAACTAGCGGCCTCAGGCCCGGCGAGCCCGTGGAGGGAACTGGGGCCCCGCTGAGCGTAGACCTGGGTCCTGGACTTATTGGCAGCATATTCGACGGCGTCCAGAGGCCGCTTCCGAGCATAGTAGCGACAATAGCTAGGACTAACCCCGCGAGGAGCATATTCGTCGAGAGGGGGGTCACCGTACCCCCAATACCAAGGGACAAGAAGTGGCACTTCACACCATCAGATAGAGTTAAGCCTGGCGACAAGGTTGGCCCAGGCGACATAATAGGCGTAGTGGAGGAGACGCAGATAATCCAGCACAAGATACTGGTACCTCCTAACGTTGAGGGGACGGTGAAGTGGATAGCTGGCGAGGGCGACTACACAATAGTAGACCCCATAGCTGAGATTGACGTTGGTGGTGGCGAGATAAAGCAGCTGTACCTATACCAGAGGTGGCCAGTGAGACAGCCAAGGCCCTACGTGCAGAAGCTCGAGCCGACGGAGCCCCTCATAACTGGGATGAGGATCATAGACCTCCTGTTCCCCATGGCTAAGGGAGGCACCGGCATGATACCTGGCGGCTTCGGCACTGGGAAGACAGTGACTCTGCATAACCTAGCGCAGTGGTCATCAGCTAACGTCATAATATATATAGGGTGCGGCGAGAGGGGCAACGAGATGACCGAGGTCCTTGACAAGTTCCCAACATACAAGGACCCATGGACCGGCAGGCCGCTCATGGAGAGGAGCATCCTGGTGGCTAACACGAGCAACATGCCCGTGGCGGCCAGGGAGGCAAGCATTTACGTGGGTATAACAATGGGCGAGTACTACCGTGACATGGGATATGACGTGCTCCTCGTAGCCGACTCCACCAGCAGGTGGGCCGAGGCCCTGAGGGAGATGGCCGGAAGGCTAGAGGAGATGCCGGCAGAGGAGGGCTACCCGAGCTACCTCGCCTCAAGGCTGGCAGAATTCTACGAGAGGGCAGGAAGGGTCAGAACCCTGGGAGAACCCAGCAGGTTTGGCAGCGTCACAGTCATAGGCGCTGTCAGCCCGCCGGGCGGCGACTTCACGGAGCCGGTTACAACGCACACCAGGAGGTTCACCAAGGTGTTCTGGGCCCTTGACACGGCCCTGGCCTACAGCAGGCACTACCCGGCGATCAACTGGATAACGAGCTACAGCGCGTACTCTGACACAGTTGCCGAGTGGTGGCACAAGAACGTGGATCCGCGCTGGAGCGAGTACAGGCAGGAGGTGATGAACATACTGATAAGGGAAAACGAGCTCAGGGAGATAGTTAGGCTCATCGGAACTGAGGGCCTCAGCGAGCAGGACAAGCTAATACTTGAAACCGCCAGGCTCATAAAGGAGGGCCTGCTGAAGCAGAACGCCTTTGACCCCATAGACACGTTCACGACGGTGCAAAAACAGATGGCGCTGATGCGGATGTTCGTTGAGTTCTACAGGGCTGCCAGCGACGCAGTGAGGAGGAACGTGCCCGTGAATAAGATAAAGGACTCGCTTGGCAGGATGTACAGCTACATGATGAGGGCCAGGTTCACGATACCAAATGATAAGATAGATGAAATAGACAAGATGACGCGGGACATAGTTAACATTATAAATAACATTGGAGGTGGCCAGGCATGAGCGTCCTGGGGGCCAGAGAGTATAGTAAGATCTCCGAGATCAGGGGTCCCCTGCTCATAGTGGAGGGCGTCAGCAGGGTAGCCTTTGATGAGATAGTTGAAGTTGAGCTCAGCAGCGGCGAGAGGCGCAGGGGCAGGGTGCTTGAAGTAGCTGGCAACACAGCTGTGGTTCAGGTCTTCGAGGGAACGACCGGCATCTCAACCACGGGGGCCAGGGTCAGGTTCCTGGGCAGAACCCTTGAGATGCCCGTGTCGGCCGACATGCTTGGCAGGACCTTCGACGCGCTTGGGAAGCCCATAGACGGAGGCCCAGACATAATAGCTGAGGAGAAGTATGACATTAATGGTTCGCCTATAAACCCGGCGGTCAGGGCCTACCCCGAGGACTTCATCCAGACGGGCGTAAGCGCCATAGACGGCATGAACACGCTTGTGAGGGGTCAGAAGCTTCCTATATTCAGCGGCACTGGCCTGCCCCACAACGAGCTTGCAGCGCAGATAGCCAGGCAGGCCACGGTAAGGGGCGAGGAAGAGGAGTTCAGCGTGGTCTTCGCCGCCATAGGCATAAAGTACGACGACTACATGTTCTTCAGGAAGTTCTTCGAAGAGACTGGCGCTATGAAGAGGGTGGCAATGTTCGTCAACTTGGCTGACGAGCCAGCGATGCTGAGGCTAGTGACGCCGAGGGCCGCGCTGACGCTCGCTGAGTACTTAGCCTATGAAAACGACATGCACGTCCTGGTGATACTGACTGACATGACTAACTACGCGGAGGCCCTTAGGGAGATCAGCGCGGCAAGGGAGGAGGTGCCGGGCAGGCAGGGCTACCCCGGCTACATGTACAGCGACCTGGCCAGCATCTACGAGAGGGCAGGCAGGGTTCACGGCAGGAAGGGAAGTATAACTCAGATGCCCATACTTACCATGCCTAATGACGACATCACGCACCCCATACCTGACCTAACCGGCTACATAACTGAGGGTCAGATAGTTCTGAGCAGGGACCTCTACAACAGAGGCATATACCCGCCGATCAACGTGCTCATGAGCCTCTCGAGGCTGATGAAGGAGGGCATAGGCGCCGGCAAGACGAGGGAGGACCACGCCCAGGTCAGCGATCAGCTCTACGCCGCCTACAGCAGGGGAGTGGAGCTCAGGAGCCTGGCGGCCGTGATAGGCGAGGAGAGCCTCAGCGAGACGGAGAGGAAGTTCCTGAGGTTCGCCGACCTCTTTGAGAAGAAGTTCCTGTCTCAGGGCCTTAGGGAGAACCGCTCAATAGAGCAGACTTTAGACATAGCGTGGGAGATACTGGCTGAGCTGCCAGAGGATGAGCTGACTAACATTAGGGAAGAGATGATAAAGAAGTACCACCCCAAGTACAGGTCGCAGGGGGCCTCTTAAACAGATAAAAAGTTCTACGTACCCTAGCATATAGCCCATTATTTTACTAGCTTTATTATTTGACACTAACTTCAGCCGACCAGCGTGCCCAGGTCCTCCTGGTTTAGTAGGATCCTTTGTATAACCTCTGGGTCCCTCCCATCCACGAACCTCACCTTTATGTGACTTCTCCTGACAACGCTCACGGCTACAGAGTCAAAGAGCTCATAGGTGCCGGCCAGGCTCCTTTTGTCTCTTACGATGTTCTCAAGCTCATCGTATGTGGCAGCCCTCAGCAACCTTGCCCCAGGCTCCCCTGGGGCGCCGCCGGCGTAGACCCCTGCCACGCCGTTAAGCAGATTTAGCAGCAGGTCCGCGCCTATGGTTTCAGCTAGGACCGCCGCGACCGCGTTAGTGCTGTGGCCTGGCTGAAGGCCCCCGAGGACAGGTATGAGGCCCTCCTCGAACACAGTGAGAGCCTCCCTGACGTTCCTTGGTATCTCTATGGGCGAGTATGGGTAAAGCGCTGAGGCGACGGCCATTGCATTCAGGACGGCAGACTCTATGCCTACCTCGTCAAGTATGGACTCAGGAACGCCAAGTTCCCTAAGCGCTGTTATATAGGATCTGGCCGTGGCCCCTCCGCCCACCACTATGCCTAACCTCCACCCAGAGCTCCTGGCCCGCTCAACAGAATCCCTGAGGCGCCTTAGATATAGGGGCGAGGGAGGGCTTACTAAAGATCCGCTGAGCTTCACTACAGCTACCTTCCGCTCACTCATGTTATCAGCCTCAGCCGCCTAGCCCCGTTCACCTCTCACCGCTTTTAACCTACATCATCGGCAGAATTCTGCGGTTACATCAAGGCTAAAAGCTCACGCGTCCCCCGCTACCTTGGTGCCTAAGTTGGCGTCTGTGACCCTCGAGGTTGACATGGGCAAGTACAAGAGCGTGAAGGTGCCCTTAGACGTCGCTGAGAAGCTCATAGTGGACGTCAGCAAGAGGCTGAACATAGAGTCTAAGGACGTTATGGAGTCTCTCAGGATAGTGAGGAACTTCGACGAGTTTTACGAGTTTCAACAGAAGAAGTTCAAGGACTACGTGGTGCCAGATAAGGACATAAGCGACATGATAAAGGGCGCTGTCGTTGTGGACAGCCTGAAGCTAATAAAGGAGGGGTCCTCTAAAGAAGTAGTCGTTACGTTTGACAGGAGGATCAATGAGAGCGTCATAATTGACTCGCTGAGGTCGCTGGGCTTTGATGTAGAGGTCAAGAGGTTTGACCTAATGCAGTTCCTCAAGGCCAAGTAGTGCCGGTAGATACGAAAGAAAAAGGGGGTCCTTCCGCCCGAACTTTAAAGGCCTCAGGAGCTGGCTCCCGGCTCCTTTTGCGACTCACTCTCTCCCCTGCTCTTTGAACCCTTTCTCCTCTTCCGCGTTGAGGATTTCTTAGCGATCGACTTGGACCTTGAACCCCTCCTCCGCCTCTTCTTTACGCTCTCGCCGACCTTCTTGAGGGCGTCCTCGACCTTCTCAAGGTAAAGGGCCTTAGCTTCGTCTACGGTTATCTTGCCCTCCTCCGCCTCCTCCAGTATGTCAAATGCATCAAGCATTATTTGTAGAAGCTCTGGGCTGCTGACCTTGTACTCTAAGGTCTCTGCCTCCTCACTGGTCTTCTCACTCTCAGCCTCGCTGCTCTCCTCAGTGGTGACCTCTTCGGTTTCCTTAGACTCCTCCTGGTCCTCGCTCACGGGGCCCCTCCTCAGCGATTTGGTTAAGTGCTGAAGCGTGAGTTAAAAATTTAAAACAACATAACAAATGTTAGAAAGAGCAGGTGCCTCTGATGCCTGAGCAAGTCAAGCTGCACCCGACTAGTAAGGAGGAGATAGTCATTGGGCCTCCTTACCTTACAAAGTACGAGAGGGCTAAGATCATAGGGCTAAGGGCCCTTCAACTTGACAGCGGCGCTCTACCCCTGGTGGATGTTGATAAGATTAACGTAAGGAGGGACTCAGTGGAAATAGCGGCCTACGAGCTGGACCATGGACTTCTTCCGATATCTATCGTGAGATACACGCCCTCGGGAGCTGTTCAGATAATACCTGTTAAGCTCCTACTGCAGGATCAATAGTCTCAGACCTAAAGCGAGCGGAAAGCTCCTTAAGCGCAGGCAGGTACATGGAACAGCTGCCTTCATTTATGCTGCGCCCTGAGGCCGTCAACTACAGGGTTTCCGCTAAGTCATAGAGTCAAGCTATCGAACTTGTCGACATAGAGCAAATACAGTAAACGGGCAGCAACGCTTTTAAATAGTTAAAGGCAGGTAAAAGAAGGTTTGGTGGCACAGCATGGTCAAGGCGCCTAAGGGCTACAGGCACAGGACAAGGAAGCTCTTAACCAAGGACGTGCGTGAGAAGGGCGCAATACCAAGGGCCAGCGTTATGTTTTATCCATATAAAGTAGGCGACAAGGTAGCCATAAAGATAGATCCGTCGTTCCACAAAGGCATGCCCCATAGGCGCTACCACGGGCTTACAGGTACTATAGTCGGCGTCAGAGGTAGGGCCTACGTGGTCTCTGTTCCTGTGGGCGACAGCGTGAAGACTATAATAACATACGCTGCTCACCTCAGGCCCCTTAAGGCCTGAGGGAGGTGCCCCTTAACCATGTTAAGGAGGATAGAGAGCAGGAGGTACCTGACTTACGCTGAAGCGCGCAAGATCCTTGAAGATAGGATCGCCGAAAGCGGCGGTGCTCTAAACCCGACACAGGATAGGACGTGGCAGTACCTCAAGCTGTTTGGAACTACAGACCCAGCAGCGGCCAGGGAGGCGGTAGACTCATTGGTCAAGGAGGGCCTAGATGAGTACCTCGCTGTGCAGCTTGTCAATATGTGCCCCAACGAGGACGGCTATATAAATGCAATACTTAGCTCTAAGGAAGGTCTTGAAATAAAAGAGGAGCTCTTAGCTAAGGTTAAGGAAACGCTCTCCAAGGTGTGCACTCAGTCGCCCTCAAAGTAAGTGTTGGCCTATAGATAAGTCATAGGTCTACCCAGCTATGACTTGGGTCAAGTCCTAACGGCTCCATATAAGGATAAAGTGGAAGCCATTAACGGCCGCTCTTACCTTAGAGGGCTCCTTATCTCCTTTTCTTCCCATCTTGAGCCCTTAACTTAATGTAGGGTAGCGAGGTTGCGCTCTAGCAGGGACTGCAACATACCGCAGTACTATGACGTTATAATAGCTGAGAAGCCTAAGGCAGCTGACAAAATTGCTCATGCGCTCGGGAGCCCGTTCAGATGCGCCATAGGCAGGGTTCCCATTTACATACTTAATGTAAACGGCACTAACATAGTCGTAGTTTCAAGCGCAGGGCACATGTTTGGACCGTCAACTGGCGTTGAGGGCCTTCCAGTTACCATGATAAGGTGGGAGCCTCTCTGGCGCTTTGACAGGAGGTCGAAGTACCTGAGGCCCTATTATGAGGTCCTCTCCAGGCTTGTGCCCAAGGCTAGGTATTTCATAAATGCATGCGACTATGACATAGAGGGAAGCACGATAGGCTACAAGATAATAGAGGCCTTCGGTGACAAGTCAAGGGCAAAGAGGATGAAGTTCTCTAGTCTGACCGCAGCGGAGCTCAGGCAGGCCTTCAGGAGGCTTCAGCCGCTTGACGTTAACAACGCCATGGCAGGCATAGCTAGGGCGGAGCTTGACTGGCTCTGGGGCATAAACATCTCAAGGCTATTGATGAAATCTTATAGGGAAGTGACGGGGGAAAGGCTTTCCCTTAGCGCAGGTCGCGTGCAGACCCCAACTCTAGCGGAGGCTATAAGGAGGTGGGTCAAAATAAACACGCACGTGCCTATTCCTCAGCCCTCGCTGACAGCAAGGCTGCTTCACAAGGGTGTAGAGTTCACGGCATACCCGCTGGGCTGGTCCGTTAGCACGGTGAAGGAGGCCAGGGAGGTCGCTAAGGAAGTAAAGGAGGGCATGTACATGGAGGTGATATCACTTAGCAGGGCCTCGGAGAGCGTCAGGCCGCCGCCTCCCTTTAACCTGACGGACCTGCAGAAGGAGGCCGCGAGGATCTATGGCCTCTCCCCATATAAGACGCAGGAGGTGGCAGAGGACCTTTACCTGGCTGCCCTGATAAGCTACCCGAGGACCAACAGCGAGAAGCTGCCCCCCACGCTTAACTACAGGGAAGTACTTGACAGCATAGGCAGGCAGCCCAAGTACAGGGGGCTCGTGGGGGACCTGCTTAGGGAGACAGGAGGGGTTCTGAGGCCGCGGGAGGGACCTGCTGACGACCCTGCGCACCCGGCCATATATCCCACCGGTGAGCAGCCTACGCGGCTTGACAGAGTTCATGAGACCGTGTATGACCTTATTGTTAGGAGGTTCATGGCTGCTTTTGCGCCGCCAGCCACGCTCAGCACGGTGTCGGCGGTGCTCACTGATGTCAAGGCAAGGAGGTGGGAGGCTCGGGGACTGAACGTAGCTGAGAGGGGCTGGCTTAAGTATTATCCATTCCACAAATTCGATGAGTCGCAGCTTCCCACGCTTAACAGAGGGGACAGGCCTTTAGTTAGGTCGATAACCGTTAAGGTTTCATGGAGCGGTCCTGGGCTCAGGCTCAGCAGGCTCTCCTTGCTTGAATGGATGGAGGCCAACGACCTGGGCACTAAGGGCACCAGGGCTAGGATCATAGAGACCCTCTATAAGAGGGGCTTCATAACGTCTAGGGGTTCACACGCTGAGATAACGAACCTTGGCTACGCGGTTTACAAGGTGCTCAGCGAGGTGGCGCCCGAGTTGATGAGCGTCTCACTGACAAGGGACTTTGAGAGGATGCTTGATGAAATATCAATGGGGAAGGCAAGCAGAGAAGAGGTGGTGAGCAGAGCCAAGAAATACATATCAGAGCTGGTTGAGAGACAGCTAAACAGTAACAACATAAAGGTGATGGGCACCTACTTGGCTGAGTTCATAGGTAAAGTCAGGCCCAGGAGCAGGTGCGCCATATGTGGAAGGCCGACGGATGGTCAGAGCCTCTGTGAGCTGCATCTAGCGGCCAAGAGCAACCTGGAGAAGAGCATAGATGAGGTTGCCAGAAGGCTTGGAGTTAGCAAGGAGGAGGCCCTCAGGAGAATTTCCAACAACAGGTTGGCAGGCAAATGGGTTAGGGACGTGGCCGCACTAATGATATCAGGGAAGGAGAGGCCCTAGGGCTGTTGCGACGAGGGATGGAACATGAGCGAGAGCCCGCCTATGTAAGGTATCACCAGGGGGTGCTGGCCGCCTATAACCACTCCCTTAACATAAAAATACGGAGTCCCGCCGACCTCATAGCCATTTATGTCAACAGTGCCGCATATCGACGGGTAACCCGGGTCAGGGAACGGGTTGTTGTCGCCCTTGGTGACAAAGCACAGTATTCCATTATGATAGTACTTGTAGATGACCCTGTGAATTATGAGCGCGTCGTTAAGATATATGCCGTAAAAGTTACCTGTAAACTTGTATACCACTACGTCACCAACCCTTATGTCCACAGGATTAACTTTCTCTATGAACACTACGTCGCCGGTCTGAAGGGTTGGCAACATGCTCCTGCCGTCAACTACGACGGCCTGAAGGCCATATGCCACATGCCAGTATGCTATAAGCGACGTTAACGCTACTATAACTACGATAAGGGCAACAAGCCCTAAGGGAGCGGCTTCCAGGCCTTCTCGTCTAGCCTTGGGGCTCTGGGACATGACAGCTCATAGGGAGCTTACTTCAGAGCCCTTAAAATTGTTTGTTAGTGACGCAACTAGCACTTAGCTTTTCAGTAGTGTCGTGCGCGCAAGGTCCTCGCGAGCTTCTATGTAAGGTAAGGCGCAGCCAGCGTGCGCAGCCACGCTCATGGAGATACAAAAGGACTAGAGATGGAAACTACGAACTGCGATCTGGGCTCAAGAATCGGCTGTCAGATCAGAGGTTGCAGGTCTTACATGTGCTGTTTTCATCAGACTCAACTTCCACAATGTTGCTGTCCTTCTTTATCTTGAAGAGGCCGCCCAACTTCTCGTCGGCTAAGGCCTCCTCAGCATTCATGGATCTCTTTATTAGCGCCATCCTCATGCTTGGCTTCTTGAGCAGCTTCACTGGAACCCTGTTGAGCTCGCGCTGCTGTCCGCCGAAGTAGATGACCTGTACGCCCTTGCTTTCATCCCTGTAGACTGTGACCCCCTTGAGGCCCGTGAGCCACGCGGTTAAGTAGGCCGTTGCCACGGCGTTCACGCTGGCATCCTTGGGCAGGTTCACGGTTTTGCTTATGGCCTGGTCCGTGTAGAGCTGGGCCGCCGCCTGGTGGGCTATGTGGTACCACACGTCGAAGTCCATGCTGGTGGCGAAGAGTTTGGCCAGCTCCTTAATCCTCGATATTAGCTTCTCGGCATCCCAGTTGGCCTTAACTATCTTCCCGTCAACCTCCTGCAGCTGGGCGTCCCTTATGGCCTTCTCAACGTCCTCCAGCGCCCACCTTAGGCTGCCCTTATGCCTTGATATCGCCTCAAGCAGCTTCTCTCCTAGCTCGGCAGGGGCCCCTGCCTCAGCTATAGCAGAGTATAGCCTGTCCCTGAACTCCCTCACAACCTCCCAGAGCTCTCCTATTGTAACTCTCCTGAGGTACACCAGGGCAAAGTATGGCTCTATGCCGCTCGTAGTGCCAGCTATTATAGAGATGGTGCCCGTCGGCGCGGTGGTGTTCACTGCGGTGTGCCTCGGCGCCCTGGCCCCCAGGGACCTGCCGTAATCCTTCAGGGCATTCCAGAGCCTGGCCGGATCATATATGGCCATGGCTAACATATGCCTTGGGCTCGCGGCCAGCTCCTGGGGCCTCATCCTCTCGGCCTCTGAGAGGGTCTCCTCTGTTACGCCGAACACGTCCCTCAGGACCCTCTCCAGGGCCTCAAGCTTCAGCAGCTTCACGGAGCCGTCGGCGGAGACCCTCCTCGCGCTTTCGCCCTCCAGCTGGCTCATTATGTAATCGCTGAGCTTCACATCATGGTATTTAACGGTCAGGTAGCCATCCCTTATGCTCGCCACCTCAGCGGCCTTCAGCAGCGCTGGAGTCAGCAGGTTCACCATCTCCTCTGGGTCGGCCTTCTCCACGCACTTCAGCTCCTTCCAGTCGAACTTCCTGCATTCAAACGCTGGGGCGTGGCCTAGCCTAGAGCCGAGCTCCCAGCTCCTCTTCCAGGCCTCGGCCTCTATCATTGCCATAGCTATCATGGTGAACGCCACTGCCTCCTCGCTGTCATACGGAATGTTGAGCTTAGCCAGGGCGTTAGCAAGTCCCATTATTCCAAGGCCTACCTTCCTTGTGAACTTGTTGACTAAGTCCTGCCTCTGGTCCGGCTGCCTGTTGTAATCTATTACTGCGTCAAGGCCATCAACGGCTAGGTCTACGTCCTTGGCGAAGGAGTCCAGGTCAAACTTGCCGTCCCTGATGTACTTGTCAAGGCTGAGGGACCCCAGGTTACAGCTCTCATAGGGGTACAGCGGCTCCTCGCCGCACGGGTTGGTGGCCGCCACGGCCCCAAGCCATGGAGTTGGGACCCACTTGTTGTGGTTGTCAAGGAATATCATGCCTGGGTCTCCGCCCTCCCAGGCACCCCTTACAATCTCCTCCCACAGCCTCCTGGCAGGGTAGTGCCAGCCGTGCGGGTTTCTCCTTGAAGTGTCCATGTCCTTAGGTATCCTTGACTTTGCCCTCTCAACGACTTCCTCAAACACGTTCATGTAGGGGGTCTCTATCCTGCTTTCCCTGAGCACCCTTAGGGCCCTTCCCTCGCCCGTGGCCCTAGAGACTGAGTAGTGCAGCCTGTAGATTCCATCACCCTCATCACTGTACCTTGGGTTTACCATCCACCACTCCTGGCCGTTTATGACAGCCTCCATGAACGCGTCGTGCGTTCCGACGCTTATGTTGAAGTTAGTCAGGAAGGCATCCTGCATGGGCGCCCTCTTGGCCTGTATGAAGCCGGCCTCCTCAGGGCTCTGCCAGCCTGAGGTTAGCCTTGTCAGCGCCTCGAGGGCCGTTTTATCAACCTCATAGTAACCGTCCTTCTCAAGCTGCTCTAAGGTCTTTCTGTACTGTTCTAGTATCGCGCTCACCTGCGGGGGCAGCGTGGAGGCCAGGGCTTTCCAGGGGTCGTAGTCCGGGTTGTAGAGGTCGGGGTGCCAGTCGTGCAGGATGCCCATGTTAGCCCCCCTCCTCTTGCCTCCCTGCTTGACTACATCGGTTGAGACGTCGTAGAGCCTCATGAAGCTCAGGGGGCCGCTGGCCACGCCGCTGGTCCCCGCCACCACGTCACCCCTTGGCCTCAGCTCCGAGAAGCTGAAGCCCTCGCCGCCGCCGTACTTGAACGTCATGACCTGGACGGTGAGGCCGTCCATAATGCCCCTCATGTCGTCATACACGGGGGTCACGTAACAGGCGCTCAGTGCGCCCTTTGCGCCGTCAGCGTACATGTTGAAGAGCGTCGGCGAGTTAAACATGAACCTGCCCTCTATCATAGCCCTGTAGAGGGAGTCGGGGTCAACCCTTCCGCTGAAGCCCAGGGCCACCCTCCTCATTACCATCGAGGGGGTCTCTATGTACCTCCCCCTCAGGTCCTTGGTCATGTACCTGCTCATGAGGACCCTGATGGCGTTGTAGGTAAACTTCATGTCGTCTTCACATATGCTATTTACGCACGCAGGAAGCTCGGAGACCTTGCCGCCGTTAGGGGCACGCCCGCTGTAGGCCTGCCTGACCTCTGAGTATATGTCTAACAGCAGCAGCTTCTTAGCCTCATCCTCAAGCTCAGGCCTTGTCAGCGAGGCCCTTATGAGCTCCAGCTGCTTTGCATCGCTGCTCATTGTATCTTCACCTCAGCGTGCTAGCAACAGATGTGTGTGAGCGGAGGCTCTTCTGTAGCTGCCATTGCGTGGGAGGAACCTCGATTTCGGCAGGACTATATTTTGCAAGAAACTGCAAAGTTCTCGCTGCTTTAGGGCCAAGTCATAGTTGATGTTGTAATAGGGACTTCGGTATGACCTGTAGGCATCAGCGGTAGTACCATATACCGTGTTACTAAGGCGTTTGGGCTGCATTGCTAGAGCCCCGGTCATATATTTAGGGCAACAATCTTTAGGCTGGGTATAACCTGACTATTCACACGGCCCGCCGAATATCTATAACTTCCGCTGAAACTTAAAGCCTGTGCGGCCAGCCTTGGAGCCCTCAGGAACCTGCAGCGTCTGCGGCGTCAGGCAGGCGAGGTACTACAGGGCTTCCAGTGGCGAAAAGTTATGCGACAGGTGCCTCTTCAGGCTCCTTGAGAGGTCGATGGCCAGAGCCCTCAGCAGGGCAGCCGCCAGGGAGGACAGCAGGTTTGCCGTGCCTATAACTTCGTTTTCGCCGTCAAGCTCCATGCTCGCAGCTAAGGTATTAGCGCACGTGGAGCGCAAGTTTAAGTCTAAGGTATACGTGCTTCTGCCCAGCTTTTACCGCGGGCTCGAGGGCCTCCTTGAGGGCCTGCCTCAGCCGGCTGAAGTGGTTGACGTTACCGTCGACCCGCCTCCTCCTGGGAGCTCAGGAATAATTTCATGCATTAGGTACGACAGGTCATGGTCGCTTAGGGCTTCGGAGCAGCTGGGCGTTGATATAATTGTCATGCCGCTGGCCAGGACCACATCAACGCTGGTGCTCCTCGAGTCGCTCATGACGGATGGAGGGATAGGGCGCACGGAGTCCTTGGAGGTGCTCAGCGTAAACAAGGTTAAGGTTGTAAACGCCTTTTACAGGCTTGAGGATGAGGCTGTGAGGGCTGCAGAGTTCCTGGAAGGGTTTAGCGAGGCGCGGCCAGCCTGCAGGGCAACGATTACGGTTAAAGGCATTTACCTTTCAGTGGCTGGGAGGCCAGAGCTAGACCACAGCTCTGAAGAGCTTGTAGAGCACCTAGCGGCCTCCGTTACGTCAACGTGCCCAGTCTGCGGCGGCGCCTCAGAGGGGGGCATGTGCAGGTACTGCAAGGCTATGGGACTTGAGAGCCTGAGGGTAACTGTTGGTCCCCGGCCCCTTGGGCCCGGCCCTGGCTATTAAGGAGCTTCTGCAGGATCTCCCTCTCAGACCTGCTCAGGTGCAGGACCAGCGCGTAGCCCTGCTTAGGGGCGAGGCTGGGGGGCTTCACGTCATCATCAAGCACTACGTAGCCGGCCGACGCTATCTCCTCTATGAGCCTCGGGTGAAGCCTCGTTGCCAGGGACTCGAGGACCTTCTCGAGCCCGATGTGCTTCTTAATTTCACCTTCGCTGAGCTCAGCGCCGCAGACCATGCAGGTGAGGTCAGGGGTCACGGCCCTGAACCCGCACCTGGGGCACTCAACAGGCGTTGGGTTACCGTACTGGGACCAGAGGGACCTAAGGCTGTCAATTATGTCGTCAGCCTTCAGCCTTAGGGCTTCCCTGTACAGGTAAGGGGCTGCCCTGCCAGCCATCTCGGGCGCATAGGCCACTATGAACTCCAACTGCTCCCTGGTCAGGTGCTGTCCCTTCGAGAGCAGCGATGCCGACACCGCCTTAAGTACGTTATCCTTCATGGCCACTATCCTCTTCATGGCAGCCTCCTCGGTTAACTTGGAAGACCTGGACTCAGCCAGGGAGCTTACAATTGAGTATACAAGGTCCTTTATGTCAGCCGGTTGCAGGCCTATCAGGTCAAGCCCTAAGGCCGGTATCAGCCTTGAGGAGAGGGACTCGGCAATCGCCTTCACGTCCTCCTCGCTGGTGCCCCTCTTGACAGCCGAAGACCTGCGCTTTCTCTGAGCGGCAGCGGCGGCGTCCTGGGGCTCCTCTGCGCGCTGTTTTCTTCTGCCCCTGGGCAAGTTCCACATCCACCATGTCTGGTTCTAGGAAAGGTAATAGGGCTAGCAGTTCCGTGGTCTTGCCGTCGCGGTTTAAGCTTCAGGCGTTTAGGCCGCCGTCAACACTGTACAGGCAAGCGAGCAGAGTTGAGCCAGGAGGGCTACGACCCCCTTCAGAGGGCTGAGGCCGTCAGGAGGCTGGTTACGAGGGAGGTTAACGGCGTGGAGCAGAGGCTATACTATAGGTTCAGGGCTGATAGGTGGTATGGCGGCATAGCCACCGGTGACGTCATAGGCTGCGACCTCTCGTGCGGCTTCTGTTGGAGCTGGCGCTTCAGGGACAACATATCCCTTGGTAAATTTATGACGCCTCAGCAGGCCTTCAACGCCATATACTCAATAGCCAAGTCCAAGGGCTTCACGCAGGTCAGGTTGAGCGGCGCGGAGCCCACCATAAGCAGGAGGCACCTGCTCGACCTAATAGAGCTCTTTGACGAGAGGGGGATAACCTTCGTACTTGAGACCAACGGCCTCCTAATAGGAAACGACCCCTCATACGCCAAGGACCTCGCAGCTCACCCAAACGTCGTGGTCAGGGTGTCGTTCAAGGGAACCAACGCGGAGGAGTTCCACAGGCTCACGGGGGCCAGGGCTGAGTTCTTTGAGCTTCAGTTCAGGGCCATTGAGAGCCTGGTCTCGGCGGGCCTGGAGCCCGGCAGGGAGGTCTACGCGGCCGCCATGATAGGCTTCAGCGACGACAACTCCATAAGGGACTTCGTGAGGAGGCTAGCCTCAATAGATGAGAGGCTCGCTGACGTGGACTGGGAGTACGTCATACTTTACAGGCACGTTGAGGAGCAGCTCAGGAGGCTGGGGCTAAGGCCGAGGAGGGCTGTTACCCCAGACAACATACCCGTGAGCATGATATGAACCTCCGCTGCTCGACAATACGGAAGCGTGAATAGGGGCGAGGCCACTGTAATACAAGAGGGCGCTTGAGCTACAGGGACCAGCTGCTGAGCGAGGCCAACAAGTGCGTGTACTGCGGCTTCTGCGAGAGCGTCTGCCCTACCCAGCCCTTTGGGCCGCACAGGGGCTACGGTCCCAGGGGCAGGGTCACCCTGCTGAGGGAGCTCCTGGAGGGCCGCGCGAGCCTAAGTGACGAGGTGCTGTCAAGTTTCTACAGCTGCCTGCTATGCAATGCCTGCTCAACAGTATGCCCAGCCAGGATCAGGGTTGGGGACCTGATGAGGATGGCCAGGGCGATGCTGTGGGGCAGCCCCGTGATCAGCTCTAACGCGGCGGTGAGAACGAGATGAGGGGGCTTAAGATCTCCTCGGTCCTCAGGTTCATGAGAACTTACACGCTCCTCACAGGCTACCCGGTGCCGGCGCCGCCCGGCTTCGCCTCACAGTGGTCACGGGGCCTCGACCTGAAGAGAAGGGGCAGCAGGTATCTCCTGTTCACGGGGGCTCTCTATCAGCTGGTGCCCTACATCAATGCGACGGTGAGGTTCCTCAGCCTCATGGAGTCGCGGGGGCTGTCCGACCTGCTTGACGTCGCTGAGAGCCTCGCGAAGCTGAGACCCTCTTACCTTCAGGGACTTGTTAGGCCCGACCCCCGCGAGGTGGAAGAATATAATGGGATCCTTAGATCTATAGCCTCACTGCTGGCCAGCTCACAGGTGGACTTCATGTATGACCCTGCGGTCTCAAACATGTACAGCGGCGCTCTGCTCTTTGACTATGGGATAGCTGACGGCCTCAGGGAGCACGCGACGAAGGTAGCTAAGGCCATAGAGTCCGAGGGGGAAGTAGAGGGTGTAATAACCATAGATCCGCACACGACCCTCACCCTGATGCACTACAGGGAGCTCGTGGGCTTTGACATTAAAGTCGTCAACTACTTAGAGTTGGTCAAACCTAGGCTGTCCACCCAGATTAAAGCCACCATTCACGACTCATGTATATATGCGAGGGACCTAGGGCTCGCCGACAGGGTCAGGTCGCTGCTTAAGGGGGCAGGCGTTTCATTGGTGGAGCCAAGGAATCATGGCACCAGGACCTCGTGCTGCGGCGGGCCAGTGGAATCCCTCTCGCCTGGCCTGGCCGAGGCCATAGCTGTGAGGAGGGTCAGGGAACTCAGGGAGGCCTCTGACATGGCCATAGCTATGTGTCCCATATGCCTAAGTAACCTCAGGCGGGCCGGAGGATCTGTAGTAGATATAGCGTTGGTTCTGAATGGCTTAGTCAAGCAGTGACGCCATGGCTAGCGACACCGCAATGATACCCTGACCTAATACGGCTGATGGTATAGCAGCGATAAGGGGGGCGATTCTATTGGCGCGCGAGGCGGTGATGTAAGCTAATGGCAGCGCAACGGCCAGGATTAGGGAGATGAGGGCCAATGGAAGGCTTGACAGTTCAAGAATCCACGATACCTTGAAATGCACTCCTATGACTATGCCGATGGCCGCAGAGACCGCATAGGTTATGGCATTAATCATGAGGTTACGCCTCCCTCTAACCTTGGTGGTTACACTAATTATCCACATGGACAAGGCTGCAGGGGTGAGGAACGTGGTCGCCCCCAGCATGAGTGAGGCCGCTACGCTGCGAGGCTCCCCGCTGACGTAAAGGGCCATAGCTATGATTACAATTAAGGCAGCGAGCGACGTTAGAGGCCCAGACGTCAATAATGGTATGGCGGCGGCGCCGTCCATTAGGGCGGCCGCACGTAGCAGTGTAAGGCTATCTTTGCGCGTGGACACGAAGAGCATAGCCGAGAGCAGAGCGAAGGCGCTCGTTACTGAGGCCGCCAGAGCTAAAGTCAGAGGAAGGCCCACTGCTTTAGAAGGCCAAAGGGTGCCGTACTCAAAGGATCCTAAGGCCAACGGCAGCCCACTGCTTAAGTCATAGATTAAAGCGGGCGGCCCATTAGCCGCTCTCGAGGCCATGACGACAGGCCATGAGATGTAGCTCCTTGCAGCGAGGGCCACAAGGCCTAGGCCCATGGGCAACACGAGCGTGGCGATCATAACGTCCAGCGACTCTTTCGACCTTAAGAGGTCCCCGGCCCGCGGCAACAGGATTATCATAGTTAATGACATCGAAAATACAGCAATAGTAAGTAGGCTCAGCACCCCGCTGGCGTAAATCGAAATTGCGGCTATAGTTGAAGCTATGCCCAGGCCCTCTAATGAAATGGACCTAATCAAGGGGCTGCCATCGCCCTTCACGTTAGTGAGGGAGGCTAGAAGTCCAACGAAGGGGAACCAGAGCCAGTAGGAGTAAAGGGGGCGTGGATAAATGAAGAATGCAAGTGCTGGAAACACGAATGCAGCGGCCTCCAGCTCATCATAAAACGAGTAGGTAATCGCTGAACCCACTATAAGGGTTGTGACTGCTGTGACGTCAAGCCACAGCCTTGGCAACGTCAGGTGCGATATGAAGTAGACGCTTGAGATGCCGAAGCCCTCCAGGTCCAGGTCAAGCCTTGCTGGAAGCAGGACGTCACTTACGAAAACGCGCGGGGAGCCGACAAGGAAAGGCAAGTTTACTATGGCGGCAGTAATTAACATCGAGAGAACGCCCTTCAGGGTCCTTGATCTGCCAAGCCTCCGAAGCGACAGCGGGAAATAGACGAAGGCCAGCGCGGCCGCGTACTGCCTATACGAGGCTGCAAGGCCTATCATGACTCCAGCTATCACTGGGTTATCTGCGAACGTAACCATTAGAATGGCCGGCGCGAGCCAGCCAGTTATGGGATCAAAGGTTGCTGGGTCCATTATCATGTAAAGCGCTCCTGACGCAACTACTAAGGGGAAGAGGTCCCTTCCGGCCTGCCTGAGCCTTAAATATAAAATTGCCAGCGCGGCCCCGAGGACTGCCGAGTCCCAGACATTACCTGGTATCCGCAGTAGCACTGCCGGAATGTAATAAATGAAGGAGAACGCCGGGTAGTCGAGCGACGAGACGAAGCCTACGGCATGAGAGGCATTATATGGAGGTCCCGCCTGGTAGATAAGCGTCAACTTGTTTATAGCGGTCCTTGATAGCAGGACGCCTGAGTAGTTAACCAGGTAGGGGTTCAAGCCTTTGAGCAGTTCCCTGGCAGCCTCTAACTGAATTACATAGGAGTCCTCACGGCCGCCGCTTACTATTATTTTACCGTGCAAATATGTCAGAAAAGTCATGAAAGCTGAGGCCCCAGCTATTATCACTGAGGTTAGCACAGCCTTGCTTTCCAGCCTTCTATTAACTACGACCCCTGAGAGCAGCATCATGCTAATGCCTATTGCAAAGAGCAGGAATGCTATTGCCACGGCAGCTGGATAAGGAACATAATAGGGGAAGGGGTACCCCATGAAGCGACCTATGTTAACATCCGTGCCATCAGCCCCGTAGACCATGACTGAGAGGACGGTTAGGTTAAACCCAATTAGTGAGATGAGCAGCTTATTAAAGTCCCTGGAATTCATGCTGGTATCGCCATAATCTGCTGTTCACCGGTAGGGTGTGTCAGGAGAAATAAAAGGGCTGGACCTCTATGACTTTAATTATAACGAGTAACTGCTGGGCTGGAGACGTTATTTGAAGTCATTTTAACATGAAGGTGGTGCCGCGGCCGGGATTTGAACCCGGGTCACAGGCTCGAGAGGCCTGCATACTGGGCCGGGCTATACTACCGCGGCACCTTGGTACCATATGGGACCTGGGATATTTAAAAATAGCCGTGACCTTGAGGCTGCTCCCTTTTGCTCCCAGCGTTATTATCTATGAACTTCTTGTAGACAAGATACTCCTCCTTGGCCTTGAGCAGGGCCTTGTAAAACGCCTGCTCTCCTCCCTTGAAGTATTCCTGCATGACCTTCTTAGCAGCCCTTGGGCCAACACCAGAGGTCATTAGGGCCTCGATCACGTACCTGCCAAGGCCCTGTGACGCGTAGTTTATGTAAAGTATTGCCCTCTCCTGGACCTCCTTTATCAGCTTCCTCTCGTCGTTGTTGGGCTTCTTGAGGGATCCTCTTCTCCAGGCGGCGTACTTTGCGGCGGCCTCCTCCCCCCACTCAGTGGCGGGCAGGGGGGCAACCATCATGGCGCCGCACCTGGGGCACCTGATGGAATCACCTATGTCAGAGACCCTGGCCCTCCAGGCGTTGCCGCAGGCGGTGCAGAGGAACAGCGCCTCCTTTGAAAGCGCGGCCCTCCTGAGGCCCTCAGCTATGTAGTCTATTGCCACCTCCTTTATGTTAGTGGCCAGCTCCCTCCTAAGGTAGGGGTTATTTATGACCTCCTTGAAGAGCGGCGAGGGGGCTGAGGAGCTCGCCACGTGGACCTCCCTGAGGTTTGAGAGGAATTCATGAACTGCCAGAGGGTCCAGCTTATCAAAGGCTATCTCCTTCAGGGTCTCCTCGTCGACTATTGAGCCCCTGTAGGCTTCCATGGCCTTCCTGCCCTGCTCCAGCGAGATCCTGGCGTCAGGGTCAATCACGCCTAGCTTCTTAGCGACCTGCAGGAACCTAGCTATGTAGAGGGGCGTTGACCTGACGGCGTCATAGCTCATGGCCACGAGCTCCGCCTGGTCAAGCGACTTGAGCTTCTCAAGGGCGTCCTTTATCGCCTCCGCGGGGACGCCTGATGGCGACGAGAACACTATGGCGTAAGGTATGTAGTCGAACCAGACCTTCATCCTGCTCTCCAGGGCCTTAGATATGAGGAGCGCGAGCATCAGGTTGCCCTTGCTTCCGAGGCAGGCGTAAAGTATGCTGACCCCCTTCGACTCCTCCACTACGGGCTCGCTATACGTCAGTACCGTGCCCCACGTTTTGCGGCTCTCCTCAGCGACCCTCACAATTCTGTTGGCGGTCTCCTCATCAATGCCTTTGGACTTCAGCAGCTCAAGGCCCTTCTCAGGCTCCATCATCGAGAAGCTCAGTATGCTGCAGACCTCCCTGGCAACCTTTGAGCTAACTGGTATGAGCTCCCCTTCCCATATGGGTATTGCGCCCTCAGCCTCACCAACTGGCTTAGCGTCTATCCTCTCGCTGTCATAGTCTATGTTAACGACCTCCCACACCTTCCCGGCCAGGGTGAAGCGGAACTTCGTGCTCCCGCTGGTTAGCATTGCGACCTCCACGAACCTTTCACTGACCTCGCCAACGAGGTTCGTGGAGGATAAGTCGTAAACCTTGAAGTTTATCTCATCGGGTATCATTGAAACTTCGTAGAGGTACTTAAAGGTCCTTCTCGACCTCTTAATTTCCCCTGTCTCGGGGTCGAACCTAATAACCTTCACGGAGTCCAGGTGCTCGGCCACCTTCCTAACGTCATCAAGGGACACGTGGGCTAGCGGCGCGGCCCTTGCGACTATCTCATGCACTCTCCTGATGTTGTCCGCTGACCCCTCAACTAGCATGGCGGTCATCTGGTGGGCTAACACATCAAGTGGGCTGCGCGGGAAGCCGAGGTCCTCGAGTTCGCCCTTCTCGGTCCTCCTTGCTATTGAGGTGGACTCCAGGACCTCAAAGACGTTGTCGAAAGTAACTATCGTGGCCCTGCTCGTCCCCCCGAAGACGTGGCCGGACCTCCCCGCCCTCTGGGTCATAGCTATTACCTCCCTTGGTGACATGAACTGAACAACGTGGTTAACGGACCCGATGTCTATGCCAAGCTCCATGCTTGAGGTAGCGACCATTAGCTTTACCTTGCCCTCCCTGAACTTGGCCTCTGCCGTCTCCCTCACGCTCCTGGACAGGCTTCCGTGGTGTACAGCTATGTTGTCATCGCCAACAATGTTTCCTATGAGTGATGCCAGCTTCTCTGCCACAGACCTCGTGTTTGTGAAGACAAGCACCGAGCCGCTCTCCCTTTCACCTATCTCAGCTATTCTCCTGGCGGCCTCCTGGAACTCGTCCTGGCCCTTGCCCCTTACTACATCCACAGTAATTACATACCTTCTCTCCCCCTTGTCCTCAACTATGTTGACTGGCCTGTTGAAGGCCAGGAGCGACGCAGCCTCCCTCTTAGACTTCTCGGAGAGCGTCGCGGAAAGGCCGACCCTCTGGATCCTGCTCCTGGAAGCCTCTTCAAGCCTCTCCAACACCACGGAGAGCTCAGCCCCCCTCTTATTGTCAAGCATCTCCTGAATCTCGTCAACTATGACAAAGGAGACTGACGACCAGAGGTCCCT
Organism: Acidilobus saccharovorans 345-15; assembly: GCF_000144915.1. Taxonomy (NCBI): domain Archaea; kingdom Thermoproteati; phylum Thermoproteota; class Thermoprotei; order Acidilobales; family Acidilobaceae; genus Acidilobus; species Acidilobus saccharovorans. The sequence continues at coordinate 444,162 of NC_014374.1, forward strand.
GCCCTTAGCAACCGTCAGTAGCAGGTTGAGGCTCTCAGGCGTGGTCACCATGAAGTCAGGGGGGCTCTGCAGGAACCTCCTCCTTATGGTGCTCGTCGAGTCACCGTGACGAAGTGATATCGTGAAGCCGATGGATTCGACGATCCTAGAGATCCTCAGAGTTACGTCCCTGTTAAGCGCTCTAAGCGGGGTTATGTAGATGGCCTTAACGGTGCCATCGCCCGGCGTGAAGCGCTCAAGCATCATGGACACGACTGGAAAGACAGCGGCCTCAGTCTTGCCACTGCCCGTTGGGGAGATAACCAGGGTGTTGTTGCCCGTTAATATCACGGGTATGGCCTTTTCTTGTATAGGAAGAAGGCCTCTGTAGCCGAGGGATGCTATGGCCGCCCTCAGCTTGGGGTTAAGCATGTCTATGGAGCTCCCCAACGGGCTTCATCCACCCCTGAACGGGGGAAGGGAAGGCTATTAAGGGAGAGGGGGTCATTGAGTTAAAGAAGAAACTGCATGGCTATAAAATAATTATAATATAACATAAAAGTGGAGTTACGAGGGTAGTTCAGACTAAGTCTAAGAGCTTAGCTGCTCCCGCTGCTGCCACTTGAGGGGCTTTCCTCGCCCTCCTTGCCCTTCTTCTCCTCCTTCGGCGGCGCTGCGGCTATGAGGTCATCTATCTTGAGCAGGGCTATGGCGGCCTCAGAGGCTCCCTTTATTACCTGCTTCTTGACCAACAGAGGCTCGTAAACGTTTATGTCTAACATGTTCTCAGCAGTCTTGCTGTTAAGTACGTCAACGCCAGCGAATGTGAGCTTCTTGCTGTGCAGGGATCTGAGCTGCATCACGGTGTCAAGCGGGTCCATGCCGGCGCTCTCGGCCAGCACGCTCGGTATGGTCTCAAGGGCGTCTGCGAAGGCCTCTATGGCGAGCTGCTCCTTGCCTCCTATGGTGGCAGCGTAGTCCCTGAGCTGCATGGCAATCTCAACCTCTGGGGCACCTCCGCCGCCCACTATCTTTGGCTCCCTCATTATGTTCCTCAGTGCGTGAAGCACGTCGTTAAGGTTCCTCTCAGCCTCGTCAAGTAGCATGTCGTTGGCTCCGCGGAGCAGTATGGTCACGCTCCTGGGGTTCTTGGCGCCCTCTATGAAGACCATCTTGTCATTGCCGACCTTCCTCTCCTCGACTAGGTCAGCGTAGCCCAGGCTCTCAGGCTTGAGGTCCCTCACGCTGGTCACTATCTTGGCACCGGTAGCCTTGGCCAGCTTCTCTATGTCGCTCCTCTTGGCCCTCCTGACGGCAAGTATCCCCTTCTTCGCCAGGAAGTGCTGGGCCACGTCGTCAATTCCCTTCTGGGTTATCACAACGTTGGCGCCGGTGGCGGCTATCTGGTCTACCATGTCCTTAAGTATCTTGGTCTCCTCATCTAGGAACGAGTCGAGCTGGTCGACGTCGCTTACCCTTATCTTTGTTGTTATGTCAGGCTTCTGTATCTCAAGCGGGGCGTCGAGCACGGCTATCTTTGCGTGCTCGACCCTCCTTGGCATGCCTGGGTGGACGACCTCCTTGTCGAGGACTATGCCCCTGACGAGCACGGAGTCCATTAGGCTCTCTCCCTTCTTCTTCTCTATCTTGATGTTGTCAAGGTCTACGTTGAAGCCGCCCTCTGGCTTGGGCTCGGCAACTATCTTTATGGCGTTAACCGCCAGGTCCACCATCTTGTCCTTCTCAGGCCCCTGGCCCGCGTACTTGCTGCCTATGGTGGTGTAGGCTATCTTCCTGAGGTTCTCGTCATTGTTCACGTCGACAGGCATGGCTATCTTGTCCAGGATCTCAAGGGCCTTATTCATGGCCTTGGTGTAGCCGTCAATTATGATTGACGGGTGTATGTTCTGCTCCAGCAGGGCCTCGGCCTTCTCCAGCAGCGCCCCGGCGAGTACTACGACGCTGGTGGTGCCGTCGCCCACCTCAGCGTCCTGGGCCTTAGCTATTTCAACTAGGAGCTTGGCAGCGGGGTGCTGGACCTCCATCTCCTTAACTATAGTGGCGCCATCGTTAGTTACTGTGACGTCACCGAACGAGTCTATTAGCATCTTATCCAGGCCGCGAGGCCCGAGGCTTGTCTTAAGCATCTCTGCCAGGACCTGGGCAGCTAGTATATTATTCCTCATGGCCTCCCTGCCGTAAGACCTCTGGGTTCCTTCCTTGAGTATCAGCACGGGTATCCCTTGGGCTGCCGCCATAATCCACCACCGTATAGCTCTCAATAAGCTATCGTGAGATTACTTCTATAAAAGCTTTTCTCTGACGGCAGGCCCTGGCTAAGCCAACAGGTTTAATTCAGAGAAGCGAGCCCTGTCTTGTTGAGCTAAGTTAAGGCTCCCTTAAGATTCCCTGGAGTGATAGGCCCTCCTTCTTGTGTACTTCCTTTCTTCCTTGCCATGGGATTCCTTGAGGGAGCTCAGGAGCTCCTCGTTGACGCTTAGCTCTCTTGGCTTGCGGGCTGCCGTGGCCCCTCCCACGGAGCCGCACGATAGGAGCCCCTGGAGGGTAATCAAACACTCGTCGCAGACCCTGAGCACCCTGCTATCAACGCGGCACAGCCTCGTAGGCACCCTTCTCTCGCAGATGTCGCAGACCTCCCATGATAGCGTGTCGCGCAAAGCTAGCTCCCACCTAGCTCTATACGATTAGGAGCCCTTATTACGCGATCACCGGCGACTAGAGGCCTCCCCGCTTCTTGCTCTCCTCTTTGATTGCGTATATTCCTATGATCCTCCTGGGCGTTCCGTCGGAGCAGGAGCCCGTGACGAGGCCCACGTAGTCACCTTCCCTGAAGTCTCTCGTGCTTGTGGAGCCCCCGCACTGCTCCACGGTGACTATCTTAGGCCTCTTCCTGAGCTCCTGCAACTTCTTTATGTCGTTCATCTGCTTTATTGTCATCACGGTAGTCGCGGCTAGCAGCACTATGAGGAACATCAGCATGTAATATTGCAGGGTGTTCATCACTGGCCCACCCCCGCGGTGTTGCCAACCCCTATTACCACTACCGTGTCGCCCTCCCTGCTCTCGCTCCTGATGATCTGCTTGACCCTCTCCACGGCCTTCTCAACGCCGTTATATATGTCCTGGTTCATGGCAAGTATGGCCTCATCCATGCCCATCTTGACGATCACGGCCCTCAGAGGAATGTTATACTCCGTGGCTACCCTCTCGAACCTTATCTTCTCGGGGCCAGGGTCCCCTATAGCAGCTCCGACGCCCTCGGCGACGTCACCTGTGGCCTCCCCCTCGAACTTCAGCGCCGCGTCGACTGTTATCATGAGCGAGACCTTCCTGCCCTGCGCTATGGCCTCCCTTATCACCTTTTCCGCGGCCTCGCCCGGCCTCCCAACGGTGGACGCGGGCCCCTTGGCCTTGACAAGTATTATGTTGCGCCCCTCGAAGTTGGTCTCTGTGACCACGGTGTCCTCCGTAACCTCCCTCCACTTCGCGTCGGGCCCTGCAAGCCTCAGCGCCACCATGGGGCCGGCGCCGTCGCCTACCGGCACCTTGGTCAGGAAGTCGTCCAGGGCCTTCCTGTAGGTCTGCGCCAGCTGCACTATCTGTGGCATGAATATCTCCAGCTGAAGTATCAGGTACCAGTTCTTGGTCTTCTCGCTGAAGAGCAGGAGGTGCCTCACGTACTTATAGATGAAGTTTAACGCTGAAGTTATCTCAGCAGCCGTGGAGGCTATGCTCCTGGTGACATCGTCGGAGTTAGGCATGGCCTCTATGAACGAGTCCTTAAACCTCATGTCCCTGATGTTAAGCAGGTGCCTCATCCTGCTTATGATGTCCGTGGGCTCAACGGACACAGGGTCTATTGTAAAGAAGTCGGTCAGCCTGTCAAGCAGGGAGGCCGCGTCCTTAGCGTTGTTCTTGTTCATGAAGTCCAAGGTTGCCTTCTTAGCCTCGTCCGCGAGGCCCCCCAGGAGGTTAAGCTTTGACCTTATGTCGGCCCTGTACCAGTAGACCTGAATCCAGTTGCCCAGGCCTGTAAGCCATAGGAATAGGAGCGCTATCCACAGTATGTTGACGCCCACAGTTATCCAAGTGGCCAACGCGTTGGTAGCCATCTTCTTTTCTCTCCGCTTAGCGGAAAACCGCAGAAGCTTTTAAACTATAGCAACTAAGGTCACAGCTTCGTGGCAACTATCACCCCATCGTGGGTTATTACGAAGGTGTGCTCAAACTGCGAGACAGGGGCCCTGGAGGCCTCTATGAGGACTGGGTACTCGACCAGGGCCCTCGCCTTAACGAGCTCTGCAAGTCCGGCCTCTATTTCCTCACGCTTCCACTCCGGGTAGAGCCACCTCTTAGCAAAGGGCAGCGTGCTGTAGTGAGAAAGTATATACTCAAGGAGCTGTCTTGCGGTCTCTGAAATCCTCTGGGGCCTGTTGCCCGTGGCGGAGTATATATATGCCTTGGGTCCGTCAACCACGAGGCCCCTCCCGCTGGTGGCAAAGGGCTCCACCGCGACCTGGGTTCCGGGCCTCAGCCTGTGGTAGAAGAGCGTCCTCTCCGCGTAGTTAGGGACTGAGAGGCCAGCATGAAGGGTATACCTCTCTATGGTGTGGCCTGTCAGGTTCCTCACTGGCTTAAAGCCCATGGACTTTATGACACTCTCTATGGTCTTGCCTATGTCGTAAACCCTTATGTCGGGCTTCATAACTTCAGCCACCTTGTCGAGGGCGCTCTTGGCCGCGAGAGCCAGCTGCTGGAAGGACTCGCTGCCTATGGCTACTGTCACGGCAGTGTCGGAAAGGTACCCGTCAACGGAGGCTCCCACGTCCACCTTTACGACGGCCTTGTCTGGTACCTTGACGTCGTCATCTATGCCGGGCGAATAGTGCGCCGCGACCTCATTAATGGAGAAGTTGCACGGAAACGCGGGCTTCGCCCCCCTCCTGATGATAAGCGACTCTACCTCGTCACAGATCTCCCTTGCGCTTGCGCCGGGCTTCACCAGCGAGGCTCCAAGCTCCCTGGCCTCAGCGCCTATGCGGCCGGCCTCCAGAATCCTAGAGATCTCCTCTTGGCTTATCAAAGGCTAACCCTCACGCTGCGGGGTCCCTGGGAAGGCTATAAGTGGAGACACATAGGTATTTGCTTTTATCCTCCCTAATCCCTGGCAGCGCCAGTGGGACCAGGCATGGGGTACCTAGTCTATTATGGGCACTCCGCATTTGAGGTTAACGTCTCAGGAAAGAAGATACTCATTGATCCATGGGTCACTAACCCCCTCTCGCCGGTGAAGCCAAGCGACATAACAGGGGTGGATTACATAATTTTGACGCATGATCACGACGACCACCTGGGCGACACCTTTGAGATCATGAAGAACAACCCCAAGGCTAAAGTTGTCAGCACTTATGAGATAGCCAACTTCATCGCTGAGAAGATAGGTGACGAGTCAAGGGCGATCGGAGGCAACATGGGTGGCCCTATGGTATTGGAGGGAGGCATAAAGGTGGCCCTGGTGCCCGCTAACCACACGAGCACTCACGGCTCGGCAGTGGGCGCGGTAATAATAACAGGCGAGGGAACCCTTTATCACGCTGGCGACACTGGCATCACAGCTGAGATGAGCCTCATAGGTGAGCTCTACAAGCCCGACATAGCCATGCTGCCCATAGGCGGCCACTTTACGATGGACCACAACGAGGCCGCCAAGGCCGTGGAGCTAATAAGGCCCAAGGTAGCCATACCAATGCACTACGGCACCTTCCCAGTGCTCTACGGTGACCCCCAGGAGTTCGCAAGGATGGTAACGTCAAGAGGGCTGCCGACCAAGGTTGTAGTTCTGAAGCCAGGAGAAAGGTTTGAGTTTAAGTTTTAAGGTTCCAGTCGCCCTTTAGCTAAGGGTCACTTATGACAAGGATAGCTGTAATAGACAGCGACGAGTGCAAGCCTAAGCGATGTAGCTATCAGTGTATTTCGGTGTGCCCCATAAACAAAAGTAAGAAGGACGTAGCTATCGAGGCCGACACCAAGGCCAGGGCAAAGCCGGTAATTCATGAGGACGTCTGCATAGGGTGCGGCCTCTGCGTCAAGGCGTGCCCCTTTGACGCCATAGCTATAGTTAACCTGCCTGAGGAGCTCAGTGAGGAGGCCGTCCACAGGTACGGCGTTAACGGCTTCAAGCTATTCAGGCTGCCAATACCTAAGGACGGGCAGATCATAGGGCTCCTGGGCAAGAACGGCGTCGGCAAGACAACCGCCCTGAAGATACTTGCCGGTGAGCTGATGCCCAACCTTGGCAGGACCGACGTTAAGGAGGTGCCAGCTGAGGAGGTTCTAAGGCATTTCAGGGGCAGCGAGCTGCAGACCTACCTGCAGAAGCTTTATGATGGAAAGCTCACAGTGGCCCACAAGGTCCAGTACATAGACCTTGTGCCCAGGTACCTAAAGGGAACCGTGGGGGAGCTCCTTAAGCGTGCAGATGAGAGGGGGGTCGCCAGGGACCTGGCCCAGGAGGTAGGCCTGGACGCTTTATGGGACAGGGACGTAAGGAACCTTAGCGGCGGCGAGCTGCAGAGGATGGTCATAGTTGCCACTCTGAGCAAAGACGCAAACGTTTACATGTTTGATGAGCCCAGCAGCTACCTTGACATAAGGGAGAGGGTAAGGGTCTCAAGGCTCATAAGGTCTGAGGTGAAGCCAGGCAAGTACTTCCTAGTGGTAGAGCACGACCTTGCTATGTTGGACTACCTGAGCGACAACGTTCACATACTCTACGGCGAGCCTGGGGTCTACGGCATAGTCTCACAGCCCTACGGAGTCAGGGTCGGCATAAACGCTTTCCTTGACGGCTACTTGCAGTCAGAGAACATGAGGATAAGGAGCACGCCAATCATATTCAGCAGATCCGTTCAGGCCGCCCAGCAGGAGGCGGAGTACAAGTACCTTGAGTGGACCCAGGCTAGGGTAAGGCTTGGGGACTTCACGCTTGACGTGATGCCAGGCTATATCAACGGGGGAGAAGTTATAGCTGTGACAGGACCTAACGGAATAGGCAAGACGACCTTCATAAGGTACCTAACGGGCGAGCTCAAGGCTGATGAGGGAGTGCCGTTTTCCTACAGGGAACTCAAGGTGAGCTACAAGCCCCAGTATATAGGACCTGACTTCTTCCCGGAGGGCATGACTGTGGCCGACGTCCTCAGGAGCGTTAACCCGGAGGCCATTACGACCGGCACGTGGCTTTACATAGAGCTCACTGAGAAGCTGGGCCTCCACAGGCTCTTTGACAGGGAGGCAAGGGAGCTGAGCGGAGGGGAGATGCAGAAGCTGGCCATAGCTATGTCCCTGAGCAGGGAGGCGGACCTCTACCTGCTTGACGAGCCCTCAGCACACCTTGACGTGGAGGAGAGGCTCGCGGTTGGCAAGATAATAAGGAGGCTAACCGAGACGAGGAAGGCTGCGGCCTTCGTGGCAGAGCACGACATAATGATGATAGCCATGATAAGCAATAGGGCTATGGTGTTCAGCGGCACCCCGGGAGTCCATGGAATAGCGTCCTCGCCAGCGCCGCTAAGGGCCAGCATGAATGAGCTGCTCTCGCAGCTGGGCATAACTATGAGGCAGGAGAAGGAGAGCGGCAGGCCAAGGATAAACAAGGAGGGCTCCTACCTGGACAGGCTTCAGAAGGCCAGGAAGGTCTACTTCGAGGTCTAGGCCTCCTCGCAGGGACCCCCGCAGAGCTCCTCCAGCTTCCTCCTTGCCATGTCCCTGCAGCCGAGCGACGAGCAGGCCTTGCTGAGCAGGTTCAGGAGGTGCCTCGCCTCAGCCGCTGTGGCCTTTGAGAGCAGCCTCCTAACCGAGAGGCCTGGGTCGTCCTCGCTGCTGCCAACTGCCGCTGCCAGTGATCTTGCGTAGGCCTCAGCAAGCGCAATGGTCTTCCTGCTCGGGGGCTCGTACTCAGGTGACTTCCTCCTGGCCTTGTAAATCTCATAAAGGAGTACGGCGGTGGCGTTGGACACGTTAAGTGCGGTGTACTTTGGCGATGCAGGTATTGTGCAGAGGAGGTCGCACTGGGCCAGCTCATCCCTTGTGAGGCCGACGCTCTCCCTCCCAACAACTAGGGCCACGGTGCCCTTCCTGGCGATCATCAGCTCAGCCGCCTGCTCTGGCGAGACGGGTGACCTCAACAGGTCCCTGGCGGAGCTCTCGTCGGAGGTGCACACGCTCAGCTCGACATCCCTCAGGGCCTCCTTAAGGCTTCCCACGACGGTTGCTTTCCAGGCCATGTCTGAAGCCTTGGCGGCCCACCTGAGGGACTCCGCGACGCTGGCGGTGGGGGACACCAGGTAAAGCTCGTCTACCTCAAAGTTCTCCGAGAGCCTGAAGATGTAGCCCAGGTTCACGGGCCCCTCTATGCCCACGGCCACTAGCCTGAGCCTCAAGGCCATCACTTAGAACTCGACGTTCGCGTGTCTGCTCCTCATCTCATCCTCGCTCACGTTAAGCTTTATCATGAGGTAGTAGACGACGCCGTCAAGGAACAGCATGGCCGTGTCCTCAAATAGCGTGCCCAGAGGGGCCAAGGGCTCGTGAAGTCCAAGTATCTGCCTCGCAAAGTAGTCATCCATCTTGCTTATCTTGGACCTCCCAGGTATCCTGACGACCAGGTCAGCTATGCTCCCTAGTGGGCTCTCCGGAAAAGTGGTTATTGCTATTACATAGGCGCCCACCTTCTTGGCGGCGTCAGCGGCGTCAACTATTAGGCCAGTTCTGCCGGAGCCTGAGATTGCTATGGCAACGTCGCCCTTGGATATGCTGGGCACTATGGTCTCGCCGAGCACGTATGAGTTAAAGCCGAGGTGGAGGAGCCTCATGGCAAAGGCCTTGCCTACAAGGCCGCTGCGGCCGGCGCCCATCACTAAAGCTTTGCCTTTCCTGCGGTAGACGTCGGTCAACATGTCGACCATCTTGTCGACCTCACTGACATCTATTACTTCAGCAGCTCTAATCGCGAACTCGGAGATCTCCTTCATAGCCTTTATGGCAGGGTGCTCGGAGCTCAAATGTAGCCCTCTCAAACAAGAGTACCCCTAACTTTAAGTTTTTCATGAAAATGTTAAGCTGCAGTCCAGCGATTCTGCCGTTAAGTAAAGCAACCTAGAATTTCTAAAAAATAAAATATTTTACTTTAGCGGAAGTGTTTTCACCCCTGAAGTTCCATAGGTCTACGTGGCCCCGCCGGTCTCACGTTGCCTGAGATCCCATAAGGGAGATGAAGATGATGGGCAAACGGTTAGGCGGGGCACACGCGTTATAATCCTTAATTTTTAAGGGCCGCCCTGGCCTCAGTTATGGGGACGCTCTTGAAGAAGGACAGGGAAGACTCTCCAGAGCCTCCGAGGGGAGTCATAGAGGTCGAGGGCCTTGCCATGAACGGCCTCCTGAAGAGCTTCAGCGTTGAGGACTGCGGCAAGCCAAAGGGGTACCAGAGGATAGTGGCAGAGACCATAGATGGCAGGGTAATTAAAACTGGGTGCCTCGAGCCTGACGCCGCCAGGAGGGAAGTCATGGTAATGAACTTATACCTCAGGCAGTGGAGTAAGTTTATTGTAAGGCAGGACTCAGGCCGGTGATGTAAGGTATTACCGCTGATCGGAAGTGACGAGACTTGTCCCCCACTGAGGCCGAGGGGTTCTGTAAAGGGGTTTCTAGACCTGAGTCGCAGCTCGTTGAGAGGCTCCTTAGGTCCCTGTCGTCTGGGCCGAGGGCGTTCATCGTAGATAAGAAGCTCGACGACTACCAGTCACTCTTAAAGATAATAAACGTAAGCGGCGCAGGAAGACTCCTTCAGGTAAGCGACCTGGGCAACCTGGTGGTCATCTATATAGATAGGCAGAGGCTTGAGAAAGCGTGCTCCTATGAGGAGTGCGGCGCCAAGAGCGACCCTGTGGAGAGGAACCTGTGCGCAAAGGAGTGCGGCGCCCGGAGGATCAGCGAGGTATTTCATGCCATAGTTAGGGATCTTTGCGAGGTCCTTTCCTCCTGAGCCCTTACTTAGGTTCCTTCTTAGAAAGCCTCTCCAGGCACCTGGATATCTGTTCATCCACAATAATAGCCGATGCCATAAAGCCCTTGTTCAGATCAGCCAGCGATTCAGGAGCTGCGGCGTAGAAGTCCCTTATGAGCCTCGCAATGGCAGCCCTTACCAGCGAGCTCTTGCTGACGTGGCAGATCTCGGCTATGGCGTTTATTGCTATAGACTCGGGCAGCGATATCTTAGCGCTTATAGTTATAATCTTTGAGACGTTTATGTCGTCAAGTGATATTATCTCAGCGCCCTGCGTTTCGGAGTACACGCTCTGCATAGCGTAAAGCCCCACAGGTTAATAACCTGTACTAATTATTATCCTATTCCTGTCGAAAGAGGGGAAATACCCTTATTTTTTAACGCTAAACCGATTCCATAGTTCAACGCGAAGCTCCTCCATAAAGAACCTTCGGCTAGCCAAGACTTCATCCATGTGAAGCCCCTCGTTCCTAAGACAGCTGTCTACATTAAACGAGGACAATGACGACCTTACTATAAGCACCTCGTTGCCGGCCTCAGCGGCATCCCTGCACAGCCTTTCATGGTTTGCGCCCTCGCTCCACGCCATGAACTCCCAGAAGTCGCACTCATCATGAGGAATATCGCTCGAGGGCAGGTATGGAGGGTTAAGTATTATCAGATCCCATCCACCGCTGAGGCACCTGGCACCATCGCATTGTATAACTGCCGCGTCAGGGCCTAGCGTTGCCCTGGCGCACTCAACAGCGTAGGGAGAGATGTCAACAGCGACAAGCCTTCTAGGGCGGAAAAGGAGCAAAGACGCCAACGCCAGCACGCCAGAACCCGTGCCAAGGTCAAGCACGGCCTCGTAGGTCCTTCCCATCTCCTTGAGTTTTACCATAGCGTCTATCGCTAACAGAGAGTCGTCGCTAGGCTCGTAAACACACCTGGACAAGGCCACTCTAAGCCTTCCAGCCGCAGTAGTTATATCTGCCCACCTAAGCTCAGCCACTTGGCAACACCGATCAGCTGTTCTGGAGCTAGGTCCCTGACTCTGGTGCTTGAGGGAAGGCTCTTGAAGTCCTCTGGCACGCTGCCCAGGCAACGGAGAGCGGCCTTCGTAACCAGCTTGTTCCTGTAAGAGAACAGGCACCTGGTGACCTTCTCTAAGGCCTCACCGGTGGGGTCCCACCTTCTTATCCTTACCATCCGCACCACGGCGGCGTCAACTTTAGGCCTTGGCTTAAACCACGACGACGGCATTACCCCTATAATTTGCGTCCTGAAGTAGGCCTGGGAGATCACTGACAGCCTGCCGTATAGCTCACTTCCAGGGCGCGCCGTGACTCTCTTAGCGACCTCAAGCTGTAGTCCAAGAACCATGAGTTCCAGGTTGTTGTTTCTGGCAGCGTTGGTTATTATGGAGCTGCTGAGGTAAAATGGGGTGTTCGAGACCAGCACTGGTGACCTAGCTATGAGCGCGTACCTAGCTCCGTCACCGACTACCACAGAGACATTATAAGGGACCCTAGCCACGAGCCTAGCTGCAAGCTCCCTATCAAACTCCACCGCCAGGACTCTCCTGGCCACATTAGCTATTGATACAGTCAGCTGGCCCTCGCCGGGGCCCACCTCTAATACATCAAGTCCTTCAAAGCCGCTGAGGCCTTCAAGGAAGAGGCTTACCCCATCCTTGTTGACAAGGAACCTCTGGCCAAGGTCCCTCGGGTACCTCATTTACGGCCCTCTTTGCGAGCTCCTTCAAGGACCGAGAGGTAATCCAGGAAGGGCACCCCGCTGGCAGAGGGCATCACAAATAGGTTGTATTTCGAACGACCCTCGAGCTCCTCAAGAACCTTGTCGGTGAGCACTTCAACAGGGTCGTCCTTTATTAGCTTGCGTATTTCATCAAAGGACTCAAAGGGCTTCTTGGTCCTGGCGTCCAGAATGGCCATCAGGGTCTTCTTGCCCACTCCCCTGAGGAGCTCTATGGAGTGAAGCCTTATGTTTATGGGCTCAGCCTTATTGAAGAACTCTATGAAAACCCTCTCGTTGGCCTTTATTATGAACTTTACAGCCTCCCTCAGGTTCCTCTTGGCTATCTCCGTTAGGCTTTCATATGTGAGGGGAGTCCTTGGGGCAGCTATGGCCTTAGGGGGCAGCCCCATGTTGGTGAGCGTCCTGGAGAACTCAGCGGGGGAATTAACTATCTCAAGCTCATCGCCAGCCATAACTTTAAGGAGGTCAAGTAGCCTCTGCTCAACCTTAGCTGTTGGCAGGCAGACCCTCTTAGAGTCGCCGGTGCTAATGCAGGCCATAGGTATGCTCACCTTTCTTGTGTGCCTTCCAACAGGGTCTAGGGGCTCCTCCACAGTCTCAAGGACCTCCTTGGTCACTGCGACCTCCTCGAGGGGCTCCACAGGCTGAAGTGGAATGCCGTCAAGCAGGGTGAACCTGCTCTCGCCGATTGCCTGGGCCACCGGCTTCTCCCTGTGCCACCTGTGCGGGTCCAGGTAGTAGCCGGCCTCCATGTAGTCCAAGATTACAGCTTTCCGCTCTATTTGGGACACCTCTGCCTGTTGCTCTCCTCTCCTCGGGGGCCCCCTCGGCGCTGCCATTATGTTACCTACCTAACTATTATCTGGTTGCGAAGCCTTTATATTGCTATAAAACGTCTACTCAGAGCTAAGGTGCCTACGCCCTGACCTCTCGGTAACACACTTTAAGCCTCCCGAGGCACGTTTCCCAGGGAAGTTACATGAGCGAGGAGGGCGGCAAAGGAAGGAGGAGGATGGATCTCCCAAAGAGACGCGAGGACCTGGAAAGGATATCTGAAGAAGTTGAGGCCAGGGAGCACTCGGAGATGGAAGAGGAGCATCACCACCATCATCATGAGGAGGAAGTGGAGGACGTCGTCTCTGTCCTTGAGCTTCTGGTGGACTCGCTGAACGCGAACTACAAGAGCCTGGAGTCCACGGTTAACATTCACTCTGATGAGATAATAAGGATATACAAGATATTGGCCAAGATAGTGGAGGCGTGCGGGGAAACGGATCCCTCAGCCCGGGAGAAGAGCCTTAAGGAGGCAGTAGAGCTCCTTCAGCCTCCAGTTAAGGCCTAGATTGACTTATCTATTACTACGAAGTCCCTGCTCCTCAGCTTTAGGATGCCATATATGAACCCAAAGCCTTCGAGCATCCAGAAGGCTGGTACTGCCAGGAGATACCTAAGCTTGCCGGCCCTCCTGACCCCATAGATGTATACGAACCAGTAGGCTGCGCTGGTGGGCGCCGCCAGCAGTAGCAGGAGAAGGGAGTGGGTCAGGGGCACAAGGACCCACAGGCCTACGATGCCCACGGTCCTCAGGAACGACTTAATGAAGGTCATCAGCTTCATAGAGTTTGGCACTCTCTTCCAGCTCTCAAGTATTCCCGCGTGCCACCTGCTCCTCTGCCTAATGAAGTCCTTCACCGAGTTGGGGCTGAGTATGCTCACCCTGGTCCTGCTCTGCCACGTGTGACCCCTAAGCCTCAGGACCTCGGCGGCGAACATGTAGTCCTCCACCCTGCTGGGCACGTTGAAGGCGTTACTCTTCAACAGGAAGGAGCCCTTTACTCCCAGCAGTTCGCCGTGGAGGCCCACGTAGGGCCTCTTTACGAGTCCTGTGAAGAGCCTGAAGAAGGAGATGTCGTCAAGGAACCTTGTGAAGTCCATTATAAATGTCAGGTAGGACCTCCCCCTGCGGGGCATGAGGATGGGGTTAAAGGCCACGAAGCCTCTCCTCTCGTAGTAAGGTATCTCGTAGAGGAAGCTGTCGTCAAGGACAAGGTTATCATCATCAAGAAAGACATACCACATGTCAGGCCTTACGTAGTTTTCCACAAAGTACCTCAGGGCCCTTCCCTTGCCGAACAGGTCCCTTCTGTAATCCTTAGGTACGACGACCACCTTGATCCAGTTCAGGCTCTTCAGGTAGCCCTCTAGAGGCGCGCCCTCATCAATCACTACATATATTGGAATGTTCAGGAACCTGTTGTGGTTCAGGGACATTATGAGCGAGTCCCTGACCTTCTCATCAGCTACGGAAGGTATCACTAGGGCCACGTTATTGGCCTTTGTTGGACTCCTCTTCGCGGAGTACGCGGTGAGGGCTATGAGAAGCACTATGAGGTAAACGCTCAGCATGCCCCAGTCGACCGCAATTGCGTACTTGACGTAGGGCTCTGACTGAGGTATTTGAAGCGATGAAACTATTTCCTGCACCGTGTCCGTGGCGAAGGCACCTGTAGAAGATGTTAAGGGGTGAAATATATTAACCTAAGCAGCTGCTCGGCAGGGTCACTTATGGCTTAGGCGTACTCACGCCACGTGTAGCCGCACTTGGTGCACCTGTAGAACCTGGTAGGCGGCTCATCCGCGGCCCTGGTCTGCATCATCCACGCCAGCACTTCGTCGTTGCCGCACCTAGGGCACCTGACGCTGCCCTTAAGCACCTGAGCCGTGGGCGGCGGCGCGTTTGCATCGACTACTATTATTCTCTCCTTAGGCGTGTGGGCAACCCTCTCAGTGAAGCTGAGCGGGGTGGCAACGCGCGCCTTGCTGGGCACCTCTTCCTCATAGCCGCACTTGGGGCAAACGAACACTAACTTGCCGTTGATGGACTTCGGCCTCATTAGCGTGCCGCACCTTGGACAGAACTTCATCTGCTGTGCCATGCTTCCTGCCCCGTCAGCCTCTGGCAGAGGTATAAATTACAAGTTAAATAGGTTAACACAGCCCTTGGCGGTTACTGGCCGCTGAACCTGAAAGCTGCCAGCGAGGCCTTTCTAATGGCGTCCTCGAGCTCCTTGTCACTGATGCCCTTCCTCACCCTTCCAGACGCTATGTTCTCATGGCCTCCCAGGTCCTCTATTACGCCCTGCTTGAAGAGCTCCTCGGCTATCCTCATGGCCTCCCCGTGGCCACTCCTTATTATTAGGAGCTCCGTGTCGTCGCTCTTTGAAACAAGGAGGGCCACGGTGCCCCTGGTGATCTTATAAAGGGCTGAAGCTAACGCCGAGGCCCCGCTCTTGTTCCACTTGCCCCTGGCATCGACCAGCTTCAGGAAGCCCACGGCCTTAGCTGTCATGGCCAGCCCCGTGGCCACCTCCTTTATTTCCTTGTCGCTCCTCTCGGAGACCTCAAGGCCCTTTGACACTAGGTTCTCATAATCCCTGGCTGACGGCACTACTGAGACCTCAAAGGGCAACACGCTCGAGGCCCACTGTACGTACTTTCTCCAGAGCTCAGGGTCCTTGGACTGGTTTATTGCCTTAGATATGGAGGCCGCCAGCTTTACCATGCCTTCAGTTGCGCTTCTGTTGTTTCTGCTCAGCCAGCCGCCCCCCTCAAGCACGGCCGCGCTCGACACGAGGTCCTTAAGCCTTGGAGTCAGCTTGACGCCAATGGACTCCAGGAAGACCTTTACTAGCACCGAGGTGGGCGAGAGCCCTATGAATGTAACGGCCGAGTACTTGCCCTCTATGTACGTGCTCTTCTCTATGGTTATCTTGTGATGGTCAAAGTAGTAGATCTTAGGCCTGCAGCCGCTTGCCGTCAGCTGATCTAAGGACGCCTCTACCTCCTGAGTGAACGGTATGTCCAATATTATAACGTAGTCCCAGCAGCCTCCCTTAAAGGCCTCAGACATGGTCCTTGGGCTCGCGGGCCGGAGCTCTGTCGGACACTTATTACCCTTTATGGGAAAGGCCTTTGCAACCTCGTTGGCATAGACCATCTCAGCTGATGCGATGATTCCGTCTGCGTCCCAGTCGCCAACTATCAGTATCTTAGGGCATTGTTCGCTCATTGCGGCTCTAAAACCTCCTGCCCCGGCGGAGCCCCAGTTCACTTTACATGTCCAGCAATGAAAAGCGTTTTTAATTGTTATCGCTTTAAAGAGTTAAAGCTTAGGCCTTACAGCATCGCACGTTCCTTTGCAGAGCCCCTCAGGCAACAGGACTAGCTCCCCCTCAAGTCCTTTGAAGCTATAGTAGGTCTGAGCCGAGTAGCACATAGCAACAAGGGCCGCCACCGCGGCGTCCACCTCGTGCCTGTTAGACATGGATCCCGGAAGCGCCTCAAGGTCAAGGCTTCTTATAACGTCACGCACATCAGCGCAGCCGCTTGACTTAACCGCGCTGGCGGGGTGGGTCTCTATAACTTTAATACCAAGACTAGATAAGGTATGGGCTATTCTCATGCCCCTGATGGCAAGCAACCTCATAGATCGCATCGTTAAGGGGAGCAGCCTAAAGCCCTTTGACATGGCTGCCAGCTCAAAGTCCCTAAAGGGTCCTTTTCCAAGGCTAAGCGGCGAGTCCAGGGCCACAACTTCGGGGGACGCCGTCACTACTAAGTTCAAAATCTCCTCATCGGTGTGAACGCTTTTAGTGGAGATGCTTCGGCCCCTCACAACGGCCAGCCCCGTTACCCCTTTCGGGCTGGCCGCCAAGTCTATGCCAACAAAGGACGGCATCAGGGCGTTAGCCTCTCTGGGTCCCTTGGGAGCAGCCTGGCCTCCCTCACGTTATCAAGGTTAAGGAACTGTTTAACTATCCTCTCCAGCCCAAGGCCCGCCCCGCCGTGCGGAGGCGCCCCGTACTTGAAGAAGTTCAAGTAGAACTGGAACCTCTCAGGGTTCAAGCCCTTGTCCCTGAGGTTCGCGAGCAGCTGGTCATACCTGTGCTCCCTCTGGCTGCCGGTGGCTATCTCAAGGCCCCTGAAGAGGAGGTCGAAGCCCAGCGTCCACTCCGGCTCCTGGGGCTTCCTCATCGTGTAGAAGGGCCTGACCTTCCACGGGTACTCGGTGACGAAGATGAAGTCGCTGTCGTACTCCTTAAGGGCATAGTCGCCGAGCTCGCGCTCCGCCTGGGGGTCAAGGTCCTCCATGTAGGGCAGCTGGTGGTTGTACCTCTCTTTGAGGACCTCGTACGCCTCCCTTATGGTTATACGGGGTACCTTGGACGGCACCCTGAGCGCCAGGTCGAAGTAGTTGCGGACAGTCTCAATGGAGTCGTCAATCTCGGCCTCCTTAGCGAGGTACCTGAAGAAGGACTCAAGCATGTTCATTACATCCTCCGGCCCCTCTATGAAGCCCATCTCTATGTCAAGCCCGTGAAACTCCGTTAAGTGCTTCACGGTGTGGTGGGCCTCGGCCCTGAAGACGGGGCCCACCTCGAAGACCCTCTCAAGGCCTGCTATGACCGCCATCTGCTTATAGAACTGGGGGCTCTGGGCCAGGTAAGCCTCCCTGCCAAAGTATATCACAGGGAAGACCTCGGCTCCGCCCTCGGTGCCGGCAGCCACTATCTTAGGCGTGAACACCTCGACGAAGCCGTTCTGCCTGAAGAACTCCCTGAACTTGTTGGCGACCCATGATTCAAACTGGAAGATGGCCGACACCTTAAGGTTCCTGACGTCAAGCCACCTGTAGTCAAGCCTCACGTTGAGCTGGGCCTCGGTGCTCGTGGCCGGTTCAAGGGGTATGGGCTCCACAGGCTTTGAGAGGACCTGAATGCCTGAGGCCTGAAGCTCGTACTTCAGCTTGCTCTTGCTTTCAACAAGGGTGCCCTCAAAGCAGGCCACGGTTTCCTTGACAAGCTCCTTAGAGGTTTCTATGGCAGTCTCGGGGGTCACGCCTTTCTTTATAACGACCTGAAGGACGCCGCTCCTGTCCCTGAGCAGCACAAACCTGACGCCGCCCAGGTCCCTTATGTTGTCGACCCAGCCGCACACTCTGATTTTCT
The DNA here is from genome assembly GCF_000144915.1 of Acidilobus saccharovorans 345-15. Taxonomy (NCBI): domain Archaea; kingdom Thermoproteati; phylum Thermoproteota; class Thermoprotei; order Acidilobales; family Acidilobaceae; genus Acidilobus; species Acidilobus saccharovorans. The sequence continues at coordinate 461,997 of NC_014374.1, forward strand.
GGCCTAGTAGGCTGTTAGCCCTGTCGTATACCTGGGAAATGAAGCTGTCCTTTAGCACGCTGGCCCCCGCGTCGCACGCCGGTGAGCATATTTTTAAGCTTGATAGGGACCATACGTTCTGCATTTTAAGGTTAAAAATGTGGAGCTATTAACAAAATATCTGTGGGGCTTATGCCATCAGTAAAGCTTACCAGCCTAAGTGAGGCAGCTGGCCTAGTGAGAGACAACGATGAGGTTACTATAAGCGGCATGACGTTCTTTAGAAACCCAATGGCATTAATATCCGCAATAATAAGGGCTGGCGTAAAGAACCTCTCGTTCGTTGACAGGGAGCCAGGTCTTGGCCTCGACATTATGGTAGCCTCAGGCGCTGTTAACAGGGTTAGGGCCGCTATGGCAACTTTTGAGCATTACGGCCTGGCGCCTACTGTGAGGAGAAAAGCTGAGGAGGGCGCCATAAGCTACCTGGAAGACACCTGCGGGGCTGTAATAGCCGGCCTCAGGGCCGGCGCTCAGGGAGTCCCATTCATGCCCACAAGGGGCGTCGTGGGCTCTGACCTGCTCAAAATACATGAAGCAGCTGGCACGTGGAAGGTCATAGAGGACCCATTTACTGGGGAGAAGCTAGTCGCGGTAAGGTCCATAGAGCCCGACGTCGCGTTGATTCACGTTCACGTGAGTGACGAGTACGGCAATGCGATGATAATGGGACCGCGGTTTGAGGACGAGCTGAAGATAAGGGCTGCCAAGATGGTTATACTATCTGCTGAGAAGGTGGTCGGCAGCGAGGAGCTTAGAAAGCTGACCAGGGACCTGGGCCTGACGCTCTCAGCGACCTCGCTGTACGTCTCAGCCGTGGTCAGGGCCCCTGAGGGTGCGTGGCCCACGGGAGTCTATGGGCTCTACGAGCCTGATTACGGAGCCATAGAGGCCTACTACAAGGCTGCCAAACAGGGGTTAGCAGCGAATTGGATCAGGGACAACCTGTTGAGGAGGTGGCAATGATGTCGAGTAGGCCGACGGACCTTATGATAAAATGTATGGCGAGCTTTATACGTGATGGCGACTACGTATATCACGGCCTGGACAGCATACTTCCAGCTCTTGCCATGGTATATGCTGCCAGGTACCTTAAGAGGGACTTCGTATGGCACAGCGTAGGCGAGTCTTTCATGCCTGACCCCGCGAGGGTTGCGGTGAGGCCTTCCACCGGCGACCCCTCCATGGAGCCCGACCCAGTGGGGTTCTTCACCACTATAGACTCCTTTGACATAGCTGCCAAGGGTAGGATGGACCTGATGTTCTTTGGCGCGGCCCAGGTGGACGAGAGCGGGAACATAAACTTGACGGCCATAGGCAGCTACGAGAGGCCCAAGGTGAAGCTCCCAGGGGGCGCGGCGGCCGCGTATTTGTTCCCACTGGTGAGGAAAATAGTCGTGTGGGCAAGGCATGAGCCCAGGGTGCTGGTTCATAGGGTTGACTTCGTCACGGGGAGCGGCGAGGAGAGGCTCAGGAGAGGGCTGCCGCTTTACCTGTGCACTAACAGGGCCCTCATAGAGTTCACCCGAGAGGGGCCCGTGCTCAGGTCCCTGTTGTATGGCTTCACTGTGGACGACGTCCTGAAGTCCGCATCAATGAGAATAGCAGTGCCTGACAGGGTCGGTGTGATACCCCCTCTCAGCGAGGAGGAGCTGAGGGTCATCTCAGAGGCGGACCGCGGCGGGCTAAGGTATGAGGAGGGCTACGGCTAACCGTAGTATGCTTTGAAGCCGACTCTAACCGATTGTGAGGGCTCAATGATGGCGAGGCCCATGCGATTATGGTAGGCGTCAGGGGCCCCACTCATGGGCTCTATGGCCACGGAGCCCTTAATTCCAGTGTATATCTGGAAATACTTCATACTGTCGCTTACTACCCTGACGGCCTCCCTACCATTGACTATGAGCTTGACTAGGCCTGAGGGAACGAGGAAGCAGTCATCATACTCTCCGTCATCGCCAAACTCGTAATAGTAGAGCTTCCCCGTTGGTATCTTATCAACGGCCTCGCACCTGAAGGCCTCCGCCTCTACCCTCCACGGCAGGCTGCCGACGGCGAAGTAGGGGTGCCAACCCACGACTAAGGGCGCCCTCCTGGGTCCTAGGTTCCTGATCACGGCCTCGGCCGTCAGGAGGCCCTCGCTAATGGAATACGTGACCTGTACGTTGAGCTGTGAGGGGTAGCCTGGGTGAGAGAGCACAGTCTCAAGCGTCACGGAGTCCGCAGATGAGTTGACAACCTTGAACTCCCTGTCGAGAAGCAGGCCATGAATGGCGTTTCCTTCGCTGTTGCGGGGCAGGCTGTATATAATTCCGTCAAAGACGTAAGTTGCGCCCTTGACCCTATTGGCGAACGGCGCAAGGAAGGCCATGCCTGCCTTTGTTGGTGTGGAGGGATCTCCCTCCGTTATTACAGCCCTCCCACGGTGCCTGAGAGCTGCCAGGTAGGCGCCTTTTTCATGTATGACTGCCTCGTCACCGCCGCTCTGAAGCCTTATCAACGACTTTCACCCAGAGAAGGCAGTTAAAACAGATTATTTTAAGGCTAAGAATGATAGTCTGGTGGGCTAAGTGTAAATAAGGCCCTGGGTCCCCGTTAAGGGTGGCGGATGAGGAGAACTTACCCGACTTAGCGGTGCTGAGGGGCTCAGGGTTCCCGACGCCGTAGGTTTTAACTAAAAGCCTTCAAAAGGTTCGGCTTTTGCGCAGGCAGAGAGGCCAGCGAGTCGTGAGGCCGAGGAAACTGCTGATAGTAGATGGTTACAACGACGAGCCAGGAGGCCTGGGAGTGCCTCCATACATAGACGTGTATGCCAGATACATAGCTGGGGCCGTGTTTGACGTCGATAAGGCTGCCAAGGTTCACTATATAACAATTGATGAGCTGAGGCAGAGGCCCAACCCGGCTCAGCTGCTGAGGCTTTATGAGGCCATAATATTCATAGCCGGCGTTGTAGTTCCAGGAAAGTACATAGGCGGTAGGCCTGCAACGGCCGAGGAGCTGACCTCCATAGCCTCGTCGCTTGAGGGCCCGCTCAAGGTCCTGGTGGGCCCAGCCGCGAGGTGGGGCATGGGGCCCGAGGGCGGCTCAGCGGGCTACCCTCCCTCGTTCTTTAAGGCTCACGGCTTTGACGTTCTCGTCACGGGCGACCCGGAGGAGTACGTCTACGACCTTGTTAAGTACGGTGAGGAGGCCGCGTCGCCGAGGGCTATCAGGGAGGACTATAGCAAGGTTAACAGGTTCGCGGTCCTCGGCGCTAGCATAGTAAGGTTTCACCCCAACTTCGGCAAGAACCTCATAGCAGAGATAGAGACCTACAGGGGCTGCGCCAGGTGGGTCAGCGGCGGCTGCTCCTTCTGCGTTGAGCCCCTCAGGGGCAGGCCAATAGCCAGGGACCCCATGGCAATAGTTAAGGAGATAAGAGCGCTTTACGAGGTTGGCGTCAGGAACTTCAGGCTGGGGAGGCAGGCAGACATACTGGTCTACAACTCAAGCCAGCTGGGCTCTGAGGAGTGGCCGAGGCCCTCGCCGCAGGAGCTCGAGAGGCTCTTTCATGGTATTCATACGGAGGCCCCTAACCTTGAGGTACTTCACATAGACAACGTTAACCCGGGCACCATAGCCAGGTACCCGGAGGAGTCGACTGAGGCCCTCAAGGTAATAGTTAAGTACCACACGCCTGGGGACGTGGCGGCCCTGGGCGTCGAGAGCGTTGATCCTCAGGTAGTTAAGATCAATAACTTAAAGGTGACCGCTGATGAGGCCTTGAAGGCCATAGAGATAATAAACAAGGTAGGGGCCTCAAGGGGTTACAACGGGCTTCCTGAGCTGCTTCCAGGAATAAACTTCATCCTGGGCCTGCCCGGCGAGAGGAGGGAGAGCTACAGGCTTAACAGGGAGTTCCTCGAGGAGATCCTGAGAAGGAAGCTGCTCGTCAGGAGGGTCAACGTGAGGAAGATACTCGCGCTGCCCACCACGAGGGTCTACAACATGAGGTGGGGGATAAGCAGAAAGCTTGAGGCCGAGGCCAAGTCCTTCACTTACTTCGTGAGGCACGTCTTTGACAGGACGGAGCTGTCCTGGGTAGCGCCGAAGGGCACCATCATGAAGAGCCTCTGGGTCGAGGAGTGCGAGCTGGGCTACTGCTACGCAAGGCAGGTTGGCAGCTACCCGCTCATGGTTATGATAAGGGGAAGCTACCCGAGGCTACAGTACATAGATGCTGTCAGGGTTGAGGGGGTTCACTCAGCGAGGGCCGTGGAGGGAAGCGTCATACAGCCTGAGCCTGGTTAGCCCTGGGAAGCTCAAGGCCGAGCTCGTAGGAGACAAGCCTTAAGGCCAGCACGGTCACAAGCCCAAAGGCCGAGGCATATACCTTGGAGAGCTCCTGCGCAAGGTAGTAGACAACGCCTCCAGCGGCAGCGGCGGTGGCGTAGATCTCCCTCCTGAGCACCATAGGGATCTCCCCTACCAGCACGTCCCTGAGCGCTCCACCGCCCGTGCCCACCAAGGTCGCAATTATGGCAACGGCCACTACGTTCAACCCCCTTGAGGTGGCCAAGTAGGCTCCAAAGACGGCAAAGTCCGCGAGGCCTATTGCGTCGGCGACGAAGAGGGCCTTTGCAGTTGAGGGCCTCTGCAACGCCCTCCAGAAGTAGAAGACGCCTATGGAGACCGCTATCGACATTAACAGGTCGAGGGGGTCCTTAAGCACGAGCGGAGGCACCATGCCTAGGAGGACCTCGGCTATTATTCCGCCAGCATAACTGGTTACGAGCCCAAGCACCGCGACGCCAAATATGTCCAGGCCCTTCCTGACGCCCTTAAGGGCGCCAGAGGCTGAGAAGCTCACTATGCCTATATAGTTAAGCAGCCCGAGCAGCGAGACCATACTGCGTCACCTTTAAAAGCGCAGAGGGCGCGCTTTTCAGATCTACTTGTCCAATGGCCTCAGGTACTATATTTAACCCTTCGTTTAGGCATATAAGTTATATAGGGGCTAAGAGTTGCAGGGACAGGACGAGGAAGGGGAGGCCAGCTCCTTCATTGTCAAGAGGAAGGTTCAGATAACTGGCGGCTCGACCTATATAGTCTCTCTTCCTAAAGAGTGGGCTAAGGTGCTCAATATAGACAAGGGCTCAGAGGTTCTCCTCGAACTAAACCCAGAGGGGTGGATAAGGCTTAGGTCGCCGAACTCCGCCTCAAGGAGCGTTGAGAGGGCTACTGAAGTAGTGCTGAGGCCTAACCTGAGCGACGCGGTGCTATCCATGCAGATAATATCAGCTTACCTGGCGGGCTACGACACCATAAATATAAAGTTCGACACCCAGATGGCCGAGGCCGCTGAAAGAATAGCTAACTTCGTGAGAACCAAGACTATAGGCCTTGAGCTGCTGGAGGAGTCCAACGATCAGCTAACCTTGAAGACGGTGGTGGACCTCACCTCCATATCGGCTCACACTGCAGTGGAGAACATGATAAGGGTAGTGAAGTCCATGATAACTGACCTCTCGGACGTGATTGAGGGCTTAAAGCAGAGGGACCTCCTTGACGCAATAATAAGGCGCGACGATATAGTAGATAAGCTCTACCTCTATATATTCAAGCAGCTGAACCTCGCGCTCCAGGGCCTGATGAGCCCCAAGGAGCTTGGCATGAACGCGCTGGCCGAAGCTATAAACCTCTACACGATGGTCAAAAGCCTTGAGCGCATAGCTGACCAAGTCGTCTCAATAGCCCAGTGGCTCCTTGACTATAACGGCCAGCTGACCCCCGAGATAAGGCAGCTCTTTGACAAGGTGAAGCTGAGCGTCCTCAGCTCCATAGACCTCATAAACACGCTCTCGCAGGAGCAGATACTCCTCATGTATGAGTCCCTTCACAGGGAGGCCGTGTGGGTGGCGGAGCTCTACTCAAAGGCCAGGGCCTCTGGCTGTGCCAACGAGTGCTACCCAATATTTGACGGCGCCAGGAGGATAGTGGCGCAGACGATAGATCTGCTCGAGGCCATGATGGGCCTGAACGCCCTAAGGAGCCTTGAGAACAGAAGGGCGTTCGCGTCCTGAAAGAAAAGAATAAAACGCCCTTATCTTTGAGTTGTGCGGGGGTGCAGGTTCCCTTTGGGGAATGTTCGAGGGAGGAGCTTGAGGAGCTTCTGCGGCTTCTGAGGCTCTCCAGGCTTTCCTTTGAGGAGGATGAACTTCAACAGCTCTGCGTTGATGTAAGTAACATCAGGTCGCTGCTTTCAAGGGTTTCGAAGTACAGGGACTTCAGGGTGGAGCCTCTCTATAATGTTTGGGACGAGACGCTGTCGCCGCCTCAGCAGGTGGCCGAGAGGCGCATCACAATAACGTGGCTTCCTGAGGATCGCCTTAAGGATGGCATGGTCAGGGTGCCGTGGAGGGGCGGGTAACGATGAAGGCAAGGACCGCCGCTTCTGTGCTCTCAGAGGTGCTCTCGGGTTCTAAGACGCCGGAGGAGCACGTTATGGAGGTATATGAAGCTATTGAGAGGTGGGAGCCAAAAGTCAAGGGCTTCATAACCCTGCTTGACAGGGATGTGGTGATCAAAAGGGCGAAGGAAGTTGAGAGGGAGCTCAGGGAGGGCCGCAAGCTCCCACTTGCAGGCTTAGTTGTTGCAGTTAAAGACAACATATCAACAAGCTTCGCGCCGACCACTGCAGGCTCAAGGATCCTCTCGGGGTACGTGCCGCCATTTAATGCAACCGTTGTTGAGAGGCTCCTGGAAGCGGGGGCCATAATAATAGGAAAGACCAACATGGACGAGTTCGCGATGGGCAGCACCACGGAGCTCAGCGGCTTCTGGCCAACGCGTAACCCCTGGGATCTAGACAGGGTGCCAGGGGGAAGCAGTGGCGGCTCCGCCGCGGCGCTGGCCTATGGCGGCGCCGACCTGGCCCTGGGAAGTGACACAGGAGGCTCCGTCAGGCTCCCCGCTGCTTACACTGGCACGGTGGGGCTTAAGCCGACGTATGGCCTCGTGAGCAGGTACGGCCTCATACCGTATGCCAACAGCCTGGAGCAGATAAGCCCTATGGCCAGGTCCGTGAGGGACGTCGCGTTGCTCCTCGAAGTGATAGCAGGTCACGACCCTCGCGACGCTACCAGCTTAACTATTGACAGGATCAGCTTAAGCTCTACGCCTTCGCCGAACCCCAAGGACTTTCGCATATGCGTTCCCCATGAGATGATAGACGGCTCGGACGCCCCCGTGAGAGGAACCATAATTAAACTCCTTGACAGGCTGCAGTCCGAGGGCGTCGAGGTAAACTACGACGTGTCTCTTCCCTCAGCTGCCGACGCGCTGCCCATATACTATACAATAGCCTTGGCCGAGGCCGCGAGCAACCTGGCCAGGTATGACGGCAAGCTTTACCCCTTCGCTGAGCTGAGGCCCAACTACACGGAGACGGTAACCGCCACCCGTGCCAGGGGCTTCGGCAGGGAGGTCAAGAGGAGGATAGTGCTGGGAGTTATGGCCCTGAGCGAGGGCTACCGCGACGAGTTCTACGTGGCAGCGGCCAAGGGCAGAAGGCTGTTGAGGGACGAGGTCCTAAGACTTACCAGGAACTGCGTAGTTGCGGGCTCCGTGAGCCCAACGCTGCCGCCCAGGATAGGCGAAAGGATAACGGACCCGCTCAAGCTGTACGCCCTTGACGTCTACACGGTAATTGCTAACCTGGCCGGAGTCCCCTCCCTTGCCATGCCTGCAGGCTTCTACAGTGATCTGCCTGTTGGTGTGCAGTTCATGGGAGGCCCTCTTGAGGAGGCCAAGCTGGTAGCCCTGGGCGAGCTCGTTGAAAGCGTTACAGGGCTCGGGGGTGTGATGGCATGAGCTACCTGCCCTTCAAGATAGGCCTTGAAATACACTTACAGCTCACCGAGGCCGGGACCAAGCTGTTCTGCGACTGCAGGTCAAATTACAGGGGCATGGCGCCGAACAGTAACGTGTGCCCAGTGTGCATGGGCCTCCCAGGCGCTTTACCTGTGCCAAGGAGGCAGCCGCTCAGGTTCGCCACAGCCCTCTCCATGCTCATGAACTGTGAGATGCCGCCAGCGATGATATTCACGAGGAAGCACTACTTCTACCCAGACCTGCCCAAGAACTACCAGATAACGCAGTACCAGGGCGGTGGCGGCGCCCCCATATGTCTTAGGGGCAGGGCTAGGTACTACGACCCTGACGCTGACGGGTGGCGCGAGGTCACAATAAGGAGGATAAACGTAGAGGAGGACCCCGGCAGGACTGAGTACGATGGCACGATAACGTCGAGCGAGAACGCCTATATAGACTACAACAGGAGTGGGGTACCCCTAGTGGAGGTCGTCACGGAGCCGGAGCTGAGGAGCCCCAGGGATGCAAGAAGGTTCGTGGAGTACCTGCTGCTCATCATGGAGTACATAGGCGCCACTAACCCGCGCCTTGACGGAGCCTTCAGGGTCGACGCAAACGTCAGCGTTGAGGGCGGCGAGAGGGTGGAGATTAAGAACATAGGGAGCACCCTTGACCTGGAGAGGGCCATAAGGTATGAGCTGTTCAGGGAGAGCAAGCTCGTCTCCCAGGGAGGCCGTGTAGAGAGGGAGACGAGGGGCTGGGACCCCGTTAGAAAGGTCACTAAGCCACAGAGGGCTAAGGAGACTGAGGAGGAGTACCTGTACTTCCCAGACCCAGACATACCTCCGGTGCCCATGAAGGAGCTCATAGAGGAGGCCAGGCCGCTGACGCTCAGGGACCCCGCCAAATTCATGGATGTCATAACGGCCCATGGAGTGCCCAGAAGGCAGGCGTGGAGCATAGTGCTCTACAGGCCGGCCCTCTCGGTTTACTTGAGCGCCGTGGAGAAGGGAGCGGATCCGCTTATAGTAGCCAGAATGATAGCTGTTGACCTCAAGGGCCTCATGAAGAAGCAGGGTGTGGACCCGCACGAGGACAGCTCATGGCCTTCGCCAGAGACCATAGCCGCTCTAGCCGAGCTCATCAGTCGGGGCGAATACACCTACGATGAGATTAAGTATAACGCGTTGCCGCAGCTGGCTGCAAACCCTGAGACACCCATTGAGAGGCTGCTGCCTCCCAGGCTGAGCGACCTAAGCGAGGTAATCACAGCCGTCCTGTCTAAGGAGAAGAAAGCGGTTAAAGACTACCTAAGTGGCAGGGAGGAGGCCCTCGACTACCTGGTTGGCTCAGCGCTCAAGATGAGGAGGGGCTACGCCGTTGACCCTAAGCTTGTGCGCAGCGTCATACTCAAGGAACTAAGGCAGCTTCAAGGTAACAATAAGGACAACTGAGGCCTCCACTGTTAAGATTAATACATAGAAGTTAAAGCCTTGCTGTGGGCCAAGACGCTGGGAGGCAAGTATGGAGGAGAAGCAGGACTTCGTGTGGCCAGATTATACTACTGAGAGCAACCTGTACTCCGTCTCATGTGGCCTTGCGGAGTTCTTTGGTGTCAAAAGGCAGTGTATAGGCAAGAGCTTTGAGATAACTGGCAGGAGGCTGGTACTTATATACCTTGACGCGCTCAGCTGGGACCTCTTCGTGGAGTCGGGAGTCAAGGTGTCAGGCTCTGTAACTAGGGCTACTACGGTGTTCCCATCAACAACTGCCGCGGCCTTGAGCACCTTAATGACGGCCCAGTCGCCGGGCGAGCACGGTCTAGTGGGCTACACGGTCTTCAATAAAAGGCTCGGCGGCGTGATAAACGGAATAAAGTACTCGTATATGGCTGAGAGCGGGTCTGGTACCATAGATTATATGCCGCTTCAGAGGGCGTTTCCCGTCAAGCCATGGCTTGCTGAGAGCTCAGCCAAGGTGTTGGCGCTCATGTCAAGCGGCGCCGCCAGCGGGGAGCTCACCAGGACCTACTTGAACACCAGGCCTCAGGAGGGCCTAACTAAGATAAAGTCCCACTCCAACTCGTTTGAGATGGTGGCCTCCCTCAGGGAGGCTTTAGAGGGTGAGCCCTACGACCTCATATACGTGTACTATGATAACCCTGACCACATAGGGCACGGCTATGGCTTTAGGAGCCAGCACAGGGACCTGATACTTGAGGAGCTCAGGCTCACCTTGACGCACTTGGACGAGCTCGCCCAGAAGTACAAGGACAGGTACACGTTCCTGCTGCTGTCAGATCACGGTCAAGTAACCGTGAACAACGTCTATGTGTTTAACAATGACGAGGAGTTACTTAAGGTGCTTGAGGTGCCTCCCTACGGCGACTCAAGGGCCGTCTGGTTCAGGACCAGGGAGAACATAAGGGACATGCTAAAGTCCAAGTATAAGCTCGAGGTGATGAGCAAGCAGGAGGTCATAGAGAGCGGCATACTTGGCAGGGTCGACGGCTTTGTAGCTGATAACATACTGGGTGACTACCTGGGCGTGGCGACGGACCCGGCCTCCAAGTACCACTACTCTTACAGGGATGACGACCCTGCCCTGAGGCTCAGGGGCAACCACAGCGGAATGACGCCTGAAGAGATGTACATACCCCTGGTGGTCTGGCAGTAACCTTCACATTTTAAAAGCCCTTGCAAGGCTAAAGCTGTGAAAGAGTAGGTGGCTATGGCTTACTCAGAGCTGGAGCCTCTGCTGATGTCTGTGGCGGTGGGGGCGATAGTCGGCCTCGTCAACGAGTATAGAAAGATAACTGGTTCAAGGATATTCCTGGGGCTGAGGACCTCCATTTTCACTTCAATGTTGGGCTACGTTTTTGCTCTGCTCTATGAGAAGGCCGGTTACCTGCTCCTGGGGGTCGCCTTCATTTCTATTACGGTGATAGCGGCCACAATATACGTGGAGAGGGCCAGGGCCACGAGAAGCCTTGGAGCGACTACTTACGTCAGCATGTTCCTCGTGTTCGCCTCAGGGATATTAGTAGGCATGGGCATGTACCTTCAGGGCACTGTAATATCAGTGCTCGTGGCCGTGCTCAGCTTCTACAAGACCCAGCTCCTTAATGCTATATCAAGGATTAGGCGCGAGGAGCTGCTGGCGCTCCTGAACCTCCTGGTGATATCACTAGTCATACTGCCGCTGCTGCCAGACAAGTTCATAGGGCCCCTCGGCATCTTCAACCCATACGAGTTCTGGTTCACTGTGGTGGTCGTTGCCATAATATTCTTCGCCCAGTACGTGACCCTGAGGGTCTCTAAGAGGGGGCTCCTGGCGTTTACAATAATAGGCGGCCTCATATCAAGCACTACCGTGACGCTCAGCCTTATACAGCTAAGCAACGAGAGGCGGGAGGCTTCGAGGTCGCTCGCCCTAAATACATTGCTCTCTAACGTGCCTCTCGCGCTCATACAGGTGCTGGCAGCTATATACTTCACAACTTACTCGGCGCAGCTCGCAGCCATAGTTGCTGTCCCGACCATGCTCATAGCTTTAGTTTTAACCCTTCTTGGAGCGATTAAATTCAAGGAGCTGAGCCCAACTAACATAGAGCCTCCCTCGACGCCGCTCCCGATACTGAGGATAGTGGAGTTTGCCGTGCTCCTCTTCATAATAACTTCAGTCGCCAAGGCCATAGGCGTCCTCTTCCCAAGCCTGTTACCTATTACAATATTTGTAAGCGCCCTCGGGAACGCCCTTGGAGCTGTAATAGCTGTCGGAATCCTTTACAACCGTTCTATAATAACCTTAAAGGTGGCGGCCCAGCTGGCGCTGCTCTCGCTGACCGCTGGAGTGATAGAGAAGGCCTTCCTCTCACTGCTATCGTCCAGCTGGAGCTACAGGAGGCTGGTGATAGCGGGCTCTGCGGCCCTGGGGGCCTTCACGGCAGTCCTTATGTATCTCCTTGGCGTTGCGTAAAGGCCTTCCGGTAGCCCAAGGCCCTCTCCGCTTGGGGGTAAACCCCATTGAAGTATTACTAAGGCTTCCCTATATAATAGTTTCAAGCGGCGCGGCTGCCTTACTTGGAAATATAGGGCTTAGTTTCTAGAGAAGTATCGAGGAGACCGAAAGTGTCAGAGGCTAATGCGAGTCAGGCAGTTAAAAAGCCCAAGGACATAACGGAGCTGCCCGGCGTGGGGCCTACCACTGCAGAGAAGCTTGTGGAGAGCGGATACGCCACCATCGAGGCCATAGCGGTGGCGACGCCGCAGGAGATAGCTCAGGCCACAGGAATACCGCTGCAGACGGCCCAGAAGATAGTGGATTCCGCGAGGCAGGCGCTCGAGATACACTTCAAGACGGCCCTCGAGCTCAAGAAGGAGAGGATGAGCGTAAGGAAGATAACTACCGGCAGCAAGGCGCTTGACGACCTCTTGGGCGGAGGCATAGAGACTAAGCAGATAACCGAGTTCTTCGGGGAGTTCGGCACCGGCAAGACTCAGATTTGCCACCAGCTCTCCGTAAACGTCCAGCTGCCTGAGGACAAGGGAGGCCTCAACGGAAAGGCCGTGTACATAGACACCGAGGGAACTTTCAGGTGGGAGAGGATAGAGCAGATGGCCAGAGGCCTCGGCCTCGACCCTGACAAGGTCATGGACAATATATACTGGATAAGGGCTATAAACAGCCACCACCAGATGGCGATAGTTGACCAGCTGTTTGACATGCTAGATAAGGACAACATTAGGCTAGTGGTGGTCGACTCGCTGACGAGCCACTTCAGGGCCGAGTTCCCAGGGAGGGAGAACCTGGCCGCAAGGCAGCAGCTGCTCAACAGGCACCTACACCAGCTCATGAGGCTCGCCGAGGTCTACGACGTGGCTGTAGTTGTCACTAACCAGGTAATGGCTAGGCCTGACGTGTTCTACGGAGACCCCACGGCGGCCGTTGGAGGCAACGTAGTCGCCCACGCTCCTGGCATAAGGGTTCAGCTCAAGAAGAGCAGGAACAACAAGAGGATAGCCAGGATAGTCGACGCGCCTCACCTGCCGGAGGGCGAGACCGTATTTGCAATAACAGAGTATGGCGTACGCGACGCTGAGGAGGAGTGACCTTTTGGAGTGGTCCTCCCTCTCACTCTCGCTCCTGCCCTGGGCCCTGGCTGCTATTGTGTCCCTGCCTCCCGCCGTGCTTGACTTCCTGTACAGGTCGGTGCCAGAGCACCTATGGTATATAGGAGGTAAGGTCGTGGCGGTGATCTCGTTCCTGATATATCTTAAGATTTACCCTTTAAGGCTTCTTTCCATGTTCTACCTTGAATCTCTGGTGGCGCCTGCAGCCGTAGGGGCCTCGGTGGCGATGGGCCTCATGGGGGCAGGCGACCTCTGGGCATCCCTAGCCATCTCTTTAATGCTGCCAGCGCCTCCGCTGGGAAGCCTCATGCCCCCTTCGCTGCTGGTGATCCTCTTGGCGGCAACTATGGAGCTTGCGTCAAGGCCTCTTGTCACGGCTGTTACGGCAGCTAAGCTGGGCTTAAGGGCGAGAGGCCTCAGCATGTCAGTGCCCTGTGACATGGCCCACAGGGTCAGGTGGTGGTTCCCAGAGGGCGCCTCGGCTGTTAAGGAGGTGCCCTCGGAGTCCATATCAAGGGCGTGCCAGGGAGGCGGCGAAGTTCGCCTGCAGGTAGGAATGCCATTCGTTACATTCATTTTAATTGCCCTGCCCCTGGCCCTAGTCCTGGAGCTTACGTTGTTCAGGGTGCCTTAGATGGACTGGCCCAAGTCGTGGTATAGCATACTGTGGGCTCCCTGGAGAATGACCTACATCTCAACCATAGCTGGAAAGTCTGAGGGGTGCTTCCTCTGCGAGGCACCAAGGAACCCGGACGAGAGAAGCGCCCTGGTCCTCTTCAAGGGTAAGTACTCATTCATAATACTTAACAAGTACCCCTATAACACGGGCCACCTGATGATAGCTCCCTACAGGCACGTGGCTTCAGTTGAGGACCTCACGGAGGATGAGATGAGGGAGATAGGCCTGCTGCTTAAAGCCTCGGTCGAGGCTATCAGGGCCGTTTACAGGCCTGAGGGGTTCAACATAGGCATAAACATAGGGGACGTGGCGGGCGCCGGGGTGCCAGGCCACATACACGTGCACGTGGTGCCCAGGTGGAAGGGGGACGCTAATTACATAACAGTAGTCGGAGGCACCAAGGTCATCTCGCAGGCCCTGGAGGACACCTATGATAAGCTCAGACCCGAGGTGCAGAAGGCGGCGAGGAAGTATGGAGTTACAGCCGAGGACTGACAGGAGGATAGTTATAATAACTCATAATGACCTAGACGGCGCGGCCGCCGCGGCCTCTTACCTCAGGATAGTAGGGGTTAAGCCGCAGGACGCTGTGGTACTGTTCGCAGAGCCCTATAATGTTGATCAGGTTATAGACCGTCTAACGCCTTACCTTGAGCCGCACACCACCGTGGCCTTCATGGACATAGGCTTTAACTCCCAGTCAACCCCCAGGGCTATAGACAGGCTTAGGTCAGCCGCCGTCAAGGACCTTGAGGTGGAGTGGTACGACCACCACGTCTGGGCCGAGGAGGACGTTAACGCTGTGCAGAAGCTGGGGGCAAGGCTTTTCGTTGACAGGAGCACGTGCGGCGCCGGGGTAGTCATAAGGTACGCCTCTAAGCTTTATGGCGTCGAGGTAGACGACTTCATGAATAGGCTTGAGAAGGCCGTATGTGCAGCAGACCTATGGAGGTGGGACGACCCCCTGGCCCCTAAGCTCTTCAGGGCCTCAACATCGCCCCCTGACACCCGTAATGGCCAGTGGAAGGAGAAGCTGGTGGAGAAGTTCTTCAACGGAGTTTTATGGGATGACGAGCTTCAGGCCAGACTTGAAGGCTACTTGAAGGAGGAACTGGCAAACTCGTCAGCAGAGCTAAAGAACAGCTATTCCGCCAGCAGCAACGGGTGCGTCATTGCATCTGTGGTGAGGGACTCGGACCTGCCGTCAGACAGCATACTTGGATCAATGCTCGTTTCAAGAGCTCATGCAAACGCCGCCGCACTGATTAAGAGGAAGGGCTTTAGGAGGGTCTCACTTTCATTAAGGAGCAGGGGAGGCGCTAACGTCCAGGTAATTGCAAGGCGCCTCGGAGGCGGCGGCCACCCGAGGGCTTCAGGGGCCTCAATTATCCTGCCCCTTCACGTGGCGCTGCTGGGCATGATAAGCAGGAAATACATAGCCAAATACGTGTCTCAGAGGCTCCTGGAAGTTGCTATGGCAACCGGGGCCTGCAAGTCAACAGCGGATGCGGGCGGCCAGGGCAACTCCATGTAATTACTGCTGGGGAGAACCTTCCTTCTTCTCCTCGGCAGGCTGAGCCTGTACTTGTTGTCCCTGTGAGGCCTGCGCCTCCTGAGTTCCGCCTGCGGCTGCTGGCTGCGCCTCCTGTGTGGCAGCCGCCTGCTGGGCCTTGGCCTTCTCCTCCTTGGCCTTCCTCCTCTCCTCAGCCCTCCTCTTCTTGGCCTCCGCTATCTCCTGATCTACGTCAACTACCTTCTTGCAGTTGAGCTTTGAGAGCACATCATTGAGCTGCGAGGGGTCGACCTTATAGGTGTACAGGTACCTCTTGGTCCTTACCTTTATCTTTGCCTTGCCGTCCCTCGTTACCCTCTTAACCCTGCACTCAAGCGCCTTCTGCGCCACCTTAACGAGGTCATCAACGCTTAACAGCTCTACTGGCACATAGCATCACCAGCGGCTCTGTACAAGGAATGGTTATAAAAGCTCTCCCTCTGCGCGGATGCATAGATAATGCCGTCACTTTGCCGCTAATGCTTTAGTTTCAGCCACGCCACCCTTCCCGGAGAGCTCCAGTATCCTCATTATAGGAACCATGCTCTGCCCAAGTATGCAGAGGCCCCACATGGCATTTATGAGCGGTGGGAACACGTTATAGAGCGCGTAAATCATGCCCGTTAGGCCCCCGATGCTGAGCCTTCCTGACCTGACCTGTTGAACGCCAACAAATGCCATCAGCGCTGGGAGGCCATACCCATAGAGCAGCGAGAGCGACCAGAACACCCTGTCATAGTGTACCTGTTTTACCATGCCGTGCTGCCACTTAGTGATAGAGCCCAGGACCTCGCTCTCAGGCGACTCGCCCCGCAGCAGGGTCTCGATCCTGTGTATCATGTCACTGTAGTACTTCCTCTCAACGCTTCTGGCCCTCTCGACCCCAGCAAGGTAAGGCTCCAGTATGGCCAGGGAGAGGGGCATAGCGGCTACCGTGAGCGCGCCTATGAAGGGCGACAGCTCCCACACAGTGACCGCCGCGGTGGCGGCTGTAAGCAGGTTAGGGACGAACGTGGTATACATGCCTCCCACGTTCCACATCACAAAGTCAACGTCATTTGCAACTCTTCCTACTACGTCTGAGGGGTCACCGGACTTCCTGAGGCCATTGACTAGCCTCAGCTTTATCTCGGAGATACCCTTAACTATCGACACCCAGAAGGGCCTGTAGAGCCACTCCGTGGCCCCATAGATAGCTGCAGCCAGTGCCATCATAAACAGGGCCCTTCTAAGCCCAAGGCCGTCACCCCTCTGAAGGTAGTTTACAAGGTTAGTTATAGAGAGCGGCACAAGGTAGCCTGAGGCGTATGCTCTGAGAATGAAGGCTGCCATAGCCGCAATAAAGCCTATGCTTATCTCCCGCTTCATGAGGTAGGCCCTGTAAAACTTGGCTGTAAGGGACAGCATCTTGGCGCTCCTCAGCAAGCTAACGGCCCCAGCTTGACGGATAGCTGAGAGTTTAAAAGGCACTGAGTTGACAAGGAAGTTCATTAGTTGGGGCGCGGTTACTCCTCAAACGTCTTAAACTTAAGTATGTTAAACCTGACCTTTTCGCCTTCCTTTAGCCTCTGGTTGGAGTAGCCCCTAACTTCGTAGTCTCCAAGCTCTATGTGGACTAGGTACCTGCCCATTATGAACTCCACAGCGTCAACTACACCTTCGTAGGGGCCCTGGCCTATGATTACGTCATCAGCCCTAACGCCTATCGTCCCCTTGAGGCCAAGCACGGAGCCGTCAATTATGGCCATGGGCGGGTCTCCAACAAATGCTGCCACGTATTTGTTAGCAGGATCGTAGTATAGCTCCTCTGGCGTGCCCACCTGAAGTATCCTTCCCTCCATCATTATCGCCATCCTGTCAGCCTCGGCCATGGCTTCTATCTGATCGTGCGTGACGTATATGGTGGTTATCTTCTCCCTCCTCTGCAGGTCCTTTATGAACCTTCTTGCTGATATCCTCTGCGGCGCGTCTATGTTGCTCAGGGGCTCGTCCAGGAGGAGCACCCTGGGCCTTCTGACCAGGGCCCTGGCCAGGGCGACCCTCTGCTGCTGCCCTCCGGAGAGCTGCGAGGGGTAGCGGTCAAGCAGGTCCCTTATGCCGAGCTCTTCAGCCATATCAATGGCGCGCTTGCGGGCGTCCGGCTCACCCTCTATGGGCATCATTATGTTCTCAAGGACAGTCTTATGAGGGTACAGAACGTAGTTCTGGAAGAGCATGGAGACGGACCTCCTGCCTGGGGGCAGGTTTGTGACATCAATATTATCTATGTATATTTTTCCTGAGTCGACCTTCTCAAGGCCTGCTATGCACCTGAGCAGGGTGGTCTTTCCTGACCCGGAGTATCCCAGTATCACAAAAAGCTCTCCGTCGTGGACATCAAGGTCTATGCCGTTTAGCACTCTGTGCTTTCCGAAGCTCTTAACTAGGCCCCTTATTGAAAGCCCCAAGTAGCAGTACCCTGCCTCCTGTGGACCCTTAACTTTAATTCCTTATCACGTGTCAGCCTCGGCCCTAGTTTAAGCCGAGGATCTTCAGAAGCGCCGGCCCCGGCTTGGAGGGGGCTGCGAGGCCTTTCGGACCTCACGGCCCCCTCCAACGTGGCCTGCTTAACTTCCGGGTTCGAGATGAGTCCGGGTGTTGCCAGGCCACTATGGCCGGGCCGGCAGGCTTACAGTTTCCAGAATGGGGTAAATAAGCGTTTCCTTACGGTAGTGGCGGCCTGAAGATCTTTTAACCAGAAGCCTAGGCCTTTGTCGCTTTAAAGCCAAAGAGCGCCATTTCAGCCGCTGTTTACAACCTCCACGTGGGCGCGCCTGGCGGCCTCAAGGAACTCGTCATAGGTGAGGGGAAGCCATGACCTCAGCTGTTCATAGAGATCATTGTTCACCCTGTTTGTGCCCTTGTCGTTGGAGTACTTCACTATCTCCCTGTAGGCCCTAGCTATTCTGTCCTTCTTGCTCATAGTTGTTATTATGGCCTTCTCTATGTCGCCGCCGTAGAGGTAGCGGCTCTTGAGGAGGACCTCTACTATCCTGTTTATTCTCTCAGGAACCCCTATTACAGAGCCCTTGAGCTCTATCCTCCTTGGCACGCCCCACGGCACAAGGCTGTCCAGCATTCTGCTGAGGCCAGGCCTCGGTATCTTGTCCACGATGCCCCCTATCAGGAAGGCATCAGCGGTCATCACGTCGTCCGGCTTGAGGGGCGTAGAGGCGTCAGGCCTCAGTATTATGACCTTGTCGGCGTCGTATCCCCAAAGGACCTCGCTGGGCCTGGCGTTGACTATGGCCACCTTGTTGACGCCCATGACTTCATTTATCCACTTGGCGGTCTCTTCATCAGCTCCCGTTATTGACATGTGGGCGTCCCACAGGTACTCCCTTATCACTGAGAGCGTGACTCCCAGCTGAAGCCTGAGCTTAGAGAGTTCCTCGGGCGTGTGCAGGAACTTCATGCTGAGGTCTATCACGAAGAGGGGAAGTGGGGGCTGAGGCAGGTAGTCAAGGAGCGCTCTCCACGGGACGGTCTTCTCAGTGGGGGAGGGCTTCCTCACTATTACGGCATCAGCATTAACGTCTCCCTTGCCGTACACTATTGACTTGTTCTTGCCCTTCCACTCGGTCTCGTAAGCCTTCTTGCCCTTGAAGGTCTCCTCGCCGAGGAAGTACTCCCTTATCAGCATCTCAACCGCCGCGTACTGGAAGCCCAGCCTGTAGAGCCTGTCCCCCTCAAGCCACTCCCTTGACCCAAGCACGTCATAACCATAGGCGTCCATAAGCTTGAGGAGGGCCCCAGAAGGCCTTGACTCTAGGCTCTGCTGAACTTTATCGCTCGTCTCCAGCACCCCTATACCATGAAGTCCTCAAGTGTCCTCCTAGGGCTTTTAGCTTTCCTAACAAAAGCGTTGGTGCCCCTCAAGGTGCCCCAGGAGTACCTTATTATTGGTGGCCTGGCGCCGGAGGAGAGCACCTTCATGACCCAGCTCACGGTCAGCGGGTCCGAAGGGTAGCCGCTGCCCTCAACCCCATACATTGACCTGAGCACTTCTATCCTGCGGTCCCTTATTACCTTGGCAATTATGCTCGCCGCTGAGACTACTACATAGTTTGCGTCAGCCTTAGGCTCCACTACGAGCCTTCCCCTGAAGCCAAGCCTCTTAAGCTCCCCAGGAAGGATCCTGAGCTCGCCGAACTTGTCGATATAGATGGCCTTGACGAGCTCGGGCCTCAGCCTGCTGAGCAGGACCTTTAATCCTTTGAGCGCAGCCCTCTCCTCAAGCACGTTGACGTTCTCCCTGTCTATCTCGGCTGGCGGTATTGGAACTACAACGAACTCGCCAAGCCTCACTATAGACCTGTAGAGCGTCTCCCTCGAGTGGGGGGTTAACTGCTTGCTGTCCCTCACGCCCATATCTTTAAGGAGGCCCAGGTTCTCCTCCTTGGTTGCAAAGCACGCCAGCATCAGCTCTCCGACAAGGCTCCCCCTTCCAGCCTCGTCAACGCCTATTATCCAGCTCACGACGCCCTGCCTACGCTAACGGCTATAGCTCTGGGTAAAGCTTTATGCGTTGCCCTGCTGCGGGCTCTGCTCTTCGTTCATCTGCTGGTACCTCTGCTTCCACTCCTCAACTACGTCATAGCCATATACTTCCTTGAGCAGCTCCCTGCCCTCCTCGCTGACCATGTCAGGGCTCCAGGGCGGGTCAAAAGTCACGTCAATCTCTATGTCATCCTCGCTGATTCCAGGAACCCTGTCTAATATGGCCTGCTCAACGTAGCCTAGTATTGAGCCTGTTACGGGGCAGCCGACAGCCGTCAGCGTCATAAGTACCCTGACCTTGGGCTTCCCGTTCTCCTTGGTGGCCTCTATCTCATAGACTAGGCCAAGGTTGAATATATCAACAGGTATTTCCGGGTCATAGACCTCTTTGAGCGCGTCCTCAACGAGCTTTATCAGCTCTGGGTCGCCGCTCACCTTAAGCTTAGGTGGCCCTGCGCGGTTCTCAGCCAAGGCTTACCTCCTCATAGTAAGGTTCGCGGGAAAATTTATATAAAGCCGTTTAGACTCCGCTCAGCTCTCGCGGAGCACCTCGTCCCTGTAGAGCCAAAGTACTATGAGGTATGAGATCCAGGGGGCCGCCAACATTATAGCTGCGCCCAGGAAAAGGTAGGCCCTGCCAAGCCTGGGGCTCATGGCAACCAGAGCTCCCCCTGCGGCGGCTATAGAGAAGGTCAACACTAGCTTGTCACGAACAGCCCTCCTCACTAATCTTTCCGCCGAGCTTCTGCGCTCCAACTTTGACAGCCTCCAGGGCTGACATGGCCTTAGTCAGGGCCTCCTCCCTCGTGTTTCCCGAGGCCAGGACTTTTATCTCTAGGATGGGGTTCCCGACCTCCACCCCCTTGGGGTGGCTCTTTACGTAGCAGCCTGGGTTCTTCCTTTCAGCCTCCTCGACGAAGGGGGCGAGCGACGACTCGGGCACGCCAACTACCTTGAAGCCGCACTCCACCACCGACAGCTGCGGGGCTATAGCCTTAAGCCTTGGCATTACCTCCTCCTCAAATATCGCCTCCATCTCCTTGGGCACGCCGGGGAGTGAGACTATTATGGTGCTGCCGAGGTCAAGCCATGAGCCTGGGGCGGTCCCCGCTGAGTTCCTCAGCGCCACCGCCCCCTCGGGCATGTAGGCCATCTTCTCCCTCTCCTTAGTCATCTGCATGCCGCCCTGGCTGTACTTGGCTAAGACCATCTCGTAAGCCTCCTTGTTCAGCACAAGCCTGCGGTTAGTGGCCAGGGCCACGGCCTCCAGGGTCCTGTCATCATACGTTGGCCCGAGCCCCCCGGTGGTTATGACTAGCCTTACGCCATGTGACAGGGCCCTCCTTATTTCATCGCCTATCTGCTCGAGGTCGTCAGGGGTCACTATAATCCTCTCGACGCTGAACCCTAGGAAGGTCAGCTTTCTGGCAAGCCACGCGGCGTTGGTGTTCACTATCCTTCCTATCAATATCTCGTTGCCTATGGTCAGCAGCCACGCCTTGGGGCCCTGCTGTAGGGCCATATGCAAACCCTCATGCTAAGTGAGGTCCGAGGGAAAACAGCGTTGCGCTTCGGAAGTATTACTACGTGTGATACCCTTAGTGAGCCCTAGGAGTAAGTAAGTACCGGTGAGAAGGGGTGACCTTAGAGGCCCTGCAGTACGCTGTAAACTCCGTGTTTGGTCACTTTGGCGGGCTCCAGCTGAGCTCCGCGGGTAACGTGCTTGCCCTAGTAGGCATTGCAATGCTGCTCGCCATAATAGTAATAGGGGGAGTGGTGCTCATAGCCAGGGGCATAAAAGCAATAGGAAACCTGACGCCGGGCAAGTTCCTGGCGGTGCTCATAGGCCTTGCCGTGGCGTTCATAGTTGTTGGGGCGTTGGCGCCCTAGCGGCCCTGCTCTCCTCAGCAGCCGTGAGCATTCTTTTGAGGTGCTTGAGCCTGACGAAGTCCTCCCTTTCCCTCTCGTCAAGCACCATAGATATGAACTTTATGGCCCTCTCGTAGCTTGGTATTATGACGTAATCGAGCGAGTTGATGAGCCTCTGCGTCCTCTTCAGCTCCTCTATCAGCCTAGTTATGGTCTCCTCGTACTGGGCAAGCCTAAGTATTGCGGGCACCTCCTCCCTTAGCATAACGTAGCTTTCTACCAGGTCAGGCGAGGAGCCGGGAGGTATGGCGGGAGTCGCCACAGACGTAGGTATGAGCTGAAACACGGGAGCCCTTACCGTGAACATAACCGTAACCCCGGCCTTTATCCTGAGAGAGCTCTTCACGGAATCGGCGTAGGCCCACGTCCTCTGTATGCCCTCGGAGGCCTCACCCCTGTAGAACTCTGTGAACATCTCCTCAAGCCTGCTGTAGACCTCCTTCTGGTACCTGTTGTAGTCCTCCGCGACGCTCCTTATGTAGTGAAGCAGGACGTCCCTCTTCTCCTCGAGTACCCTCCTAATCCTCCTTATGGTGGCGTACTCCCTTCGCAGCCTTATCAAGTTTATCTTTGTTGGCAGCGTGCTCCTGACGTCTATGGCCAAGCCTCAGGCCCCAGTGTCTACGGGCTATGCTAGACTTTAAGCGGTGCGGTCCACCTGGACTAGGAAAGGAAGCACGGCATGGAGGTCAGGCTGCTGGACTCCAAGGCCAGGTACATAGAGGTGCTGCCCAGAAGCGAGGAGGACCTGTGGACGTTAGCTATGACCTTAAGGCAGGGGGACCTTATCAGGACTGTCGTCACCCGTGACGTGAGCGGAAGGGACGCAAAGAGCAAGGAGAGGAGGCCCATCGAGGTCCTGTTAAGGGTTGAGAACGTTGAATTTCAGCCGTTCACTGGGGCCCTGAGGATCTTTGGCGTCATTGAGGAGGGCCCAGACAGGTTCGGCGTCAAGGGCAAGCACCAGTCGGCCTACATAGGGCTCAACCAGTGGGTAACCCTCATAAGGGACGGGGGGTGGAGCCAGAGGATTATAGAGAAGCTGAGGGCGAGCGGGCCCAGGGGCAAGGCAATTATACTCGCTGTTGACTACGAGAGCTACGCGCTGGCGGTCCTGACGCCTGTGGGCCTAAGGGTGCTTTACGAGAACCCCCTCTCCCTGGGCTCCAAGGATGACCCGAGGAGGGAGGCTAACCTTGAGGAGGCTATAGATAGAATTGCCAACGAGCTTGTCGAGCAGGCCTCCAAGGAGAGCGCAAACGTAGTCGTGGTCGCAGGCCCAACTGCTGTGAAGGACGAGGTGGCGTCAAAGGTAAGGCTCCTGGCCCGCGGCCTGAGAGTCGTAGAGGACACCGTCTCCTCTGGGGGCATAGAGGGGGTCTATGAAGTTATGAGAAGGCAGAGCGTGCTGGAGGCGCTTAACGAGATGAATAGCGTTAGGGCTGAGAGCATACTTGACGAGTTCATGAAGCTCGTCTCCACAAGCCCCGACCTGGTGGCCTACACGCTCCCTGAGGTAAAGCTGGCAGCGGAGCTGGGGGCCGTGAGGTCCCTAGTTATAATTGACTCCCTTCTCTACTCCATCGATGATAGTGAAAGGGAGACGGCCCAGAATATAATTGAGAGCGTGGAGTCCAGGGGAGGAGAGGTCGTAGTGATAACCAGGGAGTCCCCGGCATCAGACACCGTGGCCTCCATGGGGGGCGTGATAGCCATCCTGAGGTACAAGGTGCCCAGGGAGCTCAGGGAGGCTCAGAGACCGCCCTGATGATATCCCCTGCCCTCTCCTTCCTGACAACTATAACGTCGCCGACCACCGACACCTTATCTATGTCCCCGCTCAGCTCATCGCCCCTGGAGTTCAGCGTGGCGGCGCCGCACTCCCTGGCTATGCCAAGGGCCGCAGCCACGTCAACGTTCCTCAGCTTATCCCTGAGGTCAATGAAGGCAAGCCCTCTGCCAAGGCCTACCATGGCTATCTCTAGGGCTGAGCTGCCGAGGCTCCGGACCTTGAGCTTAGGCATATAATTGAAAAGCCTGGATATCCTGTAAGCCTCCTCAGGCCTCTCAACGTAGACAAAAACTATCTCGCTCTCAGAGGTCGCCGGCGAAACCCTCTCGCTGCCCTCAAAGCATCCCTCTCCCCTGCCAAAGGATATGGTCTTGCCGAACCCTATGGGGGCCACCGCGCCGGCCACTGCATCGGACAGGGACCTGGAGCCTGGCGGTATAACAGCTATGGAAACCGAGCACCACGGTATGCAGTTCTCATAGTTGAGGCTCCCGTCCAGGGGGTCCACTATGAAGGTGTAGTCCCCGCTGCCCATGACTCCGCTTTCCTCGCTCACCATCCTGAAGCTTAGGCCCTGAGCCTTGAGGTCCTCGAATATGGCCCTCTCGGACTCAAGGTCAGCCCTTATGGTTTCCCCCTTGACCTTCTTTGTTGACTCCGTGCACCACTCCTCCCTCAGCATCCTGGCGGCCCCCTCAGCTATCTTGACCACCAGTGACCTGAGGTCCTCTACCTCCTTGCTCATCTCTCATCCCCTGCACCTGTTCCAATCAGCGATTTAAAGTGGAAGCACTGGCCGTCGGGCTCAGAGGACCAGGGCCAGCGACAACGCGACGACTGCGAGGGGCACAGAAATTATGTATATGTGCTCTATAGCGCCCAGCGTAACCATAAGCGAGGCCACAAGCGGGGCGAGCACCTCTCCAGCACCTGAGGAGAGAGCTATCACGTAGCTAGCCTTGATCTCGCTGTCGGGGGACGACTCGAACGACTCATAGAGTGAGACAGGGTAAATGAGCGCGTGAGGCACGCCGAAGAGTATAATGCCGGCGGTTACAAGCATTGTGGCGTTAGTTGACAGCAGGGCAGTTGATACTGTGAGGGCCGCCAACGCTGTGATCTCCGCGGCCCTCACGTTCTTGAGTCTAATTGAGGCAAGCCTTATGGCTGCCGATATTATAAACATGGCCGTCAGGAGCCCAAAGGCCTGTCCAGTGCTCATGCCCAGCACTTTAATTGCGTAGAGGGACCAGTAGGATAAGACCAGCGGAAATATTGTAGAGTACAGGAAGTTCACGTAAAAGGCCTTAGTGAACCTCCGCGTGGTGAAGAACCTCTTGACGTCGCTAAGCCCAGGCAACTTTATGTGTACGTTGGCGTGGGACGGCACAGGCGTTAAGAGCACGTGGGCCGCTGAGGCGACGGCCACCGCCCCAGCAGCGATGAAGACTATCCAGAGCTTTGAGGGCGGCATCAGCGAGGAGACCAGCGTGGCGGTGATGAGTCCAAGGGAGAGTCCCAGGGAGTAGCTGCCCAGCCCCTCCATGGGTCTTTCCCTTGGCGAAAGCCTGTGCAATGACGGTGCCAGCGCGGAGCCTGCCATCCCAGACCCAAAGCCAGCAACTATAATGCTTAGGACAGCGAGCTTTGGGCTCACGGCTAAGGTTATGAGCCCCAGCGCCATGAGCGGAAGCCCTACAAGGCTACTTGCCTTGGCCCTTTTAGCCAGGGTCGCCGCGAGCGAGCCAATGGCTATTGATGCCCACATCAAGATTACCATGTAGGAGATGAGCGGGGTCTTAACGCCTGTGATCGCGAGAAAGGCCACGGCGGTGGCCTGAAGGGACGCAGTGGCGAACCTTATGGAGGCGGCGGAAAGCACGAAGCCTACTGACTCCCTCCTCAAGAGCCCCTCAGCCTTCTAAAGCCTGCCTATACACCTTAAGGAGGCTTTCCCCTATAACTTCAGGGTCGTGGTCCCTCCTGACGACTTCCTGTGCCCTTAAAGAGAGGCTCTCCCTGAGGCCCTGGTCGCTAACGAGCTTCTCCAGGGAGTCAGCAAGCATATCGTAGTCGTCCCTTTCTATTATAAGACCTGCCTCCCCGACGAGCTCAGGAAGGGCGCCTACGTTGGTCACTATTGGGACGGCCCCATAGGCCATAGCCTCAAGCACAGTCAAGTTATATGCCTCAGCCCTGCTTGGGGCAAGCACGACGTCGGTCGTGGGCATAATGACATCATGTAAGGTGTCATCGTCGACCTTATCAAAGGCCCTGACCCCTTTAAGCCCTACCTTAGCGAGCCTTGACGCATTGGGGCCGACAACTATTAGCCTCACGTTGTTAAAGTGCCTGTGA
The DNA here is from genome assembly GCF_000144915.1 of Acidilobus saccharovorans 345-15. Taxonomy (NCBI): domain Archaea; kingdom Thermoproteati; phylum Thermoproteota; class Thermoprotei; order Acidilobales; family Acidilobaceae; genus Acidilobus; species Acidilobus saccharovorans. Next base: position 487,871 of record NC_014374.1, read on the forward strand.
ACCCTTACAAACGCCTTAAGCGACACGTCGAGCCCCTTTCTAATGGGATCCCTGGCTATTATCAGTATGTTAACGGCATCGTGGGGCCTTCTGCTCTTGACGGAAACTGGGGGAGGGATGACGTGAACTTTCGAGCTTGGCACTCCGTCCCTCACGAAGCCCTCGTGGGCCCACTTGGACCAGGTTATCACGGCCCTACAGTTGTCGTCAACAAGCCTGTCCACGAGGGCCCCTGTAATGATGTTCTTGGCGACATCTGGCACGTTAACGTACTCATCAAGGTACTGTCCAGGGCTCTCGTCACTCTCGTGAATCCACGGCACCGAAGTGCGAGTTAGGTCTATGAAGAAGCTGTGGACCAGGTCAAAGCCCTCCCCGAGCGGCGTCCTGAGGACCCTTGAGGCCTGTCTGACGAGCGACCTGAGCAGCTCCAGGGGCGAGAGCTCGCTGTAGTTGGCTGGGGCCTCATACATCTTTGAGCGCTGCAGGGCAAAGTACCTCACGTGCGGGGGCGGGTTGAGGAGCCTCAGCAGCGGCCCTCTCCTTAACTTCCCAATTCTCCTGTCATACTCGGAGAGCAGCAGCACCTTAAGCTCGTCCAACGGGGTCACCCAAAGCCCGCCAGCTTGAGTATCTCGTTTACAGTCAGAGGCCTCTCGACTTCCCTGGGCAGGCTGAAGCCCTGCCTGTCGTAGATGTACGAGTCCTTCCACCTGGCATACGGGTAGATAAGCTCCTTCATGGACTCAGCCCTGGACCTGTACTTTATGACATCCTCGAAGATCTCCCTTATGACGTCCTTCATGTCCTTCTCCCTGTGGAACCCAAGCGAGGGGAGTATCCTGTGCTCTACGTCATAGAAGTGTTCTTCCTTTTCAACTCTCGGGTCCTCGACCCTCTCATAGTCAACGTCTATGCCGTACTCCCTGGCGACCTCAGCGACCATCTGGGCCAGGGTCAGCGTATCATAGATCATGTCAAGCTGGTTGACAGTCCTGTACTCGCCCTCCTTGGGCGGGTTCTCGAGGAGCAGAGTCATCGCGTTGATACTGTCGTACAGCGACAGGAAGCCTCTGGTCTGCCTTCCCTTGCCGTAGATCAGGAGCTTCTTCAGGAGGACTGCCTGGACCACGTACTTGTTTATCACCGTGCCCCAGGTGGAGTCAAAGTCAAGCCTGGTCTGAAGCTCCTCGGCTATTGTGGTTTCGTGCGTCCTTGTTCCGAAGACAACGCCCTGCATTATGTCGGTTACCCTGAGGCCGTAGATCTCGTTTGCGAGGAGCAGGTTGTATGTGTCGAAGATCTTGCTGAGGTGGTAAAAGCTCTGGCCCATCCTTGGGAACATGAACTTGTCCTTACGGCCCCCATACTCTATCTCTATGTCACCTTCCGTTATAGTGATGTTGGGAGTCCCGTACTCCCCCATGGAGCCCATCTTAAGCAGGTGAGCGTTGGGCGCGTGCCTTGCCAAGGAGAAGATTATATTGAGGTTTCCAACAACGTTGTTTACCTCTGTGTAGACAGCATGCCTCTGGTCTATCATGCTGAACGGGGCAGACCTCTGGTGAGCCAGGTGAACCACCGCTGAAGGCTTATACTTAGCTATGACTTCATCGACTCTCTGAGGGTCCCTCACGTCGCCTGGCTCAAATACGAGGTTGTCCCTTCCTGTGTATTCCTTAAAAGCCTTGAGCCTCTCGGCCATGGCGGCTATGGGGATTAAGCTGTCCGAGTTCACAGATTTTACGAGCAGCCTAGTTGACATGTTATCAAATATGACTACATCGTCGCTAGTTCTCATCGCAAGGTGCATCGCAAGGGGCCATCCAATGTAGCCGTCGCCGCCGAAAACTATTATTGGTCCCTTGAGCTGTGGCATTGCCTTTCATCATTGCTAGGAATGTCATTCCCTCCAAATAAGCAGTTTGTACTCGGAGTACAGTGCGCTCCTTTCTGAGGCAGTTCACTTCATTTTAAAGTGAGAGCCCGAAGCCCCTGAGGAAGTAGTCCATTCTGCGGAGCTCGCGGTAGAAGTTCATGCCCTTCTCCGTCAGCACGAGGTAGTTACCATCGTTGCCTCTCTCCTCTATTATAAATCCCTTCTCCTCGAGCTCCGAGAGGTACATAATGAACCTGTCATAGGGAAGGTTAGCGCTTGAGAGCACGTGCGAGAACCTCGCCCTGCCGTTTTCGTCTGCTATGCTTTTCAGCACGTCGTAGTAGATTTTCAGCCTGCTCCTCGGCGGCGACCTGCTCAATACCTGCTCCACCTCAGCAGGAAGAGCGCCAGCAGCGCGAACGAGACGAACTGAACGAGCTCGCCGTAGATGTAGAAGTAGGGGTCCCTGACGGCCGAGGAGTACAGCATTATTACGTGTGACGCCAGCAGGAAGCCGAAGGAGAGCAGGATAAGCCTTGAGACCTTGCTTCCCCCTCTGCTCTCGAGCAGGAGGCCCTCAAAGACGACTATTGAGAGGAGGGTTATTGACATAACCTGAGACGAGTCGAACACGAGGTGACCTAAAAGGAAGTACTCCCTCAGCTGCCTCGGCTCAATTACCAGTGCTCCCAGGGCCCCCCAGTAGGCGGCCTTGGTGTAACCTATTGCAAACACCAGGTAGGCCACGTTCTGCAGGAGCAGGTAGGAGACTCCAGCGAGGTAGGTCAGCCTGGCGTCCTCATATATGTTGCCTATGCCTAGCCCTAATGACATGCTGAGCCACCCCTGTATTATAAGGCCGATGCCGAGGAGCAGGAACCCAAAGCTTATGTAGTTCAGGGGAGACGCCCTTACCGTCCTCTGGTACATGAACGCTATGTAGCTCGTGATCAGCGCCACTACCCCGCTCAGCAGGCTCAGCATGCCGCCCAGCGTTATGAAGTCCCTGAGTAACATCAGCTGGCCTCCTGCCATGATTTGGCTGCGGGGACAAGTTTAAAAGTATAAAAATAAACCTGAGAGGGCCGCCCAAGGTTAGGACTGGCCGAGCACCTTAGCCTTTGAGAGCCTCCTCATTATTTCAAGGAAGTCCTCCTGAGACCTAAGGTAGGCCTCGTCGAGGGGCAGGCCCTGCATAAGGAACCTGTGAGAGACCAGCGCAAGCATGACGTCCCCCGCCCCGGTCCTGTCCTCGAGCAGCTCGTTGCCCTGAGGCGACGGCACGGCGGTGACCTTGCCACCAACGTAGATCAGCGCCCCGCCAGGCCCCACGGTATAGAGCACGTTGGGGAACTTCCTCGCAAGGGACTCGGCGACGGACTCGCCAGCGTCGTCATTGGAGAGGTGAACCAGGGAAACGTGCTCAGGGCTCAGCCTCTCCCACCACCCGTCGCCCAAGCTCCTTGAGAAGCCCTGCACGTCAACGCTTACCCTCCTGCCCCTGAGCGCGCTGGAGCCTAGTAGCTCCGGGGGCACCTCGGAGTACACGGGGGATATGATTACAAGGTCAGGGTCGCACTCCTTAAGGGCGGAGTAAAGGTCGTCAGCCGTGAGCGGACCAGAGACGCTCTCTATTGTTGACCTCCTGGCCGGCGACCCAGGGTCATAGTAGTGGGCGAAAACGTAACCCTCGCCGCGGCCCTCGCAGCAGATCCTCCTTATGCCAAGGGACGACTCCAGCTTCAGGGTGGGGCTGACCAGGCGGCCGTACGTTCCCAGCGCGCACACCTCATATCCAAGGCTCCTAAGGGCGAAGCCGGCGTAAAGGGCTGGCCCGCCGGCCTGAAGTCTGACCACGCCGTTAGGAAGCCTCACCCTGTCGAGCGTTGGGGAGGCTACTATAATCGCCCTCAAGAAGGTCCACCACCCGCCGAGCATATCTCCCTTATTCCGGTAAACTTGGTTGGGTCCCCAAGGACCACGAGGCCGTCGCCCTCCTTGAGCTTAAAGTCCATGGAGAAGTATGGAGTGAAGACGCCGTTACGCTCCACTAGGACAGGTATGACCCCCTTCGGCAGCTCCCTTAAGGCCATGCCATCGCACTTGGAGCCCTTCTCAACCTTGAAGAAGCCGATGCCGTAGCCCGCCTGGCGAAGCGCCTTGCTGCTGCCCTCTGTAGACTCCAGCAGCACTCCTCCAAGGTTGCTCGACAGAGCCATGCCCGCCAAGGCCCTCCCTATGAACCTCCTGAGCCTAACTACCTGCGTCGCCCCTGAGTCTAGGAACACGTCGGTTAGATCCTCGTTGTGTATCATTACCACCGTCCTGACCTTCGGGTTAAGCCTCCTCACCCTGATGAGGGCCGTGAGCGAGTCGGAGTCGCTCTCAAGGGCTATTATTACAACTGCCGCTGACTCTACCCCGGCCGCCCTCAGCTCCCTTTCGCTTGTCGGGTTCCCTATTATAACCCTGTGGTTCTGAAGGCTAGCAGCCAGGGACTCGTTGCTCGTAACCATGATGTACTCAATCCCCATCCTGTCCAGCTCTGCCGCCACCTCAGGCACGTCGCCAAGCACCACCACGTGGTCCTTCACGTGCGAAGCCCTCCACCTGGCCCTGGCGTCAGTCCACACAGTCCTCTTAGTTATGGTTGAGACTATATTCATTACTATGGTTGTGTAGGTGGCCACCGATGCTAATACTAGGGCCGTCAGGAACAGCTTTTCGGAGTCCGGCATAGCGTTTATCGACGGGGTGTAGAGGCCTATGGTGGTCACCAGGCCCACGGACGCGTATATTGCAGACACCAGGTCAATGTGCTGGAAGTACATGAAGACGTAGGCGGTTATAGCTATTATAACGGCAAGGGCTGCCATCTGCGGCATAAGCCTTGAGAGCACGGAATAAGGAGCTGAGAGGACCTCAAGCACCTCCAGCAGCAGCCTGCTGCGAGTCCTTACCATTAAGCCCTTGGGCCTAGATGGGGCGGCGGCCTTAATAGCCTTGTGCAGGCTCAGTAAACGGTTGGATCCTTCCTGAGGGCCGACTCCCAGAAGGATATCTCGAACCTGACGCTGTTGACAAAGGCCCTCTGCATCTCCGGCGTCACGCTATACTGGTCAAGCACCTCAAGCACGGCCCTCACGCGCGAGTTATAGTCGTCAGAGGCGTAGAACTCCCCCCAGGTCCTGTAAAGGGGATCGCTGGAGTGCATAACATAGCTGCCGACCTCGCTGTAGCCCCACATGCAGGGGGCCCACGCCGCCAGGAACTCCGGCCAGCCTAGCGACGCGTAGTAGTTAAGGTGTCTCGTGTAGGCGTAGCTGGTCAGGTTCATGCCTGTGGAGCTCACCTCGACCTCGCCTATGTTGAGCTCGCTGAAGAGCCTTGAGTGCACCTCGGCCCCGCGCTCAGGGTTTGCAAAGACCGCCAGGAGGACCTTAACCGCCTCTGGCAGGGGCGCCTGGGAGGCCGCCCTTATGACGGCCCTCTGCATCTCTTCCACGTACTTAGAGTCCTGTATCAGGTAGTACCTGAACGCGTCCCTCGGCAAAGTCCCGTCACGGAGCATCTCAACAAACCGACTCCTCACGTACTGGTTCCACAGGTCCCCAGCCGACTGCCTGAGGACCTCAGAGGCCCTAGCCAAGTTAGGTCCCGCTTACTACTGTTGGTGGTAAAATAAAAGCTAGCTTAGGGGCCTTCAGCAATCATGGGGGGCCTGACAAGCACGGCTGAGGCCCTCCGGGCAAAGAACATCGTGGCGCCGAAGATAACGGCGACTATGGGCACTATGCTCAGTATAGTGGTCTGATACCCGGCGGCCGTCACTATGGCTCCAAGCGCGGCCGGCAGCCCGGAGCCTATTATCATCATTATTGAGAAGAAGTAGCTGTTGGCGGCGTTAAGGCTCCTTGGCTCGAAAGTCCTTGATATAGAGATCACGCTGAGCGTGTAGGTGAGCCCGTGTGGAATTCCAAGTAGCAGCAGTGCAGCCATGTACACCAGCAGTGTGGGCGAGGCCCAGGCTGCTATGAGGCCCAGGAGCGTGAGGCTTGACGAGAGTATCATTAGCCTCACCACGTTATATGGGGGCCTTATGGCCAGCACGAGCCTCCCCAAGAATGACGTTGTGTAGAATAATGAGTATAACAGGAGCGCTATGGAGTCGCTCACGTGAAACCTGTACTCGGCGTAGAGGCCAGCAAAGCTTGTTATGAAGGCGAAGGGCACTGAGTATGTTAAATTATTGAGGGAGGCCGCTATGAACCCGTTGTTGGCAAGTATCGAGGTCACGCTGGGCCTGGTTGAACCCTTGGAGGGGTGCCCCTCCTCAGGGAACCTGACCAGGGGGGCCATGACGGCGACGAGGGCGGCTATAGGCTCAAAGAAGATGAAGGAGGCCTTAAGCCCAACATATTTAACTATAACGGAGTCTATGGCAGGGCCCACGAGTAGGGACGTGCTGAGGGCGAGCGTGTATATGGTCAGAAGCCTCTCCCTTGCCTTGAGGTCCCTAACGCTTCCAGCGGAGGTCATTATGTTAGGCATTATAGGGCCCAGCGCCATGCCGGCAGCCACGGCGAGCACCCAGACGGTCAGAGGACTTGAGAAGGCGTAGAGCGGGAAGAGCGCTGCGTAGGCTATAGCCGCTGCCACGAAGAACCTTCTTCTGGACACCGCAGGAAGCCTGGCGTTTATGAAGGTGCTCGAGACGAAGGTGGACCCCATGAAGGCCGTAGCTATAAGCCCTACGGCGAGGCCGTTAAAGTTGAAAAGCCTCTTGACAAGGAGGGGCAGCGTGGTGGCTATCATATTATTTGAGGCCCTGGCGCCGAACGTCACCAGTATCACTATGGCCGCTATCACCGCGAACGAGTCTCCACTGCCTTTGGCTGCCTTCATTTAGTTTCACCTTTATCTGTCAGCGCGAGACTTTACGTATTACGGCTAGTCACCCATAAATTTTTATCTATAGACCTCAGGTCCCTGACTATGAAGTCCTCGAGCACTTTGCCCTTCTCATCAAACCTGACGCCCTCGGATAGCAGGAGCAGCCTCTTTACTTCAGGACCTCCAAAGGCGTAGCCGCCGAGGCTCCTGTCGGACATTATCACCCTGTGGCATGGCACCTCAATGGGCCTTGGGTTTCTCTTTAGCGCTCTGGCCACCGCCCTGGGGGAAACGCCCAGCAGCTCAGCTATGGCTTTGTAAGTGGTCACCTTACCTCTTGGTATTGCCTTGACGACCTCGTAGACCCTTTCATCCAGGCTGTTCACAGCTGGCCCTAAGTAATTATTTAAGAACTACTTATAAAGGCGTAACTATTAGAAGAAGGCTGAGGAGAGCAGGTTGAGCGAAGACAACATTAAGGCCGCCCAGCTGCTTGGCGCGGCCCTGGGCGCCTTCGTGTCCTCGCTGCTCACCGCCCTTCCAGCGTCGCTGGAGGAGATTGCAAGGCAGGGCGGCCAGAGCGAGGGACCGTCGAGCCAGATAGCGAGGTGGGCCGTTTCCACCTCTCAGGAGATATCAAGGGTGTTAGACTCAAAGCTGCCCCCTCAGGAGGTTGGCAAGTTGGTTGAGGAGCTGGTGGTGTCCTTCAAGGGGCTTGCCAGCGTTGCCATAGAGCTCTCAAAGACCCTGGGCGACCCGCAGGTGGCCGAGGTCATAAGGAGGACCTCGGAGGGCTTTAAGAAGAGCCTTAACCTCATATCGCCATCTTATTACGACCCCATGGCAATGGTAAGGGCCATGTCAGACCCTGACGTGGCCTACGCGCTGGGCGTCATACTTGCTATACTTAAGGCCTTTGGTGTGGCCCTCAGGGTATCCGCGGACAAGGCCGTGGGAGGCTCAAAAATCTAGTCTTAGGTCAACAAAAACCTTGGGGCTTAGAAGGCTAGCGTTAGGCCCTTTTTAACTGAGAAGCTTTCGGCTTCAGTAAGAGCCGTTAGGCCCCTCGTAGTGAATTATCTGCGTCGGACAGCTCTTGGCTGCCGCGTCAACGCAGTCCTGGAATTCGTCCGGCACCTCGCCGTGGTTTATGTCGTTGGGGTCGGCCCTCCACTTGGCTATTATCTGGCTCTTGCCGTCCACGTCACTCATCTCAAAGACGTCTCCGCACAGGCTCACGCAGACCATGTCAGCTATGCAGTTGTCCCTGGGGTCTATCCTGACCTTTATGGTCATTTTTGGTCCCACCTCTCAGTAGTTTTTAGAAAGAAAAAAGCAAGAATATGTACCTAAAAATTAAAAACTAAATGATAACAAAAATATATACAGACCTATTTATTGTTCATAAGATCAAAGTATCAGTTTTGGCGTGTTCAAGGCCTTCTGGTACCTGGCCTCGACGTCGTCCCAGTTTATCAGGTCCCACCAGCTGTCAACGTACTTGGCCCTGTCGTTCCTGTAGTCTATGTAGTAGGCGTGCTCGAACACGTCAACCGCCAGCAGTGGTATCAGGTTTGTGGTGACGACGTTGTTGTGCTTCTCAACCTGCAGTATCCTCAGGTCGCCTGTGACCGGGTCATATGCAAGTATGGCCCATCCCACGCCCTCAACGTTCTTGGCCGCGTCGCCGAAGAGCTTCTTAAACTTGTCAAAGGAGCCGAAGAACTTGTTTATTGCGTCCCCAATGGCGCCTCCAGGGGTTCCTCCACCCTTGCCCTTGGGAGCCATGTTAAGCCAGTAGAGCGTGTGAAGTATGTGTCCTCCGTAGTTGAACTCGAAGTCCCTGCTCACGGCCCTCACGTCTATGTCAGTCAGCTGGCCGTTGAGGTACTTCTCAAGCTTGTCAAGAGCAGCGTTGGCGCCGTTGACGTAGCCCAGGTGGTGCTTGTCGTGGTGATACCTTAGCGTTTCAGCGCTTATTATTGGCTCGAGAGCATCATAATTATACGGAAGAGGCGGGAGCTCGTACCTCTTGAGGGAGACCACTCTTCTCGCCCAGGAGCTCAGGGCGCTGCTGGAATATAAACTGATGTATGATTATTCACTTAGAAAATCTTTTTAAGAGTAGTTCAGGCATGTAAGATGGCGTGTTCCTGTCCACGCGCCTTATACTGATCCCATAGACGTCGCTCAGGAGCTCTTCACTTAAGGCCTCCCTGGGCGGGCCAAACGACACCAGCCTGCCGGACTTCAGCACGGCAACGTTGTCCGCCACGGCGGTATACTCTATGTCGTGCGTGGCCACCACTACTGAGACCCCATCCCCTGCGAGCTCCTGCAGCAGTTCAATGACCTTGGTCCTGTTGGTGACGTCTAGGAACGCGGTGGGCTCGTCAAGTATGAGCAGCCTTGGGTCACGGGACAGGGCCGCGGCCAGGAGCAGGAGCCTCTGCTCGCCGCTGCTCATCGATATGACAGGCCTGTTGGCGAGCCCTCCCAGGCCAAACCTGCCCAGGACCTCCAGGAACCTCTCCCTCCAGAGGCCGTCAGGGGGGCGGTAGTTCATGGCAAGGGCCACGTCGAGGCCCCTGGCCATGAGGTCCAGGGAGGGCTGCGCGGGCACATATGATATGTACCTGCGGTACTCCTCCGGCCTAACCCCATCAAGCTCAACGGACCCCCTGAACTTTACGAGCCCGGCCAGGGCCCTCAGCAGCGTCGTCTTGCCAGCCCCGTTGGGACCTATTATCATGAGCAGGCCTGAGCTGTGCGTGAAGCTTATGTCATTCAGTATGTGGACGCCGTTTACCTCATAGCTGAGGTTTTTTACAGCCACGCTTACCATGAGCCCTCGCTCCTCGACTTTAACAGTATGTAGACCAGGAGGGGGGCCCCAAAGACGCTGGTGACGGCGGTGAGCGGCGCCTCTGAGGGATATATTACAAGCCTCGCAGCTATGTCGCTGAGCACCGTGAGGGTAGCGCCTATAGTGGCTGCCGCTGGAAGCACTGTGGTGAAGTTGCTCCCATACATGCGCCTTGCAAGCCACGGCGACACGAGGCCTATGAAGCCCACTGGGCCTGACATGGCTACGACTGCCGACGTCGCGGAGGAGGCCAGCAGGAATGACAGGGCCCTCACTAGGCTGACGTTGACGCCCAGGCTCCTGGCGACCTCGTCGCCAAGCATGAACGTGTTGACTTTCCTTGCCAGGAGGAGGAGCCCTGCCAGGGACGCCGCCGCCACGGCCGCGGACTTCTCAAGTATATTAGCCGTCACGAAGGCCACGCTGCCGAACATCCAGTAAAGGGCCCCAGGCAGCCTCGGGCCGAGGTCTATCATGAGGAACATCGTCAGGCCGCTCAACAGGTAGGAGGCGGCGACGCCAGTTATTAAGAAGGTGGACGCGCCGCCGCCAGCAAGTGAGGAGACCACGGTAACCAGGGCGAGCGTAAGGAGCCCCCCAGCCATCGCCGCGGCGTACAGCTCAAGGAAGCCCACGCGGCCCAGGTATATCATGAGCGTGACCCCCAGCAGGGCCCCCGAGGCCACGCCTGCCAGGTAAGGGTCGACGAGGGGGTTGCGGAGCGTGTACTGCAGGGATGCCCCGGCTGAGGCCAGGGACACGCCTAGGACTATGGCTGCGGCCGTCCTGGTCAGCCTGTATACTATAATATAAAAGTAGGTGCTAGGTATGTCATGGCCTACCATCAGGTCCACCAGCTGGGGCAGGCCGACCCTGGAGTAGGGGCCTATGGACACCGACGCCAGCGAGGCCAGCGCCAGCAGTATCGGGGGCGCCAGCCACCTAAGCTGGCCCGCCCTCAAGGTTCACACCTGGCACGCCCAAGGTTGACGGCGAGATCACGCTTGGCAGGCTGCTTATGTTGAAGGCCTGCGGGTGGAGTATCTCAGCTATGAGCAGGGCCCCGTACGGCGCGAGCACGGAGGGTTCGCTCAGGACGCTCTCGTACCAGCCCTCAACCAGGTAAACCCTACCTGAGGCTATGGCGCTGATGTTCTTGTAGGCTGGCCCTATGGAAGAGTTGAGCCACTGTATAAGGTAGGACTCATTGAAGAGACCCCCGTTGCTCATCAATATTATCACCTGCGGGTTCACCTCAAGGAGCTCCTCGGCGGTCACCACTGGCCACCCGCTGCTGTTGGCAAAGGCGTTGACCCCGCCGCCAAGCGTTATAAGGTTGTCCTGGAAGGTGCCGCCGCCGGCCACGTAGGTTGGGTTCACCCAGAGTATTATTGCCACCCTGACCTCCGGGAGGCCATGAAGCCTCGACTCCAGGGAGTCAACTATGGCGGAGTCGTTCTCTACAATGCTTACAGCATCCTTTACGTGGCCTGTGGCCTCGCCTACCATAATTATGGACTTATACACGTCGCTCAGGGAGCTCGACGAGGGCAGCAGGAGCACGGGTATGCCGTACTGGCTGAGCACCGAGGCTATGTAGTTGTTGTAGCCCCACCCCGCGGTCCCAATGACTAGGTCAGGCCTCAGCGCAAGTATGGCCTCAACGCTCGGGGAGCTCCAGGTGCTGCCGATGCTGGCCACGGAGCCGTTCTGGTAGAGCTTATTTATTGTGTAGTTGAAGGGCGGCGGAAGGTACACGAGGCTGTCATTGTCAACTCCGACCAGCTGGCCGGCGGCACCTACGGCAAGCGCTATCTCGGTGGAGGCCGGGTCAAGGGTCACTACTCTGTGGGGCATGGAGGGCACGTAGACGGTCTGGTTGAGCGCGTCAACTATGGCAACGGGGAACCCTATGCTCGCCTCAAGGCCTGAGACCTCGCCCCTTATCTTGGCTACCTGGGAGCTGACGCTCGTGTTAAGCTGCGACAGCAGCTCCCCAAGGTACTCACTCTCGTTGGCTAGCCTGCTCGACACCTCACTCATTACGGTGCTGTTTATATTTGACACCGAGGAGCTGATGTCGCTGAGCTTCCTGTTAATCACCTGGACCTGGTACATGGAGTAAGCAGTTAGCCCCACGAGAACCACCATAATTATCAGCGTTGCCGCCAGGAGGACCGTCGACGCGGACCCCTTAGCACCTCCTAGGCTCATATGAGATCCCTGGATACCGTATCCAGGCATCTAATTAAAAGCTTTCGTCCCAGCGCGAACGTAAAAGGCCTAGTCCCTGCGAAAAGGAAAAATCCCTTTTTGTTCCCAGCGTGCCCTGGGGGTAATGTGCTGGAAAGCATACGAAGGGCTGTGCTTGAGGTTTCATCAGAGCAGATAAGGGGGGCCTCATGGTCCGCTGAGACGCTTGCCAGGGCCGTCATTGATGACTTCTCGGGCGGCAGGGCGTCGTGCGATAACGTGGACAGCATCTCAGGCCTGCTCATATCGGCCAACCCAACTATGGGAAGTATAGACAGCCTCGTGTGGGCGCTAAAGGAGGCGTGCTACAGCGGCAGGACACTTAAGGACGGGGCCGAGGCCTTCCTTGACTATATGAAGTGGTCAAGGGAGGAGGTCGTCAGGCACGCCGTGGACTTAGTCAAGGGCCAGCCGATAAGCGTCATCACGATAAGTTACAGCAGCAACGTAGTTGACGTTCTGACTTCTCTACAGAACATGGTCAGGAAGGTCTACGTTCTTGAGAGCCTGCCAGGAGGCGAGGGGAGGAACGCGGCGGCGGAGCTCAGGTCAAGAAGGCTTGACGTGGAGTTAATAGTGGACGCGGCGGCTAGCTCCTACGTGGGACGCACAGACATGGTTCTCATAGGCGCGGACAACGTAACTTCCGATGGCTGCATATACAACAAGGTGGGCTCCAAGAACCTCGCAATACTCGCCGGCTACTTTGGAAAGCCGGTGATTGCCGTGTTCGAGCCGTACAAGATAACGGAGGACTCCCAGTGCGGGGGCGTCAAGTTGGTGGAAAGGAGTTACCAGGCCGACCCTTGGGGCGAGGTGAGCTACAAAGTTTTTGATGAGTTGACCAGGGACCTGGTTGACGCGGTGCTCAGCGTGAGGGGGCTAACAGATAACACCCCCGCCCAGATATCCTCCCTCAGGAGGTCCTTTGAGGAGTGGGTGATGTCAAGGATTGAAGGAAGGCAGCGATGAGGACAATGAGGCCCCTCTGACGGAGCTGGAGAAGCTAATCCTGGCGCACATATACAAGTACGGGCCTGACAGCCCGTGGTACATGGCCAGGAGGCTCATGGGGGCCAGCGGGTGGGCCCCTAAGTACAGCGAGGACGAGATAGAGCAGGCTTGCAACGACCTGGAGGCTAAGGGGTACCTAACCAGGTTCAAGGGACAACTTAAGAGGGAAGTGACCTCCTCAGTCAAGCCGTGGCTTAAGTTCAAGTCCAGGGAGATGGGCCACAAGCCAAACGGCGTCTACTACGACTTAACCAAGGCGGGAAGGAAGCTGGCGTCAACGATCTACAAGGCCATGAGGCAGGAGGGAACTCACGATATCTAAACTAAAATAGCCTCTAGCTTACCATGAGCCTGGCTAACAAGATTTAAGGGACCTCTGCCTGTGGTGAGGTCCCTTGGGTGCAAGATGGCTGTAAGCAGCACTTATAATGCAATGCCGCGGCGTCCTGGCCACAGCATGCTGTACTTCCTTTTGCTGTCAGCCTTAGTGGTAGTTATAGTAATACTTGTGGGCTACGTGCTTATAAAGCTGAAACTCATACCGACCGGGTTCGAAGACTACGTCTATGGCGTGCTTTGGCTCATAGCTTCAGTGACCGTGACGCAGCTAATTGCAATAGCCCTTAGGAACAGGCTCGCCTCGACGGTGGGCCCCGCCAACGCCTCCTCCGTGGCCTTCATAGTGAGGCTCAGCGGCTACGTGATAGCGTTCGTGGTGTTCCTGGCAATAATAAGGGTGGGGGTAACAGAGGCCCTGGCGGCTGGCGGCTTTGCGGGGCTGGTGGTAGGACTTGCCTCGCAGTTCGTCCTCTCTAACATATTTGGAGGCATCGTAATAATACTTACAAGGCCCTTCAAGGTAGGCGACAGGATAACGTTCAGCACATGGCAGTATGGCCTCATAGTGCCCTCCTACCCACCCAAGTTCTTCTCAACAGACTACCTGATACCTGGCTATACTGGAGTTGTGCAGGAGATAAACCTGATGTACACGGTTATACTCTCAGACGACAACGTCCCGGTAAAGGTGCCGAACAGCATCATGGCTCAGGCGGCAATATTTGTGCACTCGGACAACGAGGTCAGGAGGGTCAGGACCCGCTACGAGGTCCCCAAGGACCTTGACCCTGAGACGGTCATAGAGAGGCTCAAGAAGGAGCTTTCATCGCTCCCTATAGTAGCCGATGTGCCAACAATAAGGGTCATAGAGACCAGCCAGAGCACCTACGTTATAGCAATAGATGCCAGGTGCAAGACCATGTTTGAGGACGAGGCGCGGCACAACATCCTGATAACAGTGATGAAGACCGTCAAGGCGATTCAGGAGGAGCAGAAGAGGGCTAAGCCGGCTGGCCAGCCTTAGCGTCCCCTCCTCCTGGCCTCCACGGCGGCTAACATTAACGCCGAGGCCAACAGGGGTGAGCCTACGACAAGGGCCCCAGCGCCGTAGCCGCCTTCTATAAGCGCGGCTATCACGACGCCGCCCAAGAGGCCGCTGAACGCCTTACCGGTGTACATAGCGGCGTTATTTGACGTTGAGAAGGCCTCGCCGTAGAGGTCGCCGACAATGCTGAAGAACAGCGGTATCTGGGCGCCGTTGAAGAAGCCTACGAGGGATACCGCGACTACCTTGGCGAGCGCAGGGCCATAAAGTGCCAGGGCCGAGGAGAAGGCTATTATGAGGAGTGACGCCAATATGGTCCTGGGCCTTCCCAGCTTATCAGATAAGGCCCCAAGCGCGGGCCTTCCAAGGCCGCTTGACAGGGGGAAGAGGGAGGCGGCCACGCCAAAGAGGTACCCCTTGAGGTCCGTCAGCCTCCCCAGCGAGCTTGAGAAGGACACCAGCGGAACCAGGGAGAGGACGAAGGTAACGTAAAGCAGCCACCAGCTGGGCGACCTGACAGTCGTTGTAAGGTCGACCCCCCTGAGCCCCCTTGGATACTCTATGAGCGATGAGATGACCGTAAGCGCCGCCAGCTCCACGACCCCTATGGTTAGGCTCGCCTCCCTGAAGCTCCTCGAGAGGCCTATGAATGGGTTAGCCACCGCGGCCCCAAGGCCGAAGCCAAGGCTCACGAGCCCAGTGGCAAGGCCCCTTCTATCAGGGAACCACTTCACCGCGGCGTTTGAGGCTATGCCGTAAAGTACCCCCTCGCCCACGCTCCCAGCGCTCCAGAAGGCGTAAAACTCTATCAGGGAAGTAGAGAAGGCCGTGCCCAGGAAGCCCATGGCTGAGAGCAGCGAGGCGAGGGGCGCTATGAGCCTTGGCCCCCTCCTGTCCACGAGTGGGCTCACTGCCAGCTGTGAAGCTGTCGAGAATATTGCAAAGAGAGTGAAGGCCACGCTGACCTTAAGGAAGTTTATGTGAAGCCCTGAGGCTATCAGCGGGCTGAGGACGCTCCAGGAGTACTGGTAAAGAGAGTTAAAGGCCATCACTATGAAGCTCATGGCCAGGAGCCCGCTCCTTCTCGTCTCTAGGCACCTCGCTAGCTGACCCTTTTCTCTAGCCCTTTGAGTGTTTTATCGTTAAGCACCCGCGGGGCGCGCAGGTGGGCCCTCTGTTCGGTATCAGACATTTAAGCATTAAAAGATGCATAAGTTACTTACAACGCGCGGGAAGTAGGGTTGAGCAGTGACGTGAATGAACTTGAGACCACCATCAGGAGCCTGCTGGGAGTCAACAAGTATGAGGCGGCGGCCTACCTGGCCCTCCTGAAGCTTGGAAAGGCAAAGCCTCAGGACATAGCCAAGGAGTCCTCCGTCCCCTCCCAGAGGATTTACGACGTGCTCAGGAGCCTCGAGTCCATGGGCTTAGTGACGGAGTTTGACGGGGTCTATCAGCCCATTGAGCCGAGGCAGGCCATAAATGCCATAGCTGAGAGCGAGATAATGAAGAGCCTTGAGAAGGCCAACAGGCTGAGGGAGCTCGGGGACATGCTCTCGAGAACCTACGGGGCCAGCATTAAGGAGGGGGCCAGGGTGAGCCTGGTGAGGGGACTGAACAACGTCTTCGGCGCAGCCATGTCCTATGGCAGCTCCTGCAGCTCAAGGCCCATATTTATGGCGTTCAAGGTTTTTGACAGGCTTGCCGAGCTGCTCCCAGAGCTGAGGAAGCTCGTGGCCTCCTTGCCGTCAGGAGCGCTTGTAATAGTGCCCAAGGGATCGCTTGAAAGGTACGGACAGTTGGCCGACGAGTTCAAGAGGCTCGGCATAGAGTTCGTGGAGTCGGAGGCAGCTTTTATAGACCTCATGGTCTCGTGTAACGCCGTCATAATAGGGCTTCCCCACGGCAACGACGCCGTTGCAGTGGTGGTAGTTGATAAGGACTTCTCAGAGGCCATGTACAGGAGGCTCAGCGAGTTCATCTCACATTAGGCGGGCAGGGGCTCCCCTCTCTTCACCGCGTCCACGAGGCCGTCAATGGTGTTCTCAAGGAACCCCTTTATCATGAACTCCTCGCCGTCCGAGAGCAGCGACCTCACGTGATCATCGTTCTTGGCCAGCAGGTCCTCCAGGACGCCGTAGCTGTGATCGCTGGACCCCTTGATGAGCTTGAGCCAGAGGGTCACCTGGGACTTCGCCCTCTCAAGCCATGCCATGGCGTCCCCATGAATCCCGAAGTGGGTTGGCGCTATACTCCTTGGTTTCAGTGACGCCATCTTATCTATGCTTTCGACGTACATCATCGGCTTGAAGGGCGGCGGCGTGGTGGGCAACATTACCTCGTGCCCCTTCACTGTAAATATGACGCCTGCCGAGTCCCCGGTGAAGATTATGCCGTCAGGCTCCAGCAGTAAGCTCATGTGGTGACTGGCGTGTCCCGGGGTGTATATAACCCTTACCCTCGAGCTGCCAAGCTCCAGGACCTTCCCGTCCTCGGCTGGGAAGACCCTCTCAGGGCTCGCTGCGAGGGGCTTACCGTAGGTGCGCGGCAGTATTGGGGCCACCTTGAAGGAGGCGTCGTAAAGCTTTGAGGGGTCCACTATGTGGGGCACACCCCTGGGGTGCGAGAAGACTATAGCTGAGGGGAAGTCCTTCAGCAGGTGGGCGGCCGACCCCGCGTGGTCGAGGTGTACGTGCGTCACTACTATTAGGTCAGGCTTTACGCCGAGGGCCTCAAGGCCAGACCTGAGCTTGTCGTAGGCGCTCTCAGGGCCCGGGTCCACCACGGCCACCTTCTCATCTACTATCACGAAGGATGAGATGTAGCCCCTGAGCTCCCCCGGGCTAACGTCGATAACTTTCACTTCCGTCAGTTCCAATCACCTCAGTTTTGGACGAAGCGCTGGGTTAAAGCTGTGAGTAAGGTGCCAGAATCATAATAACAGGCTATATGTATTGGTCAGCTGGCGCGTTTTATCCCTTGCACCCCAGGGGTCCCCTGGAAGGACTTTGCGCGTAGCCGACTACGCCCTAATGGCAGTGATGGCTGTCAGCTTCTCGTCAGCTGCCATTCTAGTCGTGCTTAGCGGCGCGCCGGGGCCCGTGGCAGCCACTTGGAGGCTAATAATATCATCGGCCATTGTAGCGATCTTGGCGTGGGCCAGGGGCTCCATAAGTTCCCTGCTGAAGCTCTCCAGGAGGGACTTGATGATAGCCTTAGCTGGGGGCCTCTTCCTTGCAATGCACTTCGACCTGTGGATGACGAGCCTGCGCTACATAAGCGTGGCCGTCAGCGTGACCCTAGTGGACTCCTACCCAGCAGTCCTTATAGTGGTTGGGCTTGCCTTCTTCAAGGAGAAGTACAGGCCCCTCGAGGTTCTGGGCTCGGCAATAGCCATGGTGGGCGTCGCCCTCCTGTCGCTCTCGGACCCCGGGGACAGTTTTGCGATTGGCGTGCTGCTGAGCCTGGGAGGCATGGCTGCAATGGTCCTCTACCTCAGCGTCGGGAAGTCGATGAGAACGAGGCTTGACACCTTCAGCTACGTCACAGCAATATATGCGCCGGCCGCAGCCTTCAGCGCCGCGGCGTCGCTGGCCCTGGGCTACAACCTGCTTTACTATAGCGTTAAAACGTGGCTGTGCTTTCTGGGCCTGGCCCTTGTCCCAATGATGGGCGGCCACACGGTGATGAACTACCTTATAGGTAGGAGGAACTTCATAGCGTCCACCATAGCAATGATGGCTGAGCCCGTGGGCTCCGCGGTCCTGGCTTACCTAATACTTGGTCAAAGCATACTTTTCATACAGTATGTATATATGGCAGTCACTCTTGCAGGCATAGGGCTTGCCGTGGTGCCTCAGGGTTAATACGCCGCAGAGTTCCGTACTTAGTGGGCAGGGCGGAGATTCCATAAACTCCTTATAACTTTTAAGAACACAGCTAACAGAGAAGCGGGGTGAGCCAGCGTGTCAGCCGCACAGGTAAGTACTGAGGAGAAGATTAGGCTTGCCATGACCATTCTGACCACAATAGTAAACGACGCGGGTGTTCCAAGAAACATAAGGAGGGCCGCCGCCACGGCGCTGACCTACCTAAGGGATACCAAGCTGTCGCCTGCCGTGAGGGCAGCCAACGCGGTGGGGGCCCTTGACGAGATAAGTCAGGACCCCAACATGCCCCTCCACGCTAGGACTAAGATATGGCAGGTTCTCACCACACTGGAGACCATAAGGGATTAACATCCGAGTCCTGAGAGGCCCAGCATGATGTCCATGAGGCGTGGCTCCTCAAGGCCTTCCTCCAACGCCCACTTTTTGTCTTCGCTTATTTGTTTGTTGAGACCCACTATAACCCTGGGCCCCCTTCTCCAGAGCGATGAGATTTCCTTAGCACCCTTGAGCCCCGGCACTATCAGCGGGAGCCTCGCGTTAACAATGAGGGACGAGGCCTCAACTGAGGCAGGCGACGTGAACCCCCTGACCAGGTAGATAAACGTTGGCTTCGCTGATGCCACCAGCCTGGCGATCCACGCTACAGCCTCCTCTAGGTCAAGCACATCAACGAGGGCCCAGCCCCTGACTGGGGCCCTAAGGGACTCGACGTCCCCGTCAGCCAGCGTGGCCTCCCCTATTACCCTTAGGTCACCTGGCCTCCTCACCTTGGCTGTGGCCTCCCCGGCATCCTTAAGGAGGCCCAGCGGGTCAGTTATGGACGGCCTTCCAGAGGCGACGCTGAGGGTCACCATGGGCCAGTCCTCCACTAGGGCCACGCAGGCGGCCCTGCCGCCAGGGCGCCAGAGGAGGTCGTAGGGTCCCTCGCTGAGCACCAGGGCGTAACCGCTGTCCCTGAGGACTTCCCTAGCTGACGCCGTCTTAGGTCCTATTTAAAGGGGCCCAAGGTGGCTTATTTAAGTAGTTTTTACGAATAATCCTCTTATATTTTCCTTATCGTAAACTTCCTTCAGAAGGAAAAGAGAGGTGTACACACCTGTGTCCCTACCTGAGGAGGTCCCAGACAGGCCAGGCTCGGAGCTGACTATAACAAGGATATACGAGAGGGCCAAGTACCTGTTCCCTGACCAGGAGATAGTCTACAGGACGAGGAGGGGGGTCTTCAGGTACACTTACTCGGACTTTGCTGACCGCGTTGAGAGGCTGGCGTCGGCCCTGTCGTCGCTGGGCGTCAAGGGGCTCGACAGGGTCGCCACGATGGACTGGAACACGCACTGGCACCTTGAGGAGTACTACGCGGTTCCAATGATGGGCGCCGTGCTTCACCCGGTCAACGTAAGGCTTGCGCCCCAGGAGATAGTCTATACGATGAACCAGGCCGAGGACTCTGTCCTGATTGTTAACGCTGACTTCCTCCAGCTGGCGGAGGCGGTGGTGCCGAACGTCAAGAGCATAAAGCACGTGATAGTTGTTGACGCGGACTCCGTGCCCAGCAAGGTAGGAGGGGTTCAGGCCTACCACTACGAGGACCTACTTAAGGAGCGCGGCGGCAGGTTCGAGTTCCAAGCCCTCAACGAGAGGAGGCCGGCATTCATGTTCTACACCAGCGGCACCACGGGCCTCCCCAAGGGGGTGTACCACAGCCACAGGCAGGTGGTTCTGCACGCCTTCTCAATACTGTCATCAGTCGCTGGGTTCGGGGCAGGTCCCAAGGGAATACAGATAACCAGCAGGGACGTGAGCATGATAGTTGTGCCCATGTACCACGTGTATGCCTGGGGCTTCCCGTTCTCATCAATAATGTCAGGGCAGAAGACCGTGCTCCCAGGGAGGTTTGACTCAAAGGCCTACCTTGAACTCATAAAGCAGGAGAAGGTCACCTACTTCGCTGGCGTGCCGACCATCCTCTACATGCTTCTGACCGATCCGGAGAGCGAGAAGTACGACCTGAGCGGGGTCATATTCATAAACGGCGGCTCGGCGCTGCCCGAGGGGCTGGCCCTTATGGCTGAGAGGAGGGGCATGAAGGTCTTCGTGGGCTATGGCCTCACGGAGACGGCCCCCGTGCTTACGCTGGCGCTCCCGCCCTCAAGGCTTCAGGATAAGCTGAGCGACAGGGAGCTCTTCTACATAAAGTTAAGGACTGGCTACCCAATATTCTTCGTGGACATAGCGGTCGTCGACCAGGACGGGAAGCCTGTGCCGAAGGACGGCAAGACTCTTGGAGAGGTGGTCGTCAGGGCTCCATGGGTCACCTACGAGTACTACAAGGACCCTGAGAAGACGGAGGCCGCGTGGAGGGGAGGCTGGTTCCACACAGGCGACCTGGCGGTGTGGTACCCCGACGGCAGCATACTGATCATGGACAGGGAGAAGGACGTGATAAAGAGCGGGGGCGAGTGGATAAGCAGCCTAAGGCTTGAGGACGCAATAAGCCAGCACCCGGGCATTCTGATGGTCACAGTTATAGGCGCCAAGCACCCCAAGTGGGGCGAGAGGCCTGTCGCCCTGGTGGTTCCAAGGAGGGGCTGGGAGGGCAAGCTTACCACAGAGGAAATAAACAGGTTCCTCACGGAGAACTTCGTTAACAGGGGAGCTATACCAAAGTGGTGGCTTCCCGACAAGGTAATAGAGGTCCAGAGCCTGCCCCTGACAAGCACTGGTAAAGCCGACAAGAAGGTGCTCCGCGCCCAGTACAGCGACGTTTTAGCAAAGTAAATGGCGAGTCCTCGGAAGTTAGGCCAGAAGGGAGCGAAGTCGTGACTACATTTCAAGATCTTCCTTATGTATGAATAGGAGGCCCTTTAATATTTCTGAGCGCAGGTGGATACCTGCAGGTGTGCGCTCTTGGCAGAGGAGGAAGAGGGCACAGAGGAGTGGTATAAGCTGAGCACGGAGCTCCACAGGTTCTACGGCGGCAAGATAGAGGTTCTGCCGAAGGTGCCAGTAAGGAGGCTGAAGGACTTTGCCATATGGTACACCCCAGGCGTCGCCCAGCCCAGCAGGCTCATAAGCTCGGACCCAGACCTCTCCTTCGAGCTCACCTCCAGGTGGAACACTATAGCCGTCGTGAGCGACGGCACCAGGGTTCTGGGCCTCGGCAAGGTCGGCCCCGAGGCCGCCTACCCGGTGATGGAGGGCAAGGCGCTGCTCTTCAAGTACCTGGGGGGCGTCGACGCCGTGCCCATAGTGCACAGGGCCAGGGACGCGGCCAAGTTCGTGGAGCTCCTTCAGCTCATAGAGCCCTCCTTCGGCGGCATAAACCTTGAGGACATAGAGAAGCCCAAGTGCTTCACCATACTGGACGAGGCCAGGTCGAAGCTCCAGATACCGGTGTGGCACGACGACCAGCAGGGGACAGCGACTGCCGTGCTCGCAGGCCTCATCAACGCGCTTAAGGTTGTTGGCAAGAAGCTCCAGGACGTCAGGATAGTGCTCTTTGGGGCTGGGGCAAGCAACGTGGCCTTCTACAGGCTGCTGAAGGCCCTGGGGCATAATATGCACAACGTGGTCGCGGTTACTACAAAGGGTGTCCTCCACCCTGAGATGAAGGACATAGACAAGCTCATGCTCACAGATCCATACCAGTACCAGATAGCCATAGAGACCGGCGGAGGAGGGCTCCCACCTAATTCGCCTATCGAGAAGGCCTTCGATGGGGCGGACGTCGTAATAGCCGCCTCAGTGCCGGGCCCTGGAGTCATAAGGCCCGAGTGGGTCTCGAGGATGAACAGGGACGCCGTGGTGTTCGCCCTGGCGAACCCGGTGCCCGAGATATGGCCATCGGAGGCCAGGAGGGCCGGGGCCAGGGTGGTGGCCACGGGAAGGAGCGACTTCCCTAACCAGGTCAACAACAGCCTCGTCTTCCCGGCGGTCTTCAGGGGGGTGCTGGACGTGAGGGCGAGGACAATAACCGACACCATGGCCATAGCGGCCGCGGTGGAGCTCGCTAAGTTCGCCGAGGAGAGGGGGGGCGTGGGGGAGGAAAGGATACTGCCCACCATGGAGGAGTGGGAGGTCTACCCGAGGGTCGCCGCGGCAGTTGCGGTTAAGGCTGTGGAGGAGGGGGTCGCCAGGAGGACTACCACTTACAGGGAGGAGCTGGAGAGGGCGACCGAGATAATAGGGACCGTGAGGCAGAAGATCCAGCTGCTCTGGGGCAACGGCATTATACCTAAGCCCCCTGTTGACTATCAGGGGTGAGCTGCTTGTACGCGGAGACAGGCATAAACATAAGGAGGGCGATCAAGGAGGACGTGAAGCAGCTCTCGGAGCTCATCTACAGGTTCTACTCGTTCAACGCTGAGTTTGACCCCAGCTGGGCGGCAGTAAATAACCTCAGGGAGCTAGCTAATGATCGTGCCAACAAGCTTGTTGAGGACCAGGAGTCGCTTGTCCTGGTGGCCGTCCAAGGACTCGAGGTCATAGGGTACCTCGTGGCCTACGTTGAGGAGAACGACCTACTGATAAATGGTAGGCAGCTGGTGATCAAGGAGCTCTACGTTAAGCCGGAGCAGAGGAGGCAGGGCGTGGCGACCCTCCTGGTGAATAGGGCCAGGGACGAGGCCAGGAAGCAGGGGGCGTCGCTAGTGACGGTTGAGTTCCCAGCTGGAAATAAAATAGCTGAGGACCTCTACGCTAAGATGGGGTTCAGGCCGTACCTGGTCAGGTACGTGAAGGAGGTGTGAGCATGTCGATAGAGAACATAGTGATAAGGAACATGACAGAGGCCGACATAGATCAGGTAGCCGAGCTCGTGGTAAGGCTAAAGGGGCTCAACGAGGAGCTGGACCCGCACTTCAAGGTGGTTCCCAACATATATGACGTGGTCAAGGAGTACCTTGCAAGGTCGCTTAAGGATGAGAACACGGTGGTGCTTGTCGCTGAGGACACGTCGAACAAGGTGATAGCGGGGATCATAAGGTTTGTCATAGAGGACAGGCTCTTCTACGAGCCAAGGCTTAAGGCCCAGATAACGGACTTTTACATCAGGCCTCAGTACAGGAGGAAGAGTCTTGGCAAGATGCTGATAGACAAGACGTTCGAGGAGGCACGGAAGAGGGGGGCAGGGATAGTGACGGCTATTTACCCAGCAGGCAACTCAATAGCCGACAGCTTCTACACGAGGCTCGGATTCACGGAACTCAACAAGGAGCTTTACAAGCCTTGCAGCATTTGAGCTGTATTACTGACGCCTACCTGATGGCCTGCGTCCCTCAAGGGCTACCTACTAACTCTTTTTACCCTTCTGGCAAGCTAAAGCTAAGGGTGCTTGTGACGTACACCGGCAGCAGGCCCATATCACCCAGCCTGCAGGAGTACCTGACGGCCATTTACAAGCGCGGGGGCCTCAACTCGTGGGTTCGCACTACGGACGTCGCTGCAGACCTGGGGATGACCCCTGCCAGCGTCACCGAGGCATTCAGGAAGCTCGCGGCCCTCGGCTACATTGACTACATACCGTACAGGGGGGTGAAGCTGACGGAAAGCGGGGCCTCGGTGGCAGAGCCCATAGTGAGGAGGGAGATGCAGATAAGGTCCGCCCTGATTACCATGGGCATAAGTGAGGCGGAGTCCGAGAGGCTGGCGTGCATGCTTGAGCACGCTATGAGCGACGAGGCCGTCGAGAAGCTTAGCGACTTTGTGAAGAGGTGCTCAGGTGGCGGCCATGGGCAATAAGGTGAGGTTTGGGGTAAGCCTTCCTGATGACCTGAGCAGGGAGCTGGACCTCTTGGCAGCCAAGGTTAACGTGAGCAGGAGCGAGCTCGTGGAGCAGGCGCTCAGGAACATGCTGAGCGACTACATACATTACTTGGTTCCACACGACTGCGATGGAGTTATGGTTGCGCTGTGCCCTGAGAGCAGGGGAAGCGAAGACATAATAGAGCAGTACTCGGACATAGCTGAGACCTACATACACGCGCACAGGAACGGCAAGTGCTTTGAGGTCCTGATGCTCTCAGGGCCCTCCCAAAGGATATCAGAGCTCCACGGCAAGCTGCTCGCGGCGGGGTGCGGGGTCAGGTTCCTCCCGAGCCTCTCCCTGGAGTCCTACTTCTCAATGCCGGAGAGCGCGGCCCAACCGACGAGGAAAGGGGAGGAAAGGGTGACCCTCTAAGTTAATACTTTGGCAGCTCCACGAGGGACTGCGCCTTGTCCCTGTAGGCCTCAAGGGAGCGCTGGTGGGCCTCAAGGAACTTGGCCAGCTTCTCGGCGCCCATTGCCTTGCACTGGCCGCAGAGCAGGGCCCCTCCCCTGCACCTGGACTCTATTGAGGAGAGCTCTGAGTCGTCAGGGACAAGGTAGTAGAGGTACTGGTCAAAGACGGGGCACTTGTCGGGCTCCCCGCCAAGCCTCCTCTGCTCCTCGGCCGTGTTGCGTCCCCCTGTGAGGGACACCTTGAACTTCCTCACGGCCTCCCCTATGGGCTCGGTCAGGAAAATCGTGGCCTCAGGCCTGCTCTTGCTCATCTTACCGCCGTCGAGGCCCCTTATCAGCTTGTGGTAGGTCGCCGCCGGCGGCGTGAGCTCTATCTCGCCCTTCATCCTGGTAGCTATGTCCCTGGAGAGCCTTATGTGGGGGTCCTGGTCGGCGCCCACTGGAACTACGACGTACTTGTAGCCGCCGTACTCCTTCAGCATTGGGTGAAGTATGTCCGCCGCCTGGGTGAGGGCGCTCATCACCTTGGCTGGGCTCAGGTCGCCGTATATGGCCTCCATCTCATTAAAGGTCACCTTAGCGCTGAAGAGCTGGATAAGCTCGTGGTAGGGCCCCTCCCTGCCTGTCTGGAAGTAGAACTCGGTCCTCTGCGGGTCAAGGCCCAGGGCGAGGAGGTTAGGTATGAACTCCTCCAGGGCGCTCTTAATGGCCTCCTCCCTGCTCACCCTCCTCACGGCGTAGGCCTCGGCGTCAGCCATGCAGACGAACACCCTGAAGCCGAGCCTCTGGTAGAACACGAGCTGAAGGCCCGTGAGCATGTGGCCGAAGTGGAACTGCCCGCTCGGCATGAAGCCCGTCACCACCGCCACTGGCTCGCCCGAGGCCCAGGCGTTGAGCACGACGTCCATGTCCCTGTGTCCGAATATTATCCCCCTCCTCATGAAGGCGCTGGGCTCCACCCCCATTGACTTAAGCTTCTCAAGTATCTCGGAGAAGGGCCTTATGCCGAAGACCTCGTACAGCCTCCTGTAGTCCTTTATGTCAGGCCTTCCCCAGGGGTCTATCCTCTCCTCGCTGCTCATGAGTTCTCCTTCCTCCCACGCCTCAGCTGAAGTATTAAGCCTAAGCCGCGTTATATTAAGAGGTTATTAAGTTATTTAAGAGTTGAAGAACAGCTGTGCTTTAGGGAGTGCCTTGCTGGACCAGGTGGACACTGACGTCATGAGGGCGATAGCCGACTACGGACCGCTGACGCTCTCGGAGCTCTCAAGGACGTTGGGCTGGAGCAAGAGCATGGTGCTCAAGAGGGTCAGGAAGCTCGAGTCCCTCGGGCTGATAAGGGTCAGGGACGAGGGAGGGGTGATAATAATAAGCCCCGGGGGCTCGAGGGCCAAGGCGCCCGCTGTAATAGGCATAGTGAGGGCGAGCGAGTACCCGTACATAATGAGGCTCGTCAAGAAGCTCTCGGAGAGGTACGGCTCGGTCACAGTAAAAGTCTATGATGACGCGCTTCAGGAGGCCATGGATTTGGCGGCGGGCAGGATACAGCTAGCCATGGCTCCTGCCATAACTCTGGTAACCCTCAACAGGCTCACGGCCGGCTCCGTTCACATAGTTGGCGGGGGGAGCCAGGGAGGGGCAGGGATAGTCACGGGCAGGGGGGAGCTCGGCCACGCCACGTCAAGGATGTCCTCTATGGAGCTCTGCGCCGAGGTCAGCAGGCTTGAGCCCCCAAGGGTTTACGCTAATAGCGGCGACAGCATACTTGACATGGCGCTCAGGGGACAGGTGAGGGAGGCCGTCATCTGGGAGCCCTACCTATCCATTGCCGAGAGGAGGGGACTTAAGGTGGAGCAGTGCGACCTCGAGACCTGCTGCCTCCTGGGGGCCAACAGCTCGCTTGAGGGCGAGTACGACAGGATAGCCAAGGCTATGGAGGAGGCAGTCTCTGAGGTGAGGGAGGCCGACCTACAGGCCTACGCTAACCTGGTCAGGATGCCATACGAGCTCGTCAGCGAGTCCGTCAGGAGCTACAGCTTCCTTGAGAGGCCCGACAGGGAGGTGCTCAGGAGGCTGCTGCCCTACATGAGGTCCGTGGCCCTCCCGAGCTCGGCCGTCAGCGAGGCCGTCAGGGCTTAATGGACTCGACGGCTGACCTCAGCTCAAAGAAGAGCAACGGCAGGCTGGCCAGGAACGGCGCCAGCCTTGCGCTGAAGAGCTGTCCCCTCACCTTCTTCCACAGGGACGGCTCAAGGCTGCTGGCGTAGCTCCTGAGGGACTCCTTGACCAGGTCCAGGGGGGCGCCGAAGAACCTTGAGTAGTAGAAGAACACCGCCAGGTCCCAGGCCCCCCTCTGGGGCGTGAACTTGCCGGCCTGCTCGACGTCTATGAGCCATGCCCCATCCCTGCCAATTACCACGTTGCTCGGATTCGGGTCGCCGAGCGCGTAGCCAGACCTATGGACTGTGGCGAGCACCCTGCCGGCCTCCTGCCAGTGGGCCGGGTCCCTGCTTCTCAGCACGTCGCTGCCGTCCACATAGTCCCTTACCATGGAGGCCTCCATGGGGTTTATGCAGAGGGCCAGCACCCTGGGCGTCCTGACGTACTGCCTGAGCTCCAGTAGCCTGCGGTACTCGTTTGAGGCCCTGCCAGAGGGCGTCTGGATGAAGGGGTACGCCGTTATTGACACGACCCCGGCGAAGAGCCACTTAAAGGTGCCATAGCCGTAGTCCTTAATGACAGCCCTTGAGTTGCCGTCCTCGCAGAGGAGCGAGGAGTAGAGCAGCGATGACCTCCTGCACGTGGCCCTCTCCATCTCCAGCTCAACCGGGTGAGAGGTCCACCTGCACGAGCTGAAGAGAATGCCCTCGGGGATCACCACGGTCCTGTAGGGGTCCTCGAGGAGGACGTTGGGAGGGCACTCAGAGGACCTCATGAAGAAGGACATGTAGGCGCCGGCCACGCTTATGCCCGCGGCCACGCTCTTTACAATGCCAGATATCAGCGAGGCCACTGAGCCCTTGACCTTGGACTCGCTGAGCTTAACGTAGCCCTCGGGCGTCAGGTCACCCACGAGCTTAGCGTAGTCGCTGTAGATCTCTCCCAGCAGGTCAACGTTGCGGGTGGACTCGTTGAATATGCACGAGTACAGCCACGAGAGCTTCGACATCCTGGCTATCGGGAAGAAGTAGGGAGGCACCTTGGCCAGGCCAGCCAGGGGCCCGAGCCTGGTTATGGCCTCCGAGGCCTCCTCCACCACTACCCTTGTCCTGTAGGACTTAACTATGCTGGCAAGGTCGCTGCTGTAGTCCACCGCTGGAAGGAGCAGGGAGGCCAGGGACTCGCCCATCACTCCCAGGCTAGCGTCAAGCCTGAGCAGCTCTGCCCCGACGGTCACCTCCCTGCCGTTTACCTTGGGTGTCGCGAGGCCCTCGACAACCCTTATAGCGTATGATGGACCCTTTACGTAGCTCAAGACTTTAGTCCTCTCCTCCAGGCCTCCCCGTTAGGCCCCCTCACCTCGACTACCCTGTGCAGCGGTATAACTGTGTCGCCGTCGTCAAGCGTGAGGGCCCACTCGCTCACTGCGGCTATCCTCGAGGCGTTGAGCTCCGCCAGCCTCTGGCCAGCCTGGGGGTCCCTGTCAACGTAGACTATTACGTAATCCTGAGGCCTGCCGCTCATCAGGGCCCTGTTTATAACCTGCCTTATCACGCTTCTCCTCTTGGTCAAAGCTACCCGTGCCAAAGGAGTTTATTCCGCGTTAATAAGGCTCAGGTGGGTGTAAGCCTGTGCCTGAGGACGACGCGTTCTGTAAGATAGCCAGGGGCGAGTCCAAGGCATACGTTGTCTACAGCGACGACAAAGTTATGGTCATACTGGACAGGTCCCCCATATGTAGGGGCCACATGCTGGTGATCTCAAAGGACCACTTCACCGCGGTCGAGGACGTGAGGCCTGACGTGGTGTCAAGGGCCTTCCTCGTGGCGGCGGCCATAGTGAAGTACCTCAAGAGGGAGCTCAAGGCGCCTGGTGTTAACATTGTCACTAACAGCGGCAGCCAGGCCGGGCAGGTGGTGTTCCACTTCCACGTGCACATAATACCCAGGTGGGCCGACTGCCCCCCGCCCATATTCAGCGACGAGGGGGCCAACATAACAAGGGTGGCCCAGAGGCACAGGCTGACGGAGGCGGAGGCCGCCGAGGTCCTTAACATGATGAGCGGCGTCATTAACTACATAGAGGAGTACGTCAGGGAGGAGCAGAATCCCGGCAGGTGAAGGTCAGCACTCAAGACCCTCCTCATCGCGGGCGCTCAGCAATGCCGAGCTCATCACACTTACACGTCTGAACCTAACGATTATTAATTCAGATGGAGTCCCCTCAGCGCTGGTGGGCTTTTTGGCCTGCAGGGCTGAGCTTCACTCCCACAGCAGGGCCAGCGACGGCAAGCCGACGCCTGAGGAGGTCGTAATAAGGGCCGCCCAGCTGGGGCTGAGCGCCGTAGCGCTCTCGGACCACAACACGTTCAGGGGCTCGGCCCTCGCCCAGGCCTCGGCCAAGGAGCTGGACCTCGACATAACGATTATACCTGCCAACGAGGTGAGGACTTCAAGGGGCGACGTCCTGGTCCTCTGCCCCTCGCTGCCTGACGAGGACCCGCCCAAGGGGATAGAGCCGCCTGAGCTGAGGAAGTGGAGCCTCGAGAGGGGGTGCATAATGATAGCCGCCCACCCGTTCCAGCCCGGCAGGAAGGGGGTCGGCAGGTACCTGTTCTCTCATTACACGGAGTTCGACGCCGTGGAGGTGTGGAACGCCAGGGGGCTGCCCCCTCTTAACTGGCTCGCGGAGAGGTTTGCCAGGTCAAAGGGCCTCCCCATGACAAGCGGCAGCGACGCCCACGTGATATCTGAGCTTGGGGAAGCGCCCACTGTAGTCTTCGCGGAGGGCTGCACGGCCGAGCAGATAATAGAGGCCATAAAGAAGGGCATGTGCAGGCCCACGAAGGGCAGGATGGGCTTCAAGGCCCTGAGGGAGGCCGTTGAGTGGAGCGTGGGCAGGAGGCTTGGAAGGGCCTACTGAAGGTCAATGACTATCCTCGCCCTGGGGTCTGGGTCCTCGAGCCTGAACGAAAGTATTGAGCTGCCGAAGCCGCTGAGGTCCATGACGTTCTTGCCTCCAGTTATGTCATAGGTCTCCTCGTAGGCGTCCTGGGCGGGCAGCGAGAAGTCGTACTCATACACGTGAAGCCTGTTGCTCCTTCCAGCCCTTATGACAAGCCTTGGCCTGCTGTAGCCTGTTAAGGGTATGCCGCCGAAGACCTTGTCCTTCACTAGCGCCCCTGGCACTGAGAACCTGACGGGCGGCCCCCTCTCCAGGACCTCCGATATGGGCTCTATTATGAACCCCCTGTAGCCTATGTCCAGGGGCAGGGCGTTGTACCTGGAGGTGTTGGACATGGTGTTGGCCCCTATGACGAGTCTGTCCCCCACCGACTCAAAGCTTGTTATCCTGGCGCCATAGGCGCCCACTATCCTTGCCACGGGCGGGGTTATGTAGAGGAGCACGCTGGGGCCCACTATTGTGTTTGTAGCCCTTGCAACCATCTCCTCAAACTGGTTGGTGGGCCTCACGAGGGACTCAGAGTAGGCGTTGAACGCGACCATGACACCTCCCCCTATTGGCTTGGCGACCGTCCTCCTTGAGAAGTAGCCCGACTCGCCGAAGTCAAACAGCCTCACGAACCTGACGGGCTCCGTCCCCTCGTCAATGGGGTTGCCCACGAAGGCCCCTCCCTTGACGAAGAGGAAGAACCTGCCGTAGGCTGAGGCCGCCGGGCCCGTCTGGGGCCAGCTTACAGGTGCGCCGTCAACTGAGCGCCTGCTTATGTCGCCAAGGCTCGTGTACGTTACCTTACCGTTGGTGAGGTTAACGCACTGTATCCCGGTGACAGCCTTAGTGAACAGCACGCCATGTATGTCCTTTATCTGACGCTCAAGTATGTCAAAGCAGGCATACTCATAGACAAGCGCCCCCTTGAGGGCGGGCCTCTCTGAGAGCTTCCTTGGCTCGCCCGTCCTGCGGTCAATGCCGTAAACTCCCAGGTTTATAGTCCCGTCCCCCCTGGCTACGAGCAGCTCGTCCTGGACTGGGTTGTAGATGATCTCGGAGACCTCGCCGGCCCACTCGTCCTTCCTGGCAGCCCCCTCCTTCCACAGCAGCGAGACCCTCCTGTCCTCGACGTCATAGAAGTGGACGTGGCTGTACTTGTTGACGAAGGATATGGTGCCCCTCAGTGACGCCTCAGAGCCCTCGTAAACCGCGGGGGCGTGGACCCAGCCGCCGAAGTATATGTTGTCGTCAACGGCATCAACGGCGTTATAGGTGTCTCCCCCCGAGGTCGGCAGGGGGCCTACCTGCTCAAACCTGTACCTCTCCACGCCGCTGTCGGTGACGAAGTTGGCTATGGCGTCAAACGCCAGGGTGTAGTAGAGCACCCCCCTGTAGTACTTCAGCCCAAATATGCCTCCGCTGCCCCACTCGGGGGCGTAGCTTGGCGGGTGGTCGTGCAGCATTCCGAGTATTTCATTTGTACCCACGGCGCTGCCCCAGGGAGCCTGTGCGCCCAGGGTAAAAACGGGTCTCAGGCACAACGCGGGTCTACTCAGCGTCTTTATAGTCCTGCCGTGACATAGCCCTGGTGAGCGCGTTGAGTCGCGGCTTCTCCGGGAGGGTGATAGACCTCACGTGTGAGGTCTACAACGGAATGCCGACATATCCGGGGGACCCGCCCTTCAGGCACGAGTTCGTTCTCATGGGCTCCAGGGAGGGCGAGGTCACCCTGTCGCGCCTTGAGGCGGGCTCCCACTCCGGAACCCACGTGGACGCCCCGCTGCACTTCATACCTGGCGGCCTCAGCGTGGACAGGATACCGCCTGAGAGGCTCGTGCTGCCCGTTGACTTTGTTGACCTCAGCTACAAGAGGCCTAAGGAGGCCATAACGTCAAGGGACCTCGAGGGCAAGGTGCACGCGGGGAGGGCTGCCGCGCTCTACACTGGCTTCTCAGGACTGAGGGGGTCTGAGGACTACCTCCACGCCTGGCCCTACCTTAGCAGGGACGCGGCTGACTACCTCGCAGGCGTGGGGGTTGGGGCGGTCGTGACAGAGGCTATGAGCGTCTCCGGCTGGGCTGGGGCTAAGGGATACCCATGGCCCCCGCTAGTGAGCGAGGAGGACGCAGCCTACGTTCACGTCAGGCTGCTGTCCTCGGGAGTGATTATAGTGGAGGGCGCATGCAACCTGGGCGAGCTTGCGGGCTGCAGGGACCCGCTGCTGGTGATAGCGCCGCTTAAGGTTCGCGGGGCCGAGGGGGCCATGGCGAGGGTCCTTGCCATATGCTAGCGTCAAGCGACCCTGATCTACAGCCTATCATAGGGGCAAGCCCTAGGTCATCTACAGCTTAGCGTATAGCTATTAGATCTATATATCAATAATAGGGAGATAAACAGTGAAGGTGCTCTTGGCCCTCCCCCCGGACATCCATAACCTGGAGATCTACAAGGTCACGGGGATGAGGGCCCCTCCCCTCGGCCTTGCATACATAGCCTCAGTCCTTGAGCAGGCCGGCCACAAGGTGAAGATAGTTGACAGCCCCACGAGGAAGCTCAACTTGAAGTCGTGGATGGCCGAGGTCAAGGCCTTTAGCCCAGACATAGTTGGGATCTCGATGCAGACCCCCCTTGCCCCCAAGGGTTACATGGCTGCCAAGGCGCTTAGGCAGGAGATGCCAGATGTAATCTTAGTTGCAGGGGGGACGCACCCAACCTACATGTATGACGAGGCGCTCGACGCCGGGTTTGACTTTGTCGTGAGGGGGGAGGGTGAGTTCACGATGCTTGAGCTCACGAGCACCCTTGAGTCCAAGGGGAAGGACTACGAGGCCCTGAGGTCGGTGAAGGGCATAGCCTTCAGGGAGGGAAGCAAGACCGTAGTGACTCCCGACAGGCCGTTCATAGAGGACCTTGACAAGCTTCCCTGGCCCGACAGGGACCTGCTGGACATGGATAAATACACGCTCTTCAACAAGCCCATCAGGATAGCCCACGTCATGGCCAGCAGGGGGTGTCCGTACGGGTGCATGTACTGTATAACAAGCTACTACTGGGGGAGGAGGTACAGGTACAGGTCCGCCAAGAACGTGGTTGACGAGATAGAGTACCTGGTGAACAGGTACAGGGCCAGGGAGATAGTCTTCACTGATGACGAGTTCACCGCCAACTGGAGGTTCGTGAGGGAGTTCATCGCTGAGCTGAAGTCAAGGGGGCTCGACGTAAAGTTCTCGTGCGGCAGCAGGGTGGACCACGTGAACAAGGACATAATGAAGCTGCTCTATGATAACGGTTGCAACGCGCTGTACTTCGGCGTTGAGTCGGCCAGCCAGGAGACCCTGAACAGGATAGGCAAGAAGATAACCATAGAGCAGGCCAGGAGGGTCTTTGAGTGGAAGAGGGAGCTCAAGGGGTTCGCAACGGGCTCCTTCATACTTGGCTTCCCCTGGGAGACCGTTGACGACATGAAGAGGACCGCCCAGCTCGCCGTGGAGCTGAGCCCGGACTACGCCCAGTTCACGGCGTTGACCCCGTATCCGGGCACCCCGCTCTGGGACTTCGCGGTGAAGCACAACCTGATAGTGGACACCAACTGGGAGCACTACACTACCGTGAGGCCTGTCATGAGGGGCTTCCACTTCACTGCCGAGCAGTTGGGCAGGGCGCTTATCTACGCTTACAGGAAGTTCTACCTGAGGCTGGGCTTCATATCGCAGGAGCTCAGGGCCGGCCGCCTGGGCGATCTCATGTCAGTGCTCGCGAGGGAGACCCTCTCGGCCTTCGGTGACGCGGTCGGCCGCATATTTGAGCCCCTGAGGTGGGGTGGTGAAGGTGAGTGAGGGCTTCTCCCCAGCAGGGCCGGACCCTGATGACGGCAGGAGGGGCAACATAGGTCACCTGCTGGCCGGCGTCAGGCTGGTGTTCAACAACCCTGTGACCAGGGCGTCGCTTAGGCTGGCGTCAAGGACCGTGAGGGTCAAGTACGGCGACGGCACGGTGAAGGAGGCGCCCCTTATCTACCACGCCCTCAGCAGGTTCGTTGGGGAGCAGATAGTAGAGTGCCCCCTCTACGCCAGGTTCCTCATACCAATAATAGACAAGACCATAGAGTTTGGCATCAGGATGCTTCACGGCGACGTCGAGGACGCGAGGAAGTCTATAAGCGACCCCGCCATAAGGAGGGGCGTCGCCCTCGTAATGAAGGGGCTGGGCCTCTACGGAGTCACCGTGCCCCAGAAGATGCCCGCGCCATTCCTAATAGTGTGGAACTTCACAAACATGTGCAACCTCAGGTGCATACACTGCTACCAGAGGGCGGGGGCCCCGACACCTGACGAGCTGACGCTTGAGGAGAAGCTCAGGGTGGTTGACGAGCTCGACAGGGCCGGCGTGGCCTCGATAGCCCTCAGCGGAGGGGAGCCCACGATACACCCGCACTTCCACGCGGTGCTTAAGGCCATAGCGTCGAGGGGCATACACGCGGCGGTGGCCACCAACGGCTGGGTCTTCGCTAACATAAACGAGCTTGAGAAGGCCAAGGAGGAGGGACTGAAGTATGTCGAGGTCTCGATAGACAGCGCCAGCCCGGAGAAGCACGACAAGTTCAGGGGCGTGCCCGGCTCCTGGGAGAGGGCGGTGAAGGCCCTTGAGAACGCGGTGAAGCTTGGCATGGACCACGGCATGGCTGTGACCATAACTAAGATGAACATAGATGAAGTGAAGGAGCTCCTGGACCTGGCCGAGGACATAGGGGTGAAGAGGGTGATATTCTTCAACTTTGTGCCCACCGGAAGGGGCCTCGAGAACGTCTGGCTGGACCTCGACCCCGTGGAGAGGGAGAAGTTCCTCAGGAGCATATACCAGGAGATGAAGAGGAGGCCAGGGCTTCAGATAGTGAGCACGGCGCCCCAGTACGGCCGCGTCGCACTGCAGGTCAGCGGAGGCCAGGAGGTGGCCCCAACGCACTTCGCCGTCAGCGGTGACCCGATAGTTAGGGCCGTCGCTGAGTTCGTCGGCGGCTGCGGCGCCGGAAGGATATATGCGGCCATACAGCCCAACGGGGACGTCTCCCCCTGCGTCTTCCTCCCGGTGGTGGTAGGGAACCTCAGGAAGCAGAGCTTCTGGGACATCTGGACCAAGACCCCGCTCTTCAACGACCTCAGGGACAGGGACAAGCTGAAGGGGTACTGCAGGGTCTGCCCCTACAGGAACATATGCGGCGGCTGCAGGGCCAGGGCCTACGGCTACTACGGCGACCCCCTGGCCCCTGACCCAGGGTGCATCTATAACTTCAAGGAGTGGCAGCAGCTGGCGTCGAAGGCGCCAAGGGTGAGGGTAGTCAACGCTAAAGAGACCTCAGGGCGGGAGTGAGGGCGTGCCGGCCCTTCCCTAGGCCTCCCGCGCCCTCTCCCGGCCCAGCCCTTTTCAGCTTTGGCCTTACACAGGGGCTGGGGTGACTCGAGTGAGGGCCTCGGCAATAGCGGCCATAGTGATAGTGATTATAGCCGTGGCTGCGGGAGGCGCGTACCTGGCCGTTTCAAGGTCTCAGGGCTCTGTCTACGTCTACATAAGCGACCCCGGCAGGGGAGGTAACGTTACTACTACAGGAATATACCTCACGGTGACGTCAATCATGGTGCACTCGGCCAGCACGGGCAAGTGGCTTACAATAACTAACAGGACCATAACCGTGCTGCTCTCCAGCGTGCCCCAGGCGGTGGCCCAGGCCAACCTGCCGCCAGGCGTCTACAACGAGGTTAGGCTCTACGTGAGCTCCGTCACTGTGCAGCTCGGCTCCGTAAACGTCTCAGCGAAGCTCCCGAGCAACGCGCTCAAGATACCGATAGTTAACGGGGGCCTCAACGTGACCGCCGGCAGGAGGGCGTACCTGGTCATATCAATGGGCCCGCACGTGACGCAGGCGGCCGGAGGCTACATAGTGAGCCCTGTGGCCGTCGCCTACGCCTACTACGCGCCGCCGAACACCACGACTAACACCACCGCCTAGCCGCGCCCCTAATTATCCTGCCCGTTTGTCCCTGCGCTTTCACTTCAGTCGTTTTTTATGTTAACTCGCGATCAAGCGAGGGACTTGACCCTCGTCCGACCGCCGAGCTTAACGGCAGGCGGGTCATGGAACTGCAGTTTACCGCCTTTCGCCTTATCGCTTCACTGCCAGCGGGCGCGTCTAGCGACTACCCTGCCCCCTCGCAGCGGGCTCGCAACTCACTTTTACCTTGATGGCCAGCACTGCAGGGGATCCCCTTGAGGTACGTGAGGGTGTTCGCACCGAGCCACCTGCACGCCGGCAACCTTGACCTGTGCGGCGACATGGGCAGGCTCTACGGCACCGTGGGCTTTACCCTGGAGGGACCAGGAATCGTCGTTAGGGTCGAGGAGTCCGACATCCTCGAGTCAAACGACCAGCACGCGCTCCAGGCCCTCAGGACGCTTAGGGAGAGGTTTAACCTGAGGGGGGCCAGGGTGACGGTAGAGAGGAGCTACCCCCCTTACTCAGGCCTGGGCTACGTCACGGGCCTTTACTTCGCTGTGGCGGAGGGGGTGTCAAGGCTCTACGGCCTCGGCCTGAGGCTAGAGGACGTGGCGCTTGCGGTCAGGAGGGGGCTCGTGACCGCCCTAGGCCTCTACGCGGCCAAGGTGGGGGGCTTCATAGTTGAGGGGGGCTTCAGGAAGGACATGGCTGAGAGGGAGGTGCCTCCCCTGATCTTCAGGGGCGACATACCCGCCCACTGGCTCTTCATAGTGGCCCTCCCCTACGGTCCCCTCCCGCGGATACAGAGGTTCAGGGCCAGCTCAGAGGACAAGGCGCTCTCGGAGGTCAGGGAGGACTGCGGCCTGGCCTCCAGGCTCTCGAGGCTGGTCCTAATGAAGATGCTCCCGGGCTTCGTCGAGGGCGACATCAAGGAGTTCGGGGAGTCGCTGACGGAGTTCAACAGGTTGCTGGGGCTCGCCTGGTCAAGTTACCAGGGGGGCACGTACTGCTGCCCCCTCGTTGAGAAGGGCATTGAGATCATGCTGAAGCACGCCTATGGCGTCGCTCAGTCATCCTGGGGACCCACGTTCTACGGCCTAACTGACGACGAGCGGGAGGCCGAGAGGGCCGCCTCAGAGATCGAGGAACTCCTTAAAGCTAACGGAGGGGGTGAGGTGCTCATAACCAGGGGCAGGAACAGGGGTATCGAGGTGGTGGACTACGGTTAGGGCGCTGGGGACGGACTCGGGCACGAAGAGCTACGACATCTTTGGCTTCGACGATGAAACTAACGAGGTCATAGCTGACGAGTCAATACCCAGGGACTACATGGTCAGGGACCCGGGGGCCGTGCTCAGGAGGCTTAAGGAGATAGTGAGGGAGAAGGGCGTTGACGCCGTGGTCGCCTCAAGCGGCTACGGGATACCGCTAAAGCTGGCCAGGGAGGCCAGTGACGAGGAGATAGCGCTTGCCACCTTCATATCGGCCGAGGACGCCGCCAAGGGTCACAGGATACTTGGCCTGAGGAGGCTCCTGAAGATGATAAAGGAGGAACCGGAGCTCAGGGATATCACCTACTTCACCCCGGGCGTGGTCCAGCTGCCCACGGTGCCTGCCTACAGGAAGCTGAACAGGGTTGACATGGGGACTTCTGACAAGGTCTACAGCGCAGCGCTGGCCATAGCCAGGCACGCCGA
Source organism: Acidilobus saccharovorans 345-15 (assembly GCF_000144915.1). Lineage (NCBI taxonomy): Archaea > Thermoproteati > Thermoproteota > Thermoprotei > Acidilobales > Acidilobaceae > Acidilobus > Acidilobus saccharovorans. The sequence continues at coordinate 525,067 of NC_014374.1, forward strand.
GGCCTTCAACTTAAGCTATAACGACGTTAACCTAATAGTAGTTGAGGTGGGCTTTGCGTACACCTCGGCCATGGCGGTCAGCTCAGGCCAGCTGGTAGACGGCGTCGCCGGCACGGCGGGCTTCCCGGGCTACCTGGGCTCCGGCTGCGTTGACGGCGAGGTGGCCTATGCCATCTCTAACGTGTCCAGGATCACGAAGGAGATGCTCTTCGCGGGGGGAGCGGCCTACCTGGGCCAGGGGAACCCCTTCACGAGGCCAGTGGAGGACTTCGTTTCCTCTGGGGGCGACGGCTACAGGGCGCTTATAGAGTCAGCCGCCAAGGACGTCATGTCGCTCCTGGTGTCGACGAGGCCACAGGCCGTCTACGTCAGCGGCAGGTTCTCGAGGATCGAGGGATTCGTTGATGACCTGGGCAGGGCAATAAACGGGGGCCTCCAGGGCCTTTGGACGGGGCTCAGGGTTGTCAAGCTCAAGGCGAGCGGCAGGGTGGCTAAGGAGGCTGCGGAGGGCGCGGCGGTCATAGCCAACGGCCTTGCGGGCGGCAGGTACAGGAAGCTGGTGGATGTCATGAGGCTGAGGGAGAGCTCGGGCTCAATATTTGACTATGTGACTATGTTTGACAGGGAGGAGCTGAGGAGAGCTTACTCAAGGCTCCTGGGCGTCGACCCCGAGCCAAGGGCGATGCCAGAAGGATATCAACAAAGCTATGGATCAGGCAAGGGGACACAGCAATGATGGCCGTCACAGAAGTGAGTGGCGCCGCGGGCGGGATTTGAACCCGCGCGGGGTTTCCCCCACCGGCTTAGCAGGCCGGCGCCCTGGCCAGCTAGGCGACCGCGGCACCTGTTAAGGAGGAAAGGCAAGGTGCTTATAACCTTTAACTCCGCCAGGCCCAGCTCCTGCATGCAGGGGGAGGGCCTCAGTGATGTATTACCTCCGGCACTAAGGGTACCGATGAGGTGAAGGCATTTGGCTGAGGGGCCCTGCCTGGACGTTGCCCTGGGGAGCCAGAACCCCGTCAAGGTCGACGGCGTCAGGGAGGCCTTTGAGGCCTTCTACGGGTGCGCCACTGTAATTCCTGTCAGCGTCAGCGGCCTGCCTCCCCAGCCTGTGGGCCTTGAGCAGACGAGGAGGCTGGCCATACTTAGGGCGTCAAGGGCCCTTGAGGCCGCCAGGGCCCACGTTGGGGTAGGCGTCGAGTCTGGCATGTTCAAGGTTGACAGCGCGTGGTATGTCACAACTATTGCCTGCGTAATGAAGGGCGGCAAGGTGGCCTGCGGCGCCTCCCCCGCCTTTGAGGTGCCTGAGGACCTGGCCAGGGAATCCATGAGCTCCGAGCTTGACAGGGCGGTTGAGGCCAGGTACGGCATAAGGGACATAGGCTCAAGGGAGGGCATAATAGGGCTCATGACAAAGGGAATTGTGGTGAGGAAGGACCTGGTCAGGTGGGCCTCCCTGATGGCGTTAGCCGGGCTTAATGGCCTCCCTCGAGCGCCTTGAGGGCCTCCTCGGCGATTCTCTCGCCAAGCTTGTCCAGGGCCTCGAGCTCCTCCTTCCTCGGCCTTGTCCTCAACGTGACCAGGGGCTCCACGACCCTGAAGCCAGCCTTAGTCAGCGTGTCAGCCGCGAGCTTCGCCACGGGCCCCCAGCCGTAGCTTGTGACCACCCCGGCGGCCCTGCCCCTGCCGAACATCTTGACCTGGTATGTGTAGAGTATGTTGTTTAGGGGCATCGGTATCGAGGCGTCATACGTTGGAAACACCGTGAGCACGGCGGCCGAGTTGTTGCTGTAGCTCAGCGCGTATGACATGTGCTCCTCGGCGGCGTCTATGAGCCTCACCCTGAGCCCGTGGGACTTAACTATGTCGCTGAGCCTCTTGACGGCGTCCACCGTGTGGCCGTACATGCTTATGTAAAGTATTGACACCTCTGGCTCAAGCCTTGGAAGGGCCCAGTCGTAGTAGAGCTTCACGGGGAGCCTTGGGTCGCCCCTGTACAGCGGCCCGTGGGCAGGCGCTATAACCTTCACCTTGTCAAGGACCGCGGAGAGCTTGTTGAGGGCGTCAATGGTGTTCTTGGTGTACCTCCCCACTATGTTGACGTAGTACCTCTTGGCCTCCTCTATGTAGTGCTCCATCTCAAGCTGGTCGTCGAAGAGCCCTCCCCTCAGGGCCACGTAGGAGCCAAAGACGTCGCACGTGAAGAGCACGGAGTCAGTCTCATCAAGGGTCACCATGGTCTCAGGCCAGTGGAGCCAGGGCGTGTAGATGAACCTCAGGATCTTTCCGTCTACCTCAAGCCTGTCGCCGTCCTTAACTGGAACCACCCTGTCCTCAGGCACGTCGTAGAAGTCCCTTATCATCCTGGCGCCCACTGCAGATATCAGCACCTTGGCGTTCCTCGCCCTCCTCAGCGTCTCCTCCAGGGACCCCTGGTGGTCCGGCTCAAGGTGGTTCACCACTATGTACTTGACCTTGTCCATGTCGTCAACTACCTTGCTCAGCTTGGCCAGGTAGAGGTCGGTGTACTCCTCCTCAACGCCGTCAACGAGCACGTAGCCGCCGCCCGTCCCTATGACGTAGGCGTTGTAGGAGATCCCCTCAGGTATGGGCCACATGTTCTCGAACCTTACCTTCCTGGTGTCGTTGACGCCAACCCAGTAAACCCCGTCAACTACCTTAACTGCGGAGCTGAGGTCCGCGTAGCTCACTGCTGTCACCTTTATTCTAACTTAAGTTAATTAAAAGCAGCATTTATACGTTTTTATCTCTTAATTAGAAGAAAATTTTGTCTAGAAGCATGTATACTTTTGTGCAGTAACCAATCTCTTTTATTAGAACTGCTCCCAGAGGGCAGCGCCTTCCAGTGCTTAAAAACTTAGAGTTGGCTACCACTGAGCGGTGGCGCACATGAGGGTCGCCTACGCTACTATGCTTTACAGGACGCTGCCTCCAGCGGAGGCGGTAGTGAAACTGCACAACATGGGCGTCGACTACTACGAGCTTAGCTACGATAACTTCATCAACAGGAAGGGCCAGGAGGACGCGCTGCTTGAGGAGACGCAGGCCGCCCTTAAACGTCAGGGCCTCCTGGTCTCAAGCGTGCACCTGCCCTATGACAAGCCAACCCTTGACATGCTTGCCCAGGGCAAGGAGGGGGCAGTTACCCGCATGATACGCTGGATGAGGGCCGCCAGGGACATGGGGGCCACCATAGCGGTCATTCACACGCTCCCCCTCAAGCGCTCCGAGTCGGCCATAGCGGCTAACGTAAGCGTGTTGGGCAGGCTCGTCAAGGAGGCCAGGGAGCTGGGCCTCACGCTGGCCGTTGAGAACAGGCTGGAGGGCGACTTGGTCGGCTCCAGCGTTGACGAGCTGATTAAGATGGCGAGCTCCGTCGACGGCCTCAAGCTGTGCATAGACGTCGGTCACCTTAACGTCAACACGAAGAGCCCGCCCGACGAGATAAGCAAGGCGTCCCAGGCCGGCCTGATAGCGGAGGTGCACGCGCATGATAACGACGGCTACGCGGACGAGCACGCCCTGCCCATGACTGGGACAGTGGACTGGTACAGGGTGGCCGGGGCCCTGCTGCACTTCGACGGCCAGATAACCTACGAGGTCTCGTGCGGCGGCCCCGAGGCGAAGTGTGACAACTACGTCAGGTTCCTGAAGATGTTCAACAGGAACGTCTTCAGCTGACGCTTTTAAGGCCTAAGCCTCCTGGGAGCTGGGGCTGGCCTTGAGGCTACTTATGATACACGTCTCGGAGGTCAAGTTCTGGGCCGTTGAGGAGGCCATAGACAACCCGCCCGACCCGCCCTCAAAGTTTGAGGGCAAGGACTGCGTGGTGGGCTTCATAAGCGTTGAGGAGGGCGACACGCCGGACCTGGCAGGGCAGGCCGCCATGGAGATAGCGGAGCACGCCAGGAGGTCCGGCGTCAAGTGCGCCGTGGTCTACCCCTTCGCCCACCTGTCGCCAAGCCTGGCCCCTCCGGACGTGGCGGCTGAAATACTTAGGAAGGTTGAGGACGAGCTCAAGTCAATGGGCTTCCAGACGGCCAGAGCCCCCTTCGGGTGGTACAAGGGGTTCACAATAACGTGCCCGGGCCACCCGGCCTGCGAGCTCTCAAGGACCATAACCGCGCCCAAGGGGCCCTGGTACCTGCCGGGCGACGGCTCCCAGCTTGGGATAAGGGAGGCCATAGAGAGGGGCCTCCTGCCTAAGGAGGTCGAGGTGGGCAGCCCATGGGACAACGAGTCCCTGGGCTCACAGTCAAAGCTGGGCCTGACCAGCGGCGGGCTGACGTCGCTTGGCGAGGTGGCCACGGGGGCCCTCTCATCATGGCTTGCAGAGAGGCTGAGGCTCGCAAACGTTGAGACGAGGGGCGGCGGGCCAGAGCAGGTCTACGGAATAGGCGGCGTCGCGGCGGTGGTCAAGTCGTGCCTTGACGCTGGCAGGTACGCCGAGTCGGGCGTGAGGGTCAGGTCGCCGCTGCCGGGGGCTGACATGATAGTTGCGCCCACCGACGTGGGCGACGAGGCCATGGTTAAGATGCTTGAAGAGCTTGAGGAGGGAATATCAAAGGACACGACGTGGATTGACGTGGGGACCTCCAAGGGCTTCTCGATACCTTACGACATCCAGTACTCCCTCAGGCTCCTCGCTTACAGGACGAGGGGAGGGGGGCTGGCCGCCCTGGGCCTTCACGGCGCTGTTAGGGACAGGCAGGTGACGTGCTTCGGCCCGCTGAGGCTGATAATGTCGTCACTTATAGACTTCGGCCTCAAGCTGGCCGACTCCGGCAAGACGCCGTACCTGCCATTCTGGCTGTCACCCCTCCAGGTGGCTGTGATACCCGTTAAGGACCAGCACGTGGAGTACGCCAGGAGGCTCCTTCAGGACCTCATCGACGTGGGCGCCAGGGCCTACCTTGACCCGCCCACCAAGGGCCTTGGGGCCAGGGTCAGGGCCGCAGGCAAGGCATGGGTTCCAATAATAGCGGTCGTGGGCGACAAGGAGGTGGAGAGCAACACGGTAAACATAAGGAGGAGGTGGCTCCAGGGCCAGCAGGAGGTAGTGCAGGCCGAGGCCTTAGTTGAGGAGGTCTCCCAGCTCCTGGCCTCAGGCCCCGGCAGGAGCTTCCAGCCGCCCGAGTGACTAGTCCTCGCTCCTCCCGAGTATCTCGTGAAACGTGTTCCTCCTGCACCTGGGGCAGTACATGTATATCCTGTTGCCCTTCAGCGTGCTCAGGTCCATGCCTGTCTCAAGGTCCCTCTCGAGGCCGCACTCGGTGCACCTGACCCTCCACTTGGTCAATCCTCCCACCTTCCCAGCCACAGCCCTAACATGGCGTATGCGATGTTCTCCACTATAAATATGCCTAGCAGGGCGAAGGAGGGCGGGTCGCCAGCCATGAGCTGCTGTAGAAAGACGGCCGCGGGCGTCGCGGGGGACAGCATGAGGGCGTAGAGGGCTGGCCTGGGCAGCGCCGTGTACGGGTAGTATATCGGCGGTATCATGGTGAGGAATATGGAGAGGAAGGAGGCCAGGCCCCACGAGTTCCTCACGTGCCTCAGCCTGCTCCCGCCCAGGAAGGCGAGCCCGGCGCCCCCGACGGCCAGGAACAGGAGGGCTACGACCAGCACGGCCCACTCAAGGGGGGTCGTCAGGACCCTGAACACTATTAGCAGGGCCAGGAACACCGCAAGGCCTGGGAAGGAGTAGAGGAGGTTGCCGAGGCCTATGCCGACCAGGTACTCTATTGGGCTCACGTCCGCGGCAACCAGGAGGTCCTGAAGCTTTATCTCGAGCTTCATGAACGCTGTGTCGCCCAGGGCGCTCAGGGCGTTGCTGGTGACTGTTGAGATGACGCCGCCGAGTATGGCGTAGTCAATGAGCCTCCCCCTGCTGAGCATGTATATCATGAAGAGCAGGGCCAGGGGCCAGGCCATGTATGAGAGCACCCAGCCCGGCCCCCGCTTAACTGACGACCAGCCGTAGAACCAGGCGAACGTCAGCACAAACCTTGGACTTAACTTAAGCCTCGCCATTCCCCTCATCCTCGCTCAGGGGCCTGATGCCGTTTATTATGAAGACGTCGTCAAGGTTAACCGGCCTTATCGTGACCTTGAGGCCGTCACTTATGAGCCCCCTGGCCTCCTCCGGCGTCATGTATGATATCCTCATGCCACCTATGCTTATGTCGCCGTAGCCCTCTACCCTGACCTTGCCCTGGAGAGGCCTCATGAGCTCCTCAAGGGTTCCCTGGGCTATCACCCTGCCCGAGTCCAGGAGGACCAGGTACTCGCACAGCGTCTGGGCCTCCTCCATGTCGTGGGTGGTGAGGAGTATGTAGGACTTGAGCTGCCTCATGGCCCCCCAGGTCTCAAGCCTAGAGAGGGGGTCAAGGCCGGCAGTGGGCTCGTCCAGGAACGTGAGCTCCGCCTGGGCGGCCAGGGCCATGGCCAGGAACACCTTCCTCTTCATGCCGCCGCTCAGCTCGTCCGTGGCTATGTCCATGAAGTTACCAAGGCCTACGTCCTTGAGCACCCTTCGGGCCGCCTGCTTGGCCTCCGACATTGACCAGCCCCTGGCCACGAGGTACATCACCACGTGCTCGTAGGGCGAGGCCACGCCCATGGGTCTTGCCTCCTGCGGTATGCTGCATATTCTCCTCCTCAGCGCCTCCCTGTCAGCGACCACGTCCAGGCCCAGGACTCGGGCCCTTCCGCTTGTGGGCCTGAGCTGGGTTGAGAGTATCCTGACGAGCGTTGTCTTGCCGGCCCCGTTTCGACCTATTATACACGGCACCCTGGCGCTAAGCCTAACGCTGACGCCCTTGAGCGCCTCAACCCCGTTGGGGTAGACCTTTCGCAGGTCCTCGGTCTCAATTACGTCCAAAGGCCCCACCTTGCCTGGAGTCCTAGTGATACCGGGTCGCCTTAAGCCCTATTAACTGCTACCCAGGACTTGGCGCGGTAAGGCCTCAGCCGTAATAGCCTTCAGTAGCAGGAAAAGCCTGGGGTAGGCGTGAGCTCGTACGCGGAGAGGGCGAGGCCCTACTACCTTGAGACCGGCACCAGGCCCCCCAGGAGGCTCATATGGGCAGTCGCCATGATTAAGGCGGCCGCCGCCAGGGCCAACAGGGAGCTGGGCCTGCTGGACGCCGTGAAGGCCTCAGCCATAGAGTCCTCAGCCCTCGAGGTGGCCAAGGGGGCCCACGACGACAAGGTAACTGTTGACGTGTTTCAGACTGGCTCGGGGACTGGCATAAACATGAACATAAATGACGTGGTGGCTGACCTGGCCTCGGGGCTCTGCGGCTGCAGGGTTCACCCAAACGACGACGTCAACATGTCCCAGTCCAGCAATGACGTCATGCCAACGGCCCTCCGCCTGGCCGCAGTAGCTGCCATCAATGAGGACTTACTGCCGGCCGTCAGGGAGCTCGTCTCAGCGCTGAGGGAGGCCGGCTCCAGGTTCAGCGACGCAGTGAGGCCAGGGAGGACGCACCTGAGGGACGCCCTCCCCATAACTCTCGGGCAACAGATGGAAGCCTATGCGCACATGGTTGAGAGGGACCTCTCAGCCGTGACATCAGTGCTTGGCCTGCTGTATGAGGTGCCCCTCGGCGGGACCGCGGTGGGCACTGGGGCTAACACGGACCCCAGGTTCGCAGAGGTTGCATTGAAGGAGCTGAGCTCCCTGAGCGGGGTGAGCCTCAGGCCCTCGCCGTCTAAGTCGGCGCTCATGAGGTCGCTCTCTGACGTAGTAGCGCTCAGCGGGGCCCTCAGGTCCCTGGCCCTTGACATGCTGAGGATCTCCAACGACCTGAGGCTCCTGAACTCCGGCCCCAACACTGGCCTGAACGAGGTTGAGGTTCCAGTTGACGTGCCTGGGAGCAGCATGATGCCGGGCAAGAAGAACCCCGTGACCCTTGAGGCCGTTAACCAGGGGGCCGCCCAGGTGCTTGGCTACGACCAGGCTATAGCCTGGGGCGCCTCGCTGGGGGAGCTCGAGCTTAACATGGGCATCCCAGTGGTGGCGTACAACGTGCTTAAGGAGGTTGAGCTGCTTGCTGAGATGGCCAGGAAGCTTGCAAGGACGGTGTCACAGGTCATACCGCACAGGGAGAGGATGCTCCAGCTCGCAGCCTCAAGCCAGGCCCTTGTGACGTTCCTCTCGCCGCTCGTGGGCTACGACGTCGCGGCGGCCATCTCGGAGGCCATAAGCAGGGGGGCCTCGCTCGAGGACGCCGTGAGGTCAGCGGTCAAGGATGAAGAGAAAGCTAGGAAAGTCGTAGAGCTGCTCTCGGACGTAAGGAAGCTTACAGGTCCCGTGAGGCTGCGCTAGCCCGATTAGCGATGTTTAATGGGCAGGGTAACTCGCAGCGGCATGATAACAAGGGGCTGCGAAGGCTCTGGATGAGCTTCTAGCAGTTGCTTAGGCCTGAACATCAAGGCTACGCTTTCAACGCTGTTGAACGGGCCGTGGCTCAGACCTGTCCACAGCCGTTACCTAGTTGAGGGCTCCGAAGCCCGCGTTAGGTTAACTTGCCGAGGGCTTTCAGGGCTCAGCAAAGGCCATTATCATCACGTTTCAGGGATAGCTGGGTCCTCACAGCCCTGAATGCTATACTGGTTCAGGCTTATTTCCTTATGCTGCGGCCGCTAAATAGGGTCAAGCTTGAGGCTATGCGACAAGGAGGCCTCGCCCCTCGGCCTGGGCACCTGGGGCATGGGCGGCGGGTTCTGGAGCCCTGACCACAGCAGGGATGACGTTTACGTTAACGCCATAAGGTACGCCTACGAGCGCGGCATAAGGGTCTTCGACACGGCCGAGATGTACGGGGGCGGCCACACAGAGGAGCTGGTGGGGAGGGCCCTCGCGGACGTCGCGGATGACGTGATAATTATAAGCAAGGTCTGGCCCAATCACTTCCACTACGACGACCTGGTGAGGTCGGCAGAGGCCAGCAGGAGGAGGCTGGGGGTGAAGTCAATAGACGTCTACCTGCTGCACTGGCCCAGCAGGGACGTGCCGCTGCAGGAGTCCATCAGGGCCCTTGAGGACCTGGTGGACAGGGGAGTCATAAGGTGCATGGGGGTGAGCAACTTCGACAGGCAGCTGCTGGAGGAGGCCATGAGCTTAGCCAGGAGGCACGAGGTGGTAGTTGACGAGGTTGAGTACAGCGTTTACAACAGGTGGGCCGAGAGGGACCTCATACCGTTCGCGAGGCAGGCGGGGGTCACCATAGTTGCCTACTCGCCGCTCGGCAGGGGCTCCGTGAGCTCTGACTCAAGGCTTGCGAGGGTCGGGGCCAAGTATGGGAAGACGCCCGTGCAGGTGGCCCTCAACTACCTCATGAGGAGCTCCCTGCCCATACCCAAGGCCTCGAGGAAGGAGCACATAGACGAGCTCCTGGGCGCCGTGGGCTGGAGCCTGAGCGACGAGGACTATAACTACATAAGGTCCCTCTAGGCCAGCAGCGGGGCCTTGCCGCATATATAGGCGATTGCAGTTAGGTTATAAGTTCCTGTATACATTTTTGTAAAGAAGTAGGAAAAGTGTGGAATAAGAGGTGATTATTGCCTTGTCCAAGGTTACGGAGGAGATATACTCTGTAAGGAAGCTCCAGGCCCTCTCCTCCCTGGCCTCAAAGGACCCGGCCGCCTTCTGGGCGCAGCAGGTGGACCTGATAGACTGGTTCCAGAGGCCGGCGAAGGTCCTCGAGGGGAGCCCGCCGACCGAGAGGTGGTTCGCAGGAGGCCTCATGAACGTCTCATATAACGCCGTGGACAGGCACCTCAGGGACAAGGCCGACAAGGTGGCCTTCTACTGGACCAACGAGTCCCTGGACTACAGGGCAATAACGTTCAGGGAGCTGTACTACCAGGTCAACAGGGCCGCCTACGTCCTGAGGCAGCTTGGCGTCAAGCGCGGTGACGTGGTCTCGATGATAATGCCGAGCATACCTGAGGCCGTCTACTTTGGCCTGGCCGTCCACAGGCTTGGGGCGATACTGGCGATACACTACGTTGGGCTCAGTGACGACGTAATGGCCTTCAGGCTCCAGGACGCCGGGTCAAAGGTCCTGGTGGTCGCGTCCAAGGGCTTCAGGGCCGGCCAGGAGATAAGGATAAAGGACATAGCCGACAGGGTGCTCAACAACTTCAAGACTCCCGTCGAGAAGGTCCTGGTGGTCAGCAGGGGCTTCAGCGACTTCAACGTCAACGGCAGCCGTGACGTGGTCTATGAGGACATAGCTCCCAGGGGGAAGGTCTACGTGCCGCCGGAGCCCGTGGACGCGAGCGACGTGGGGACCATATACTACACGAGCGGCACCACCGGCAGGCCCAAGGGGATAACCCAGACGCAGGGAGGCTACGCGGTGGCGCTTAACTGGACGTTCAAGGCGCTGTTCAACCTGGGGCCCAGCGACGTCTGGTGGACCATATCTGAGCTGGGGTGGCCGGTGTGGCCCATGGCAAACCTCTACACGGCCCCTGTCATGGGCGTGACTGCCGTGCTCTTCGAGGGCTTCGTGGGCCAGAGGCCAGACCTCTTCGCCAAGGTGGTTGAGAGGTTTGGGGTCACCCACGTGTGGTCCTCAACGACCACGCTCTACACTCTGAAGGGCCTGGGCTCGGAGTCGGTGACGGGAGGCGACACGTCCACACTGAGGATAATACTCAACACCGGGGAGCCGCTCAACGTGGGCGCCTGGCAGTGGTTCAGGGAGAACCTGCCCAACACGTACATAGGCGACGCGTACTGGATGACGGAGCACCTGAGCCCCATAGCCGCGACGCCCTACGGCATAGCCGAGATCCCATTCAGGCCAGGCTCCGCCGGGATAGCCTTCTCGCCCACCAGGGTCCTCATAGTTGACGACGAGGGCAAGCAGCTCCCGCCCGGCAACAAGGGCTACATAGTGCTGAGCCCCTACACGCCGGCCCTGGGCAAGATGTGGAACGACCCCAACTATGAGAGGTACATTAAGACCTACTGGTCAAGGTTCCCGGGCTACTTCTACACGGGCGACTACGGCTACATGGATGAGGACGGCTACCTCTACGTGCTTGGCAGGGCGGACGACGTCATAGCCACCACGGGCCAGAGGATAGGCACCATGGAGGTCGAGAGCACCATAGGCACTCACCCCGCGGTTGCCGAGGTGGCCGCGGCCAGCATGCCGCTGCCCGGAGGCAAGGGCTCGGCGCTGCTGGCCTTCGTTGTGCTCAGGCCCGGCTACCAGCCCAGCGACCAGCTGGCCGAGGACATAAAGGCCTACGCCAGGAACGCCGGCTACATAGTTGACAGGGTTGTATTCGTGAGGAAGCTGCCAAAGACCAAGAGCGGGAAGATAATGAGGAGGCTGCTGAGGGCAGCGCTTAACCAGGAGCCGCTGGGCGACACCTCAACCCTTGACGACCCAGCAGCCTTTGAGGACACCAGGAGGATGATAGAGCAGGTGAGGGAGGAGTTCAGGAAGCTGCTGCAGCAGTCGTAAAAGGGCTACTTTACTACCAGGGCAGGTATGACAAATATTGCTAGCATCAGGTTTATGAACACCACAGCGGTGATGAACGTGTAGAGCCAGTTCCTCTCGTGTGCGAACTGCGCTATGCCTATGGCAACCCTTACCACGGGCGTCGCCATGAGGATTATGAGGCCTATGAGCACGTAGGCCAGGCCGTTGAGGCCCATGACTGTCCTGGAGTTTATGTAGCTGACCGGCAGTATCGACGTGTTAACCGGGGAGTTGGCGGCGACCAAGTCCTTGAACGTGTAGATGCCTGCCCCCCTGTGGACGTATATCAGGCCTATGCCGAATATTATGAAGACTGCCGATATTAGGACCCCCACCCTGAGGGTCCACCCTATTATGTCCTCGAAGCTTATGTTCCTGGGCATCGTCCTCACCCCTCAGTGTATTATGCCGACACCCCTCAGTACCATCTCAACTCCTAGGAACGCCAGTATTGCAGTGAATATGTACCTTATGGACCTGTTGGTTATCTTGGGCAATATCTTGGAGGCAGTCATTGAGCCCAGCAGGACGCCGAGGGCCGTGAAGCCAGCGAGTATGGGCTGTATAAGGCCGAAGGCCCAGTATATGGCGCTCCCCGTGGCCGCCGTGACGCCAATCATGAAGTTGCTGGTCGTGGTGCTGACCTTCATGGGCAGGTTCATGGCCCAGTCCATGCCGAGCACCTTGAGGGCCCCGCTGCCTATCCCGAGGAGGCCTGATATGAAGCCTGCGAAGAACATTATCGTCTCCCCCAGCCACCAGCGGACTCCGTAGTACTTAACCTCCTGCTTCAGGGCCTCGTCGTAGTACTCGCCGTGCAGCTGGAAGACCCTCGTCGTCCAGTCAGGCTTTATGGGCTTTGGGAGCTCAAACCTGGACCTCTCCATCTGGAAGTATATCTGGCTCAGGAGGACTACGCCGAACACTATATAAATTATGTACTCTAGGTGGTGGGCGTAGACGAAGGCCGCGGTCAGGGAGCCCACTATGGAGCCAGTGGTGGTAGCTATCTCCAGCCCCATGCCTATTCTCACGTTAGTTATCCTGTCCTTAACGTAAGCGCTGGCCGAGCCGCTGGAGGTGGCTATCGTTGATATAAGGCTTGCGCCTGTGGCGTAGGCTATTGGAATTCCAAGGAACAGCGTGTAAAGGGGGACCAGGAAGGTCCCGCCGCCAAGGCCTACCAGGGCGCCAAGGAAGCCCGATATTATACTTACTATTACCACAAGGGCGAAGAAGACGTCTATCGGTACGTGAAGCATCCCCTGTGCCCTAAGGCAAGGGTTAGGTAGGGTAATTAAAAAGACTTTCACCTCAGCTGTAATGTTTCAATATAATTATGAACTGATAGCTATGTTTTAAAACCAGTAATTATATTTTCAAACGAGTACTAGTTAATTTGTTGATCTAAATCCGCTTAATAGATAGCCCATAGTACCCCCTGCGGGGACCCCCTTGGAGGAGCTTGAGGAGTTCGCCTACAAGGCAGTAGCCGTCAGGATAGCTGGCGACATAGTGCTCAGCGACTCCCCCGGCGCCGCCCTGAGGAAGTGGAGGGAGTACTTCAAGCTGAGCCAGCAGGAGGTCGCTAAGTATATGGGGGTCTCCTCCAGCGTGCTCAGTGACTACGAGAAGGGCAGGAGGAGCCCGGGGGCGGGGTTCATAAGGAGGTTCGTCACTGCCCTCCTCAAGGTTGACGCCGAGAAGGGCACGAAGAGGTCCGAGAACCTGGTCAAGGCGCTCGGCATACCCACCACTGGCATAATAGACATGCAGGAGTTCAGCGAGCCCATGACACTTGAGGACATAATAATAACCGTTGACGGCATACTGCTCTACCCCGACTACCCCAAGGGCATAGTGGCATACGGCTACACAGTGATAGACAGCATTAAGGCCATAACTGAGCTCACCAGCATGCAGTTCTACACCATGCTGGGCTCCGTGCCCGAGAGGGTCATAGTGTTCACTAAGGTCACGGCGGGCAGGAGCCCCATGGTAGCGGTCAGGGTGTCCCTGGTGAAGCCCAGCATAATAGTGATCCATGGCCCCAGGGAGCACGTGGACTACCTGTCAATAGAGCTGGCGAGGCTGGACAGGATACCCCTCGTCCTCAGCACTCTCAACAGCGTCGACGAGCTCGTCCAGAGGCTTAGGAGCCGCACGGGCGGCAGGGGCTTCACGATCCCTTGAGCTTGAGTATGGCCTCAGCTATGTCGCCGTTGGCAGCTATGAGCGCGTTCCTGGCGGTCTCAAGGTCGACCCCGGCCTGCTCCGCCACGAGCTTCACGTCCTCCTCGCTCACCTGGGGCTGCGCCGGCTGCTGGGGCTTGACCTCCTTCGGCTCCCCCACGACATATATCATAGTGGGCTGGTTCCTCCCTCTAACTATTATTACCTGAGGCTCCTCGACGACCAACTGCTTGTCCTTGGCCTCTATGGTGACCCTGGTGGCCTCCAGCTCCTCGGCCTCGATGCCCATCCTCTTGAGCATCCTCTTGAGCTCCCTTGGGTTGACCCCCATCAACGGCCTCTCCTACAACTTCATGGTAAGTATCGCTTAATATAGCCTTCTGTTACACAAGGGCAGCGGAAGCTGTATTGGAACAGGTCAGATGAAAGATGGGTAGCAGTGACGAAACGCCCAAGGTAAGGATCCTGGGCAGCGGAAGGGAGGTCGGGAGGGCAGCCATAGGTGTAGAGCACAGGGGCCGCATGGTCCTCCTGGACTACGGCGTCAACTTTGATGAGAACGAGCAGCCCATATACCCGCTTCACGTGAGGCCCAAGGACGTTGAGGCCCTGGTGCTGACCCACAGCCACTTGGACCACGTGGGGGCAGCCCCGGCGCTGTTCATATCTGTCAAGCCGAGGCTCCTGGCAACCCCGCTCACCCTTGATGTGACGAGGCTGCTGCTCTACGACATGATAAAGCTCAACGGGCCCAACCTGATATTCGACAACAGCACAGTTGATGACATGCTTGGCGTGGCCGAGAGCGTGGACTACGAGAGGTCCTTTGAACTCGACGACTTCACCCTGACCCTCATGTCGAGCGGCCACATACCGGGCTCCGCCTCAGTGCTGGTTGACGTGAACGGCAGGAAGGTGCTGTACACCAGCGACATGAACACCATAGAGACGAAGCTCATGAACCCCCACAAGCTGACCGGGGTGAAGGCCGACGCCGTGATAATAGAGTCCACCTACTCCACCGTGACGCACCCCGAGAGGGAAAACACCGAGAAGGAGTTCTACGAGTCAGTGGAGGACGTGGTCAAGAGGGGCGGCACCGTGCTTGTCCCCGCGTTCAGCGTAGCCAGGGGGCAGGAGATAATGTGCCTCCTCGAGGAGAAGGGCTTCGGCTGGCCCGTCTGGATAGACGGCATGATAAGGTCCGTCACCGACCTTTACCTGGCGCACAGCAGCTTCATCAAGGACCCCAGGCTCCTCGCCAAGGCCCTTGAGGACCAGAAGGTGGTGAAGGGCTGGGGGGACAGGAAGAAGGCACTAAAGAAACCCGGAGTCATAATATCAAGCGCGGGCATGCTGAAGGGCGGCCCGAGCCTGTACTACTACACAAGGATGGTTCAGAACGAGAAGGACGCAGTGTTCCTAGTGAGCTACCAGGCGCCGGGCACCCCTGGCAGGCAGGCCCTTGAGGAGGGAGTATTCTTTGACGGCGAGAGGAAGCTGCCCGTGAAGGCGAGGCTGCAGATATTCGACTTCTCGAGCCACACAGACTGGAAGGGAGTCTTACAGACGTTGAAGTCCCTGGCCGGGGTCAGGAAGGTCATCCTGGTCCACGGGGAGCCCCAGGGCCAGATGAGGCTGGCGTCAAAGATAAAGGACGAGCTGGGCGACGTTGAGGTCCTGGTGCCCCAGAACGGCGACGAGATACCCGTCGACTAGCGGCAGCCTTATTTGTCTGGACCTCCACAGCTCAAGTGAATGAGGAATTTGCCGAGTGCTGAGCCGTTGAGGCTGTGAAGAGAGGGAACCTCGCCTGACGCTTAGTTGCGTTCTCCCTTAGCGAGAAGCCACCTGGCAAACTCCAGGAAGCCGGCGCCTCCCCTGCCCCTGGCCACGAACTTAACCTTAACCTTAACCGCGGGGGCCGCGTCGCCCGGGCAGCCGCTTATGGGCACCACTGAGAGCATGTCGAGGTCGTTCTCGCCGTCCCCTATGGCTGCCGCCTCGGAGGCGCTGACCCCTATTAGCTCAAGGGCCCTCAGGAGCCCCTCGCCCTTGCCGTTGCCAGGGTTTATGTGGACGGCGTAGCCGCTCCAGAGGACTCTGAGGCCGTGGGCCTCGGCTATCTCTGACACAGCCCTCAGCAGCTCGGCCTTCGAGTTCTCGTCTACCCCCCTGGGCATGAAGAAGGCCATGTCGTGGTACCTGAACTCGTTCTGCCAGCTGGGCCTGAGGCCGAGGTCCTGGAGCTTCCTGAGCAGCCCCTCGGGGGGCCTGCCGGAGCACACGTGGTATATCTGTCCCCTGTACATTATGACGCAGCCGTTCTCAGCCACGACGGGGCCGCTGGAGCCAAGGTAGACGCTGAGGCCTGCGGTCACGGGGAGGCTGTTGCCTGAGACCAGGATAACCTTGACCCCGCGGGACTCCAGCAGCCTTATCCCCCTGATCGCGTGCACGCTTACCCTTAGGTCGCCCCTCCTCACGGTGAGCGTGCCGTCAACGTCTGACCCGACAGCCTTCAGCGGCAACCGCGCTCCCAGCTTTAGCTCTCGCAGTAAATATTAAAGCCCCTACATACTTCTAAAGTAATTGAAGCACAGATTCGGAGGTAACTTAATATGAGCGACAGCGTTGTGAGCCTGATAGCAAGAAAGAAAATAGTTAATGACCCAGACTTCGTCCTGTCGCAGATAAAGGACGGCGACGTCGTTGCCATCTCAGGCTTCAACGAGATAACGTCGCCCGACTACCTCATAGAAAGGCTCTACAGGCTGTACTTGAAGACCGGCCACCCCAGGAACCTCTTCATAATAAGTGACACGTTCCCTGGGACGCCAGGCAGGGGGCTTGACAGCATAGCCCAGATGATGTACAAGAGGGGGGACAGGGACTTCATAAGGGGCATGCTGGTGGCCTTCTACGGCTGGAGCGAGACCCTCCAGAAGATGATAAAGGAGGAGTGGTTCGAGGCCTACGCCTGGAGCATCGGGATCCTGGCCTACTGGTTCAGGGAGGTCGGGAGCGGCAGGCCTGGCGTCCTGACCAGGGTCGGACTCAACACCACCGCTGACCCAAGGTATGACGGAACAGCCCTTAACGAGACCGCCAAGGAGAGGAGGACTGTCAAGGTGCAGCTGCTCAACATAGACGGTAAGGAGTACCTGCTCTACACCGCCCCGAAGCCCAAGTTCGCCCTCATAAGGGGGAGCACGGCCGACGAGATAGGAAACCTGTCCCTCGAGGACGAGGTGGCTTACGGCACCGTGCTTAACATAGCTCAGGCGACTAAGGCCATGCCAGAGAAGGGCACAGTCATAGCCCAGGTGCTCAGGGTGGCCAGGTTCGGCACCATTAACCCCAAGAGCGTGGTCGTTCCCGGCCCGCTGGTGGACTACGTTGTAGTTGCGCCCAGGGAGTACCACAGGCAGTCCCACAGCTTTGACTACGACCCCATAGTAGCTGGAAGGGTGATACCCCCGGCTGACGTTATGACGGCGCAGATGGAGAGCGGCCTGGACGAGAGGAAGGTAGTGGCCAGGAGGGTGGCCCTTGAGCTTGCCAGGCTCGTGGAGAAGTACGGGAGGCCTGTGGTGGTCAACCTCGGCGTGGGCATACCGGCTATGGTGGGCGAGGTGGCGATGGAGGAGGACATACAGGACCTGGTGGTGCTCACCGTTGAGTCAGGCACGTGGGGAGGAAGGCCGCTCTACGGCCCTGACTTTGGGGTCTCCATAGGGGCCTTCGCAGTGCTCTCGGTGCCGGACCAGTTCACCATGTACGAGGGAGGGGTCATCGACGCGGCCTCCCTGGGCTTCATGCAGATAGACAAGTACGGCAATGTCAACTCGTTCTTCACGGAGTCAAAGATACCTGGGCCAGGAGGGTTCCCAGCTATAGCGTCAGGGGCGCCTGACATCTACTATGCAGGCCTCTTCACGGCTGGCAGGGGGACAAAGTATGAGGTGGCCGACGGGAAGCTAAGGATAATCTCCGACGGAAACATAGTTAAGTTTGTCAACAAGGTGGACAAGGTCGGGTGCTCCTCGAAGGTTATGATAGAGAATAGGAAGAACGTGCTTTACATAACCGAGAGGGCTGTGTTCAGGCTGACGCCCGAGGGACTGGAGCTCATAGAGGTGGCCCCTGGCGTCGACCTGGAGAAGGACGTGCTCGCCAAGATGGAGTTCAAGCCTATAATGAAGAGGGAGCCGGAGCTCATGGACCCGAGGATCTTCATGCCCAAGAAGATGGGCATGAAGGAGGAGCTAGTGAAGGCCATAAGGGTCTGAGGCTAACGCTTTTCTTTTCCTCCACGCCCGAGGGCGCGGGGTCCTTAGTGGGCACGTGCGAGGTTAAGGCAAGAAAGGGCCTCATAAGGGTCTCCTCCGAGGTCGTCGGAGGGGTCATAGCCAGGGTCAGCATAACGGGAGACTTCATGGTTATCCCGGAGGACAAGGTCTTCGAGCTTGAGGAGAGCCTCGTTAACACCAGGTTTGACAGGGGCGAGGTCTCCGGCGTCGTCAGGAGGGTGCTCCAGGGCTCAAGCCTGGTAGGCTGCTCCGAGGAGGACTTTGTGGACGCCATAATGTGCTCGGGTGAGGGCGATGCAGCTTAGGGTCCTGCTCTACGAGACCCCTGACGACCCATACATGAACTTGGCGTTCGAGGAGGCCCTGCCCAGGGCGAGGGGCTGCGGCATCTCCCCTGACACGCTTAGGCTTTGGAGGAACCGCAGGGCAGTTGTAATAGGCTACTTCCAGAGGGCCGAGGAGGAGGTGAACCTCGCAGAGGCAGAGAGGCAGGGCGTGAAGGTGGTGAGGAGGTTCACCGGCGGAGGGGCAGCATATCATGACCTTGGCAACATAAACTACGCAATATCGCTCTCCCTGGGCGAGAGGAAGGTAAGCAACCCCGTCGACTTCATATTCACGGAGCTCATAAGGGCCCCCGTTGAGGCGCTAAGGTCCCTGGGCTTTGAGGCCTCGGTGCAGAACGTCAACGACATAATTGTTGACAACAGGAAGGTGAGCGGCACGGCGGCAACGGTGTCCTGGGGCTCCATATTCTTCCATGGCGCCATGCTGGTGAGCGCAGACCTCAGCGCCCTGGCCTCCGTCCTTAAGGTGCCCCTCAAGAAGCTCATAGACAAGGGGGTCTCGAGCGTCAAGTACAGGGTAACGAACCTGGCCGCCCTGAGGCCTGGGACCACTGTCAACGATGTTGCCTCCGCCCTAGCCAGCTCGTTCGCAAAGGTTCTGGGCTACGACGGCGTTAAGTACGACCTGCCCACGTCTGAGGAGCTGGAGATGGCGGAGATACTCTACACTTACAAGTACTCAGACAGGTCATGGAACATGGACAGGGCGCCCCACAGGCAGTTCAGGAGGGCCGAGGAGGAGCTCATGAGGGTATGTAGGAGGTAGCGTATCATATGCACTAAGCTGAGCGCTTAAAATCCCCACTGTGCGGACACTATTAAGGTGAGCTCCTTGAGCGTCTGGACCTCAAAGGTAGGTGACGTTGCAAGGAAGAACGTGGTGTCCGCGACCGCCGATGCCACGCTTGCGGAGGCCGCGAGGCTCATGTACACCAAGGGCACCGGCAGCGTCGTAGTTGTGTCTCCAGAGGGGAAAGTGATAGGCATCTTCACTGAGAGGGACCTGAGCAGGGTGGTGGCGGACAGGGTCAGCTATGACTCAAAGCTCGGCGACTTAATGACCAAGGACCCGGTGACCATAAGGGATGACGAGCCCATAACTAAGGCTGTGGAGCTGCTTTCAACCCGCAAGATAAGGCACCTGCCCGTGGTTGACAGGGAGGGAAAGCTCGTGGGCATAATAACGGCCAGGGACATAGTTGACATAACCGAGAGGTACCTGGCGTCGACAGGCTTCGTCTCGGAGTGACCTCAGCCTTCAAGGTCTCGCAGGTCAAACGTCATAAGTATCACGAAGAGGTCTATGAGCACTATTCCGTAGGCCTCGAGGGTGGCCGCCGAGGGCCACCTGAAGGCTATGGCCCCGGCGGGCCCGATAACCCCAATGGCCACCTCCGCGGCCCCTCTTTTTGCCCTACCCGAGACTATGGAGCCCGCGCCCCACACTATGGACGTCATGTCCATCTGAGCGAAGAACCACTGCGAGACGAAGACGTGGGGGTATGTGCCCTCGTGGAACACGCCTATCAGGGCAAGGAACAGGCCGGCGACCATCATAAATGAGGCGCCCACGGCCTCTAGCTTCTCGCTGCTGACGCTGACCGCGTACGAGGCGAAGGCTATTATGAGGGCGCCGACCGCTATAAGGCCATAGTTGTAGAGCCATGGGTCTGTGGCCCTGGGACCTCCCAGGTCGCTGAAGGCGTTTTTGGTGAACACGAACCAGGGGTTAATGGACACGCAAGCAATAATAATTACCCATGCCACCGCCGCCGCAGTGATGCCAAGGTACCTGAGGGCCCGCAAGTAAAACCCCTGTGGGTTAAGGGGCCGGAGGCTAAAATCTAAGCCTTTGACCTGGCGTAGAGGTAGAAGCTGGCGTAGGGGTAGCCGTGGACAAGCTTAACGACCTCGTTAACTTTTTCGCTGTCCTTGGCCACCACAACGACGTAGCCCATGTTCATAGCCTTCTCAAGCTCCCCCCTCCTGGCCAGGGAGGCCAGCCTCCTGTAGTAACTTGGCGAAACGGAGGGCGACCTGCCAGTGAGCTTGAGGTACCTGGCGGAGACCAGGGGGGCGGCCGTGGGGGAGGCGCCTATAACCACTGAGCCCTCCCCCACGAGCTCCTCAACCTCTATAACGTCCTTTATGGCGCGGTCGACGCACTCGTCCAGGCTGTCACACCTCACCACCTTGCCCAGCCTGACGCCTCCCAGAGGGGGCCTGACCCCCCTGGCGAGGAGCTCCTCTATGGCCCTCTTGACCTGGGAGTCAGCCAGCTGCTGCCCTCCCCTTGCCCTGGCCGCCACTGCCGCCTCCAGCAGGTCCGAGAGCTCCTTGACCTTCCTGCCCTCCCTCAGGGAGAGCCAGAGCGATATGGCGTAGAGCTCAGGGTCAAGGTACCTCCTCGGCCTCCTCCAGCCCGAGGTCACGGAGACCAGGGCCACGAGGCCGTCGTAGCTTATCGACTTACAGGCCTCCTGCGCCTTCAGCCCTATTGAGGCGTCGTTGTCGCAGATGTTAAAGTAGACCCTGCGGCCCTCCAGCCCCCTCACGGCCCTTGATATGCACGTGCCGTCGCTCATCGGTATGCACCACCCCGCCTCCTCCTCGACCTTCTCCCTCGGCAGGTCGTAGGCCAGCAGCGGCCCCCTGACGACCTCGTAGTCTATCAGGCCCGCCACCCTCAGCACGTCAAGGTACTTGACGAGCCCCCACTCGCCCTCCCTGCCCTTGATGGGGATCGGGATGACGCCGTCCCTGTACTTGACGTACTGCATGGCCTCGGCTATCAGCTGCAGGGTCCTGTGCACGCTGAGGGGCCTTATGGCCTCCCCCTTGGCCATGGCCGACTGCACGGTCATGTCAGAGGGGTTGTAAAGTATGACAGCCCTCGCGGGCTTCCCATCCCTCCCGGCCCTGCCTATCTCCTGGTACAGGTCCTCCACGCTGCCGCTCGGCGCGGCGTGAAGGGTCCACCTTATGTTAGGTATGTCAACACCCATGCCGAAGGCCTTGGTGGCCACCACTATCCTTGGCCCCCTGCCCGTGCGGGAGGAGCTTACTATCTCCTCCTCGACCCGCCTCCTCTCGGAGTCGCTCAGCTGGCCGTGGTACACGGCTATGTCCTCGCCCAGCCTCCTGCCCAGGAACTTGGCCACCTCCTCGGCGTTAAGCCAGGGCCTTGAGTCACTCTGGACGAACGGCACGAACACTATACCAACCCACGGCCCCCCGAGCGAGTCGGCCCACCTGGTGAGCTCCTCCGCGTGGGCCGCTATGTCCTCAAGCCTGTCAGGGCCGTCCCTGGCTGGCACAACATCAATGGAGATCTCAGGCCTCAGGGACGGGGCCCTCAGGACCACTGGCTTGCCCGAGTAGCTCACCTCCGCGGTCTCAGGGCCCAGGGATATACGGCGCTCCTCGTAGTCCTGGTAGCCGAGCTCGCTCAGGACGTCCCTGACCACGTCAGAGGGAGCTGAGGCGGTGAGGGCAACTATCGGGGGCCACCCGGCCGAGGCCCTGTCCTTGAGCTGCCTGGCGACGTACAGGTAGCTTGGCCTGAAGCTGAGCCCCCACCTTGAGAGGGCGTGGGCCTCGTCGAGCACCACGAGGCTCGCCTCGCCCGAGGTTGACACCAGCTCGGAGGCAGGCCCCGAGCTGAAGCCCTCGGGCGTCACGTAGACCAGGTCCAGGAGACCCTCCCTGGCAGCGGCTATTATCTCCCTCTTCCTTGAAGGCGGCACACTCGAGTCTATGTAGGCGGCCCTGAGCCCCCTCGACCTGGCGTTCTTCACCTGGTCGTGCATGAGCGCCCTCAGGGGGCTTATCACTATGGCCGTTGACCCCAGTCCCAGGTCCTCGAAGGCCTTCGCAGTCACCTGGAAGATCGCGCTCTTCCCGGCCCCAGTGGGAAGTATGACCATCAGCGCTGAGGCCCTGCCCGAGGAGGCCATCTGGGCCAACACCCTCACGGCGAGGCCCTGGTAGGGCCTCAGGCTCAGGTTGGCGCCCCAGAGCCTCTTGAACGCGTTCTCGGCCTCCTCCATTATATCAGTGTCGCTGAGCTCCACATCAATCTCGTGCCTCGCCGGTGCCACCAGCTCTATGTCGTCCCTCCTCTCGGCCTCGGCGTGGAGGGCCCTGCTGACCGCCAGGCCCCCGTTCTTGGCCACAAGCTCTATGACGGAGTCCACAAGCCTGTCGTGGACGCCATATGCCGTGTCCTCGGGCTCTGCTCTGATCAGCCTCTCGGGGAACACTATAATGGAGCGGTCGGCCACGCCCCCGGCCTCAGGCATGGCCAGGTAGTCATCCCATGATATGAAGCCCAGGCCTCCCCTGGAGAACCAGGAGTCTATGGTTTCAGCAGTTATGAACGTGCCTCCGTGGGCGCTGGCGGCCGCCCTGGCGAGGGCCCTCGTTGGGACTATTATCAGCGGCCTGGAGGCCCCCGAGGCCATGGCGACAGCTGACGACACCGCCTCAGAGGCCCCCCTGAGGCCGCCCAATATGGGCTCGCCGTAGGCCTTCACCTTGCCCTTGTTGGGGGCCGCCATGCCGAGGGACTCCGCCAGCCTCTGGGGGACGTAAGAGTTGGCGGTGAGCCTTATGTTCTTGGCTCCGGGGCACCTCACCTTGAGCTTCCTAAGGAGCTCCTCCTCGTCAGGCGGAGGCCTTGAGGGGATGCAGTCGTCGTAGGTGCGAGCGCAGTCAAGTAGGACTTCTATATCATCGAGGCACGCCAGGTCCCACGGCTCAACCTGGCTGCCAGGCCTTGGGCCTGCGGCCGTCTGCACCAGGGAGGCCATTATGGCTTTAGCTATTGACCTGCCCTCGTCGCCGTCAAGGCTTGAGAGTCTGATGGCCCTCAGGGGGTCGCCTCCCCTTGAGGCCAGCGCCTTGATGACTGTAGCTGCCACGTAGTCGTCCTGGGGGGCCCGCGAGGGGCTCACCGAGAACGGCCTCCACAGCGGCATGTAGGCCCTGGGCCTGTCCGTGACAACTATGGAGCGCTGTTCCTTGACGCCGCGCTGCCCCACGACGGAGTTCACCACGTCCCTATACTTGACTATTTCGGAGGCGCCCCTCACGTCCTCGGGCATCTTTTCCCACTCGACCCCAACCCTGTTCAGTATGTCAACCGAGCTCTCGACCGCTGCAAGGACCACGGCTGACGGGGGAAGCATGGGGTTAACCCCTAGGTTGTAGGCTATTGACGCCAGCGAGGGCCTCACGTCAGGGTAGGCCAGCCTCACGAGCCTCCTGGCGTTTACAGCCCCCCTGAGGCCGCAGCTGCCCCAGCTTATGACAAGCTTCGCCCCTGAGAGCTCAGCTATGGAGCTCATTGCCTCCTCCGGCGGCGGGGACCTCCATGAGCTCCCAGGCGGCGGCACCTCGGTTACGACGCCATCTACCATGACCTCCCTGTAGTCGCCCTCGCACACAGCAACCATGACCTTTGAGCTGCCGGAGAGCTTTGGTTGCTCCTGCAGTAGCCTTGACGCCTCGGCTTCCCACTTGGAGAGCGCCAGCCCAAGTGAGTAGGCCCTCGCCCTGCGGAGGGTGACGGAGGGCACCGAGCAGCCCCTTGAGGCCAGGTATATGACGTCCTCGTAAAGTCCAAGGGAGATGAGCGACTCCGCCAGCCTCTCCGAGCCCTTGGGGCACGACCTCAGGGACCTCACTATAGCGGAGACCTGCTGCCTGCTTATGCCTAGGGACTCGGCAGAGGAGGCCACTTCGACTATGCTGTCGGGGTTCACCTTCAGCCTCAGGGAGGTGAGGAGCCTTGACAGCAGCCTCTTCCTGTAGGCTACATAGGTCGCCGCGCCCGCAGCGGCCGCTGCACCTGCAGCTAGGACGGCCTCTTGCACGCTGGCTCTCCTGGCTCCTCTAGGACCGGGCCCGCTTAAGGGAAGGAGAGCTCAAAAGCTAAAAAGGCTCAGACGTCAACGACCACTACCATGTTGTCCATCAGGAACCTGTAGAGCTTCCTCACGGTGGACTCCTTTATGCCGACTACCTTGGCCACGTCGCTCTGGCTTATCTCATAGCCGTTAAGCCTTGCAACCAGGTAGACGGCGGCCGCCGCCAGGGCCTCGGGCTTCTTGCCGTATGGTGTCTTGCCTGCCACGCCCAGGGACTTCCTTATGAAGTTCAGCGAGTCCTGCACGACTTGCTGAGGCAGCGACAGGCTTGACGCTATCCTGTTAATGTAGGTGAAGGACCTCTCCAGCACCCTGCCCTGGCCCTCGGAGGCCACGACGACCTTAAGCATGTCAAGGGCGCCGACGTCGTTGAGCTTCTTAAGGCCGTCCCATAGGTCGTTGTCGTCTATCTCAAAGAAGCTCTCTATCTCGCCCTTAGATATGCTTAAGTTGTAGACCTCTACCACCTTCTCCAGGGCGGCGGCCACGACCTTGTTCACGTCCCTGCCTATGGGCTTCTTGGCCCTCTCAGCGTAGGCGTGGAGCACCTGCCCTAGGGCGTCCTTGGCGCTGTCGCTCAGCTCAAAGGCGCTCGCCGCCTTCTTGGCTATGGAGAACATGTTGACCAGCGGCGCCTCGCCCTTGAGCAGCGGGTGGGAGCTGCCTATCCTCATCCTCAGGTTCCTGACCCTCATCAGCGGCGACCTTGACCTGGCCGGGCTCATCCTCAGGTTGCCTATGCCTAGGTCATGCATCAGGGGGTCGTTGGAGTACGAGGCCCTCTCAACGCCCTTCACGTTGCCGTTGCTGAGCGACCTCCACTCAGGGCCGTCACTGAGCTCGTTGCCGTCGTATATGTAGCCACAGTTGGGACAGACGAGAACCCCATTATCATCAACAAGCTTGGAGCCGCACCTGGGACACACGAGTGGGGCAACCACGTCTAATCACCTTCTCCTGTGATGGCTCCTCCTCCTGGGGGGCGAGAATATGAGGAAGAGCTCGTCCCCCTCCTTAACTGAGGCGCCCGGGCTCAGCTTGACCAGCAGGTATGGGGAGTTGACGTTTCCTATTATGTCGGCGGCCGACCCCACGAGCCTGCGGTCAGGGTTGATCACGGGCGACCCTTGCCTGAACTTCCTTACATCTATGTCGGCCCTGACCACGGCTAGGCCGTTGACTATGCCTGAGACCTTGCCGATCCTTAGGACTTCCCGGGCGCCTCCCTCCATAAGTTCCCCCCAGCGGGTGCCAAGGTTAGATGTCGCGGCCCTATAAGAAAACCTGGCAGGCAACCGCGGTCCTTGCCCCCAAGCTGTGGGAAAGGGGCCGCCTGAAGCGGGAGGCCAAGTCCTCACCTAAAGCTGAAAGGATAGTAAACCGAGATAAAGCTTAAAAAGACCTCACAGAAGCTCCCTCAGGTCCTGCCTGGCCCTTGCTGAGGCGTCCCCTACCACGGGCTCGCCGTGCCCTGGGAGCAGGACCCTGAAGTCCAGCGACAGCAGCCTCCTCACCGACTCCCTGGCCCTCTGCATGTCAGCGGTGAACAGGGGCGGCGGGCCCTGGACCCTGCCGTCGCGGAAGTTCAGGTTGTCGCCGGCGAATAGGTGCTCCCCGTCGTAGAGGGCTATGGAGCCGGGCGTGTGCCCTGGGACGTGGATCACCCTGAGCCCGTGGACCTCGTCGCCGTCGTTTAGGACAACGTCTGGCTTGACCGGCTTGAACCAGCGGTAGGCCTCGACGGCCTCCCTTGGGGCTTCCTTGGGGAGCTGAGGGGGTACCAGGCCCTCAAGTATTGGGGCGTCGTCCCTGTGCACGTATATCTTGGCCCCTGTGGCCGAGCGAATGGCGTTCGCGCTGCCAGAGTGATCCAGGTGGTAGTGGGTCAAAACTATGGCCTTGACCTGGGAGGGGCTGAAGCCCAGGGACCTTATGGAGTCCAACACCAGGCCGTCCTTGCCCGGAATGCCCGTGTCTATTATGATGAGGCCGTCCTCCTGGACGTAAAAGTATATGTTGCCGTTAGTCTCCTCCACGGGCACCCTGTAGACCCTGCTCGTCACCTGAAGGACCACTGCTCCCACGCGATGCGAGTAAGTCGGGAAAAGATATAAAGTTTTAATTAGTATACCCGAGGCCATCAGCCCCGCAGGAGTCCACGGTCAAAGGGGGTCCGACCCTCTTAACTCCAATGCCCGTATGCTCCCGTCGGGAGTACATGTGTGGTACTGGCTGGGGGTCACCTACATAGCGGCGCTCTCAATAGTTGACTTCATGATGTTCAACTACATAGGGTTCAGGACGGACGTGTCGGACATAGACTACGGCATAATCGGGGCCGCATGGAGCGCCGTGTTCATAGCTTCCAGCGAGTTCCTCGGCAGGCTGGCCGACAGGGGGGACTACCGTAAGCTGACGGCGGTGTCGCTCGTGGCCATAGCAGTGGCTTCCCTGCTGTTTGGCCTGGCGAGGGGCGTTGAGCTTATGGCGATAGCCTACATGTTCCACGCTGTTGCCACTGCGGCCGCTAACCTCGGCTTCTCGGCTGGCATGTTTGAGCTGTCGCCCGACACCGAGTGGGAGGCGAAGGCATCAGGCCAGAGGCTGGGCCTCTTCGGCATAAAGGGCGCTGGGCTGCTTGCCCTGTCCTTCGTGGTCCCCTTCATACCCCTCATGGGGCTGGCCGTGGGGGTAGGCGTCGCCTCCCTCGCCGTTGGGCTCGCCTTTATGTTGTTCCTCCCCTCAGGCTGGCCCCCCTTCGAGAGGAAGCTCCACGGGCTCATGCTAAGGCTTGAGGGCTTCGGCCTCTACGCCACCGCGGTGGGGTCCTTCGCCTACGGCAAGTACGGGCTTCTCTACAACATCTCCAGGTCAGTTGAGAGGGGCGCGGGATCGTCGACAGGGGTGGCGGTGTCGGCTATGCTGACGACCTTTGTCGGTGATTACTACCTGACTGCCCTGCCGCTCATGCTCAGGTACGTCAACCTGGGCCTCAGGGACTACATGGTTGCCTTTGCAGCTGCGGGCCTCTCGGCGGCCGCGGCGTTGGCCCTAGTCCAGGGCACGGGCTCCAGGTCGCTGGCGGCGGCGGGCATAGCGATAAGGGGGGCGTGGGCCATAGTGGCCATAAGGTTCATAGACTCCCTGGCCGGCATAGTGGCCTACATAGTGGTCCTGGTAGCCCTCTTCAGCGTGCTTGACCTGTCGCTATATAGGATATACATAGGGATAACGGGGGGCTACAGGGTGCACGGCTACATGATGTTAAGGGAGCTGGGCTCCCTGGTGGGCTCCCTGGCAGGGGGGCTGGCGCTCTACCTTGGCCCGCTGGCCTTCATGGCCACCCCGGCCGTGATTACGGCGGCGGCCGTAGCCGCGGCCCTAATTTAGCTGCAAGCACTTTAATTCTGCGCATCACACAGGGTCAGCGAGAGTATGTTGTCCATAACGCTTCAGCTGGCCATAACCTTAGCCCTGGCGGCGTGGGTTGGCGCTGTAGTCCTCTACATCTCAAAGGCCGTCTACAGGCTGTCCACCTCTCATGGACTTGGGGACCGCATATCAAGGTACATGGCTAGGAAGACGATACATATCCTGGGCGGCGGCCTGGTGGCCGCGCTGGTGCCCTTTGTCTACACCCAGCCGTGGATGGCGTTTGCCTCAGCCATGGCTCTGACTGGTTACATCTTCTACAGGAGGAGGAAGGGCTTAATGGCGTGGTTCCAGGAGCCCGATAACGCCTACGAGGCCCACTTCACCATAATGTGGGGCCTTGTCATACTCGCCTCCTGGTTCTTCGACCCAAGCATGGTGATCGGGGCCGTCTCGGCGCTGTTCATGTCAGTCGGCGACGGCGTCACGGGGGTCGTGAGGGGCCTCAGGAGGGTCAGGGGCAAGGCGTGGTCGGGGACCATAGCTATGATTGTCGTGTCGTCCCTCATAGGGGGCTACTTCCTCGGCCTTGAGGGGGTGGCGGCCGGCGTGGCGGCCTCCTTTGTGGAGAGGATAAACGGGGTCGACGATAACATCACCGTGCCCCTCGTCTCGTTCCTCCTGCTCCTGGCCATGAGGTACCTGCTACCGGCGGGCCTGGCTCACTTCCCTCCCAGGCTCTGAGGGGCAGTCCTGCCCCTGAGGGCGGAGGCCACAGCCGCCACCACCACTATGACGCCTGATATCATCAGGGTGAACCTGAGCGCGTACATGAACGGGGGAGCTATGACGTGAGGGAACCAGGTGTTGCTCATCACCTCCTTAAAGCCCGAGGGGTCGCCGGCCTCTATGCTGCTCGCCACGCCCTGCGGCAGGTCCTGGAGGACCACCTGCATGGGGTTATAGCCGAGGAAGGCCGCGAACAGGGCCGCGGTCGGGGGCATCCTGGAGACCTCGAGGGCCAGGGCCTGCGGGAACCCAGCGCTCACAAGCGACGAGTATATGGCCGAAGGAAGCTTGGCCTCAAAGGCGCTCAGCAGCAGGGAGAAGTAGAGGGCTATGCTCACGGTGTTTGCCATGCTCGTCATGACCGACCTCATGCCTGAGGCCACCCCTCTGTGCTCCGGGGGCACGGCGTTCATTATTGAGGCGGTGTTCGGGGCCACGAACATGCCGTTGCCGACGCCCACAGCAAATATCATCAGGGCGAAGGGCAGGTAGGAGAAGTTATAGTTGAGCGTCATCATGGCCATCATAGCTGCAAACGCTATCAGCATGCCCCCGGTGGCCAGCTCCCTGGCCCCGTACTTGTCTGAGAGGGCCCCGCTCAGGGGCCCGAGGGCCACGAAGCCGAAGAGCATGGGCATCATGTATATGCCAGCCCAGAACGGCGTCGAGCTGTAGCTGTAGCCGTGGAGCGGGAGCCAGATGCCCTGAAGCATTATCGTGAGCGTGATCATGAGGCCCCCAAGGGCAAGGCCCGCCAGGAGCGCCGCAAATATCCCGGCCGAGAACTGCCTTGACCTGAACAGCTCGAGCCTGAACATGGGGTACTGGACCCTCATCTCCACGAGCGGGAACACTGCAAGCACCGCGGCCCCGGCGCTCATCAGCGCTATGACCCTGGGGCTGTCCCAGCCCATGGCCTCCCCATGGTAGGGCTCCAGGGCATAGGTTATGCCAGCCAGCAGGAGCACCAGGCCGCTAATGAAAGTCAGGTTACCGATTACGTCGACCTTCTCCTCCCTCCTGGGCCTCGAGAGTTCCCTGAGCTTCAGGTATGACCACACGGTCCCAGCCACGCCGAAGGGGACGCTTATTATGAACACAAGCCTCCAGTTAACTGTAGCCAGGACGCCCCCGAGGATCAGGCCCACCAGGTTGCCTACCATGCCCGCGACCTGGTTTATGCCGAGTGCCCTGCCCCTCTCAGTTATGGGGAACGCGTCAGTTATGAGGGCGGCGCTGTTAGCCATCAGCAGGGCGGCGCCGACGGCCTGCACCATCCTGAAGGCCACGAGCTCGGCCGCGGCCACCGTCCCCCTGCCCGGAGTTATTGAGAGGAGCACCGAGCCCACGGTGAATATCACGAAGCCGAGCCTGTACAGCTTGACCCTGCCGTACATGTCGGAGAGCCTGCCGAAGGAGACTACCAGCGAGGAGGAGACGACGCCGTAGCCCATGAGCAGCCAGAGAAGGTAGTCAAAGGAGCTCGGGGCCAGCGGGTTAAGCTGGATGCCCCTGAATATGGCAGGGAGCGATATTATGAGCACGGAGGAGTTTATCATAGCCATGAGTATCCCAAGCGTGGTGTTGGTGAGCACGGTCCACTTGTACTCCATGACCTCACCCCTATATCAGTTACCTGAGTATCGGTTACTGAGCTATTTAAAATTGCTTAACTCTAAACTTAAAAGCCTTACCTATCAGCGAGGAAGCTAACAGCTAAGCCGAGGGGCCTGGACGGCTTAAACTTCAGGCGCGGGTAAGTCCCCCAGGGGCGCCCATGCTGCTGGTGGGCTGCTGCGGCTGGTGCCTGGGAAGGCAGAGGTATTACGCCAGCTTCAACGTCGTCGAGCTTCAGGACACGTTTTATGAAATGCCTGACGAGGGCAGGCTGAGGTCCCTGAGGGGAGAGGCGCCCGAGGGCTTCAGGTTCACAATGAAGGCGTGGCAGGCGGTCACCCACCCCCCTGGGGGCCCCACGTGGAGGAGGGCCAGGCACAGGGTACCTGAGGAGCTGGCGGACCGCTACGGCAACCTCAGGACAACAAAGGAGAACCTTGAGGCGTGGGACGTGATCGCCAGGGCCGCGAGGGCCCTCGGGGCCTCAGTGGTGGTGGTCCAGACCCCTCCGGGCTTCGGGGCCTCGGAGGACAACGTGAGGCAGGCAGCGGAGTTCTTCAGGGCCGTGGCAACGAGGGACTTCACGATAGGGTGGGAGCCCAGGGGCACGTGGCGCTCAAGGCCGGACCTCATAGCTAAGGTCATAGGGGACCTTGACGGGGTCATACACGTGGTCGACCCATTTAGGGCCAGCCCTGCCGTCGAGAGGCCTGTTGTCTACTTCAGGCTCCACGGCATAGGGGGCGGGGAGGTCAACTATAGGTACAGGTACACGGACAACGATCTTGAGGCGCTCTGCAACAAGGTCAGGGGGCTCAGGGAGGCCAGGGAAGTCTACGTTATGTTTAACAACGTCTTCATGAAGGACGACGCCTCGCGCTTCAAGTCATTGTGCGCGGTCTAGCCTATCGACCTCTTGACGTGAACGGACCTCTGGATCACTGTGGCGGCGGCCAGCACGGCCACTACCGCCATTATTATGTTGTCCACGAGCAGCTGCCTGAGGAGGAGCAGCAGCGACATGACGAAGAGTATTATAAGCCTCTCGCTCCTCTCGACAAGGCCTATGCCCTCCATCCTGACGTTGAGCAGCTCGCCCTTGGCCCTGGCGTAGCTTACCATGAGCGAGAAGGCGAGCGCTATCATGGTTATGTACTGGTTCACCCCGGCCAGGGCCATGGCCAGGAACAGGAAGGCGTCGCTGACCCTGTCGGTCACAGAGTCAAGGTAGGAGCCGAAAGCCGTGGTCCTCCCGGAGGCCCTGGCGACGGCCCCGTCAAGGACGTCCATGAGGCCTGCCAACAGTATTAGGAACGGCAGCATTATGAGCTTGCCCAGGTAAACCGCGAGGGGCGCCAGGGCGGAGAGGGCGAGGCCCGTGTAGGTGAGCTCGTCAGGGGTCACGCCGGCCTTATAAAGGGCCTTGCCCACGGTCGTCGGCGCCACGGAGTTAACGAACTTCCTCAGCTTGCCGAGCAAGTGCTCTCACCTGCCGCCCGGCTGAGCCAGCGCCCTGAAGTTAATATTGCCAAGGAGCGAGGGCGCCTCACTCATAGTCATGGGCCTGTAGCCCCTCCTAACCATGTAGCTCACCGCGTTCCTCAGGAGCCCGAGGAGCCTTGGGCCCGTGCCGACCCATATGTCGGGCCTCCAGTGCACCACGCCTGAGACCTCCCAGGGGTGCACGAAGAGCGTGGTAACCCTGGGCATCAGGGCCAGCAGGGGCCTCTGGAGGGCCCACGGCACGCGCAGCACGCTGCTCGTCACCGTGGCCGGGACCCTGACCACGCCGCCCTCAACAGTGAGGCCCCGCGGGAAGGGCGGCTTGTAGGAGGCCAGGCTGGCGTCAACGCTGACCCCCTCCTCCCTGAGGACAGGCAGGAGCTGCCGGGGCAGCTTAAGGTTGGGGGCCCTGAATGACTTGACCTCACTGAAGTCCCTGAGGACCCTCAGCGACCTCCTCACGTCGTCCTCGGCCTCCCTGAGGGGGACCCTGTCAAGCCTTACGTGCGCGTAGCCGTGGCTTCCAAGCTCGTGGCCCCTTTCAATTATGTTGTAGACAGCCCTTGGGTGCCTCTCGGCCACCCTGCCAACCACGAAGAACGTGGCCCTCACCTTAAGCTCGTCCAGCAGCTCCAGCAGCCTGGGCAGGCCCTCGACGATGCCCCTCTCAGTGTTCATGTACGGCGGGGCGTCCTGCTCCACGTCTGACGACAGGAACAATGCCATCGGCTGACCTCTCATGGTACTCCCACTTCCTCCCCCTGCACCACTCGCCCTCCTTAACGGGATCCCCCGTGAGGGCCCTGTAGAGCCTGTAGGCCAGGAACCTCCTGTCGTCGCTGCACTTAACCTCCTCGGCCCTCCGGTACTCCTCAACGTACCTCCTGGCTATTATACTGCAGTCGAAGAGCCTTGCCCTGTCCTCGGCGCCCCTTGCAAGGTCCCTCCTGAGGCCCTCGTCGCTGGCAACCCTTACTATGGCATCCGCCATGGCCTCAGGTCCATCAGCTATGATGCCGCTCCTGCCGTCCTCAACCAGGTCTAGGACGCCCGGGCTACTGTAGACCAGCGGCGGCACCCCGAGCGCCATGGCCTCAAGGACGGCTATGCCGAAGGACTCCCTGTAGCTTGTCAGGACGAAGGCGTCAGCCCCAGAGAGAAGCTGCGCTACTCTCTCCCTGGGCATGAGCCCCAGGACCTTCACCCTGTCCTCAACCCCGAAGCCCCTGAGCGACTCCACGAGGTCCCTCATGAGCATGCCGTCGCCGACCACGTAAAACCTAGCCCTGGGGAGCTTCCTGGCCACCAGGGATGCCACCTTGGCTATCTCAAGGGGGTTTTTCCTCGGCGACAGCCTGGATGTTATAACTATGGCCGGGTCCCCGTCAAGGTGGGACCAGGTGGCCATCTCCCTCCACGAGTCGACGTCTATGCAGTTATGTATTACGTCCGCCGGCCTCCCGCTGATCCTTGAGACGTCCTCGGCCGCGGCCCTTGACACGCCCACCAGGAGGGTGGGCCACTTGAGCGCGTACTTGAGGGACAGCCTGCCCAGGCCCTTCAGGGAGCCGCTGAGGAGCGAGTGGTTAGTGAGCACTGACGGCACGCCGGTTCCCCCGCTGGCTATCATTGAGGTCATGAGGCCCAGCACTGAGGTCACGCCGTGGGCGTGAACTACGTCGACCGCGTTCCTCTTGACGAAGAGCGACGCCTTCGCTATTACAAGCGGGTCATAGGTGACGTCGTCCTTGGCCAGGAGGCGGGTCCCGATCCAGTAGACCAGGTAGCCGTCGCCCTTGACGAGGCCCGGCGGGCCCCTGTAGGAGCTGTTCTCATGAGTTACAACCATCACCTCGTGGCCCAGCCTGCCCAGGGCCTTGGACAGCTCGCTTATGCTGGTCTCGACCCCTCCAACTCTTGGAGGGAACCAGTCGCTGACCATTGCAATTCTCAGCGTCTCCAACTCCCTGCGCCCCTGGCCTGCCTGAGCACGCGGTAGCTCCCGGTCACGACAAGCACAATAATGCCCGCTATGCTTGGCATCACCGTGTCCACAAGCCTGATGGACACCAGGAACAGGACAGCTAGCCCCACGGGATACCCCATGAACTTCAGCGCACCTATGACCCCTAAGTCAAGGAAGCCCAGGGCCGCCGGGGTCGGCGCCGCGGACGTGACCCTGAGGATGACGTAAAGCAATATAAGGTCAAAGAGCGCAAGGTAGAGGCCGCTCATGAGGGCCACGAGCCACACCTTAATGACGTCTATGGCTATTATGGCAGAGCTCACGGCCAGGTAAGTTGCCATAAGCCTTCGGTCCCTGGACAGGAGCCTGAAGGCCTTGACCAGGTCCCTGACGGCTGACTTAACCGTCATGCCCTGGGGCTGGCCCGCCGCCACTGCTACAAGGGTGAGGGCCGCGGCGCCGAGCGCGTAGTGCCTTATTATCACAGCCAACAGCAGAAACGAAATTATTAGGCCCTCGGCGACCCACTCGACGGCAGCCGCCGCCATAACTGACGTCCTCTTGCCCTCCTTGACGTCAAGGTATGCTATTCTGAACGCCTCCTGGGCCGCCTTGCCCGCCGGGAGCAGGTTGCCCAGGGGAAAGCTGGCCACTATTGCGCCGAGCGACTGAAGGTAGCTGACCCTGACGCCCAGGTACTTTAGCCCGGCCCTCCACCTCAGGGCCCAGAGCAGCGTAAGAACAACGTTTATCAGCGATCCCACTAGGACGGCGTAGCCCACCTCCTTAAGGTCGCTGAGTAGCGCCGTCAGCGAGAGGTCTAGCAAGGCGCTGTCCTCAAGTACATTGAGCAGGGGGTCCTAGGATTAAAGCCTAAGCTGGCCTCAGGGGACCTGACGCCTTTTAGTCCTCAAGTGTACCTGCCGCCGTTGATTCCAATTACCTGGCCGGTTATGTTGAGCGAGAGGGCTGGGTCGGCCAGGAAGTAGATGACCTCGGCCACCTCCTCGGGCTTTATTATCCTTCCCAGCGGGTGCATCTGCTCCACCTCCCGCCTTCTCCTTGGGTCGTTGAGTATGTCAGCCACCATGTCGGTCTCCACGAAGCTGGGCGCAACCGCGTTGACCCTTATGCCGTACTTCGCCAGCTCCACCGCGAGCCTCTTGGTGAGCTCAATTACGCCGCCCTTGGCAGTGCAGTAGGCCACGCTGGCCAGCACGTTCCCGGTCTGGCCAGCTATGCTTGCCAGGTTAACCACGGAGGCCCAGCTGGCCCTTCTCAGCAGGTCAAGGAGAGCCTTTGTGACCAGGAAGGGCCCCGTGAGGTCCACGTCCAGCACCTCCTTCCACCTCTCCGGGGTCAGACCCTCGAAGTCGTTGTAGTCAATTATGCCAGCGTTGTTTACGAGGACGTTAACGTAGGGCACCCTGCCGGAGAGCTCCTGGGCGAACTTGGACACGGACTCCCAGCTGGAGACGTCAACGCTGTAGTAGAGGACGCTGCGGGCCCCCTGCGCCCTGGCGTCTGAGGCAGTGCGCTCCGCCGCGTCCTGCCTGCTCCTGTAGGTGAACACGACGTTGAAGCCCGCCCTGGCGAACCTGAGCACGGTGGCCCTGCCTATGCCCCTGTCGCCGCCGGTGACGACAACATACCTCTCCTCCAAGGCGACCACCTCGCCGGCTCAGCGCGATGCCTGGAAAATAAAGCGCGGTCAGAGCGACAGGTGCAGGACCTTGAATATCATGTAGATGCCCACCAGCACTATTATTATTCCATATGCCCTCTGGAGCGTCTTCTTAGGCGCCTTAACGGCCAGCGACGTGCCCAGGAAGCCCCCTCCTACGCCGCCAAGCACGTAGAGCAGCGAGATTATGAACAGGGTGTCGCCGTAAACAGCGTACTCAAGGCCGCCGGCCATGCCGAAGGTTCCGACGCTGAGCAGCGAGGTGCCTATGGCCCTGGTGATGCAGAGGCCTGAGGAGAACATGAGGGCGGGCACTATCAGGAACCCCCCTCCTATGCCGAAGTAGCCGCTTATCAGGCCAACCACGAACCCGAATATGGCCACGAGGCTGGCCACCTTAGCGGTCAGCTTGGGGCACCTGGAGTAGGCCTCAACAACCCTGCTTACCTCCTCGTGGGTCCCGGCCTTGGCGGCGTTCCTGAAGAACCCTATGTAGACGCCGAGGACTATCATTGCTATGGCGAAGTACAGCAGCAGCCTTCCGCCCGGCGTTATGTGCCCCAGGTAGGTGCCCAGGAGGGCGCCGACCACTCCGACGCCCGCGAATATGCCTCCAACCTTAGGGGAGACGTTCCTCTTCTTGAGGTGCATGTAGGAGTTTATGTAGGCGTTCATGCCCACTGCAAGGTCTGTCGTTCCAAGGGCTATGTGTGCCGCGTTAGGTATGCTGCTGAGTCCGACGAAGTAGAGCAGCAATGGGACTGCGAGTATGGAGCCTCCCCCACCTATGAGGCCCAGCGAGAACCCCACCACTACGCCTGAGATCACCGAGAGTATGTATTGCAGCATCGTTACGTGTATCATACTCTCACGCCCCACAGCTATTTACTTGTTTTCAGTATAGTTAACCTGTAAGACAGAAGCTTTATAAGTGTTTATCTTTTAATTAAATATATCCGGGCTGTCGTTCAGATGATGTCAAGCTTCTTGAGCTCCTTGAGCAGGTCCTGGTAGGCGACTATCTTGCTTATGTTCTTGGTGCCCCGGGGCCCTGGCATCTTCATGTAGAACCTGTTAACAGTGGCGTAGCTCCCGTGGACCCCCCTCTCCAGCAGCGACTTGGCTACCGGTACGATCGACGCCATGAGGCCGGCCAGGTTCGACTTGTCGTTTATCCTGGCGTTGACTATCACCTCGTCCCTGAACCCTCCGAAGGACTCGTACTCTATGTGCATGGCGACGAACTTCCTGTCGCCCAGGGGCTCGAGGTAGCCCGTGGGCCTTATGTAGTGGGGTGCGTCGTAGCCGAGTATGTCGGCAACCATGCTGCTCTTGGTGACCTCCTTGGAGTGGTTCCTCTCTGGCTCTGTGAGGCTGAGGAAGTCCGTGTTGCCGCCTATGTTGAACTGCGCCACCGACAGCACCCTGCGGCCCCTCTCAGCCATGTGCTCGAGCAGGTCGGCGGTCAGCGGCGTCGCGCCTGTGGCGGCATCATCACCTAAGACCAGGGCCCCAGCCCTCTCGAAGCGGCTCACGACGCCTGGGCTGTTGGCGGCGGCGGGGGGCGTCAGGTTGATGAAGGCCACGGGGTTCCCTGTCCTCAGCGAGTACTCGCTCGCGGCGTAGGCGTACGCCAGCGTGGCCCCCGCTGAGCACGTGGAGGCCAACTTGACGAACTCGCCCTCGCTCTCGACAAACCTCATGGGCTCCGTGGTTATCACGTTAACGATGACGTCAGGCTTAAGCTTCACGAGCTCAGAGATGAACTCCTCCAGGGCCTGCTGGGGGCTGCCCAGCGCGTCCTCAAGGCCTGAGGCATCTACATCAAGCCCCCTGAGGCTGCCGCAGTGGAGGCCCCTGCTCACAACTATGTCCTTCAGGGTCCTGGGCACCGAGCTGAACGGCGAGAGCTTAGAAGCTATTGAGTACATGTCCCTGCCAACCTTTGAGTTGTCAACGTCATACACTGCGACGACGTCTATGTCCTCCGGCCTGTGGGCCTTCATGTAGTTCACGAGGGGTATGCCCACGGGCTGTATCTCCCTTGCCTTCAGCTTCTCAAGGCCAGCGAGGAAGTATGAGGCGCCGCTGCCGGCGCCTATTAGCACAGTCCTTATCACATGTCCGCGCCCTTCCAAGCTGTTCACCTAGGGATATTTACGCCTTTCACTTTCTGAAAGTCTCACTTGGAGACCACGTCGGGGGCCGCCAGCTCCGGGTTGAAGCTGACGTACTGTACCATGCTCCCCCTTATCAGTATCTTGCCCAGCCTGGCGACTATCTGCTTCCCGTCCTTGACCTCCACGGAGTTGTCAAGCACTAGGTTCATAGTTGAGTCAGTGACTAAGAGCTGGCCCACGTACTCGGTGCCGTCCTTCAGCTTAACGTATATCTGGCTGTCAACCGCATCCCTCAGGTACCTCAGCGGGTTGACGACCCTCTTCTCTTGGCTCGCGGCCACGACTCAAGCACCCTGGTTTTCCGCGTAGAGCCTGTCACCTCATCTTATAAAATTAACCCTCCTAAGCCTCGAGCGGCGTCCTGCGTGGCCTGCAACCGCTTTTAAACTTCCCGAGGTCTTGGTGTCCCGTGACTTGCCTTGAGGCTTGCCTCCGTGCTTGTAGGGGGAGCCCCTCGGCTGGCGCTGGTCGAGGGGGGCCAGGTCTACCTGGCTCTGCTCAACGGCTCACAGGTGGACCCGGCGGAGTTCTTCAGGGACCCGGTTAAGCTCGTGGGGAAGCTGGAGAGGGGGGAGCCCGTCCAGGGGCTCGACAGGCCGCTTGAGCCCCCGGTGCCCCAGCCCTCAAAGATAATTGGCATAGGCAAGAACTACGCGGCCCACGCCAGGGAGATGGGGTCCGTGGAGAGGCCGGTGTTCTTCATGAAGGCCCCAAGCGCCCTGACGGGGCACCTCCACAGCATTGAGGTGCCTGAGTTCATACAGAAGCCGGACTACGAGGGCGAGGTAGTGATAGTCATTGGCAGGGCAGTGAAGCACGCTGGCAGGAGGGAGGCCCAGGAGGCCATACTCGGCTACATGGCTGGGAACGACGTGACCGCCAGGGAGCTCCAGTACGACGAGAGGCTCCCCTGGTGCCTCTCAAAGAGCCTGGACACTTTCTCGCCGACGGGGCCCTACGTCAAGGTCCTCGAGGACTACTCCGAGCTGCAGGGCTCGTGCGTGGAGACCTATATAAATGGCGAGAGGGTCCAGCACGGCTGCGCCGATGAGATGACATACGACTTTGCCGATATAGTGGTTGAGCTCTCGAAGTACATGAAGCTCTACCCCGGGGACCTGATATTCACTGGGACCCCGCCGGGCGTTGGACACCCGAGGGGGAGGTACCTTAAGGACGGCGACAGGGTTGAAATAGTGGTCAGGGGCCTCGACCCCCTGGTTAACGTCGTGGCCAGGCCCCCGGGGCCAAGGAGCTCATAGCTTCCTTCAAGTAAAAGCTTCAATTTAAAACTCCTAGTTCTTCGTTCAGGAGGGGTGCCCTGTTTGGAGTACACGGAGTTCGGGTCAACCAAGGAGAAGGTGCCCAGGATAGGGCTTGGAGCCTGGCAGTTCAGCGACGCCTGGGGGGTCACGGACTACCAGAAGGCAAAGGCTGCAATAGCCAAGGCCCTGGAGCTTGGCATGAACTTGATAGACACGGCCATGGTGTACGGCAACGGCATGAGCGAGAAGTTCATAGGGGACGCCATAAGGGAGCTTGGGGTCCCGAGGAGCGAGGTCTTCATAGTAACTAAGATACCTGGCCACTTCCTAAGCTATGACGACGTATTCAGGGCGGTCGACGGGAGCCTGAGGAGGCTCCAGACCAGCTTCATAGACGCCCTTGAGGCCCACTGGCCGCCGGCGTGGCACAACATACCCACGTGCGAGTACGCCAGGGCCTTTGAGAGGCTAGTAGAGATGGGCAAGGTCAGGTACATAGGGCTGAGCAACTACCCTGTGGCGCTGATAGAGGAGTTCAGGTACTGCCTGAGCAGGCACGACGTGGAGGTGCTGGAGCTGAGGTACAACATAGTTGAGAGGCAGGCGGAGCAGCAGCACATACCGTATGCCGAGGCTAACAGCATGACCGTGCTCGCCTGGAGCCCGCTGGCCCAGGCCGCCATACTGGGTAAGTACACGCTTGAGGACGTAACTAAGTTCAATGACGTCAGGAGGAACAACCCGCTGTTCAGGCCCGAGAACTACTCGCAGATACTCCAGCTCGTTGAGGAGCTAAAGGAGGTTGCAAAGAAGTACGACAAGACTCTGTCACAGGTGGCCCTCAACTTCCTGCTCAGGGCCAGCAGCGCCGTGCTCCCGATACCCGGGGCCAAGTCGCCTGAGCAGGTCGAGGAGAACGCTGGGGCCACGGGCTGGGCCCTCTCGTATGAGGACTGGAGGCGCCTGGACGAGGCGAGCAAGAGGCTCAGGATATCATACGTTGACATACTATGAGTGGGAAGCCCTCGCCACTTTTTATTCTTCCCAGGCCCTTGGCCCGCAGGTGTGAGCTTGGCCCTCAGGACGGTTCAGCTCTCCTCCCTTCATGAAGGCCTAGGGGCGTCCTTCGGCGAGTTCGCCGGCTGGAGCGTCCCCATGGTTTACACCTCAACCATGGAGGAGCACATGGCCGTCAGGACCGACGTGGGCATATTTGACATAAGCCACATGGGGAGGCTGAGGCTCACGGGCCCCGACGCAGCGGAGCTCCTTGAGATCGTGTTTACCAAGAAGGTCTCTGCAACTAAGGAGGGCTTCATGAGCGGCCCCACACTCGCCCTCACGGAGCTGGCCAGGGTGATCGACGACGAGATGTGGTACAGGGTCTCTGACAACGAGTGGCTTGCCGTGCCAAACGCCGCCGTCACCGAGAGGATGAAGTCGCACCTGCAGCAGGCGGCGTCCTCCAGGGGGCTTAAGGTGAGCCTCGAGGACCTGACCTCGACGTATGCCATGCTGGCCATACAGGGCCCGAGGAGCCCCGAGGTAATGGAGAGGATGGGCCTCAAGGAGGCGGGCTCCCTGAAGCCCCTTCAGTTCCTCCTCAACGTTGGCCTGGGCGACGCCAGGGCCTTCCTCGTGAGCAGGAGCGGCTGGACCGGCGAGGACGGCTTCGAGGTGTGGGCCGCCCCAGGCGACGCCGAGAGGATATACAGGAAGGCCCTTGAGCTGGGGGCTAAGCCGGTGGGCATAGCGGCGAGGGACACCCTCAGGATAGAGATGGGCTTCGTGCTCGGAGGCAACGAGTACGGCGAGGACCCCCTCAAGTTCCCCTGCGCCCTGAGCCTAAGGTATGGCCTGGGGGCCATAGACTGGGGCAAGAGGGGCTTCATAGGTGAGGAGGCGCTCAGGGCGTGCAGGAGGGAGGGGCTGAGGTGGGTCAGGGTCGGGTTTGAGATGAAGAAGTCCTCCGCCAGGTTCATACCGAGGAACGGCTACAAGGTGATGGTTGACGACGTCGAGGTCGGCTGGGTGACGAGCGGCACCTTCAGCCCCGTGCTGCAGAGGGGCGTCGGGCAGGGCTACCTTGACGTGAGGTACGCCGTCTTCGGGGAGACGGTAACTATAGTGGACGAGAGGGGCAGGTCAGGGGAGGCCAAGATAGTTGACTTCCCGCTGATAAGGAGGTAGCCCCTTGAGGGCCACGGCCTTCTACGGCAGGATATACGTCTCCTTCAGGCCGCCCAGGGCAGTCGACTCCCTGCTGGCCGTGAACGGCAGGGTGGTGCTGGAGGGCGACCGGGGCAGGGTTGAGAGGGCCTGCAGGGAGCTTGAGTGCGAGGAGGTGGACATAGACAGGGGCGTGGGGCTGCCGGGCTTCATAGACGCCCACATGCACCTCAGCGGCCTGGCAATACAGGACAGCGGCGTCGACCTCAGGGGAGTTGACAGCCTGGACGAGCTGAGGCGCAGGGTCAAGGAGTTCCTCGAGAGGCACCCCAACGTCACAGCTGTGCTGGGCAGGGGCTGGGACGAGTCAAGGCTCAGGGAGAGGAGGCCTCCCACCTCGGCCGACATAGACGACGTAGCGGGCGACAGGCCCGTGATGTTGATAAGGGTCTGCGGCCACGCCGCCGTGCTGAGCTCCTCGGCCATGAGAAGGGTTGACCTGAGGGGGCTCGAGGACTACATAGACATAGGCCCGGACGGCAGGCCAAGCGGCCTGGTCAGGGAGGGGGCCGTGATAAGGGCGCTCAGGCAGCTCGAGCCGCCGCCCGAGGAGTACATGACCTACGTCGCCGAGGAGGCCAGGAGGCTGGCCCTGCAGGGGGTGACCACCGTAGGCTTCATGAACGTGCCGCTTAAGCTCATGGCCGGCCTGACCTCGCAGCCCCTGCCCCTCAGGCTCAGGCTCTACCTTGACGCCGACAGCGTTGGCCTCCTTGAGTCCCTTGGCGTGGCTGGCGGCTTCGGAAACGACCTGGTCAGGGTGATGGGGCTCAAGGCGTTCGCCGACGGCTCCCTCGGCGCCAGGACGGCTTACCTGAGCGAGCCCTACTCGGACGACCCTGGGAACAGGGGGAGGCCGCTGCTCGGCCCCGAGGAGCTCAGGTCCCTGCTGGCCAGGGCCTCAAGGCTTAGGCTGCAGGTGGCTGTGCACGCCATAGGTGACGCGGCCCTCGACGTGGTCCTAAGGGGCTCCGAGGGCCTGCGCGGGTGGCTGAGGGTGGAGCACGCCTCACTCGTGAGGGACGACCAGCTCCCGGCTCTCTCGGGCCTCCGGGTGGCGGTGCAGCCCATGTTTGAGGTTGACGACTTGCCGTGGATACACAAGAGGCTGGGCCAGAGGGTCAGGTGGGCCTACAGGTTCAAGTCCATGATTTCAGCGGGCGCCGTGGTGGGGCTCTCCACTGACGCCCCAGTGGAGCCCGCCGACCCGTGGACGACGCTCTCGGCCGCCGTGAACGGCGTTGAGGGCGTGGGGGAGAGGCTGAGCGTGGCTGAGGCCCTAGACGCCTACACCAGGGGCTCCGCCGAGGTCCTCATGGACAGGGACGTGGGCAGCCTTGAGGTAGGCAAGATGGCAGATCTCATTATAGCCTCAGGGGACCCCCTGGAGGTCGAGCCCGGGGAGCTGGGCAAGCTGAGGACGCTGGCCACTTACCTTGGGGGCTCAGGGGTTCAGTAAGTCCTTGACCGCGGAGCCGCGCCTGATAACAACCAGTGCCCTGTCCCTGCCCCAGTCATACCCAAGCTCGCTGACCCTCTCAAGGTCCCACACCACC
Organism: Acidilobus saccharovorans 345-15; assembly: GCF_000144915.1. Classification (NCBI taxonomy): domain Archaea; kingdom Thermoproteati; phylum Thermoproteota; class Thermoprotei; order Acidilobales; family Acidilobaceae; genus Acidilobus; species Acidilobus saccharovorans. Next base: position 567,548 of record NC_014374.1, read on the forward strand.
AGGTCAGCCAGCTTCCCGGCCTCCACGGACCCCCTGTCGCTCAGCCCCAGCGAGAGCGCGGCGTTAACCGTGGCGGCGGCCAGGGCCTCAGCCTGCGTCAGGCCGTAGAGGTAAATTGCAAGGTCAATAGCTGTCTGCATCGACGGCATGACGCTGTTCGCGCTGAGGTCGCTGCCCAGTGCCATGGGCACGCCGTACGCCCTCAGCAGGGGCACCGGAGGCCTCGAGGAGCCCATGGTAGCCATGAGGCTTGCCGGCAGGAGGCCAGCCGTGGATCTTGAGGCGGCTATCGCCTTCACGGACCTCTCGTCAGAGACCTCCAGGTGGTCAACCGAGGCGGGGCCCGCCTGGGCCACGGCCTCGGCGCAGCCTATCCTGGCCAGCTGGTCCGCGTGAGCCCTTGCTCCTAGGCCTACAGCCCTGGCTGACGTGAGTATAAGCCTTGACTCGTCAGGCGTGAAGGCACCTTCATCGCAGAAGACGTCCACAAAGTTAGCTAACCCTGCCGCCCTCCTAACTAGGTCGTTGGCAAAGCCCTTAACGTACTCCTCCCTGGCCCTCCCCTCCCTGGCCTCCTCGGGCGGCACGTGGGCAAGCAGGGTTGGAACCACGTCGACCTTTGCAGTGCTAGACGCCTCCCTCGCAACCCTAAGCAGCCTGAGCTCGCCCTCGTGGTCGAGGCTGTAGCCGCTCTTGACCTCAGCCGTCGTGGTCCCCAGGTGAAGCATCAGCCTGAGCCTCTTGACTAGCAGGTCCCTGAGCTCCTCGTCGCTGGCCGACCTCGTGGCCCTGACGGTCCTGTATATGCCCCCTCCTCTCCTGAGGATCTCTGAGTAGCTGACGCCGCTCAGCTTAGCCTCAAGCTCGTCGTCCCTGCTGCCGGCGAAGACCGCGTGGGTGTGCATGTCAACAAGTCCTGGCGAGAGGAGCCTTCCACCTGCGTTAAGCTCAAGCCCTGCCCTGTAGGTTCCCCTAACCTCGCCTCGCTGGCCTACCTTAGCTATGTAGTTGCCCTTAACCGCCACCTCGCCCCCTGCCAGGACCTTCACTTGGGAGGCCCTAGTGACGGGCCTGAACTCAAAGAGGACAACGTTAGCATTGTATATAATTAGGTCGGCCTCGGGCAAGGGCGCCACCTCAGGCCAGGTTCACTATGAAGCTGAGGCCCGAGAGGCCGGCCTCCCCCACTACCTTGGCCAGCGACCTCTCTAGGGCGTCCTTAGGGTCATCGAGGGGGAGCCCCCTGGCGACCTTGGAGGCCTGTGAGGCCAACGCGTCCTCGACGGCTATCAGCCTTGCCAGCACGGCCGTCGACCTTAGCAGCTCGTAGGAGGAGTTGGGCGCCATTGAGACCACGTCCTCCTGCAAGCCGCTGGTAGGAATGGAGTGCACAGATCCCGGGGAGGCCAGCTGGCGGAGCTTGGCAGCAAGCGACGCGGCCGTGTACTGGTAGATCATTGCTCCCACGACGGTGCCCTTAACTGCCAGGAAGTCCGGGAGCCCTGTGGTGGCGGAGCTCAGCAGGTGGGCCGTCCTCCTCTCTATCATGTTGCCCACGTGCGCCAGGGCGACCTTAGCCATGTCTGACGCCATGCCTGCAGCCGAGGCGTGGAAGTTGCAGGCGTGATACACGCTGTCATTATAGACGAACGGGTTATCTGACGACGAGTACGCCTCCGCCTCAAGTAGCTTGGCAGCAAACCTGAGGACCTCGAGGGCTGAGCCGTAGACCTGGGGCACGCACCTTATGCAGTAGGGGTCCTGAAGCCTCGGCGACCTCTGACAGTCAACCTTAAGCGAGGCTACCACGTCCTTAACTCCCTCAAGCCTCTTGCTGTTGGCCACCGCTGTAGAGAAGTGCTGGGGGTTACACCCCGTGACCTCAAGCGTCTCGCTCATTACATTGAGGGACTCGCCCAAAAGCCTCAGGGAGGCGCAGACCCCCAGGGAGGCCATGGCGACGCTGAAGGCGTTGCTGTTAATTATAGCCAGGGCCTCGCCCGGCCCAAGCTCCAGGGGCTTAAGCCCGGCGGCCTCAAGGGCCTCCCCGCAGCTAAGCCTTCTGCCCCTCACGGTTGCCTGCCCCTCCCCGCTGTAGATGCACCTGGAGATCCTGGCGAGCGGCGCCAGGTCGCCGCTCGCGCCCACGCTGCCCTCCAGCGATACAGCTGGAACTATGTCGTAGTTTAACGAGTCGACGAGCCTCTGCGCCACCTCGGGCCTCACGGGCGCGAAGCCCTGGGCCAGCTGGGACGCCCTCACAAGCATGGCCGCCCTGACCACCTCCCTTGGGGCCTCAGGCCCAATGCCGAGGTCGTGCTCCCTGAGGACCTGGGCCTCCCTGCCCCTCCACGTGCCCTCCTCGGCCGAGGCCAGGGCCCCGAGGCCGGTGGAGTAGCCGTAGACCTTTCCCAGCGAGGCCCCGGCCTCGTAGGCCTTCCTGGACCTTGAGAGCAGCTGGAGCGACTCCTGGCACATGCTAACTGGGGAGTTAACAGCGACGTTACATATGTCTTCAACGGTCAGCCTCTGGCCCGCGCAGACCTTCAAGGCATGCACCTGTGCGCACTGGCAGTTCAAGGTATTAGAGTCGGCGGCCTTGACAAGTAATTACTTCATGTTCATCGAGACCAGCGATCTCTGTACAGCCCTTAGAAGTAGGGCAGCTGCCAGCCTAGGCGTAGAACCTGTAACGTCTGCCCCTGGCACTACCTCGACTACGTCTATTCCCACGACCTTAGCTGATGACGCTATTGTATCTATTACGCTCATGCTTTCGAAAGGAGTCATACCAAGAGGGGTAGGACTGTTGACTCCAGGCGCAAAGGCTTGGGCCAGGTGATCCATATCTATGCTCAGATAGACTTTGGAACCAGCTACTAGCGACCTTAGCCTCTCAAGAGACGACTTGAAGTCCTTTAGCAGTTCGACCCTGCTGATAATATCAACTCCCAGCTCCTTAGCTCTAGAAGGGGCGTAAGGAGGGTTTACATACTCAGATACTCCGACGACAAGTGCCTTGACTTTAGTGGCTTCAACTAACTCCCTTAGCCACGATCCACTGGTAACGCCTTCCGTCAGTTTTCTTATATCATAGTGTGCATCAAGAACTACCAAGGAAGCGCCTTGCTCTACGAAGGGCCTAGACGTCCAGTTAGTTATTGAGTGGTCGCCTCCAATGAAAATAGCCGGAACCCCTCTGGACATCGCTACCTCCATGACGTGCCTTGAGGCTTCAACAACCCTTCGGCCGGTCTCTATAATATCGCCTCCTACAATATCAATGTCACCCATATCATCAAAACCCCACCTTAGCTCTCCAAGGTCTTCGGAGAGTGGTGTCAGCGAGTAAAGTTCTGTCCTTATGGCTGAAGGGGCAAACCTAGCCCCGGGCCTGCCAGCAGTTGACCAATCCCATGGGACGCCAGCAAGCGGAATTAAGGGCTCTACTTCTCCAACTCTCCTGTCATAAGGGTCCTTCAAAAAGCGGGCCCTTTTGACTAGACTCAAGCTTTCACCTACCTTATAGTGTAGCTGCAACAGCCTTTTTAATGTAGTGCCATCGAACAGCATCCACTTCTTCACTGGATATGTTCCTAGACCTCTAAGAAGTAACACTAGATGTCAGCCACAGGAATTCAGGAGCTAGTTTATGTCAAGGAATAATGTAGTGGAGGGAACTGTATGGAGGCTTAAGAGTCTTCATGTAAATGGTTATGAAGGGTCTATTTAACTCATTTTAGATATTTTAGAAATTAATAAGTTAGGAACATTGTAAAGACATATATAGCAATGAGTGTTAGTGTCCAAATGGTATACATACTTAAATACGAGTCTAATCAAAACATATAAAACAGTAATTGGTGATGTAACTTGTCCCACTCACAGGACGTCAGTTCTAGTGGAAACGAAGGTCTAGCGAGAGGGATACTCTCGCCATGGCTAATAGTTGCCAATGGGTTGGCAGCTAATGGGCCTGCCGCAACGGCCGCGCTTTACTTTACAACATTAGCAGGCCTCGTAGGCGGCTCTCTGCCGCTGGTTCTGCTTCTTGCTTGGTTGATATATGTGGGCATGACATACATAGTGTACGAGTGGAGCAAAAATATAACATCGACGTATCTTTGGGCTGTAATGCAGAAGAAGGGCTTTGGCAGCTCGTACCTCTCCTTCGTAATAGGGGGATGGGGTTACTGGTATTATTATATAACGGGCGCGGCCGGGTTTGCAATTCTGGGCATAGCAGCATTCATATCACTGATATTTCCTTCGTTTTATCAAACTCATCCATGGATATGGATACCGATAGCAATAGCGGTTGCTGCAGAGGTCTGGGCAGTTGTTTATACGGGAGCTAAGGTCAGTACAACGTATAACTTGATAGCAGGGCTTATCGAGGTGGCCTTCCTGCTCTTAACGGGTTTAATATTGGTCCTTATGTTTATTCATAAGAACACCTTCCTGCCATTTACACCAATCCCGCTAGGCAAGGACTGGCCAATCATACTTACAACTATGATTTTCGCAATAACTACATTCGGAGGCATGAACCAAGCAGTGCCCCTAGGTGAGGAAGCTATAGACCCTAAGAGGACTGTTCCTAAGGCGTTAGCCTGGCTGGCGTTCCTAATAGGGGTGCCAATAATATTCAACGCCTACGCGCAGGAAATAGTCTATGGCGTTGATAACATGTTTAAGTACTCTCAGCTCCCTGACCCTGGAATAATTATTTATGGTAGTGTGTTAGGTTCCATCGCAGCCATAATATTCGCCGTTTTAGTGATATATGCGTTTGACGCCTCTGCCGTGGGCTTCCTGAATTCTGCAGTGAGAGCTGGGTATGGCATAGCAAGAGATGGCATCCTTTTCCCTAGCTGGTTCACGAAACCTAACAAATTTAAGGTACCAGGGAAGAACGTCACAGCTTCAGCTATAATAGTTACGGGCACTGCCATAGCCTCAGGTCTAGTATGGGGTCCTGTGATGGGAAGCGTCTTCTTGCTCACCTCAAACGGTTACTTTAACTTTATCAATCACCTTCTGGCATCAATAGGGCTAGTGAATTTCAAGAGGAAGAGAGGGGAGAGGGTAGGCGCTGGTCTGATAGCGGTTGTAATAGCCCTAGTACTGGCTTTAGGAGCGGCCATAGTGCTTTCCGCTATGGCGCCTCCACCGCTAGACTATGCCGGCCTTACATCGTTAGTATGGTTCATCATAGGAAACATAGTATACTTAGTAGAGAAGAGAAGAAAGCCAGACAACATGAAGAAATTTGGTGAATTCACACTATGACTTTACCTTTATCATAACGTATACATCATAGCTTTTTTGCCAATGATCATATAAAGTTTCAGATAAGCTACTACAGCTACTACTAACAAGGTCAGCTTGATGTAAAAAGCCGGCAGTAAGCGATGTAAAGAGCATCTAGAGCTATCAGGAAGTGTAATATAAGGTGTAATATAGATAGTTACACCGTATATATGCTTGTGTAATCAAAATTAAAAACACCGATATTGTATACAATTATTCAATGGTTAATGAGGTGCATGGTCAGTGTCTGTTCCCTCGAAGTATAAGGGTCAACCCATTGAGGAGCTGATATCCGAGGGCTATTACGACCCTGAGACCAGGACAGTTCATGCAATCACTGGCCCTGAGCTTCACGTCAGGAGCAGGGACTGGCAGGTAGAAGGAATACTGAGGATGCTCTTTCACGTCCTCGACCCCATGGTTGCCAAGGACCCCAAGAACCTCATAGTTTACGGCGGCACCGGCAAGGCCGCGAGGTCCTGGGACGACTTTGAGGCCATAGTCAACACCCTGCTCACCATGGACTCGGACGACACGATGGTGATACAGAGCGGCCAGCCCGTGGCGGTCTTCAAGACGGACCTGAGGGCCCCGAGGGTCGTCATGAGCAACGCCATGCTGGTGCCCAAGTGGGCGGACTGGAGCTACTTCTGGGAGCTCGAGAAGAGGGGGCTCATAAGCTTCCACCAGATGACGGCGGGCTGCTGGGCCTACATAGGCACCCAGGGGGTCCTCCAGGGGACCTATGAGACCGTGGGGGCGGCGGCCGAGAGGGCCTACGGCTCCCTCGAGGGAAGGCTCTACGTGAGCGCGGGCCTAGGGAACATGGGTGGCGCCCAGCCACTCGCGGCCAAGATGCTTGGCGGCGTGGCCCTCATAGCTGACGTTGACAAGCGCATGATAGACAGGATGATACAGACGGGCTACCTGGACACCTGGACCGACGACATAGATAAGGCCATAGACATGGCCCTTGAGGCCAAGAGGTCAAGGACTCCCACCAGCATAGGGGTCCTCGCCAACGCAGTTGACCTGCTCGAGCGCCTGGTCAAGGAGAACGTGGTGCCTGACGTCCTCAGCGACCAGACGCCGGCCCACGACCCGCTCTCCTACGTGCCGGAGGGGATGAGCGTCGAGGAGGCGGCGAGGCTCAGGTCACAGGACCCCGAAAGGTACATACAGCTGGCAAAGCAGACTATGAAGAGGCACGTCCAGCTCATGCTTGAGCTCCAGGCCAGGGGGGCCGTGACCTTTGAGTACGGCAACAACCTCAGGAAGCAGGCCTACGACGCCGGCCTAACAGAGGCCTTCAAGATACCCGGGCAGATGGAGTTCATGCGGCCACTGTTCGAGGAGGGGAGGGGGCCGTTCAGGTGGACCAGCCTCATGGGCGACCCGAACGACATATATAAGCTGGACGACGTCCTGCTGCAGCTGTTCGGCAGGAACCAGAGGCTAGCCAGGTGGATAACGGCAGCCCACAAGTACGTCAAGTTCCAGGGCCTGCCCGCCAGGGTGGTTTACCTCGGCTACGGCGAGAGGGCCCTGTTCGGCAAGGTGGTCAGCCAGATGGTCAGGAGGGGCGAGCTCTCAGGCCCCATATGGTTCGGCAGGGACCACCTGGACGCCGGCTCCGTGGCCTCGCCCTACAGGGAGACCGAGGGCATGTTGGACGGAAGCGACGCCATAGGTGACTGGCCCATACTTAACTACGCCCTCAACACGGCGGTCGGCGCCACGTGGACCTGCTTCCACCACGGCGGAGGCACAGGCATAGGCTACGCGATACACGCTGGCTTCGGCATGGTAGTTGACGGCACTGAGCTGGCGGAGCAGAAGGCCATCAGGGTGTTCACAGTGGACCCAGGAATGGGGGTGGTGAGGCACGCCCACGCAGGCTATCCAAGGTCGCTGGCGGTGGCCAGGGAGAAGGGCGTGAGGATACCTATAATGAAGATGCTCGAGGAGAAGAGCAGGAGGGTAATAGAGGAGGCCAAGAAGGAGGGCAGGATATCAGACTACACCTACCAGAGGGTCAAGAAGGACCTGGAGGAGTACGAGTCAAAGAAGGGCAACTACTCGCCGCCGTTCAACACTTAGCGTAACATTCAGCTTAGGGTAGCCATAGACCCCTTTTTGCTGCTCTTGAGCCGCGGCCTCCTCTTCTTGCTGAGGACGGGTGTGGGACGTGTGACGCTCGCCACCCAAAGCTAGGCGTTGCAGCTGCGGGGCCCATAGGTAACTTTTACAGTTATTTAAATATTTTATCATTTGAGGGTCCTGGCTAAAGTTTTAAAGCGATTATATATAGCAGTTATCTATCGGAGATAGATATGTATAGCCGGAGAACGGCCTACGTAATAGTGGTTGTGGCGATAGCTCTGGCCGTGATCTTCTACCCATTCATGACAAGGATCAACAGCGTGGTCTCAACCAACGAGTCCTCAATGCTGCCCCAGGGGGTCGAGAGCATAAAGGTCATGAACATAATTTCGAGGGAGGGCAACCTGTCAGAGCAGGGAAACTACATATATGTCGTCACAGGGGTGCCCGTCAACCTGACCACGTTCTACAGGCTCAACGGCACACTGACGCAGGGCACCAGCTGGGTCAGCGTGGCGAGGGGGGTCTACATCAAGCTTAATAACGTCTCCCAGAGGCTCCTTAACGTCAGCCTCTCCACTGCAGAGGGCCTTGTGAGGCTCTGGGAGGCCGTTAATAACCTCTCGCTGAGGCTCGAGAGGCTCAACTCGACGCTGGTGGGCCTCACCTACATGCTGAGGAACGCCGACTACGCCTACGCTCAGTACTACTCCCTGGGCAGGAACCTCAGCCTAGCGTACTCCCAGGCGGTCCCCGAGGTTGTAGCCCTAGGCAACGAGACGGAGGGCCTCTCAGGGGCCTACGTGTCTACTCTTTTCAACACCATCAGGGCTGAGTACGTGCTCTCCAACATGACGGACGCCTACTCCACGGGAAACCTGACGCAGGGCGACGTGGAGCTCGTGGTGAGCGAGTGCCCACCCATAGGCGGCGCCCAGTCCCCCTCCCCTCAGCTTGTGGAGGCCCTGTTCCACTACGTGCTAAGCACCGGGGGGCCTTCAAGGTTCAGCCTGGCCTCAGCGGAGAACTTCACCTACACGGTGCTCTACGGGGAGCTCAACGCCAGCGGCGAGCAGAGGGCCCTGCCGCTACTGCAGGCCTACGGCCTGGCGTTCAGGAACGCCTCGGCCGCATACAGCAGCTACATTGAGTCTCTTATGAACAACCTCACGCAGGACAACCAGTACAGGCTTTACTACGCGCTGAGCTCCATAGGCAGCGCCTCGGGCAGGGAGGCCTTCCTGGCTGTGGTCTCCTCCATCCCAGCGCCGGGCCAGACCAAGGAGCTGCTGACGACCTTAGCTGAGGAGTACGCCGCCTCGGGCTTCAACGAGAGCGACGTGACGTTGATAGTGAGGAACGTCACGTACTCGCTCCTCTCCAGCAGGCTCCCCAGCGACGTAGCGATGGACATGGCGTCATACGTGGCCAACGGCTCCTTCAGCAGGGAGGCAGCGGCTGAGCTGGCGGCCAAAACATTGGCTGCCCGCCTGCCGGTCAACCTCAGCGGCTACGCTCCGCTGGTCCTCAGCTACGTGCCTGAGGAGCTCCTGGAGTATGACCCCAACGCCACCTGTGCCCTCTGCTCTAACATGACCCTGGCCGAGGCCTCGGCGTCAGCCATAGCCGAGAGGGGCCTGAACGTGACCCCGTCGCTGTCAATGGCCCTCCTCCGCGGCGAGAGCGCCTACTCCCTGTCCCTGGACCTGGTCAACAGGAGCCTCACGTCGCCGACCGCCAGGCTGCTCCTGGCAGAGCTGGCCTCGGCGGGTCCCATAGAGGACTACCAGTCACTGTTGTCAAGGATGCCATCGCTCCTGAACAGCTCCCTTGCCAGGCTGGGCGTGCCCTCAAACCTGACGCCCGTGCTGTCAAGCGAGGCCGCCGTCGTGCTTGAGGACCCCTCCCTGTATGGGAGGGCCGTGACAAACGTAACTGAGTACGCGTTTAACAGAACCTTCGCCAATCTGCTGGGCGACCTCAGGGGGCTCCTTGTGCAGAGGAACCTTGACGGCTTCCTAGTAATGTACTCAGTCAACATGTCCTATGACGAGGCGCTCAGCGTCAGGGGCCAGCTGGTCAGCGAGCTGAGGTCCGCGGGCTACGGGAACGCCAGCGTCATGCTTACCGGCACGCAGGCCATAAACCACGACCTCTCAAGCTCGTCGTTCAGGAGCATAAGCAGGGGGGACATGATAAGCGCCCTGCTGGTGCTCGTCATACTGGCCATAGTGCTCGAGTCGCTGGTGGCCGTCCTGGTGCCGTTTATAGGAATAGGCGTGGGCCTCGTGGTGGCCCTTGGCGTTGGGTACCTGCTGGCCAGCCACAACGTAATAACGCTGAACTCCATAAGCAGGACTATAATGTACGAGGCCGGCCTAGGGCTGGGCGTCGACTACTCGAGCCTGATATCTAGGAGGTTCAGGGAGGAGCTGGGCAAGGGCCTCAGCCCAGCGGAGGCGGCCTGGTCCGCCGCGAGAAGGAGCTGGAGGGCGGTGGTCACGGGCGCGCTCACGGCCTCCATAGGCTTCGGGGCCATGACTATAGCCTCAAACTTCCCGTTCCTCAGGAGCCTAGGCGAGGCGGCCCCCATATCGATACTGATAACAATGGCCGTGAGCCTCACGGTGGTCCCTGCGGTGCTGGCCATAGTGGGCGGGAGCAGGATAGTGTGGTGGCCCTCCAGGGTGAAGGCCAGCGCTGCCCGGGCGAGTCCAGGGCGCAGCCCCAGGGCAAGGTACATAGCGTTTGTTGTGGTCATAGCACTCATATTAATACCTGCAGGCTTCATCTACGCCACCTTCAGGGGCAGCTACGACTTCACATTAATGATGCCCCAGGGCGCCCAGTCGGTGCAGGCCCTCCACTACATAACTGACAACTACGCCGCCGGCATAATGTACCCTGTCTACGTTGTGGCCGCCAACTACTCTACGCTGCAGGCGATAAACTCGTCCATATCGAGGCTAAGCTGCGTTCAGTCAACCCAGCTTTATAACTACTCCGAGCCTGTCCTTAGCGTCACTTTATCTGTGTACCCGCTCGGCAGGGAGGCCATAGCGTGCGCCCAGTCCATAAGGCAGCTGGCGAAGCAGGTCTCCCCAAGCGCCATGGTCGGGGGAGAGGCGGCCATAAACCTCGACCTTCAGAACATAGTGTACCACGACTTCTACCACCTGGTCTACCCCATAGCCATAGTCCTCATGTTTATAGTGCTGCTGGCCTTCTTCGGCAGCGTGCCCATGGCCTTGACGGCGCTGGCCAGCGTCGTGATCGCGGCGGTGTTCGGCAGCTCCCTAGCCATAGAGGCCTACAGGCTATCAGGCGTCAACCTGCCGTGGTACCTGCCCATAGTTGTCTTCACGGCGATACTTGGCGTCGGCATGGACTATAACAGCTTCATCATAAACAGGGTCAGGGAGGAGGCTGGCAGCCACGACGTGAGGACGGCAGTTGAGATAGCTGTGAGGAGCACCAGCGTCCTTGTGGTGGGCCTCTCAACGATAATGGCTGGGGCCTTCGCGGGCCTCCTGGCCTTCTCGGCCCCGGGCTTCAGGGGCATGGGCGTGGCCCTCATGGCGGGCGTGCTCTCAGCAGGACTACTGGCCGCGCTGCTCTTCACGCCTGCGGTGCTCTACATGCTTGGAGAGAGGGCCCTGTGGCCGTCGAGGAGGGCAGGCAGATGACCTTAATGGCACTGACTTTCAAGCCCCCTCAGCAAGGACCCACGCTTTTTAAGTTGGGCGGGCTCAAGCCAAGGGGACAGGCTTTGGTCGTTGACCCGGTCTGCGGCATGGAGGTTGACGAGAGCACCCCCTACAAGACCATGTACAAGGGCAAGGTATACTACTTCTGCTCCGAGGGCTGCCTGAAGGCCTTCAGGAGGGACCCGGAGAAGTACCTCCGCGAGGGGCCCAAGGGGATGCCTGGTTGAGCGAAAACGAGAGGAGGCCCCTCAGGATAGGCAAGGAGGAGCAGCTCAGAGTAGTTGGGATGCACTGCGCCACCTGCTCAACTACAGTGGCCAAGGCGCTGAGGGGCGTCAAGGGGGTTGAGGAGGCGGAGGTGAACCTGGCCTCCGGCACGGCCAAGGTGGTGGTCTCAGGGGCTAGGCTAAGGGACCTCGTGGAGGCTGTCAGGAGAGCAGGCTATGACGTGGTCACTGAGAGGCTGAGGCTTAGGATCTCCATGAACCCGGAGGACTCCAGGAGGGTCACGGAGCTCCTGGAGGGCCTTGACGGCGTCGTTAAGGCCTCAGTGAACCCGGGCACCGGGGAGGCCGTCATCGAGGTCAACCCGTACTCGACATCAGCGGAGGCCATAGTTGAGGCGCTGAGGGGCCACGGCTTCAGGGCCCAGGTGATATCGAAGGCCGCACCCGCCTCAGCAGGGGAGCTGAGGGGCTACCTGAGGGCCCTGGCCGTCGCCTGGTCCTTCGGGCTGCTGACCCTCTACCTTCAGTACACCTCGAGGCCGCTCCTGGCGATGGTGGCCTCGGCCCCGGTGGTCTTCTACGCCGGCCTCAGGTACCACCTGGGGGCTTACAGGGCCTTCAGGAACAGGACGACCAACATGGACACTCTGGTTTCCACCGCCACCCTGGTGGCGTGGCTCTACAGCGCCTACTCACTGGCGGTTCACGGCCCGGTCTTCTTCGACGCCGCCTCCCTGCTGATATCGTTTCTCCTCATAGGCAAGACCATAGAGGCCTACATAAAGGAGAGGCTCTCCGGCGAGGTCGTCAGGCTGCTGCCCTCGAGGGCCAGGGTTATCAGGGACGGGAGCGAGGTGGAGGTAAGCGCTGACGAGGTCAAGGTTGGGGACCTGCTGGTGGTGAGGAGCGGCGAGTCCATAGCTGCCGACGGCGTCGTGGACGAGGGCAAGGGGGAGGTGGACGAGTCCATAGTGACCGGGGAGCCGATGCCTGTGACAAAGTCCAAGGGGGACCCGGTCGTCGGGGGCTCCAGGCTCGTCTCGGGCTTCCTGAAGGTGTACGTCACCAGGTCCGGCGAGAGGACGTACATGGCCCAGCTCATGACTGCAGTGAGGGACGCCGAGGCCGCCAGGCTGAGGGCCCAGGACCTGGTGGACAGGGTGGCGGCGGTGTTCACGCCGACCATAATAGCCATAGCCGTCGTCACGTTCCTGGCGTGGCACTTCGCCCTGGGCTTCCCAACGCCGAAGGCCGTGCTCTTCGCGGTCGCCGTGCTGGCGTCGGCGTGCCCCTGCGCCCTCGGCCTGGCGACGCCCATGGCAGTGCTGGTCTCAGTGCACAGGCTGGCCAAGCGCGGGGTCATAGTCAAGGACGGCGAGGCCCTTGAGAGGGTCAAGGACGTTGACGTCTTCGTTTTTGACAAGACCGGCACGCTGACCGAGGGAAGGCCAAGGGTCAAGGACTACGTGGAGCTCCAGCCGGGCGTCATGGAGCTCGCGGCCTCCCTCGAGTCCCTCAGCTCCCACCCAGTGGCTAAGGCAATAGTTGACAGGTTCGGGGCCAGGCTCAGGGGCTCCGTCAAGGACTTCAACGAGTTCCCGGGGGACGGGGTCGCGGGCACCGTGGGGGACAGGCAGGTTATAGTGGGGAGGCCTGAGTTCGTGGCGCAGAACTGCGAGGGCCAGGCCAAGGGCGACGTGGCCGTCTGCGTGGACGGCAGGGTGGCCGGGTGGCTCAGCCTCGAGGACCCGGTTAGGCCTGAGGCCCTCGAGCTGGTGGCCAAGCTTAAGTCCATGGGCAGGAGGGTGATAATAGCAACGGGCGACAGCGGCCCCTCGGCCGAGGCCGTGGCAGCGGCCCTGGGCGTCGAGGTTCGGAAGGGCCTGAGCCCGGACGACAAGGCTGAGCTTGTGAGGTCCCTGAGGCAGGAGGGCCACAGGGTCGCCTTCGTGGGTGACGGCGTTAACGACGCAGTTGCCGAGAAGGAGGCGGACGTTGGAATAGCGCTGGCGGGCGGCACGGACATAGCTAAGTACGCCGGCGACGTCGTGGTGATGAACCTTAAGGGCATAGAGCTCCTCCTCAGGGAGTCCAGGATAGCAACAAGGAAGGTGAAGGAGAACCTGGCCTGGGCGTTCGGCTACAACAGCGTGCTTGTCCCGGTCGCTGCCGGCCTCCTCTACCCCGCCGTCTACCTGAGCCCCCAGTACGCGGCCCTGGCCATGTCAATGAGCAGCGTTATAGTCTCCCTGTGGTCCACGGTCCCCCTGTAGGGGCAGGTTTCACCCATTTAATGTCTGGGGCCACAGTGAGCTGGGGTTGCACCTTGTATGAGGCCGAGTTCCCCTCGCTCAGGTCAAGGCACTACCTGGACTGGGCGGCCGTCGGCGTCCCGCCGCTCAGGGCCATAGGGGCCATCAGGTCCCTCCTGGACGTCTACGAGTCGTCGCCCGAGGAGGCCTCTTCGATGGGCTCCCAGGCCGAGCTCAAGGCCGCCGCCAGGGGGCAGCTGGCCCCGCTCGTGGGCTGTAGCCCCGACAACCTCGTGTTCACGGGGACGAGCACCACTTCAGCGGTGCAGGAGGCCGTGGACTCCATACCTATGTCGAAGGGCGACAACGTAGTCATCTTTGACATGGACTTCCCCCTCGTGCACGCCGAGGCCTACAGGCTGAGGCTGAGGGGGGTAGAGGTCAGGGTGGTCAGGAACAGGGACGGAGACTATGATGTTGACCAGCTTTATGAGGTGGTCGACAGGAGGACCAGGGCAGTCATAGTGAGCTCCGTCATGTGGGTGAACGGGCTGAGGGTTGACGTCGAGGAGGTCGCCAAGGTGGCCCACGAGGCCGAGGCCTACCTTGTCGTGGACGCCATACAGCAGGCGGGCGCCATCAGGCCGAGGGGGCTCGAGAGGGCAGACTTCGTGGCCTTCGGCACGCAGAAGTGGCTCCTGGCGCCCTTCGGGCTCGGGGGTATGTGCGTCAGCAGGAGGTCCGTCGAGGAGCTTCAGCCCGCGAGGCCCGGGTACTCCAACGCCCCGGTCCAGGACTGGGACGCCTACTGGCTCGACCCGAACAAGGCGCCGTTTTACGTTGAGCCCTACAGGAGGGACTCAGCCCTCAAGTTCGAGTACGGCGGCTCCCTGTCGTCGCTCTCCCTCAGGGGGGCGGAGGCCGCCGCCTCGCTGATAAACGAGGTCGGAATAGATAACGTGGAGGCCCAGGTCATGAGGCTTAGAAAGGCCCTCCTCGAGGAGCTGGAGGACCTGAGGGCGGACCTGCTTACCATGCCGGAGCAGTCAAAGGCGTCTGGCATAGTGCTCTTCAGGGTCGGCGACAGCGTGAGGGAGGACTACGAGCTCGCCAGGAGGCTCAGGGCCAGGGGGATAGCGGTTTCCGCCAGGGGGGCCGCCGGCCTCTGGGGGATAAGGGTCTCCGTGCACTTCCCAAACAAAGAGGATGACATCACAGCGCTGTCAGAGGCCATCAGGGAGCTCAGGGGCTGACGGCCTCAGGGGCCAGCTCCGTGACGTTGAACGCCTTGACCACGTAGAGGTAGTGCACAGCCCCAGCGACCTGGCCCACCACGTCAACCCTGAGCGGCAGCTGCGTCAGGTTGGCGTTCACGTGGGCCCCCTCGCCTATGACAACCAGGGCGAATATCACGTGGTGGGTCTCCTGGGTGCCGTTTACTATCCTCAGCACGGCCACGTAGGTGGTCTGGTTCACGGCGAAGAGCAGCTCGCCCCTGAACTCGTAGACCTTGCCAACTATGTTCTGTGACTCCACGTAGGCGTAGAGCTTCTCGTCAAGCCCTATTATGAGCTCGTCGGCCCTGTATATGCCCCTGCCCACGGCGGCTGCCATGCCGTGGCCGCTGGAGGTCAAGTTCTCGGCTATCCCAGCGCTCTCGTTGGCAAACGTTATGGACTGGTTGATGTACTCGAGGGACAGGTTGTCCTCCCCTGCGGCGTAGTAGTGAAGGGCCGTGAGCGTGGCGTTTATGGCCTTGAACGTCAGGTTGAGGGCCTCCTCGCTCAGGTTGGCCTCGCTCCCTGTGAGGTAAGCCATAAGCGACTCGACCCTGCTGAGGCTCCTGTTAATTCCCACTAACGCCTTCACCTGGGCGCCGTAAAGCATGACCCTGCCGGTGGCGTTGGGGAAGGGCTCAGCCATCGGGGCCCTGCTCTCTATCTCCTCTACCGCCCTGGCCAGGCCCACGAGCTGCGCGGGCGTCGCGTTGGCGGCTGAGGAGTTCAGCTC
Source organism: Acidilobus saccharovorans 345-15 (assembly GCF_000144915.1). Lineage (NCBI taxonomy): Archaea > Thermoproteati > Thermoproteota > Thermoprotei > Acidilobales > Acidilobaceae > Acidilobus > Acidilobus saccharovorans. Next base: position 583,160 of record NC_014374.1, read on the forward strand.
CTCCTCAAGCTCCTTGACCACCTCGTCGGCCACCTGCGCGGGGCTCACGTTGGCCTCCTGCATGTAGGACCAGTTGGCCTCGAGCTCGCCCCTGGCCTTGTGGAGCTCCCTCACGAGCCTCCCTATCATGGCGTGCTTGGCGTACATCGACACCCTGACGCTGAGGTTAGCCAGGTAGCCCTTCAGGTCAGCAAGTATCTCAGCGGCTCCGCTCACGTTGCCGCTGGAGATGTCCTTGAGGGCCTCGTCCACCCGTGATATCACATACGACCTGTCAGTTGAGTTTATTGCTGGGGAGCCGTTCACGAACCTCTCTATGGCGAGCAGCTGGGCCTCTATGCCGTAGGCCGGCGGCATGTACGTTGGCCTGACCCCTTTGGCCTCGGACGCTATGTACTTAAGCGCCTCCAGGCAGAGGTCCTGGGCGCCGGTGTAGTTACCGTTGTTGTAGTAGCTGAGGGCCCTGGAGTAGAGCTCCTCTGCCTGGGTGACGTTGATCCCAAGCGACTTGCCCACAGTTATGGCCCTCTGGGTCAGGTTTAGCAGAGCCTGAGCCTGCCCCTGGCCAGCCCCCTGGGCCTCCCCCACTCTCACCTGTAACAGCAGGGGGGCCCCGAGGGCCAGGGCCACAAGGGCCACAAGGCCCAGGGCAAGCGCGACCTTCAAGCTTCGCTCACCTCAGGCCTGAAGTTGTCGGGCAGGCCGTATTAGGGACCTGGCGGGATTGGCTTCCCGCCCCTTCCCGCGCTGTCCCGGGAAGAACTTATAGCTTCGCCTAAGGCCTTCACGGGCCGCCAAGGGGCTTAAATGGACTTGACGGCCTCAAGGGCCCTGTCGGCGTGCTCCTCGGCCCTCTTCAGGTTGCTTATCACCTGCCTCACAACGCCGTCAGGGCCTATGACGAAGGTGACCCTTGAGGCCGTCATAAGCTTCAGGACGCCGAAGGTCTTTGAGACCTCCTTGGCCTTGTCGCTCGCCAGGGGGAACTTGGCCCCGTACTTCTCGGCGAACCTCTTAAGCGTGTCGACGCTGTCGACGCTGACTCCTATCACCTCGGCCCCGAGGGCCTTGAACTGGTCGTAGAGCTCCGTGAACCTCTTCAGCTCCCTCGTGCACCCCATGGTGAAAGCCTTGGGGAAGAAGTAGAGCACAAGCTTCTTGCCTCTGAAGTCGGAGAGCTTAACCTTGCCAGCCGTGGTCTCAAGCTCCAGGTCTGGCACCTGGTCCCCAACCTGAACCATATAGCTCACCGAACACCTTTTCTGAAGGGAAATATTTAAGCGGAGGTACAGCTGGCGGGGTGTTAATAGGTGGAATGAGCCACAACTTATTTACCTTGCTAAGTAAACAGTAGAGAGGTGCCAAGGTGTATACAATGTCGTCCAGCGAGAGCGTCGAGCTGCTCAGGTCTAGCGTCAGGGAGTTCGCGGAGAAGGTGATAAAGCCCGTGGCCAGGGACATAGACAGGGACAACACGGTACCGCCTGAGGTGATAAAGCAGGTAGCGGACATGGGCTACTTCGCCCTGAGGGTGCCCCAGGAGTACGGGGGGCCTGGCCTCTCCACCCTTGAGTCAGTCGTGGTCGTTGAGGAGCTGGCAAAGGCTTCAGGCGCCGTAGCTATAATGGCCACCGTCTCGGGCACCATGGTGGCCTACCCGCTCGTGCACTACGCAAGCGATGAAATAAAGAGGAGGTACCTTGAGAAGCTGGCCAGGGGCTCCATAGGCGCCTTTGCCCTCAGCGAGCCCTGCTGCGGCACCGACGCGGCGGCCATAACAACGAGGGCCGAGAAGGACGGCGACGAGTACGTGATAAACGGCAGGAAGACCTGGATTACCAACTCGCCCTACGCGGACTTCTTCCTGGTGGCCGCCAGGACCGGCACGCCAGAGCAGAGGCACAGGGGCGTCTCGCTGTTCGTCGTGGACAAGGGCTCCTGCGTGGAGGTTTCGAAGCTTGACATGATGGGGTACAGGGGGAGCGGGACCAGCGAGGTGCTGTTCAAGGACTGCAGGGTGCCCGAGGCCAACATGGTTGGTCAGCTCAACGGCGGCTTCAAGATAGTCATGGACACCCTCAACGAGGGGAGGGTGGTCACGGCGGCCACCGCCCTTGGCCTGGCGGAGGCGGCCTTCGAGGACTCCCTGGCCTACGCCAAGCAGAGGGAGAGCATGGGCGTGCCCATAGCCGAGCACCAGATGGTCCAGTACATGCTGGCCGAGATGAAGGTAAGGGTTGAGGCCATAAAACAGCTAATCTACGAGGCGGCCCGCAGGGTTGACGCCGGCGACCCCGAGTACCCCATGTGGAGCAGCATGGCTAAGCTGGCCGCGGCAGAGTGGGGCGTCGACGTGGCCCGGATGGCCGTCCAGGTGGAGGGCGGCTTCGGCTACAGCAAGGAGAGCCTGGTCGAGAGGATCTACAGGGACGTGAAGATGGTCGAGATAGGGGACGGCACGAACGAGGCCCAGAGGCTAGTTATAGCCAGGAGCCTGCTGGGCAGGATAAGGCCTGTCAGGCAGGGCTAGCTCACTGGGTCGAGGGCTTCAGGTACTCCTCCCCCATCACGGCCCCGCAGAGTATGGTCATGAACACTATGGCCATGGTCTTTATGGCGTCGTCAACCTTGGCTATTATTGCGGCCTCCGCCGCGCTCTGGGAGGACTTTATGTAGGACTCTATGGAGCTTATGGTCGCCACGACGTTGAACGCCACCTCGTGGAGCCTCTTCACGCTCGGCTGGGCCACCATGGCGCTCACCAGGGGGGCCAGGTCCCTCACCTGGGACGCCAGCTGGGAGACGACCCTTGACCTCACCTCGAGCCTTGAGGCCATCTTGGCCGCGTCAAGCAGCGTGTTCCCCACGACGCCCAGGAGGGCGGTGCCAACTATCGTGCCCTGCAGGTTTCCCTCGACGCTGCCGCTGTTCATGGAGCCGACCACGTACCTCATGATAAGGTGCTGGTACTTCGTGAGCTCGTTTGTGGCTATTGAGAACTGGTCCTCGGTGACCTGGCCCCCCTCAGCCACCTGCCTTAGGAGCTCCGCTATGTTCGAGACTGCCGAGCCCAGGCCCTTTATGGCGTGCTTGGGGTCGGCCTTTGAGTCGTCCAGGACTATCTTCATTACGGCCCTGTCCCTCTCGACCTCAAGCAGCTCAAGCCCAAGGAGCCTCATAGAGGCCTCCTTGAGGACCTGCATGGCCTCCGGGCCCATGCCCCTCAGGTCTATGGTGGCCTCGTTGACGTTGTTAACGTAGAGGCAAGTGAGTGCCCAGGAGACCAGCTGAGGCATGACGAGCTTGTAGGCCTCAAACTCGTAGGCGTTCCTGTCGCTGCCCGTGCTGGCTGGGACTATCTTAAGCCTGTCGCCCTCGTCAACTATGTAGACCACGTCGCCCGCCTTAAGGCCGTGGGCCTCTATCCACGTGTGCGGCAGCGTCACGACAAGCGACGAGGCCCCGAGCTTCTGGAGCTTCCTTGGCGTTATGTTCAAAGTATCAACCCCGTATATACTGGACCTTGCTACCTTGTCTATGCATGTGAGAAGTTTTAACGTTTACTTAGTATTTTCACCTAAAAATTGTTTCAGCGAGAAAGAGTTTTCAAAAAAGTTATGGTAATGTTGAGCGGCCCTCAGGGGGCATACTTCTTAGCCTCTTCAACGTCCTCCCTCGGCGCCTCCCTGAAGGTGAACCACCAGTCGTAGCCCTTGAACTGGGTGAGCCTCAGGGACGCCTCCTCTACGCTTGCAGGCGTGGGGTTGAGCAGGTTATCCTTTATTATCTCGTTGTTCGGCCAGTTGGCTGGGGCAACGGCGCCGGTCTTGTCTATCAGCTGGAGGGTCTTCACGACCCTCAGTATCTCCTTCACATTCCTGCCGAGCTCCAGCGGGTAGTATATTATCGCCCTTATGGTGGCCTTGCTGTCAACGAAGAAGACGGCCCTTACGGTGTTGGTAGCGCTCTGGGCGTGGAACATGCCCAGCCTCCTGGCCACGAGGCCGAGGGGGTCTGCAATTATAGGGAACGGCACCTTTATCTTTAGGTTGCGCTCTATCCACTGCACCCACGATATGTGGCTCGGGTTGCCGTCCACCGAGAGGCCTATGAGGCCCGTGTTGAGCTTCTCGAACTCAGGGTAGTACAGCGAGAAGCTGTAGAACTCGGTCGTGCAGACCGGCGTGAAGTCGGCCGGGTGACTGAAGAGGACGAACCACTTGCCCTTGGAGGTGAAGTAGTCGGGCAGCTTCAGCCTTCCGTGCGTCGTCGCTACCTCAACCTCTGGGAACTTCTCCCCTATGAGGGGCATCCTCTCCTGGGAGATGACCTCCGAGGCCGACATGGCTGGTCGCGCTTGACTGTGCAGGGCATCGCTAAAAGCCTTTCTCTATGTAGAGAATAGCTTAGTATAGCCGCAACTTTAAGGCCATCTGCCAGCGCAGCAGTAGGCGCGCAGTCATTACTAGCGCATAAAGGTCCCCGGCCCCCGGCAGGCCGGCAGGGAGCAAATGCTGCTGGGCGACGCCACCAAGGGCCTCATGACGGGGAGGCTGACGAGGGGCTGCGAGCTCTGCTACGCGGGCCTCAAGGCGGTCATCTTCATAACCGGCGTCTGCGACGAGAACTGCTTCTACTGCCCCGTCGACAGGGACAGGTTCGGCAGGAGGGTGATGTACGTGAACGACGAGAGGGCCTATGACATCAACGACATAATAAGGGAGGTGGAGAGGCAGGGAGCCACCGGGGCAAGCATAACGGGCGGGGACCCGCTCGCGGACCTGCCGCTGACGCTCTCCCTCATAAGGGCCCTGAAGGCCACCTTCGGGCCGGAGTTCCACATACACCTCTACACGCCCGGGAGGCACTCAACCCCAGAGGCGCTGCTGGCCCTCTGGAGGGCGGGCCTTGACGAGATAAGGTTTCACCCCGTCAGCAAGAACTACATGAAGGGGATAGAGTACGCCGTCAGGCTCACCGGCATGAGGGTGGGGGCTGAGATGCCCATAGCCCCGGGCCTCGAGGGCTGGGTCAAGGAGGTCATAAAGTTCGTGGACTCAGTTGGGGGGCACTTCGTTAACCTTGACGAGATGGAGTTCGCCGAGCCCAACAGGGAGCCCCTCAGGCTCAGGGGCCTCAGGCCCGACGACTCGAGGGAGGCGGCGGTCAAGGGCTCCCTGAGGGCCGCCATGGAGGTGCTCTCCTGGGCTGAGAGCAACGTCAGGGTGCCGGTGCACTTCTGCCCAGTCTCCTTCAAGGACCTGGTCCAGGTGAGGAACAGGTACAGGAGGACCGCCTCAAGGGACCTGAGGTGGTACGAGGTGCCGCTGGACGACGGGACCGTGGCCAGGGGCGAAATAGTTGGCGAGGACGGTGACGTTATAGGCTACTTCAGGCCGGGGGAGCAGGTGAGCCTGCCAAAGGGCGCCGTGGCGAGGGTCGTGGTGACCTACCCGACCCAGGCCAGGTCGCCCGTGCTCTGCGAGGCGGAGTCCGAGGACCCCGCTGAGGCCTTCAGGGAGTGCTCCTAGGCTGAGCGGGGCCTCGGCTAAGTCCTGCTGGTAGGGATTTATCCTTCACATGCCATACACTGAGGGGTGAAGCGTTGAACGTAGTCAAGGCCCTCGTGGAGGAGTCGCTGCCGAGGGCCAGGGGCAGGGCAATAAGGAGGGTGGCCGTGGGCAGGTACGCCTACGTGGAGCTTGACGACGGCAGGGCAGGGCTCGCCTATGTTGACTGGGACTGGGTCAAGCCCAACAGGGACCCCTGGAGCCCCCCTAGGTCGGCCGAGGAGGCGGTTGGCCTGGCCCTCTCCTACGACCCAGTTATGGCAGCCGTGGGGGTCGCCACCATAAACGCGCTTGTAAACACCGGGGGCCAGCCGGTTGACCCCCTTGACCTGGTCAAGGTCAGCCCCGGCTCAAAGGTGGCCATAGTGGGCTACATAAGGCCCTACGTGAGGAGGCTCAGCGGGACGGCCAAGGTGTACGTCTTTGAGCTGTCCCCCTCCGAGGAGGACTTCGTGCTGCCATGGTACGCCGAGGAGGAGATGCTGCCCCAGATGGACCTTGTAATAGCCACCGGGGTGACTGTTGTCAACAAGACCATAAACAGGATAGCCGAGCTCTCCAGGGGGTCCCAGCTCATAGTTGTGGGCCCCACGACCCCTATGCTCCCCGAGGCCTTCGAGGGCCTCAGGGGCGCCCTGGGGGGCTCCACGGTGGTCGACAGGGAGCAGGCCTACTCGATGATAACCATGGGCTACGGGGCCGGGGCCCTGCTCCACTCTAAGGTCCTGAGGAAGGCAACGGTTCAGCTCTAGTTTCTCTATTAATAGAAAGGTTAAAATAATACCTCTTGTATACAAGTTTAACAACTGGGGGATAGGCTTGAGGCTCCCCCTCGTCAACCTGAAGGAGGTCGCGGGGCCGGGGCCCTACAGGGCCAGGCTCGAGGTCACGCTATGGCCCGGCCTGGTGGAGGAGGTCAGCGTGCCGAGGCTCTCGAGGCAGCCGGACAGGGCGTACTGCAGCAGGATTGAGGGCCTCGAGGCCAGGAGCTACGTGGTGACCCTCTGCAGCTCGGGGGAGCCCTTCGCCTCCGTCTACCTCTGCCCCCCGTGGATCAGGAGCGCTTCAGGTACCACTCGGCAAACGCCCTGAGGGCCCTGCCCCTGTGCGACATGGAGTCCTTCTCCTCGACGCCCATCTCAGCGAAGGTCCTGCTGTGCCCCTCAGGCACGAACAACGGGTCGTAGCCGAAGCCGCCCGAGCCCCTGGGCGACTCAGCTATGGAGCCGCAGACCTCGCCAGCGAAGGTCCTGACGCCGCCCTCATCCGCGTAAGCCAGGCCGGTCCTGAAGCAGGCCCTCCTGTTAGTGACGCCGCTGAGGAGCTTCAGGACGCCGCCGAGGCCGACCTTCTCAAGGAAGAAGCTGCTGTAGGGCCCTGGGAAGCCGTTAAGCGCGTCTATGTAAAGGCCAGAGTCGTCAACTATGAGCGGCACCCTGAACTGCTCGTAGGCGTGCCTGGCGGCCACCTCGGCTATCCTCACGACGTCCTCGTCCTGCACCTCAAGCTTCTCAGCCTTTATCTGCTGCAGCTCTATGCCGTAGGGCTTAAGTATGAGCGAGGCCTCGAGGAACTTCCTGTCGTTGTGCGTCACCATGTAGAGCCTCCTCACCCCTCTCCCCCCTCCTCAGCCCACACGCTCCTCCTCGAGGCGACGTACCTGCCCCTCATCTCCACCTCCCTGGCCCTCCTGCTGACCTCCTCCGCCGCCCCCTCCCCCAGGGCCCTTGAGTAGCCCCTCATGAAGGCCTCCATGAACCTCCCCGCCGCGGAGGGGTGGGTGCTGGTGACGGCCTCCCTCAGCAGGTGCACGTCCACGGCCCTGTCCTCCAGCTCTGACGAGAAGTCGGCGAGCCCGAAGTCTATCAGGGTCACGCCGCCGTCACTCACCACCATGTTAGACGTGGTTGAGTCGCCGTGAACTATGCCGGCCGAGTGGAGAAGCCCCAGCTGGAGGCCGGCGTCCTCTGCGAGCGACTCCCAGCCAGGGGAGCCCACGAGCTCCTTGAGGGTGGGCCCCCTGACGTACTCCATCACTATGAGTCCGAGCGACGGGAAGACCGCGTAGAGCCTCGGCACCCTGACCCCCCTGGCCAGGGCCACGGAGAGCACCTTGGCCTCCTTGAGGGTCCTCTGCGCCCTGAGCCTCGAGTCCAGGGCCGGGTCCATGTAGGGCTTGCTGACCCTGAGCTTGTATATCGCCTTCATCCCCATGAAGTCCCCCAGCCTCACCTCCGACTCTGCCCCCCTCTTGAGCAGGGTCAGCGAGGAGGCCCAGGACTCTATCATAGAAGCTTCCCATACCAAGGTACCTCCACCTCGTCGAGCCTCCACCTCTGGTTTATGAACGCCCTCTCAGGCTCAACGTGCACCCCGCTCAGGTGCGCCAGGAGGCCGGCCAGCGATATCATGGCTCCGTTGTCGCCGCTGTAGTAAGCCGGGACCCCCCTGTAGGTCCCGCCGTGGAGCCTGGCCATGGAGTCGAGCTTTGAGTTAAGCACCCTGTTGGCGGCGACTCCACCGGTGAGCACGACGTCCCTCTTGCCCGTGTGGGCCAGGCACCTCTCGGTGACCTCGACGGCGGCTGAGAAGGCCACCTCCCTGAGTGTGTAGCACACGTCCTTCAGCTTAGCCCCCCTCCTGAGGGCCCTAAGCGCTGCAGTCAGCAGCCCCGAGTAGGAGACGTCCTGGCCCTTCACGACGTAGGGGAACCACCCTATGAACTCCCCTCCCTCGGCGCAGGCGTCAACCACGTGGTTGCCGTTGACCACGTACGGCGGCCCCAGCTTGACCTCCCTGGCGAAGGTGTCGAGGAGGTTGCCAAGGGCCATGTCAAGGGTTTCGCCGAAGACCCTGTACCTGCCCTCAACGAACGTAGTCACTGCAGTGTTGCCGCCGGAGACGTAAAGTATCACGGGGTCCCTGAGCCCCGTGGTGTACCTCGCCACCTCCAGGTGGGCCACGGCGTGGTTCACGGGGACCAGGGGCACCTTGAGGGCCGCCGCCATTGCCCTGGCGACCGTTGCCCCGACCCTCAGCTGGGGCCCCATGCCGGGGCCCAGGGCCACCGCTATGGCGTCCAGGTCCCTCGGCGTAAGCGAGTTCACTGAGAGGGCCTCCTCAACTACCTCCGCGGCCACCTGGCTGAAGAACTGGGCCACCTCCCTGGGCAGTATGCCGCCCTGCTTAGGCACGTAGTTCCTCCTGGCGTCCTTGAGGAGCTCGGGCCCGGCCGAGGTCCACCTGGAGGCCCCGACGCCAAACGTGTGGGCGGTCGACTCTATTCCAAGTACAATTACTTCACTGTTGGACGACGAACTCCGTGTAGCCGCAGTAGCCACAGTGCCACCTCTCGACAGGCTTCAGGTGGTGGGCCATAAAGTTGCCGCACTTGGGGCACTTCCTGTTCTTTGCCTTTATAGTCATGTTGTTGTAGTCGACCTCGTAGAGCAGGTGCACGTAGGCCTTTACCTGCTTCGCCATCACTTGCCACCCCCTGCCTTGGTCTTGGCCTGCTTCTTCTCCGCCTCGCCGTGCCTTGCAAGGACGTACTGGGGCTCGACCTTAACTGCGTCGTCGTGGCTGTCATATACGTGGATGTGAACCTTAGATATGCCGACGCCGTAGCTGGTCTTTATAGTCTTAACGTAGACCGCTTCAGCGTCCTTGTTGTAGGCCTTTGCAACTGCCTCCCTTATGGCGCTCCTGGCGGGGGTCGACTTGAGCTCGTGGTGCGCCAGCGCCTCTACCTCAGTGCGCTTGAGGAGGTCGTTCCTCCTCTCTGAGAGTACCTCCAGCCAAGAGCCATCTCCCAGGTCAACCCTCTTGGCCTCTGGCATGCCTGGCACCTCACTTAGGCCTGTCACCTGGGATTTTAACCCTTGAGCACCTCAGGCGTCACCCGGCGGCTCAGCTTAAGTGTTGAGGTCGGCTAAAGTCGGAGGGACCTTTATGAGCGAGGGCGGCCGCCCGGCTATGAGCAAGGCTTAGTAGCAGGTAATAATAGAAGAAGAGAAGAAGTCGGATCTTTCTCAAAGGGCTGGGGAGTTAATTGGTATTACCGGCCACGCCGGCGTTAGGTTTATATAATATCAAGCCTAAGCCATAGTATGGCTAAGATGTTGGGTAGAAGTAAGTTGTGGGGCGAGGGCCGCGCTGCGGCATCAGTTTTGGCCGGGAGGGCCTTAGGTATAACTATAATTAAAAAGGTAGTAGCGGAAAGGGCGTGATCATGCACATAGATGAAAGTCAATATAAAGTGCAGGACCTCGTGGACAGGAAAAGGACGTCTTCATACTACACTACATATGATGGAATCTCAGTCATAAGGTCCTTCCTAAAGGAAGTCCCAAGCAGGGAAGGGGCTGTATTAATGGACCCCTTCATGGGCTCTGGCGTCCTACTTTCCTCAGTTGACGACCTGGTTAAACCTAGCAGGGTCATTGGCATTGAGATAAATAAAGAGCCCTGCGAGCTGGGGCGTAAAATGCTCTCCTCAATTTACGATAGCGTGGAAGTTATATGCGGTGACGCGTTCAAGGTGGCGTGGAAGTACAAGGCCGATATAATAGTTTCTAACCCTCCCTTCGTCAGGTGGCACCTGATAAGTAACAGGGACGAGCTGCTCAACTCCGTAATTTCGCACGGTTACGGCAGCTTCGTTTCGAGGAGGGACCCCGGGCTTCACATACTGTCGATATTTCTAATGGACTACATATTGAAGGAGGGCGGGCACGCGCTGCTCGTGCTCCCGGCGTCAACGTTTTACACGAGGCAGGGCGACGGAGTGAAGAAGCTCCTGAAGTACAGGTACGACGTCATCGCAATGGCGGAGAACTTAAAGTCGCCCTCGTTCAGCTCTGGAAGCGGATTCAAGGAGCTCATAGTATTCCTTAGAAAGAGAAAGCTGTTCGAGTTTAACGCCGTGCAGACGGCCATATACCAGTATGATGGCAACTTAAAGGAATCGCGCAGGGTAAACCTAAGTAAAATGCCCAAACTTTTAGACAGGAACTGGCTAAGCTTATTCGATTATGATAACGCAGAAGCGGTGGCTGAGATGATTGAGAAAGCCTTAGATATGGGGCTATTACGTTACCTGAGGAAGGGGGAAATTATAAGGGGCGTGGAAATGTACGGCCCAGACTTCTTTTTCATCCCAAACAGGGCGTGGAGCATCGTAGGGGAGGACGAAAGCTCCGTCCTGATAAGCAACAGGGAGCAGACCCTGAGGCTTCCCAAGAGGTATTTAGTCAAGTGCCTCAGGAAGCCCGAGTACTATAATGACAGCATTGTAGTGCACGACCCCAGGTTTTACGCTATTGCAATCAATGATGACCCGGAGGGCGACGTCGCGAAGTACGTTGAGTGGGGCGAGAGGCAGAACATACCCGCCTTAAAGTTTGGCAGCAAGTGGTACCAGCACGTCTGGAGACAGCTGCAGACCAAAAAGCCATATGGGCACGTTTTCATTCATGACAAGTTAGATCCGACTAGACACGTGATCCTGGCCAATTACAGCGAGAAACCGCTGTGCGCGTCAAAGAACTTTTACATCATAAGGGAGAACAACCCGCTGATAGCCGCTTGGCTTAACTCGAGCATTATGCAGTATATATTGCAGACCTTCAGTAAGAGGATATCGGACAACTGGACCAGGCTGTTAGAGGATGACTACTTGGAAATTCCTGTGCCCTCGAAAGTCAAGGATGTGGATCTAAGCAGCGTTCAAAACGCGGAAAAAGCGATAGAAGAGTATTTAGACATTAGAAGCATTAATGCAACAATTATCAAGGACCCCCCTAACTCTATCCATGAACTCTAAGGGCTTAAGTTTAAGCTGCAACCGGTTACAGGACGGGGGTAGGTCTGTCTTAGGTTTTTAATATGACTCCCATCGCCTCCTTTCCTCTCTAGGCCTTCAAAGGGCTCATAAAACGCTTCACTACAGCTCTTAATCCTAGCCATGCGGCTACGTCTGGACATGCCCTTCTGCGCCGCACGTACGCGGGCAGAGAGCCGCCGCCCAGGCGCCCCGCATGCGGCGCCCTGGGCAAGGACTTCACGAGGTCCTGACGGGTCCGGGGGGATTTGAACCCCCGACCTCCGGCTCCGAAGGCCGGCGCGCTGGTCCTGGCTACGCCACGGACCCCTGTTTACAAGGTGGGACAGGGGACATTATTTCTTTCCAGTACTCCACGGCAACGCAGGCCAGGGCCTATGGTCTTTATGAAGAGCCCTTGAATGTATTTATGCTCACGCATTAGCAAGCTTCAGTCTTGGTACGGGGTGCGTCTTGGCAAAGCAGGTCCAGTGCAACTCAATAGGGGTCTCAGTTAAGTTCGGCAACGTCACATGCTACGACGACGGCAGCATAGTCGTTGAGGGCCCCGCCGTGCTCTGGGTCTCCAAGGCGCTCATGGGCGTCGACGGCAGGTCGAGGAAGGTAGGCGCGGTGCAGAGGGCCATAATGGACGCCATCTCCAGGGGGCTCCACACCAGGGAGGAGATAGCGGCGAGCGTGGGCATCTCCATAGGCTCCCTGGGGTACTCGCTGACCTCGCTGGTGAGGAAGGGGCTGGTCATGCTCGTCAAGGCAACCTCGGGAGGGCCCTGCAGGTCCTACTACTTCCTGCCAGGCCAGGACATACAGGCTTACCTCACGGCCAACAGGCTTGTGCCCTGTCGCAAGTCTTCATGAGGGCACACTGCTGTGTACATATTAACTTCACTTGCCCACCAGCGGCACAGGCGCGGCTGATGAGGGCAGACGTGCCGGTAGAGTGCGTAGTGGACGCCCACGTCCACATGCCGCTGCTCAGGGAGAGGGGCGAGGTCAACAGCTACATAAGGGGGCTCGTGGAGAGCGGCGTCGGCGGCGCAGTGCTGCTGGGCATACCGCCGTTCAAGGAGATCCTGGCCTCCATACCGCTCGAGGAGGTTAAGAGCGAGCACGAGAGGGTGAGGGGCCTCATAGAGAAGCTGGCCGGCGACATAATGGACCAGCTGGAGCCCGAGAGCCTCTACCTCTCAGCCGTTAAGCTCTCCGAGAGCTTCTGCTCCTTTGCCAGGCACTCCGAGCTCGCCGGGGTAGTGAACTTCCCGGTTATGTACCCGGCCAACCTGAGCCTGGGCCCGGACGAGCTCGCGAGGCAGCTCGAGGAGGCAGTCTCCCTGGGCTTCAGGGGCTTCAAGGTTATCTCGACGCTCTTCCTCAAGTACCTCAGCTCGGAGCAGGTGGAGGCAGTGATAGAAGTGGCCGAGAGGAAGGGGGTTCCTGTCGTGGTCCACGGGGGCTGCGACCCCGGCATATGGGAGCTGCCGAGGTACTGCAAGTACGGCGACCCCTCAAAGCTTGAGCCGCTCCTCTCCAGGCACAGGGACGCCACTGTTATAGTGGCCCACGCCGGCGGCTACAGCGCAATAGCCCCGGGCGTCTTCTTTGAGGAGGCCCTCTCGCTTGCCAGGAGGTTCGAAAGCGTCTACGTTGACACCTCGGCCCTGCCCCCGCAGCTGGTGCCCGTGGTGCTCAGGGACTTCCCTGCTGGGAGGGTCCTCTACGGCTCCGACTACCCGGCAGTAGCGAACTCCAGCCTGAGGGAGTACATGGAGGAGGTCTTCATGACCCTCCTCGCCTCCGGCTGGAGGGGCAAGGAGCTCGAGGGCTACGCCCACGGCGTCGCCGAGGAGGTCTTCAGGGCGTCCTGCGTCACGCCGCTCTACGACGGCGTGGGGCTCTGACGTCATAAAAGTGCTTTTTAAATTATAAAATAGTGGGAATATTTACATATAAGCCCACCATAGAAATCTTTTAAACTAATCCAATAGTGTATACAAGTGAACGGAGTGGACAGAGGGAGGTGGAGTCCTTGTCCGAGTCGCCTTCTAAACAGGAGATAGAGCTCCTGCCCTACGGCGAGAAGTACCACCCGTACCACAACAAGTACGTCGACTTCTGGAGGCAGAGCCTGGCCGACCCCATGAGGTTCTGGGACGAGAGGGCGAGGGAGCTGGTGTGGTACCGCACCTGGGACAGGGTGCTTGACGACTCCAACCCGCCCTTCTACCGCTGGTTCGTCGGCGGCGAGACCAACGTAAACCTGAACGCCCTGGACAGGTGGATGAACACGCACGTGGCCAACAAGGTCGCCTACTACTGGGAGGGGGAGGACGGCACCACGAGGGTGCTCAGCTACAGGGACCTGTTCCGCGAGGTCAACAAGTTCGCCAGGGCGCTGCAGGACCTGGGCGTCAAGCCCAACGACACGGTCACAATATACCTACCGATGATACCCGAGCTCCCGATATCCATGTTGGCGGTCACCAGGATAGGCGGGATACACAGCGTGGTCTTCTCGGGCTTCAGCCCGTCAGCCCTGGCGGACAGGATAGTGGACGCCAAGTCGAGGGTCCTCATAACTGCCGACGGCTACTGGAGGAAGGGAAAGGTCGTCGAGCTCAAGAAGAACGCCGACGAGGGCGTTAGGCTGGCCGAGGAGAGGGGGGCAAAGGTCGACAAGGTCATAGTTGTCAGGAGGCTGGGCAACCAGGTGGCCTGGAACGAGGGCAGGGACGTCTGGTACCACGAGCTCGTCTCAAAGTACCCTGAGAACACCTACGTTAAGCCCGTCCCGAGGAAGGCCGATGACGTCCTCTTCATACTGTACACCAGCGGGACCACCGGCAAGCCAAAGGGGATAATGCACAGCGTGGGCGGCTACATGGTTTACGTCTACAACGTGTTCAAGTGGAACTGGGACATAAGGCCCGAGGACGTGCACTGGACCATGGCTGACGTGGGCTGGATAACGGGGCACACCTACATAGTCTACGGCCCGCTGCTCAACGGCGCGACGGAGGTGATGTATGAGGGGGCCATAGACTACCCGCAGCCCGACAGACCGTGGCAGATAGTGGAGAGGTATGGGGTCACGATATTCTACACGAGCCCGACTGCCCTTAGGATGCTGAGGCAGTACGGCGACGAGTGGGTCAAGAAGCACGACCTCTCGACTCTGAGGATACTCGGCACCGTGGGCGAGCCCATAAACCCCGACGTCTGGAAGTGGTACTTTGAGGTAGTCGGCAGGGGGAAGTGCCCAATAGTGGACACCTGGTGGATGACGGAGACAGGGGCCGCAATGATAGCTCCGGCCCCCGGGATATCGCTTGTGCAGCTCAAGCCGGGCTCAGCCACCTTCCCGATGCCTGGCATAGAAGCCGACGTGCTTGACGAGAGCGGGAAACCCACGCCGCCGGGCGTCAAGGGGTACCTGGTCATAAAGAGGCCGTGGCCCGGCATGCTGCTCGGCGTCTGGGGCGACCCTGAGAGGTACGTCAAGACCTACTGGTCAAGGTTCCCCGGCTACTTCTACCCTGGCGACTACGCGGTCAAGGATGAGGAGGGCTACTTCTGGCTGCTGGGCAGGGCCGACGAGGTCCTCAAGGTGGCTGGCCACAGGATAGGCACGGCGGAGCTAGAGGACACGCTGATAAAGCACCCCGCCGTCGCCGAGGCGGCCGTCATAGGCGTCCCTGACCCGATAAAGGGTGAGGTGCCCGTGGCCGCGGTGGTGCTCAAGGCGGGCTACAGGCCCAGCGAGGATCTGAAGAAGGAGCTCATAGACATGATAAGGACCAACATAGGGCCCATAGCGACCCCTCAGGCGATACTGTTCGTGAGCAAGCTGCCAAAGACGAGGAGCGGCAAAATAATGAGGAGGCTGCTGAAGGACATAATGGAGGGCAGGCCGCTGGGCGACACGACAACCCTCGAGGACCCCACCGCGGTCGACGAGCTCAAGAGGGCTTGGGACGAGTTCAAGTCGCAGATGAGGTGAGACCTTGAGCCAGGACCAGCCCTTCGCGGACCCCAGCTCCCTGGGCCTCTGGGGCTTCGCCCTGACGACCATAGTGCTCAGCCTTCACAACGCTGGCCTAATATCAACTGCGGGGCTCACCCTGGCCTACGCCTTCTTCTGGGGAGGGGCCGCCCAGGTCTTCGCGGGCTGGATGGACTTCAAGAGGGGCAACATGCTCGGGGGCACGGCCTTCAGCACCTACGGCCTCTTCTGGATCGGGCTGGCCATGGCCTTCGTGTTGAGCAGCTGGGACCCCTCAGTGTTCAGCATGAGCGGGGCCGAGCTCGGGGCGTGGTTCGTGCTCTGGGGGGTGCTGACCTTGATCTACGCGGTGGGCGCCTACATGGCCAAGGCCAGGGTGCTCACTTCAGTGCTGGCCCTGCTGACCCTGACCTTCTGGGTCCTGGGAGCGGCGTTCTTCTCCGGCAGCGCGGCCATAACCAGGGCAGGGGGGTGGATAGGCGTCATAACTGGACTTGACGCGCTCTACCTCGGGGCCGCCCTGCTGATTAACTGGGTCGCCAGGGGGCAGGCGCTGCCAACCTGAGGCCCAGGGGACCCTTTACTTTAATAGCTTGACTTTTTTAATTTACGGCCCTCCTTTAACTTATCGCCTGAGGGGCTCTCCCACAGGAGTGCCAGTAACCATGATCTCACGGGCCATTTTTCCTCAATTTATATATTTGTTATCTCGCATTTTTAGCGCGGTGGACCCTTGAGCTCCTGCAGGAGGGAGAGGCTCGCAGCCCTGGGCAGCTACTCCATTGAGCTCCTCTGCCCCGAGGACGCCAAGTACGTGGTGGAGTTCTACTCGTCACTGGACGCCTTCTCGCTCTACTACAGGTTCCTGGGGATATTCAAGGACTTCGAGGGGCACGCCAGGAGGCTCTTCTCGGGGCAGTGCAACTACGCCATAGGCGCATTCCTTGGCAATGACATAGTTGCCCTGGGCGAGGGCTTCTCGGACTGCAGGAGCGCCGAGCTGGCCTTCGCAGTGAAGGAGGAGCACAGGAGGAGGGGGCTGGCCACAGTGATAGCCGCCCTGCTGATACTTGAGGCCTACAGGAGGGGGATCAAGACCATGGAGGCCTACATGCACGGGGACAACTACGCTGCCATAAGGATAGGCGAGAAGGTCGGGCTTAACCTTGAGTGCGAGGGCGACGTCTATCACGGTAAGGCCGAGGTGGCCAAGGTAAGGGACAGGTGCCTAAACGCAATAAGGGAGAAGGGGGGCTCCCTGGAGCCCTGGTACCTCGAGGCCATAGCCTCGGTAAAGCCTTAGGCATTTAATCCCTTGGACCCTGGCTGTGCTGGGATCAGGATGGGAAGCAGGGTCGCCATGTTCTCCGGCGGCAAGGACGGGCTGAGGGCCGCCTCGCTGGCCTGGCCCGTTGACATCCTCCTGTTCCTTGTGTACGACTTCCCTGAGCCGAGCCCCCACATAGAGAACGTCGGCGCCACCATAGCCGAGGCCTCGCTCATAGGAAAGCCCATAGTCGTCGCGAGGCTTGACAGGGGCAAGGAGTTTGAGGAGACTGCCGACCTGCTGAGGAAGCTGAACGCTGACAAACTCATAGCTGGCGACGTCTTCGTTGAGGACCACCTCAAGTACATGGAGTCCCTGGCCTCGGAGGCCGGGGCGTCGCTCCTCGAGCCCCTGTGGGGCCAGGACACGCTGGAGATACTCATGAAGGACCTTGAGGAGGGCTACTCCATGAAGGTCCTGGGGGCCAGGACAAGGGCCCTGAGGAGGGCCGTCGGCGAGGTAGTGGACAGGCACAACTCAGAGTGGTTCCTGTCCCTTGCCAAGAGCGACGGGGCTGACCCCCTTGGCGAGAACGGGGAGTACCATACGGTCGTCGTTAACTCCCCGCTCCACAGGGCCCCGCTCAGGACGTTCAACGTCAGGAGGATATCCATGGAGTGCTGCGACATAGAGCTTGTGGCGGCCCCGTTCAACCAGGCCGCGCTGGGCTCCTACATAAGGGCCTTCGGCACGCCGTAGCCTCTATAGGCTTATGGACCTTTAGGTAAATTACCTACATTACGTTTTAATAGGTAGCCAGCGGGAGGGAGCCTTTTATAGCTGAGTAATCCCAGGGGTCAGACGGGTTCGGTTTTGGGAAATAGTCGCGGCTCGATCTCCACGGCCGCCCTGGCGGCCATAGTTGTTGTAATAATTATTGTCGCGGTGGCCGGCCTCGCTATATATTACACGCACAGGCCCTCTAAGGTCACAACTTCAACAAAGCCGACGCCAACAACCACATCTACGACCACAACTTCAACGTCAGCGAGCTCGCAGCAGGTCACGCTAACGATAGCGACCTACACCGGCGCGCCGCAGCAGTTCCTCAGCATGGCCGCCCAGCTCTTCGAGCAGGAGCACCCCGGCGTTGTAATCAAGGTCGACGCCTACCCGTTCACGGAGTACATAACAAACGAGCTCACAGTCCTGAAGGCCGGCGAGAGCTCCTATGACATAGTGACGTTCACTCCCACCAGCGCGAGGCTGCTGGCGCCCTACCTGGTGCCGCTGAACTCGTCGGTGATAAACACCAGCGACATACTCTGGCCGGCTGAGAGCTTCGGCGGCGTGATATATAACGCCACCACCAACACCTCAGAGATGGTTGGCGTGGCCCCCTGGGTCTCAAACGTGCTCATAATATACAACACCAAGTACTTCGACAACGCCACCCTGCAGCAGGAGTTCTACAACGAGTACCACATGCAGCTGAACCCGTGGACCTGGCACAACTGGACCGTCGTGGTTGACGTGAGCCAGTTCTTCGTGAGCCACAACATAACCAAGTACGGCGTCCTCATAATGGACGACACGGCCGGCGGCGACCTCGACTCGAGCTTCGAGTCCATATACGGCTGGTTCTACATACACAACCAGAGCCTCAACTGCGGCACAATACATGGAATACCCGGCTTCGGCATAGAGTTCTACGGCTGCTACCCCAAGGGCTGGACCTACCCGTTCCCGCCGCCCGCCATAAACACCTCGGCCGGGGTCCAGGCCCTTGAGATACTCAGGGAGCTGGTCAGCTACGAGCCCTCGCCGACTGTGTTCCAGGTGTCGTTTGACAACACGCCTGAGCTCTTCGCCGAGGGCTACGGCCCCGCGGCCGTGAACTACGCCTCAAGGCTGGCCGCCATACTTGCCCAGAACGTGAGCCCAAGCGAGATAGGCCTGGCCCCGCTCCCGGGCAACTACTCCATGGCAGGGGGCACCTACTTTGGCATAAGCAGGTACTCGCAGAACAAGCAGCTCGCCCTTGAGTTCCTGCAGTTCGTAGAGTCGCCGCAGGTGCAGGAGGAGATGTTCCTGAAGCTGGGCCTGTTCCCGATATCGAAGCAGGCCTACAGCGTGCTGCTGTCGAACTCCTCGGTGCCGGCCTACGAGAAGAACTGGCTGCTGGCCAACGAGATCTCGGCTGAGTACGGCAACGCGTGGGAGCCGCTGGTGCCGGTCACCTTACAGCTCGGCAACGCCCTCGGCAACGCGCTGCTGAACTACCTTGAGAACCCGACCAGCCAGAGCCCGCAGCAGGTGCTCAACTCGGTGGCAGCGCAGTACATAAGCATATTGAAGTCGTACTACGCCTCGACCACGACCTCCTCTTCGTGACAGAGGCATATATAATCATTGTAATCATAGTCATTTTTTCTTTTCCTGTAGGCGATCAGCTCCTGCCCCTTATGGCTGACGCCACGGCGCCGGCCACCACTAGCCATATCATAACCATGTATATTGCCCTGAGGCCGCGCACGAAGCTCACCGCGCTGGCGGCCTGGGCCGCCGGCAGCCCTGTGAATATGGTCACGAGGACCCCCCTTGGAATGTAGGAGGCCGCCAGGGCGCTCGCGAGGGCCAGGCTCAGCGACTGCCCCGCGAACCTCATCAGGTTCAGCGTGCCCGAGGCCACTGAGAGCCTGTCCCTTGGGGCCGCGCCCATGACGGACGCGGTGTTAGGGCTTGAGAAGAGGCCCATGCCAATGCCCAGGAGCACGGCCCTCCACGTTATGTCCTGCAGCGACGCCCTCAGGCCGAGCTGCATCAGGAGGGCCAGGCCGACCGCTATTATTGCCATCCCAGCGGTGGCGAGCGGCCTCGCCCCCACCCTGTCCGAGAGCCTCCCGCTTATGGGGGAGAGGACAACCATGGCCAGCGACAGGGAGAGGAGGGCGAGGCTCACGTATATGGGCCCTATGCCCAGGACCTCTATCATGTAGTAGCTTAGGAAGAAGGGCACGAAGAAATATCCAGCGTAGTTCAGGAGGGCCGCCAGGTTCCCCGCGGAGAAGGGCACTGACCTGAAGAGCCTGAGGTCCAGGAGGGCGCGCGGCCCAAGCCTCGACTCCCTGACAGCGAACGCTGAGATGAGGGCGAGCCCGGCCGCCAGCAGCGAGAGGTACTCAGGGGACCAGCCCTCGAAGGCCCCGGCGGTGAGGCCCATGAGGGTGAGCCATATCCCTGCGGCCGCCAGCAGCCCCCCGAGCACGTCTACAGGCTCGTCAACGCGCTCCGACTCCTTAAGGTACGCCTGGGACAGGGCGTAGCCGAGGGCGGCAAGGGGCACAGTGACCAGGAAGACCCACCTCCAGCTCGGCACCCCAGCTATGTACCTGAAGCTTGTTATTGCGCCTCCCACCACGGGCCCTACAGTTGTTCCAGTGTAGACCGCAAGCGTCCAGTAGCCGAAGGCCTTGCCCCTCTCCCACGGCGGGTAGGCCTCGGTAATTATGGCGCCGCTGTTGGACAGTATCATGGCGGCCCCGAGGCCCTGCACGGCCCTCCAGGCGTCGAGCTCGAGGCCGTTGACCGAGAGGGCGCACATGATCGTGCCAACGGTGAATATAAGGAAGCCCACGGTGAACACTCTCTTCCTGCCACGCACGTCGCCAAGCCTGCCGAAGAGCAGGAGGAACGCCGAGAGCGAGGCCAGGTACCCCACGGGGACCCAGATGGTCTCCAGGTAGTTGGCGTGCGAGCCCCTGGCTATGGCCGGCAGGGAGACGCTGACTATTGTGCTGTCCAGGGGGGTTAGGATGGCCGCGAATGAGGTCACTATTGACACTAGCCTGAGGTACTCCCTGGGGTACCTCCAGGGGCGGGACAAGTCAGTTACCCCGTGAGCGACCTGACGAACTCCTTGGCCGCCTCGTCCAGCCTCCTGGAGGCCTCCCTCAGGGCCTGCTCCTTCATGTCCCTTATGGACTTGAGGTACTGCTCGTAGCCCTCCTTAAGCTTCCTGAGGGACTCGTCCTCCTTCCTTCTGAGCACGTCGTCTATGGAGCTCAAGGCGACCACACTTTGGCCCTGGGCCCCAGAGTTTTAAAGCGTTGGCGTGGAGCTCAAGTCATAATAGCACTTTAGGAATTAACTAGCTTTTAAATAAAAAGAACGCTTATATATATTAGAAGCTTTAGATTACTTTTCGACATATTTTTTATTTTAATACAATTTTTTAATAAGTTATTAAACGATATTTGTAATTATAACGTATTTGGTGTAAAACCTCCGTTTACGATTCTAGCTAATTTAGTCAAATAACCTTAGTGAGGTGAGGCGTAGGTTGATAACATACACGGCCCCCATGTGGGTGGGCCTCATAATAGGCTTCATAATAGGGGCCGCGGCGGAGGCCTGGGGCATCGCAAACCCTGAGACGCTGATACGCCTTGCGAAGTGGGAGGACAGGCTGTTCCTTGACTGCATAGCCCTCGGGTTTGCAATAGGCACGCCAGTGCTCTTCGGCCTCTACGCCCTTGGTGTGGGCTTCCACTGGGGCCCCAAGCCCCTCTACGTGATAGGAGTTGGCCTTGGAGGCGTGCTCTTCGGCTCAGGGCTGGCACTCTCAGGCTACTTCCCAGGATCCATATGGATGGCCCTCGGCGAGGGCAGGAGGGACGCCGTCTACGCGCTGTTCGGCGCTATACTCGGGGCCGCGACGTGGACGGCGATGTACCAGGACCCGGCCATAAGGAAGGCGCTCGTGGGGACGCTCAACTTCGGCAGCCAGATAATAGGCGCAACTCACCCGAGCGGGGCGGAGTACCTGGTGCCGTGGCCTGGGCTTAACAGGTACTCACTGTTCGGCATAGCACTCGTCTACGGCATAATAATGTTCCTCATAGCGTACTACGTGCCGAGGTACAGGGGAGGCTCGAGGAGCTGCCTGAGGGCCAACATTGAGAAGAGGGTGACGCCCGTTGAGATGAAGATGCACGAGGACACCGCGAGGTACCTCACGGACGGCGCACTGCCATACAAGAAGGGGAGCCTGGCGCAGAAGCTCAACGAGTACTACGCGGTTGAGAGCAACGTGACCAGGTGGTTCATGGTCTCCGTGGCGGGCATAGTGGCCCTCACGGTGGTTGCGGAGATGTTCCTGCACCAGATATTCGGGGAGTCTACCACGGACAGCTGGATAGCTGGCCACCTCTTCATGCCCAACTTCGCCTACAGCAAGATAGTGTTCAAGGGCATAGGGTGGGAGCCCTACAGCGACATAGGCACGCTGATGGGCAGCTTCTTCGCAGCCATATTCCTGACCAGGAGGTTCACGGCCTTCAGGAACATAATACCGCCCAGCTGGGCCGAGAGGTTCGGCACCAACAGCGCAGTGAGGTTCCTGGGCAGCTTCGGAGGGGCGTACCTGATGCTGCTCGGCGCCAGGATGGCTGACGGCTGCGCCAGCGGGCACATACTGAGCGGAGGCCTTGAGATGGCCCTCAGCGGCCTCGAGTTCGCCGGCTTCGTGTTCCTGAGCATGGTGCTGGTCGGCAGGGTTTACTACCAGAGGAGGAGGTGATGGAGATGGCGAAGGTGAGCGAGGAGACCCTGGACAAGATGGACAGGACCTTCAAGGCGATATTCATAATAGCCTTCATAATGCAGCTGGTGATAGCTGCAATAGTGACGCACGACGCCACTACGACCCCGCTGACGGGCTGGCAGGTGGCCTCAGTAGGTATAATAACTGTGATACTGCTGGTGATAGCTGCCGTCATCTACAGCCAGTACCCGTATTCAGTGCTTGGCCAGCCCGTGGAGCAGCAGGGAGGCCAGCAGGCAGAGAAGAAGTGACGATCCCCTAGCTTACGAAGTTTTTTGGTAATCACTTTACTTCTCCTTTTTTGGTAACCGCTTCTAGGCTTCCCCTCTGGCACGCCCGTGAAAGTGAAGCTTCTAAACTCTTGTAAAGGCGCTTCAGCCGGCGGACCCATTAAACGTCACGTAGATTATGTTATGGGGCATGGTGAAGTTAATGCCAGAGCAGTAATTATAGTAAACCGGGGTCAGGTTGCTGAAGTAGACGTAGACGGGCGGGCTCTTGAGGCCGTCCTGGACGCTTATAATATCGCTGTCGACGGCAAAGGTGTGGGTTCCAAAGGTGATAGGCTCGAGGGCCCCGGCCAGCAGGGGGCCGCACGGGGCGCCGTCGCAGGCGAGGTCCCCCAGGGCTGAAACAGCTATGGATCCCACGTCAAGGCCCACCGCGTAGGTGCTCTCGGGCCCGTCGACCTCGAGGCTGGTGTAGCTAATGGAGAGGCTCCCGAAGGTGGGCACAACCTTAAGGGGCGTGAGGTTGACGTCGTACGAGCCCCAGAAGATGGGGGCCGGCGTTGGGGGCGGCGGGTAGGCGACCTCGAGGCTTCCCAGTATTTCAGCTGCGCCCTCGTTTCCCTGGGAGGCCTCGTAGGCCAGCGCGCTCTCCTCGGCCCAGGCGCTGAGGTTCACGGGGTTCACGTAGCTATACCAGAGGTGCACTATAGGCGCTACACCCGTGCCGCTCCTGTAGACGTTTACGGCAGTCACGAGGGGGCCCAAGTACCAGGCGTGTATATAGTCAACAACCCTGTCGCAGGCGGCGCTGTACTTAACCACGGTCCAGTTTATGAAGGCTATCTGACCGACAACGTAGAGTTGCGCCACGTCAGGCCCTCCCGTAAAAACGTTGCCGTCCTCCCATGAAGATACTGAAACGTACTCAAAGGAAAGGGAAGGGTTGACCGCAAGCGGCGACAGGGCCTTGGTGGCCTCGCTGAGCGCTTCAAGGCCCGCGCTGTTAAAGTGCTGGGCCGCGGCGCCTATTGCCCCGGAGGCTATCATGACCGCGTTGAACCCCACGTACTGGACCGTAGGGCCCAGCAGCATCACTTGGAGGTTGTTTGAAGTCGCGTCAGGGCTGGGCTGCAGGACCGCCACTGCAAGGCTTATGGGGGCCACGCCGCTGCTGTTTGGGTACCAGGAGAGCACGTGAGGCGCGGCCTCATAGTAGTAACTGTGCCAGCAGCGCCCCAGCTGCCCCCCTAGGGCTGAGGTCGTGTTTGTGATGAGCACTGTTGTCGTAGTAGTCGTTGTCTGAGCTGACATGACGGCGCCAACGGAGGCAGCCCTAGGCCTGAGCTGCCCAGGGCCCACTATGGCCTTGAAGGGGTGGGACACCTGGACCTCAAGCACGGCGCCTGAGCCGCTCAGGGGCACGCTGAGGTTCAGGGGCTCCAGCTGGGGCTCTATGGCCAGCTCAACGCTGCCGTTGGGCAGGTCTATGGGGTACATCACCCAGACGATTATGGATGGCATGAAGGAGGTCATGGCGCCGGGGCCGTAGTACCTCAGCCAGTCCTCGACCCAGGCAAGCAGCTTTGACATGTCTATGTTAATTTCCCCTCCGGTGCCGTTGAATATAGGCATGAGCTCGGTGCCCTTCTGCGTCGGCGCCCAGGCCCACACCGAGAAGGAGGCGTTTTCTATCTGAACCGGGCTGCCGTCCCTGAGGTAGAAGGCCCTTATGATGAGCCTGCCCCTCACCAAGGCGCCGGGCAGGACGTAGATGCCCGTGAGGAGCGCCGAGGCCGCGGTGACAATTATTATGAGGACGGCGGCGGCCCTGGCTGTCAGCGAGGCCCTCCCGCGGGGGTGAAGGAGGAGGGACACAGGGAGCACGCCCCACTGGCGGCCCCCGTTTAGCGTTAAAAATCTTCATCGGAGAGTTGTTTTAGCCCCGCCGGCGGGCATCGCGCAGCCAAAGTGACGACTTCGAGCCGCCGCCCTTCAGCGCTGCCGTGCCCTAGGCCTTTGCCTGAGCAACTGACCCTAGCCTCTTATATGCTGCCATTACATGTTAAAAATTCCGTATGGGGGACCAGTAGGAAAATTGCCGCCTTAAGCTCTGGGCCCGCCGCGGGCCTGGGGAGCCCTCTTGGCCATGCTACGCTTAAAATATCCCTGTCCCCCAGTTCCTTGGGAAGCTGCTTGCGCTTAACGGCCCCCTACGTGGCCTACATAACGGCCTTTGGGGTAGTCCCCTTCTTCGCCACGTTCGCCCTGGTCGGCCTTGACTTCCGCTCGGCCCTGGTGGCCCTAAGGCTCGTGCCCGTGGGCCAGGTGTTCCTCAACACCTTCATACTTGCCGTGGCCACCTCAGTGCTCGGCACCCTGATAGGCCTGGTGGCCGCCGTGGCCGTTGACATGCTTGACGTGAAGTACCAGAGGCCGCTCTCGCTGCTGACGGTGCTCCCGCACACGGTGCCCTTCGTCTCGGCGGCGCTCATATGGTCCATAAGCCTCTACGGCGGCGGCTGGGGGTGGTTCACCTACCTGCTCCACATAAGCTTTGACCCGCTCTACCTGGCTAACACGGCGCTCTACGGCGTCATACTTGTCAGCGTCTGGGGCGCAATAGCGTTCCCCTTCATAATAATATACGCGACGCTCAGGTCCATACCGCCCGAGATAAGGGAGAACGCCATGATAGACAACATAGGCCTCTCAAGGTACTACGGCGAGGTGGCCATACCGCTGGCGAGCAAGGCCATACTGATAGCCTTCATAATAGAGCTCGCCTTCAGCTTCGGCGCCTTCGACGCGCCCTACGTGCTCACCGGGGGAGGGCCGGGCTACGCTACTACAACGCTGGGCATACTCACCTATGAGGCCGTGTACAACCTCAACAGCTACTCCGCAGGGGCCCTGATAGCGGCCGCCATAGCCGCCCTGGCGACAGTCCCGGCCATAGCCCTCTTCAGGGTCCTGAGGAGCAGGCGCGCCCTGCTGCCCGCGGTCAGCGTGAGGCTGCCGGACCCGGTGTTCAAGGGGATAATGCTGGCAGTGCTCTCAGTCATACTGTTCTTCAACGTAATGCCCATATACTGGATGTTCCTCGTGGCATTCAGGCCCAACACCCTTGACTTCAGGTCGCCCCCGATCATGATACCCGTCAAGTTCACCAGCGCGTTCTTCGTGCAGGCTCTCAGGGGCTCGGTGCCCTACATGGTCAGCAGCGTGGTCGTCAGCGTGGCAGTTGGGGTAATAGCGGTCCTCCTGGCCTCCGGGGCCTCATATGAGATAGCCAGGGGCAGGGCCTGGGGCTGGCTGCTGCCCCTCTCCATCTACCTCTACGTCCTGCCCCCCATGGCGTTCGTCATACCCCTCTACATAGCCTTTGCAAAGGCGCACCTGCTCAACACCTGGTGGGCGCTTATAACGGCAATGCCCCTCGGCTACGTGACCTACGCCCTGTGGATAATGAACGGCTTCTTCGTTGACCTCCCAAAGGCCTACGACGAGGTCGCTGACCTGTTCAACATAAAGGGCAAGTTCAGGAGGCTCATACTCCCGCTCTCCAGGCCCGTGCTCCTCTCAACCTTCCTGCTGGCCGCCGTGGGGGCCTGGCACGCCCTCTTCTACCCGCTGATATTCTCGGCGACCCCGTACAACTTCGGCTTCCCGCCCCAGGGGGCCCAGACGGTAACCATATACGCGCTGACCGCAATACAGGAGTCAACCATAGACTGGGGCCTGCTGGCCTCCATGGCGTTGGTCGCCGCGCTGCCGCCCATGGTGCTTGACATAGTGTTCCTGTCGCTCATAGCCAGGGGGAGCAGGGCCAGCGGCCTCAAGTTCCTGTGAGGGCTCCAAGGGCCAGGGCCAGGGACGCCGCCAGGAGCCCCGCGGCCCCTGCAAGCCAAAGGCCTGAGACGAAGTCCATGGCTGACCATGCCGCCACGTACTCAAGGTAGAAGGCCCTGGAGACTAGCCGCGGCCTTGGCTTGGCCTTCCCCAGCGCGTCGTAGGCGTAGTAGAACGCCATGGAGACCACGAACCAGCCGATGAAGTTAGTTATGGGCACCCCGTAGTATGGCCCCCTGGTCTGCCAGACCCAGAGGTGGCCCTCTATGGTCAGGAAGGGGTCAAAGGCTAGGTCCATGGCCACCATTGCCAGGGAGGCCGCGAGGTAGCTGCCAGTGGCGGCCAGCGAGTAGAAGCCCAGGGAGGCCCAGAGCAGCGGTATGTAGACCGGCACCCCAAGCACCTTGAGGCCGAGGCCCTTCGTGTAGTAGTACTTCCCGAAGGGGAGGCCGTAGTGCACCCCCAGGAACTCGAAGGCGTACGATATGGCCGCCGAGGCCGCGAGGAAGTAGAGGGTCCTCCTCCCTCCCAGCTCGGAGTAAGACGCCAGCAGGTAGAAGGTGACGAAGAAGATAGGGGTTGATACTACGGCCGCAACGAGGCTGAGGGGCCGCGGGACGTCAAGGACTGACAGGAACAGGAAGGGAGGGTATAAGGCCGAGAGGCTCCAGGCGACGAGCCTAAGCCTGTTCAAGCTAAGGCCCCGCTGTCGCTGCCTCACTTGAGTTAAAAGCTTCACTGGCCGAGGCTAACCTCAAGCAGGTCCCCCGGCCTCAGCATTAGCTCCCTCGAGAGCCCCAGCTCGCCGTCCTTAACGTAGCTCAGCGGGACCTCTGAGCCGTTGTACTTCACTGACGCCCTGCAGCCCTTGAAGTCAAGCCTTAGCGACGAGAGCCTGAGGCCTGGACCCTCAACGGCTTTCAGCGTTATCGAGCCGCTGCAGCCCTCCCTCCTGTAGCTGACGCTGAGCAGGTTACCAGCTACCATCACTGGCCCCCTGAAGCTGGGGCCTCCGAGCCTCGGCGCTACTGCAAGCTCACCGCGGACGCCGTCATAGGTTGCGCCGGCGATGGAGTTAGGTATTGCGAGGGCCGCCAGCGGCCTGGAGTAGTGGCCGTCGCACTCAAGGTGGTTGAAGTAGAGCCCCCAGGAGCGGTACCTGTCGTGGATCGACCTGAGGACCTCCATGGCCTCCTCGACCATGCCCTCGTAGAGCATCTGGGAGGCGACGCCGAACTCCACCCCGGTCCACGGCGTGTCGGCCTGCGACGACACCCTGTTCAGTATCTTGGTTCCGTTAGGCTCCTCTACGTCACCCACCATCGATGGCCTTGGGGTGCCCGGGTAGGTGCCGTTGAGGAGCCCCTCCCACCTCCTGAAGTTGGCCCTGTAGACCTCCCTGAGCGCCGACCTCACCTTCTCGCTGTCAACGCCGTCGCCAAGGCCGAGCACCTGCAGGTACCACTCCCCCGTGAGCTGCGCCGAGAGTATAGCCCTGTCCCTCAGGCCGCTCTCGGGGTCGTACCAGTCGTCGAAGTAGCTGCCGTTCCAAAGCAGCTTCACCATGCTCTCGTAGGCCCTTAGTGAAAGCTGCCTCAGCTCCTCGGCCCTCGCCAGCCCCTCCCTTGAGGCCGCCTCGGCTGCTGCCCTTAGGGAGGCAGCCCACAGGTCCCCGGTGAAGGAGGCCACGCCGAGGAGGCTGAACGTGTCAAACGTGTTCACAGAGTTCATGACGAACTCGGGGCCTGAGAACAGCAGCTTGACCACGTTGCCGCCGTAGAAGCCAGGCACGAGGCCCTTCTCCGCCGCGTCCTGGGCCACCCTTGAGAGGCCCTCGTAGTCTGAGGGCATGTAGTGCTCTATGAGCCCCGTGCCCCTGCTGTCGTGCTGCCTCCTGGTCCCATCTATGACTGTCAGCACATCGTTCCAGAGCGACCTGAGGTACTCCCTGTCGCCCGTGGCGTAATATGGCAGGAGGGCTATGAGCAGGAACTCGGGCATGAGGTCGTTCCTGTCGTAGCTGTCTATCAGGTTAAAGGACGCCCTGAACGAGTGGGGCACCCTGCCCGTCGGGTCCTTGCCGGTCCTCCTCACGACCTCAGCTATGGCCTCAGAGAACTTAGCTGGGTCGTTCTGTATCGATGGGTCCTTCCTCAGCATCTCCCTGTAGAGGCTCATGTTCTCATGGAAGCCGAGGGCGAAGAGCTCGTAGTAGTAGTGCTTGTCAGGCCTGAGTATGTGCCTGACAACGTCCTTAACTGCAACCTTTACCAGCTCAGGGTACATGTTGATGACCCCGGCGAAGGCCCAGAGGACCACGTCAACCGTGTTGAGCCCGCAGCACCCAGGTCCCCCCTCCCACAGGCCGAAGTGGCCGTCCCTCGTGAGCCAGGAGAGCTTCGGGATGCTCGTCAGCTGGGCGGTGACCAGGTCTATGACCCAGTCGTCGTATGACGCGTCGTACATAGCGCTCGAGAAGGCCTCCAGCCTGGCCGTCAGCTCGTGCTTGTTCTCAAAGATGTAAGAGATCACCTGCTCCACGTTGCCGAAGAAGTTCTCGTAGTAGTGCCCCACCCTCTGGCCCGAGGCGTCTATGTGGTTGGGGAAGTGCCACGCTATGGCCCAGTAGAGCTCCTCCGAGGACCCAGGCGTCAGCTCTATAGGCCTTGTGGCCACGGCTGAGAAGACGTCTAGGTCTGAAGTCATGCTTGAGGGCCCCGTCAGGGTCCCGTCGCCCCTGAAGTCAACCAGGAGCCTCCTCAGGAGGTTAACGAGCTGCGGCCTGTTGGAGGAGTCAACCGACCCCACAGCGCCTGAGGACTGCTGGCCCAGCGAGGCGACCGCCAGGGCCCCCCTTGCCATGGGGTGCCTCTCGTCGACGCAGCAGGCGCTCATTATCATTGCTGTCCAGTCCGGCCCCTCCCTCACCTCGCTTGACGGCCTGCCCCCGGCTGACCTGGCCAGGTTCCTGGCCACGGCCATTAGTGATACCTTAACCCTGGACGTCCCCCTGTTGGTGACCCTGAACCTAAGTATGACTGCCGGCGTTGACGACGCCTTCAGGTCTCCCGGGAGCAGGGGCGAGTAGGCGTCAAGGCTGACCTCGACGCCTAGCTCGTCCAGCAGCGAGTCCCTGTAGCTCAGCGTCACCCTTGGGTACCTGACGTCCATCTCCACGCCCTCAACTCCCTTGGCCCAGGGCAGGTGGTACGGCTCAGCCACGACCCACGGGCCGCAGCCCCTGTAGGTGTAGTCCTCCGCCGAGCCGTACCAGAGCCCGGTGAACAGGCCCCTCAGGATGGGCTCCTGGCCCTCGGGCTCAATCCTCAGGAAGAACACGAGGTCGTCGGGAGTCATGAACCACTGGGGCTGGCCGTAGCCTGCCCAGGGCCTGTTGTTGAATATCAGCCACTCCCTGAACCTGCCGTCAGGCCCTATCTCAAAGGAGCCCGTGCCGAGGCCTCCCATGGGGACGCCTGCCAGGGAGGTGTCATAATATGATATGCGCAAATGTAACACCATAAGGAAAGGTGACGGGAAATATAAAAGCTGACAGCTTAATTAAGGCCTGAGCCTCGCCTGGGAGCCCAGCCTGATGCCCTCCTCAAACGCCGCCAGGTTCTTGTCAGCCATGGGGAGCTCCTGCACCTTGGCCCTTATCCTCTCCGGCTCAACGAAGCCGTCCAGGGCCCCGGTGCCCACTAGCGCGCCAAGCATTACCATGTTCTCTGCCAGGTAGCTCCCGACCTTCTCCGCCGCCTCCCTCGCCGGTATCACCACGTACCTCACCCCGGCCCCCTTGAGGGCGGCCTCTATCTGCTGCCTCTTCAGCGGCCTGAGGCCAGGCGTGGGCGGCATCATTAGCGTATCTGCTGTCAGCAGCACTCCGCCCTGCCTTAGGTAGGGCACCCCCCTGACGGCCTCTATCATCTCAAACGACAGCACCACGTCCGCCTCCCCCCTGGGCACGAGGGAGGAGTAGACGTCGCCAAGTCTCACGTGGACCTCCACGGCCCCTCCCCTCTGGCTCAGCCCGTGGGTCTCGGCGACCAGCGCCTTGCAGCCGCCCTCCACGGCCGCCTCGCCGAGGATCCTGGCGGCCGTTATGAGCCCCTGTCCCCCGACCCCTGTCATGACTATGTTTATCCTCCTGCGGCTCACATCCATGCCTCCTCCCACCCCTTGCCCTCCTGGACGACCTTAACTATGGCCTTGTACGGGCATATCTCAGCGCAGACCCCGCAGCCGGTGCACAGGCTCGGGTCTATCCAGGCCTTCCTGTCGTCCTTGACGAATATGGCCGGGCACGAGAAGGCGTTGTAGCATATGCCGCAGGCCGTGCACTTGTCGTCCTCGACCTGGTAGAGGGGCACCTGAACCTTGGCCTTCCTGGCCCTCCTCAGGGCGTCAAGGGCGCAGGCCCTCCTGGCCACTGCAACCGCGGGCCTCCTCTCCTTGACCACGTACTCCAGCGCCTCGGCCATCGCGTTCGTGGCCCCGTTTATGTCGAATGGGTCGAAGGTCACGACCTTCTCTATGCCTATGCCCCTAGCTATGCCCTCTATGCTTATGACTGGCGCCTCGTCTCCCATGGCTGTGACCCCTGACCCTGGGTCGGGCTGCTCGCCGGTCATGGCGGTGGTCCTGTTGTCGAGCACCAGCAGGAGCATGGGGGCCCTGTTGTACATGGCGTTTATCAGCCCGGGTATCCCGGCGTGGAAGAAGGTGGAGTCGCCGATTATCGCTATGGGCACCTGGTCCTGGGCGGCGTGGGCCAGGCCGTTGGCGGCGCCGACGCTCCCTCCCATCTCAATAATTATGTCCTGCTCCCTGAAGGGCTCGTAGAGGCCCAGGCTGTAGCAGCCTATGTCGCCGCTGTATATTGCCTTGAGCCTCAGCCTGTTGACGGCCCTCCTCAGGGCGTAGAAGGTCGCCCTGTGCGGGCACCCCGGGCAGAAGGCGGGAGGCCTGGGGGGTATCTGGAGGTCTACCTTGTAGAGCCTCGGCTCCTCCACGGGCAGGCCGAGGAAGGACCTCACAGCCCTCCTGACGCGGTCAAGCGTCAGCTCCCCGGCCAGGCCCACGAGGTCCTTGCCGTGGACCTCGGGCGTCAGCCTCTCCTCCTCGAGGGCCTGCTTTAGCTGGCCCTCCACCACGGGCTCAAGCTCCTCAACTACCAGAACCCTTTTGACGTTTGATATTGCGTCAATCACGAACGACCTGGGGAAGGGCAGCGGCGTGGCTATCTTGACCACCTTAACCTTGTCGGCCTCTGGGCCGAGCTCGGACAGGGACTCCTTAACGAAGCCGTAGGCGACGCCGTCAGTTACTATGGCAACGTCGCCGTCCCCCTCGACCCTGTTGAACTGGCCGAGGCCAGCGAAGGTCTTCCTTATGTCCTCCCACTTGGATATGAGCTTCTCCCTCTGCTCCCTCGCCACAGCTGGCACCAGCGTGAGGCCCCTGGCCCTCTCGAACTTGCCTGCGGTCCTGGGGGGCCTCAGCGGGCCCAGGACCACCGGTCCCCTCGTGTGGGACACCCTGGTGGTGCTGACCATCATGAACGGGTGCGAGAACTTCTCGCTGAGGTCGAGGCCGAGCACGGTGAGGTCCTTGGCCTCCTGCGGGTCGCTGGGCGTCAGCACGGGCACATACGATATGAGGCCGTAGTACCTGTCGTCCTGCTCATTCTGGCTGCTCCACATGCTCGGGTCCCCTGCTACGAAGACCAGCATGCCGCCCCTGACCCCGGTGTAGGCTATGCTCATGAGGGCGTCCGCGGCAACGTTGAGGCCAACGTGCTTCATTGTCGCTATGCTCCTCACTCCCGCGAGGGAGGCGCCATATGCGGCCTCAACGGCGACCTTCTCGTTGGAGCTCCACTCGACGTAGATGCCTGCCTCCTTGGCCACCTCGGCCAGCGACTCTATTACTTCAGTTGACGGCGTGCCAGGGTAGCCCGCGGCGAAGCCGCCGCCAGCCTCTAGGAAGCCCCTGGCCACCGCCTCGTTGCCCATCAGCAGGGCTGTACTCCCAGCCCTACCCAGTATGCGATACAATAGCGGGTCCCAGGTAGCTATGGCGGCTGGAAATTAATTAGTTGTGTATTAGCAAAAAAGTTTTTGATCCTACGCCTTTAACATCGCAGGCCAAGGAGTGTCGTTACATTGTATGCTTGTTGTTAAGGAAAGCTGGAGACATGGCCCCTGCCTTTAGCTTAAGGGAGCCCCAAGGCTCGCCTGCCACAGCGACTGAGCAAATCGCAGGGGCTTAGCATCATGAGTGATCGTGGAATGATCTGGATGAAAGTGTAGGGGCAGGCGAGGTCACAGCTATCGTCTTACAGCTGTGCAGGGGGGCCCTGGGCCACCTGCGCACTGCCTCCTCACTTCCAACGCCCACAAGGGCGTCCCTGGTGTCCATCTTGCACACGAGCGGGCTCAGGCCAGCCGCGGCGATCCTGCCAGCTGCCCAGCCGAGGCCGAGCCTGAGGGCGGGGAGGTACTCAACGATAACTATGACGTCAGCTGGGTCTGCGCCTATGGCCTCCACTGGGTTGACCAGCCTCTCCAGGACGGCCCTGAAGTACGCTACCTTGTTGCTCACCCCCTCGGCGTTCCTGTATATGCCCATAGCCGCGGCGGCCGCGTAGACAAGGGGCGACGCAAGCCTGTAGTGAGCCCTCCTTATGGTGGACGCGAACTCAGTGAAGCTGTATGCGCCTCCCCTTATGTCGTCTATCGTCATTCTGATGAGCCTCAGGGCCCTTGAAATGGAGCCGCGCCCGTACCTCTGCGCCTCAGCGCGGCCGCTGCTCCAGTGCCTCACCACGGGCCTCGAAGTTATCAGGGGCAGGTAGTAGTCGAAGCCGACCCTCGTGAAGAACTCTATGTCCTCGGCGTAGTTGAGGTCCCTCCAGCCTCCCCTGGCAATCGCGTAGTCCCTCTTCACGAGGTAGTACAGCGGCCTCTGGCTTTCCGTTGCCATCCCCCACTCTATCGCCCTGTGGAAGTACGCGTTGTACTCGTCGTCAAGGTCGAAGTAGGCGGCGTATGAGCCCTCTGGGCACATGCGCAGCGCGTAGTCCCTGCCCCTGCCCCTGGTGGATCCAGGCAGCCTGTACACCTTCACGTTGTAGTCCTTGGACAGCTCGAGGAGCCTCTCGTAGGTTCCGTCCCTTGAGCCTCCGTCAACTACAACTATCTCGGCGTCGGGCCTGTAGACGCTCCTTATGGAGGCCTCGACCGTGTTGACCGAGTTAAGCACAGTGCCGTAGAGGCAGAGGCCTGGCAAGGCTCATTTGCCCCTACATGACATTTGATGCTCCTTCTTTTTATTTTTCCACGTTCTTGAGGTAAAGCTGTAATACCTATTTTATTTAATAGGGTGATCATTAAGCCCTCTTTATCATGTCTGACGAGACTAAAGTAGCAAAGTTCACTAATGCTTTACACGTTAGAGGTCAGTTCACCCTGTCCAGGGCTATCGACATCACCGACCTGGTCCTCTGCCCGACCCCCTTGACCTGGAGCTCGGGCCTCTGCGAGAGGTAGTCCAGGTACTCGAGGAGGCTGTTGTAGAAGCTCACCCTGTTGTGGTCAGCCACCCTGTTGTACTTGCACTCGCCCTTGGTGCCCGTGACCGCCAGGGACATGGGGTCCACGTATATGAGCACCTCGGCCCTCCTGTTGAGCTTGCCCATGTCAGGTATAACTATGATCTCGTGGGGTCTGTCCACGTATATGCTCTTGACCACGTCTATGTCTATGGCGTTCCTGAGGAAGTCGTACCTGCCCGCCTTTACGTCCTTGTACACCCTCTCGAAGAGCTCGTCGAGCTCCCTCCTGAACTCGTAACACTCGTCCTCTTCCCAGCTGCCCAACCGCAGTGCCCAGTCATGGTAGGCGTCGCAGGTTTTTAACTGAGGGCGCTTACGCCGCCATGCGCCTCAGGTCGACCTTGGCCGGCCCCCTGGCCATGGAGTCGTAGTCGGGCAGCGGCGCCTTCACCAGGGACCTCAGCTCGTCCCAGGCGTCCCTGGAGGACGAGTACCTCCTCTGGTAGCCGAGGGCCTCCAGGAGCCTTGAGGCGACCTCCCAGCCCCTCATGGCGTTATTAATTACCACGTTGCCCCTGGCCAGCGTCAGCCTGCCGTCAGCTGAGACGTAGACCCCCTCCTCCTCGACGTGCGAGGCCAGGGGCAGGTGGAACTTTGAGGCGTAGCTCACGCCGACCCCGGCCGCGGGCGATATGGACACGACCAGCGGGACCCTCGACATGGCCTCAAGTATCGACTCCCTCATGGGCGATGGCGAGGCCAGGTCGTAGCCTATGATGACCAGGGCCCTGAGCCTCCCGTCCCTGGCGGCCTCTATCATCTCAGCGGAGCTCATGCCCGGCTCCCCTGGCACGCTGACCTTCCAGGCCCCCTCCAGCCCCCTGGCCTCGTCGAGCCTTAGGCCTCCAGGCAGCCTTGAGGGGCTCACGCCGAAGGCCACGGCCTCGTAGTTGTCGAAGTATGAGAGCAGCGGCAGGAGGCCCGAGCCCTCCCTGCTCAGGGCACCTGAAA
The DNA here is from genome assembly GCF_000144915.1 of Acidilobus saccharovorans 345-15. NCBI lineage: Archaea > Thermoproteati > Thermoproteota > Thermoprotei > Acidilobales > Acidilobaceae > Acidilobus > Acidilobus saccharovorans. The sequence goes on from NC_014374.1 coordinate 618,092, forward strand.
GGGCTGCCAGGCTGAGCGACTCTGAGGCGACCCCTGGCGTGCCGTCAAGCTCTGAGACTATGACCAGCCTCCCGGCCGAGGCTATGGTTTCAGCTGCGGCCCTCACGGCCCCCTCGTCGACGCCGGCCTGCCTCGAGGCCCTCGAGCCTCCCAGCGACCTGAGGCTCAACGCCAGCGACGCGGCGCCAGGGAGGTACTTTGAGGCCCCGGCCACGTCAACCCTTCCTCCCTCGGCTAGCGAGGCCTCCACGGCCCTTACGGCGGCCTGCATGTGCTCCTGACCAGACTCTACGAAGACGTCGGCGAAGCGCGACAGCTTGTCGTCCTTAGTTGATATGACCACCAGCCTCGAGTACCCCTGGAGCGACTGCCTCCTTATCGCTGAGGCCAGGGCCGGGTGGTACTCCTCAACCTGGCCTATGGTAACTATCACGTCGGCGTCCTGGACCGCGGTGAAGGGCACCGTTGGCAGGGGGCCTCCGATTGGCGTTAACTCCCCGGTTGACGGGAGGAGGGTCGACGCCGTGTCGACGTTGTTGGTCCCGAGGCCCGCCCTTGCCAGAAGCTGGGACAGGTAGTAGGCCTCGGCAGTCAGCCTGGAGGACACTATGACGCCCACCGAGCTTGGCCCTCCGTCCCTCACGGCCTCCCTGAGGCCCTGGGCCACGGCCTTCAGGGCGTCGTCCCAGCCAGCCTTTGACCACAGGCCGTTGGACCTGACCCTGGGCCCCTCGGGCCTCTCGGGCACGTAGACCAGGTCCTCCCAGTGGTACTTGCCCTTGAGGCACTCCGCGGAGAAGGGGAGCTGGCCCCTGTCCCCGTCGACGTAGACGGGCCTGGAGCCCGAGAGGCCGACCCTGACAGGGCACGAGAGCGAGCACATGGAGCACGCGGTCTCGCCCCACCGGTCCGGCACGGACGAGGACATCACCTTGTCCACTATGGCCCCGCTGGGGCAGACGTCGACGCACGCCCTGCAGCTTATGCACGAGCTGGTGCCAAACTTGCCCGTCTCCGGGATGACCACGGTCTGCTGTCCCCTGTACATGGCCCTCCATATGAGCCTCCCTATGTACTCGTCGCACACCCTGACGCAGCTGTAGCAGAGGACGCACCTGCTGAAGTCGAAGCGGAGGAGCGGGTGGCTGTCGTCAACTAGTTCAGGCCTCTCCTCGCCGCCAGGCTCTACTCCGTACCTCTTGAAGAGCTCCGCCAGCCTGCCCCTGGCGTCCCTCGGGTGCCTCTCCGCGAGCATGCCAAGTATGACCTTCCTGTGCTCGACCACCTCAGGGGTCTCCGTTGAGACCTCCATGCCGTCCTGCACGTACGTCGTGCAGGCGGTCACGAGCCCCCTGCCCTTGACCTCCACGAGGCACAGCCTGCAGCTGCCGTAGGGCGAGAGCCTCTCGTCGTAGCAGAGCGAGGGTATGTCTATGCCCGCCCTCCTGGCGGCGTTGAGTATGGTGGTGGGCTTCTCCAGCACGACCTCCCTTCCGTCGATTATCACTTTAACAGGCACTTTGATCACCTCACTATCTCCTTCCAGAACTTCTTAAGCGTGACCGCCACCGCCTGCCCGGCGGCCTGCCCGTGGCCGCACAGGCTGGCCACAGCCATGGTGTTAGCTATGCTCATCGCCTCCCTGGCCTCCTCCTCGGTCAGGTAGCCCTTGCTGAACATCCTCTCCAGCTTGGCCGTGCCGAGCCTGCACGGGAAGCACTTGCCGCACGACTCGAAGGAGGCAAACAGCAGGACCTCATGTAGCATGTCAGCGACACTTGTGTCGTCGCTGAAAGCTATGACGTTGCCGTGGCCCAGGCTGGCCCCTATGGCCCTCAGCTCCTCCACGCCGAGCTTCACGTCAAGCTCCTCAGAGGGTATGAGGGAGGCCAGGGGGCCTCCGATCATCACCCCCTTCAGCTTCCCGAACCTCACTCCCCCTCCCATGTCGTAGACCACCTCCCTGAGGCTGACGCCGAACTCCACCTCGTAGAGCCCAGGCCTCGAGAACGTTGAGCTCAGGCTCAGCACCTTGGTGCCCCTGCTCCTGCTGAAGCCGAGCTCCGCGTAGGCATCGCCTCCGTTCTCAACTATCCAGGGGACGCTGGAGAGCGTCTCCACGTTGTTCACAACTGTCGGCATGCCGAATAGCCCCCTCTCGGTTGGGTAAGGAGGCCTCGGGGTTGGCTCGGGCCTCCTGCCCATTATGGCGTTTATCATAGCCGTCTCCTCGCCCACAACGTAGGAGCCCCTGCCAACGTGGACCTCAAGTTCAGACGGCAGAGGGGGCGACAGGTAGCCGGCCTCCCTGACCTCCTCTACTGCCCTCCTGACGGCTGCGACGGCGCCCGGGTACTCCCTCCTTATGTAGAAGTAGACCCTGCCTGCGCCTATGGCATAGGCAGCTATGAGGGCCCCCTCAATAACAAGGTATGGGTCCCACTCCATGAGGAACCTGTCCACGTAGGCCCCCGCGTCCCCCTCGTCCCCGTTGACAATGACGTACTTTGCGGGCGCCGCCTGCCTCATGGCTGACTCCCACTTGAGGCCCGTTGGGAAGTATGCCCCTCCCCTGCCCCTGAGCTGGGACCTCTTTACCTCATCAATGACCTCGGCCTGGGGCATGGAGAGGGCCCTCTCCAGGCCCCTCATGCCTCCCCTGGCCAGGTAGTCCCTGAGGGACTTGACTGGCCCGTCCACTATGTGCCTGAGCACTATGGCCTTCCTGGACCTGACCTCGACGTGAGGGGCGCCGCCGGTCAGCGTGCTTGAGGGCCCGGCGTAGCACTTGCCGAGGCAGTAGGTCGGCGGCTGCTGTGCCACAGCCTTCTTCCAGGCCTCAGGGTCAAGGGACCTGGCGGCGTAGCACGCCAGACCCCTGCAGTGCTCCTCGGGCGGCGCGAAGTCAGGGAACGAGTAGAATGTGTTCACCTCCTGCTTTGGAAGGTTAATCCTAATCGTCAGAGGCACCCTATTGCCTTAAGTATCCTAAGATAGATAAATTCCTACTGCCCCGCCTCCCCCAGGGCCTCCCCAATCCTCCTTATGCCTTCCTCGAGCCTCTCCGGCGGCTGGCTGACGAAGGTGACCCTTATGAAGGTCCTGTTGGCCGGCCCGAAGGCAGTCCCAGGCATCACCGTGACCCTGTACTTTGAGGCCAGCCTTGAGGCGAAGGACTCAGCATCGTTGACCAGCGGCGAGAGGTCGGCGTAGAGGTACATGGAGGCCCGGGGCTCCGTGAACCTCGCCGAGGGCACGTACCTCCTCATAGCCTTTACTGCAGCGTCCCTCCTTCTCCTGTACTCGGCGACCACGGACTCTATGAACTTCTCCCTCCCCTCCCACCTCAGGTAACGCAGGACGTAGAGCTGTGACATGTTTGAAGCCCCGAAGAAGGCGTGCCCATTGAAGGAGGCGTATGCGTCTATGAAGTCCTTGGGGCCGTAGATGTAGCCGAGCCTCAGGCCGGGGACGCCGGGGTCCTTGGAGAAGGTGCCCAGGCCTATCACGCTGTCAGGCGCGTACGGCTGGACGCTCCTGTAGGAGCCCTCGTAGACTATCCTCCTGTAGGCCTCGTCAACCATTAGGTAGACCCCCCTGTCCTGGGCCAGCTCAGCTATCGCCCTGCCTATGTCGGGGTCAAGGAGCCTGCCAGTTGGGTTGTCAGGGTCAACGAGGACTATCGCCTTAGTCCTGTCGTTTATGGCTGCGGCCACTGCATCCGGGTCGGGCTGGAAGCCCCTCTCGGGGCTCGCCCTGACCCACCTCACCCTGCCGCCCAGGTACTCTATGACAGGCCTGTATATCATGAACGTCGGGTCCACCAGTATGACCTCGTCCCCGGGGTCCAGGAGCACGGACATGGCTGAGAATATGGCTGAGGTCCCGCTGGGGGTTATGGCTACCTCGTCGAAGCTGACAGAAGTGCCGTCGCGCTTCAGCTCCTCGGCGACGGCCTCCCTCAGCTCCGGCAGGCCCCTGGTCGGCGCGTAGGCGTAGCTCTCCGGCCTCCTCAGGTCGTCAACGAGGGAGTCCACGAGCTCAAGGGGAGGGGGCAGGCTCGGCTCCCCAGCGTGCAGCCTTATGACGTCAGCACCTGCCGGGCCCAGAAGCGAGTCTATTATCTTCATTGGCGACGCGGCCAGCGAGGACAGCCTGGAGCTGAGCCTCCTGGGCATGCCGGTCTCCGAGGCCCCCGTGTCCCCCAAGCTTTTATCGTTACCCTTGGCCTTAGCCCCTTCGGCCTCACTTTTATACCCCAGTTCCAGGTCTACCGCGGGGCCGACGTTGAGGTTATCAGAGCTGCCCTACTACGAGAGGTGGTTCATAGCTGGCATAGTTATAGGGATCTCAGTGGGCCTAATGGCGTTGGCCCTCTACTACCTCGAGGTCTACGCCCTCGGCAGGCTTGTCCTGCTAGACGTGCTCCATGTCAACGAGAGGGGCATGACGCTCCACCAGTACTACGCCTCCCTCCCGTGGCTCCTCCTGATGCCCCTGGTGCTCGTGGCCGCCTTCCCGCTCTCGCTCTTCGTTGCACTTGCAATGAGGACGCCTGAGGTGGGCAGCGACCCTGCGGTGAAGGCCTACCACAGGAACGCCAGGATGAGGCTTGAGGAGGCCCCGGCGGCGATCATCTCGTCGGCGATAACCATAGGCCTCGGGGGCAGCGCCGGGAGAGAAGGGCCAGCGTCGCACGCCGGGGCTGTAATATCGCAGTGGCTCTCCAGGATAATGAACATGAGCGCAGAGGACAGGAGGAGGGCGGTGGCCATAGGCCTCGGGGCTGGCATAGGGACAGTCTTCAAGTCCCCCTTCGCAGGCGCCATACTCTCCGCAGAGCTGCTCTACAGGAGGGACATGGAGCCTGAGGTCATATACCCGTCGCTCATAGCGTCAAGCATAGCGTATGTAATATACGGCTCCGTCACGGGCTTCTCCCCAATACTCGGGCTGTGCAGCTGCCCCTTCAACCCGCTCTACCTCCCCCTCTTCGCAGTCCTGGGCCTGATAACGGGGAGCATGGCAATGCTCTACGTCAGGTCGCTCAACTACTTCTCAAGGCTGTTCAGGTCGCTGGCGAACCCCTTCGTCAGGGCAGCCCTGGGAGGCGCGCTGGTCGGCCTCCTGGTCATTCTGTTCCCTGAGGACATGGGCGAGGGGCTCAGCTGGGTCAGGTCGCTCATGGGGGGCGGCCAGGTGGTGACCCTGCTGCCCCTTGTACTTGCCCTGCTGCTCCTGCCCCTCTCAAAGGTCCTCGCCACATCGCTTACCCTCGGGAGCGGGGCCAAGGGCGGCGTCTTCGCCCCAGGGCTTGACATAGGCGCCTTCACCGGCCTGGCGTTCGGGGAGGCCCTTCACTTCGCCTCGCCCAGCCTCTTCAGGGAGGTCGGCCCCTTCGTTGTAGTTGGCATGCTGTCGACCTTTGGGGCGGCCAGCTCGGCCCCAGTGAGCTCAATGCTTATGACGGTTGAGATGTCGGGCAGCCTGGCGCTGCTGCCGGGCGAGATGATAGCGCTGGCAGTGGCAATGATAGTGTTCAGGGGGCCGACCCTGCTGAGGGAGCAGGTCGAGAGCAGGGCCAGGTCGCCGGTCCACGCCGGCGAGTACGCAATACCCGTGCTGAGGAAGGTCAGGGTGGCCGAGGTGCCCCCGAGGCAGCTCTACGTGAGGCAGGACGCCAGGGTCTCCGAGGCCCTCCAGGTCATAGCGTCAGCGGGCCTCCTGTCGCTGCCCGTGGTGGACCCGCTGGGCAGGGTGCTCGGCATAGTTAACTCTGTTGACCTGAGGCAGGGGAGGCCCGAGGAGCCAGCGATGAAGTACATGAGGCCCGAGCCGGGGCACGTGAGGCCAGACTCGAGCCTTGAGGAGGCCATAAATATGATGTCAAGGACCAACTCTAGGTACGCGATAGTTGAGGACAACGGCAAGTTCATGGGCATAGTGACCCTTGACGACGTGGTCAGGGCATACGAGAGGGAGGCCTCTAGGTACTCTGGCCCTCAGGGCTGACCTTTACCACTTCAGCGCTCTTTACGAGCTCCCTGTAGTCGAGGTTCATAGCCTGCTCCGCCTTGATGACGTCCTCGACCCTGGCCCTCGTGGTCGAGGCCTGGGCTATCGCGCAGTACTCCGGCACCTTAGCTGATACGCTGTAGGTGCCTATCCTCCTCGCGACCTCAGCTATCTCGTCCTTGTCCATGGCTATGAGGGGCCTCAGCACTGGCAGCTCTATGCCGTGCTCCTCTGCCTCCAGGTTCCACATGGTCTGCGAGGAGACCTGGGAGAGGGACTCGCCAGTGGTTATGGAGTGCGCCCCCTCGCGGATGGCCAGCGCCTCGGCAAGCCTGTAGAGGACCCTCTTGAGGGTGACCACCCTCAGCTCCCTCCTGACCTCGGCGAGCCCCTTCATGACCGGGATGCCGTCTACGAAGAACACCTTTATGTCGTGGCGTCCCGACCAGGCCCTAAGCGCTCTGACCTCCTCAAGCACGGCCCTCCTGTGCTCCTCCCCTCCTATGGACAGGTTAAGCACCAGCGGCACGACGCCCCTCTTCATGATCATCCACGTTGCCACCGGGGAGTCTATGCCCCCTGAGACCAGGGCCACGGTCCTGCCCGCGACGCCGACAGGAAGCCCTCTGGCGCCCTCGGCTAGGCCAGTGTGCACGTACGCCAGGCCCCTCTCGACTATGTCAACGTACACCGTCACCTCCGGGCTCTCAAGGTCAACCCCGGCTGAGGCCTGCAGCAGGGCAGCCCCAAGCTCCCTGTTGACGTCCATGCTGGTGAACCTGTCCTCGCCGCCTGCCCTCCTGGCCCTCACGGCAAACCTCCTGCCCCTGACGTCCTCCACTACAAGGGCCGAGGCCTTCCTGGTCAGGTCCTGGAGGTCCTCGTACTTGACCGGGGTGGCCGCGGAGTAGTGAGCTATGCCGAAGACCCTCGAGAGGGCCGGCAGGTCGCCGTCAACCTCCAGCACCAGCGTGCCCCCGTAGGCCCTCCACGACCTGAGCCTTACCGTGGCTGAGACGTTCCTTATGAGCTCGTTGACCATGTGGGCCCTCGTGGGCCTCCCCTTTATGCCGAGCTCCCCCGCCAGGGTTGCTACCACTGTTGTCAAGGGACCACCGCGACTAGGGCTTAAGGGGAGGCCAAAAAGCACTGCTCAGACCACTACGACGTAGACGAACAGCAGGACCCCTATGAGCACCAGCGTCAGCCCGGCCACCGTGCCGTACCTCCTGCTCAGCGACATGGCCCTGCCCACGGCCCCCGAGAGGCCGACGTATACGGCCGAGTACCCGGCGCCAAAAGCTATGGAGCTCATGATGGCCGTCGTTAGGCCCGCCGCGGCCACAGCTGAGATGGCCGCCACGAAGAAGGGGAGGGAGCACTCTAGGCCGGCAAGGGGCGCAAAGGCGGCCGCTGGGCCGCCCAGCATGACAACCCTGCCCCTCAGCAGCTCGTAGCCCAGGAAGGCGGAGAAGCCCGCGGCGAAGCCCTCCAGCGAGGACTCTATGAGGGGCGACAGGGAGTACACCTTGGCCAGCAGGGCCCCGAAGGCGGCGACGCCGAGGGTCATGAGGGCCAGCTCAAGGGCCATCCTGGACAGGGCCCTCCTCCTCGAGGAGGCGGAGTAAAGCGCCAGCATGGGTATGCTGCACGGGCTCACAGCAGCAAGGGCCCCCACGCCAAGGGCTGCCGCGGGGCTCACGTACTTCAGGTCTGAGGTTGGACTGCCCGCGGCGGCCGGCGCTGGGCCGACGCTGAGGGCCGGGGCTATTGGCCTGCCGCTGAGGGAGCTGTTGACGAACTGCTCTATGTAGGGCAGCTGGTCAGCCGTGGGAGGGGGCCATATGCCCACGTGGTAGCCGTAGACCATGCCGTGGTATATCACCAGCTCCGTGGGGGTCCCCTGTATGTCATAATATGAGACCAGCCTCTCGACGAGGCCTGGGTCGTTGGAGTAGAGCAGGTTAAGCTCAACGTTGACCACCTCAACGCCTGGGTGGGCCTGGGCGTACTGCTCAGCGTAGGGGTCCAGTACGTGACAGTAGACGCAGTCGGTGGCCCCAAATATGAGGAGCACCGGCCTGCTCGTGTTCAGCGCCGAGGCCAGCTGCTGCCCCGTGGTCACTGTTATCATGGACTGGCGCCTCGCGGTCGCCGGGGCCAGCCTCAGGGCGAGCACTAAGGCAGCGACTATCAGGCCTGCCACCACAGCGTACTTCCACCTGACGCCCAGGTTGGATGACCTCCTGGGCAGCTCCATCCTGTGGCCTGGCAGGGCTACCGCCTCCCAGACAGATTAGCTTTGCTCGTAAGTATGCTTAGCGTTTTAACTTCAGGGGACACAGCTGTCGGGGAAAGAGTATGGGTGAGGAGGGAAACAAGTACGACGCCAGGAAGGACCCTAAGGTAATCAAGATAATGACGCAGCTCATGGCGCAGGGCGGGGTCATGCTGGAGCAGACCTGCCCCATATGCGGCCTCCCCCTCTTCAGGCTTAAGAGCGGCGACGTCGTCTGCCCGCTCCACGGCAAGGTCTACATAGTGAGCAGCGACGAGGAGGCTCGAGAGGTGGAGATAGACGAGACCATAAAGCGACTGGAGTACTTTGCAAGCCTTAAGCTCAGGGAGCTGATGGATAAGGGGGACATAGGCGAGGCCGGCGACCTGCTGGGCATAATGGAGCAGGCGGAGAGGGTGCTGCGCCTCAGGCTCGAGAGGCTCTCGTCGACCTCAAGGCAGGCCCAGCCGCAGCCGCCCCAGCCGCCGAGGCAGAGGGGCAAGGAGGAAGAGGAGGAAGAGGAGGAGGCCTAGCCCTTAAGCAGCCTCGCCAGGAGCGGCGAGAGGCTGAGCAGGTCCTCCACGTCCTCGGGCGTCGCCGGGAGGACTATCCTTATGCTGTCCAGCCCCGTGGCCTTCAGGACTGCGTTCACCAGCCTCTCGTGCCCCCTGCCCCATATTACGTCGCTCACGCCGTCGAGGAGCTCGTCAACAAGGCCAGGGACCGTCATGTCGAGGATCCTCAGCAGGTTAACAGAGTTGACCCTCAGCCTGCCGCCTGCTATGAAGCCTGACACGTAGGCGTAGAGCGCCTTGCCCCTGGGGGACCTGGAGCACGCGTCGCCCATGAGCCTGCAGTCGAAGTAGTCGGCGGGCAGCCAGCCGTCTATGTGGAGCAGCTCGGACTCAACGACGCTCAGGCCCAGCGAGAAGGAGGCCCCCCGGTACCTGTAAATGACGTACTCGCGGCCCGAGGCCTCCCTGGCGTCGCTCCAGAAGGCCCTGGCCTGGTACTGGTTAAGCCCAATTCTGGAGAGGAGCCGTGACGTGGCCAGGGGCGGGTCCCTGCACCTCAGCCCCCTCTCCCTGCAGCCCGCTATTAAGGCCCGGGCCGCCTCTACCATGAAGCCCAGGGAGGCCTTCCTCACGACGCCCACGGCTTAACTGTAAAGCGACCACTTTAAATGTGTGAGAAGGCCCAGCGCTGTTAGGGTAAGGCTTGGACAGGGCGTCGGCGGGCTGGCTGGGACTCTACGTCGTCGGCTCAGCCCTGCTTTACTTCTTCGTCAAGGCAGGCCTGGCCTACGCCCAGCCGCTCGAGTACACAGTGCTCAGGTTCGTCCTGTCGGCTGCCGTGCTGCTGGCGCTGACCAGGTCGCTAACGCTCAACAGGTACGTGGCCCTCCTGGCGGCCGCGAGCTCCGTGGTCTGGGCCTGGGGACTCATGCTGGTCCTCCCAGCGACCTCAGCTAGCCTGAGCTACTTCATGCCGTTCGTGGCAATAATAATGGGCTTCCTCGCGCTTGGAGAGCGGCTTGACAAGTGGGGGGCCGCCGGCACCGCCATAGGCGCGGTGGGGGTGTCCCTTTACGCAGTCGAGTCCATAAGGGGCAGGAACACGGCGCTCGGCGTTGGCCTGACGCTATTTAACACCGTCCTCTGGGCCGGCTACACGGTGCTCTACAGGAAGATAGCTAAGATGGGCAAGAGCGTTGACATGAGCTCGGTTAACCTCTCCATGTTCCTGCTCGGCACGGTCATGATGCTCCCCTTCGTGGCCCTCGACCCCTCCCCTGTCAGGTTTAACCTGACCCTCATCGCGAGCCTCGCCTGGGCCTCCACCATGGGAGGGGCGCTGCAGTTCCTCTCCTGGAGCAGGCTGCTCGAGAGGATGAGCGTCTCCAGGGTCACCCTGCTGAGCTACCTGGTGCCCGCCGCAGCCGCCGGGATACAGGCCGTCATGGGGGAGCCCCCGGACCCGCTCCAGGCCCTCGGCCTTGGAATAATGGTCCTCGGCGCCTACGTTGCCCTCCGCTGAAGGCCTCATGCACTGGAATCGCGTCAGCCCTTACTAAAGCTTAAAGGCCCCTTGGACAACCATGGAGACGGTGTGCGACATGTCCGAAATACAGATAACGCCCGTGAGGCAGCCCAAGTGGTCATCAGTTCACAGCCACATAAGGGGGCTCGGGCTTGACAAGAACGGCAAGGCGCTCAGGGTAGCTGACGGCATGATAGGCCAGACGGAGGCCAGGGAGGCGGCGGGCCTCGTCGTTGAGATGGTGAAGCAGGGCAGGCTGGGCGGCAAGGGGGTGCTGATCGTAGGCCCGAGCGGCACCGGCAAGACAGCAATAGCCGTCGCCATGGCCAGGGAGCTGGGCGAGGACACCCCGTTCGTGGCGATAAACGGCTCCGAGGTCCTGGCGGCCGAGAACAAGACGGAGTTCCTGATGCAGGCCATGCGCAGGGCCGTGGGCGTCAGGATGAGGGACGAGAGGGAGGTGGTCACGGGAGTAGTCACGGACCTCAAGTACCTCAAGAGGACCTCGCCGTTCTACCCCTACCCCGTCCTCGGGGGCGCCAAGGTGACCCTCGAGACCAGGGACGACTCGGGCACCTTCACCGTGGGCCCAGAGGTCGCGCAGCAGTTCCAGGAGCTCGGCATAAGGAAGGGGGACGTGATAATGATAGACGTCAACACGGGCGAGGTCAGGAGGCTCGGCAGGGTCAAGGAGAAGGCCGCAGTTAGCTATGACATAGACGTCACTGAGAACGTTGAGATACCGAGCGGCAGGGTCAGGTCCAGGAGGGAGATAGTCAGGACCCTCACGCTTCACGACATAGACGCCTCGATAGCGGCCCAGAGGGCGGCCTTCACTATATTCGGCTTCCTGAGGGAGGAGTCCGCGATAAGCGACGAGGTCAGGTCCAGGACTGACGAGCTTGTGAAGAAGCTGAGGGACGAGGGCAAGGCGGAGCTCGTGCCTGGGATAATGTTCATAGATGACGCCCACATGCTCGACATAGAGGCCTTCAGCTTCCTGACGAAGGCCATGGAGGGAGAGTTCGCCCCGATAATAGTGCTGGCCACCAACAGGGGCATGACAACAGTAAGGGGCACCGACGAGGTGTCGCCCCACGGCATGCCGAGGGACCTGCTGGACAGGCTGCTGATAATAACTACAAAACCATACAGCGAGGACGAGATAAGGGAGATAATAAGGGTCAGGGCCGAGGAGGAGGAAGTTGAGCTGAGCGACGACGCGCTCAGCGCGCTCACCAAGATAGGGGCGGAGAGGAGCCTTAGGTACGCGGTCCAGCTCCTGCAGCCGGCCAAGCTCGCGGCCGAGAGGAGGGGGTCGAGCAGGGTCGAGGCGTCCGACGTGGAGCAGGTGTCGAAGCTCTTCGCTGACCTGAAGACGAGCATAGAGTACGTGGAGAAGTACAAGGACCTGCTGTTACACTAAAACGCGCCGAGCCTCCTCATGAGCTCAGCCATGGACTCCCTGAGGCCCCTCTCGAGCAGGGGCTGAAGTTTTGGAGACGGCCTCAGCAGCGGGGCCCCTGAGTACCTTCTCTGCAGCTCGCTCAGCGCCCCCAGGAGCCTCCTTGAGTACTCCTCGGGCACCCTCAGCGCGTACACGGTGTGCGTGCTCGTCTCGGCCCTCCTGACCTCCTCCACGAGCCCCTGCTCAGAGCACCTGTCGAATGCCACCAGCATGGCGGCAAGCTTGGTCACGGGGACCCTGTAGGCGTACCCCCTGGAGCCCGTCGAGGTGACATACTCCATCACGGACCTGTTGTCAGGCATGAACGTGGGCCCCCTGACGTTCAGCCCCCTCCTCCTGGCCTCCTCCATAAGCCACGAGACCCTCTCGTAGCTGCTCCTGCTGTTGGCCTTGGCCACTATCTCCACCGGGGAGTCCTCGACCGCGTCGGGCAGGGGCAGGTAGAGGGTGTTCTCGGCAGTGACGCTCACGTCTGCGACCCCGGCGCTGTCAAGCTCCTCTGCAACCTCGTCGGGCAGCCTGCCGGCCAGGGAGACGCTCATGAGGTCCGGGGCCACTATTATGAGCCCCCTGTTCCTCGAGAGCGCGTCAAGTATGAACTTCACCATGTGCTCAGTCCTGTCGCCCTCCGGCACCTCGGCCACCCGCTCGTACTCGTAGATCTCAGCGAAGTCAAAGGAGTCCAGGAGGGCATTGAGCAGGGGCACCTCGTCTATGCTCGGCTCGTGGACGCTCTTGACAAGCAGGGAGACCTCGCCGCCGGTCACCTCAGGGCTCGGGGCCTCCCTCAGCTCGACGCTTGCCCTGTAGACCCTTGAAGTGAGGTATATCCCCTCAAGCTCCTCGGCGCAGTCCTCTGGGGACGCCTTCAAACGCGCTGCCTGTCTAACACTTGGCCTCCAGGGATTTTATGTGAAGCGTTCACAGCCCTCGCTGGCCCGCGGGGCCTCGCCCTCAGGGCGGGGGTCAGCTGTTGGCGTAGGCGTAGACCGCCAGGAAGGCAACAGCGAATATCGGTATAAGCAGGAGGTCGCTGGGCGAGTAGAAGGCCTCAGTGTACCAGAAGGCTGAGAAGGTGAGGAGCATGGCTGAGACGAAGTTCTTGAGCAGGGCCACCCTTATCCTGAGTATGTTCTGCTTCAGGAAGTAGGCGAGCACCGCAACCAGGGCCGCGCCCACGGCGAAGCCGAGGGCGGCGGAGGCGTAGCTCTCCGGCAGCAGTGCAAGTATAACAATGGCCGCCTCGAGGGCCTCCGTGGCGCCCACGCTGAAGGCGGTGGCGGCCAGCCCCCTGCCCTCCGAGAGCTCCGAGGCCACGGAGGCCGCGGCCCCCTTCCTCGACCTCAGCACGGTCCTCCTCGTGCTCCTGGCCAGCCGGAGGCCGAAGTACAGGAGGAGGGTTGCTGAGAACAGGCGGACGTAGGTCACGGGCACCTCCTCTATGACCTTGCCCGCCACGAACGTGGGCACCAGCACCAGGGCCTCGCCGGCAACCATGGCGCCGAAGGACGCCAGCGCGCTCCTGAGCTCGGCGTAGACCGCAACCCCAACCGCCGCTGCCTCGGAGAGCTCGAGCAGGGTTATGCCTAGGGCGGCCAGGGCCACTCCAGGGTCTATCAACCCCTACCCCAGACGCTCGAGCCTCAAGTCTTTTTTAAGCGTTAGCCAGCCTCCCGTCAAACTCTATCCTGAGCCCCCTCAGCGCCCTCATAACTGAGTCCCTGTAGGCCTCGATTCTCTCCCTGGGCACCCTGGCCTCGGCCTGCTTAAGCACCAGGTCCTCAACCACCGCGTACTTCTTGTAGGTCTCGTTAAGCCTCCTCCAGTCTATGCCCTTCAGGGCCTGCTCCACCTCAGGGTCCCTCTTTATTACGCCGGCCAGCATGAGGACTGATATTATGGGGTAGCCCACGTAGCCCCTCAGCTTAGTGCCGTTGTCGTCGCTGTACGCCCTGAAGTGGTCCCCCTCCTTAACTACCTTGACGTGATACCTCCTGTCGCCCTCGCTGCTGGTCACAACGGCCTCAAGGACGTCGGGGCTCACAGTGTTGAGCAGCTGCACCCTGCCGTCCGCTATGGCCCCTGCGGCCTCAAGCACCTTTATCCTCGGGGGCTGCCTGAGCGTCCCTGTCACCTATAAATACGTGGGCCCGGAAGCTATTAACCAGGAACGCCCTTGACTGAGGTCTGGGAGCTCCCCGGCTCAAGGTTTGACTCCTCCCCCAGGTCCATAGCGGTCATACCCATAGGCTCCGTGGAGAGGCACGGCGACCACCTGCCGCTGGGCACCGACGCCATAGAGGCCGCGTGGGTCGCCCAGAGGGTGGCCGACGCCTTAGGCGCCGACCTCTTCCCAACCATATGGTACGGCGTGTCGCCCGCCCTGGCCAGGTTCCCAGGGACGATAAACGTGGAGACTGACGCCTTCATTGCCTATGTGAGGAGCGTCCTGAAGGAGATAGCCAGGAACGGCTACAGGCTCATAGTGATAATAAACGGGCACGGGGGCAACACTACAGCCATAAGGGTGGCAATGAAGGACGCGGCCTACAGCACTGGGGCCACCTTCGTGATGTTCGACTGGTGGAGGGACGCCGGCAGGGAGGCGCTGAGGCAGCTCTTCACGAGCCCGGGCCACGCCGGCGAGGACGAGACCAGCGCCATGCTCTACATAGACGGGGCCCACGTAGACATGTCGGCCGCCAGGGCCTACCCAAGCGGCTGGAGCCCCAGCAGCGAGGGGGAGGCGAGGGACCTGAAGTCCATGAGGAACTCGATGATATACGTCCAGGGGGTGGCCGTGGAGTCCCAGGCGGTGGACCAGGCGCTCTACCCCTACGCGGTCCTCGGCGACCCCACAAAGGCCTCGGCTGACAGGGGGGCAAAGTGGCTTGAGGCTGTCGTCAGCGAGATAGTGGACAGGGTCAGGGGGCTTGCGGGCACCCTTGGTGTGCTTCCTCCCCGCCCCTGAACACGCCGGTTATCACGTAGGCGGCGGCCACGGCAAGGAAGGCTAGGGCGAGCTCCATTATGGTCACCGGGTTTATCTGCTGCTGGGTTATCGAGCTCGCCACCATCTCCCTCACTATAACTATCATGGCCACCTCCACTATGCTCCTTATTGATATGTAGCCCTCCCTCACGCTTATTACTATGGTCCTCATGAGGTCGGCCGCCAGGAGCATAATAATTACAAGGTCCACCATGCTGAGTATCGTCACGTGGGCCGCGGCCGCGTCGCCAGAGGAGAGCTGGGCCGAGGCAGCCTCGACCTCCACCAGGAGGTTCCAGAGCGAGAGGACCATGACCACTATTATTGCCAGGGCTATGAGGAGCTCCACCGCCAGCAGGAGGAGCCTTGAGGTCCTTCCAAGGCTTGCTGACAATAAATTTCCCTGTGGGTCCTGGGCGGCCTGCAAATTAAAAAGGGTCACGGGTCCTTCATTATCTCCTGCAGCTTCTTCCTGGCCTCCTCCAGGGCCATGGGGTCGCTGGGCTTCGTTGTCTTGGGGTCGAACGGGTACTGGCTCATAACTAGCTTCACCTCGCCGTTCTCCAGCTGGGCGAAGAGCTGGGGGAGCCAGGCCATGCCAAGGTCGTCCTTGTCGCCGTAGGATATGGCGTAGACGTAGTCCTCCTTCTTGACCTCAAGCTCGACGTTGAGCTCCTTGGCCAGCTGCTGGGCCAGGTTCATCCAGTTCTTGTGCAGGGGGTGGAAGTCCTCCGTGTCGAGCACAAGCTTAACTACCTTGCCCAAGGCCTCTCGCCTGCCCCTCAGGGTGTCCGAGGGGTTTTAAGCGTAGAGGTAAAGGCGTGGCCCAAGGCTTGGGCCCTCCTGGTAAAAACCATTTATTAGTGGTGTACACGGGACCCTGGGGTCAGGCTTGAAGGCCGTGGTCTTCAACTCCCACGGAGGCCCTGAGGTGCTCCACGAGGCCGAGGTCCCTGACCCGAGGCCGGGCCCTGGGGAGGTGGTCGTCAGGGTCAGGTACACCTCGCTCAACAGGATAGACTCGCTGGTCCGCAGGGGCTACCCCGGCATAAAGGTGAAGCTCCCCCACATACTCGGCTCTGACGTCTCTGGCACTGTTGAGGAGGTCGGCGAGGGCGTCGACTTCCTGAGGGAGGGGCAGCAGGTGATAGCTGCCCCGGTTCACGGCTGCGGCCACTGCGAGTACTGCCTCACGGGCAGGGAGAACATGTGCAGGCTCTGGTCAATGCTCGGCTTCCAGGAGGACGGGTCGTACGCGGAGCTCGTCAAGGTGCCGGCCAGGGCCGTGATACCCGCCGAGGGTGACCCGGAGGAGCTGGGCGCCCTGCCCCTCTCCCTGTTGGTCGCCTACAGGTCGCTGGTGAGCGTGGCCAACGTCTCCAGGGGGCAGTACGTGCTCATATGGGGCGCGACCGGGGGCATCGGCACGCTTGCCATACAGGTGGCCAAGGCCTTCGGGGCCAGGGTTATAGCAACGACCAGGAGCGAGGAGAAGGCGAAGGTGCTCAGGGAGGCGGGCGCTGACCTTATAGTTAACACGAGCGAGGAGGACGCGGTCTCAAGGGTCATGGAGTTCACCGACGGCCACGGGGCTGACGTGGTGATAGACTATGTAGTGGGCACAACCCTCGACAAGAGCCTCGAGGCCCTGGCCATTGGGGGCACCATAGTTGTCTTCGGCTACCTAGGGGGGCCAGTGAAGGAGATAAACTGGAACAGGTTTTACCTGAAGCACGCAAGGGTCGTCGGCACCCACACGGGGAGCCCGTGGGAGATGGCTAAGGCATACCAGCTCTACGCCCAGGGCCTCGTGAGGCCAATAATAACTAGGAGGCTGGGCCTCTCCCAGGCGGCCGAGGCCCACAGGGTGATGGAGGAGGGCTCCCTGGCGGGCAAGCTGACCATGAAGGTCGACCTAGGCTAGGACCTTAACCATGAGTATGCCGTCCTCGTCGCCGTAGTACCTGGGGAGCCTCCTCGCCGGCCTGTAGCCGAACTTGAGGTAGAGGTTTATGGCAGGGTAGTTCGTCTCCCTGACCTCAAGCTTGACCGCCACCGCGCCCTCACCCTTCAGCACCCTCTCAGCCTCGGCCAGGAGGGCCGACGCTATCCCCCTCCTCCTGAAGGCGGGCCTCACCGCCAGCGACGCCAGGTGCCCGACCCCCCTGCCCTCCACGTAGCCCAGGGCGTAGCCCGCGACCTCGCCGTCCTCCTCGGCCACTATCATGAATGAGCCCCTGAGGGAGAGGAGGTAATCAAAGGTCTCCGGCGTGTACCTCTGCCTTGGAGGGAAGCTCTCCTCCTCAACCCTCAGTATGGCCTCAATGTCCTCCGGCCTGTAGGGCCTCAGCCTGACCAAGCTGCCCCACGCTGCCCTGTTAGGCGGGGTTAAAGGCCTTGAGGCTTGGCACATAAGTGCGCCTTGGAGTTAGCGGTTGAGTCAGGGCAGGGCGCGGGGCAGCGAGAGGGCCACAAGGTAAGTCACGGTCAGCGCGAGCACAGTGTAAAACCTGAACTTCACTGCGGTGCTCAGCTGGACCCTCACGACGCCGACCACTATGAGCGTGGAGTAGATGGCCATCGGCGCGACGGCTAGGCTCAGGAGGCCCCAGGGCCACACCATGAAGGCCGGGAGGAGAAGTGAGGTGAAGACCAGGGCCGCGTACAGCGCTGAGGTGGCCCTCATGCCTACTCTGACGGGCAGGGTCCTCACCCCGTGGGCTTTGTCCCACTTGTAGTCCCTCATGTTGTCAGCCAGGAGGACTGACGTGGTTATGATTGACGGAGGCAGCGAGAGGGCCACCTCCCTGAGGGACAGCGCGCCTGAGACGGCGTAGGCGGTGCCCACAACCATGAGGATGCCCATCAGGAGCACGTCTATCTCCCCTACGCCGCCGTACTTGAAGCCGCGAGGGGCGGGGTAAAGGAAAAGCAGGGGGGAGCCCAGGGCCAGGAACAGCGGGAGCAGCGGCCTGTTGGGCAGAAACGTCGCCAGGGCCACTATCGCTGAGCCGGCGCCGAAGAGGGCCAGGCTGTAGTTCCTCAGCTGGCCCACGCTCATGCCCAGCGAGTAGAAGCCGTGGGGGTTATAGGTGATCCTCGGCGCTCCAGGCATGTCAACGCCCCTGAGGGTGTCCAGGTAATCGTCGAACACGTTCTCAGCCGCGAGGAAGAGCGAGAGGCCCACGGCGGCCACCAGCGTCACTGCAGCCCCTGCTATGGTGAAGCCGGTGTAGAGCCTCATGGCTATGACGCCGCCCGTCAGCGCGAGGGAGATACTCGAGAGGAGGGCGCACGGCCTCGTGGCCAGGAAGTACCTCCTTAGGCCTTCCCTCAGGCCTCCCTTCAAGCCGACACCCATGTTACACCACTAAAGAGTTGTGTAAAAAAGCTTTCATAAAAAGCTGATTATAATGTCGCCGCCTGCCTTCGCTAAGCGTTAATAGCGGCCCAAAAACCGTTGACGTGGGCGGCGCCTTGGACGTCGTGGCGGTCGACGTGGGAGGCACCTTTACGGACGTGATATACGTTGACAGCTCCGGCTCCGTGAGGCTCTCCAAGGTGCCGACGACTCCCAGGAGGCCCGAGGATGGGGTCGTCAGCGGCGTCCGCTCCGTCTCCCCCTCGGGGGCCTTCGAGGTGCTGCACGCCACCACTATAGCAACCAACGCCCTCCTCGGCCAGGTGGGGCTCGAGCTCCCAAGGACGGCCCTGTTGACCACGAGGGGCTTCAGGGACGTAATAGAGATAGGGAGGCAGGCGAGGCCAAGGCTCTACGACCTCCTCTTCGCCAAGCCGAGGCCGCTGGTGCCGAGGGAGCTCAGGTTTGAGGTGGACGAGAGGACGCTCAGCGACGGCACCGTGGTCAAGGAGGTCAGCGAGCCCGAGCTCGACGAGGTGGCCTCAAGGATGGAGTCCATGGGGGTCGAGGCCGTGGCCATAAGCTTCATCAACAGCTACGCCAACCCCTCCAACGAGGCCAGGGCCAGGGACCTACTGTCGAGGAGGTTCGCTTACGTCACTGCCTCCCACGAGGTCGCCATGGAGCCCAGGGAGTACGAGAGGACCTCAACCGCCGTGATCAACGCGGCCCTGAGGCCCATAGTCTCAAGGTACCTCTCGTCGCTGCGGTCATCGCTGGGCTCCATGGGCGCCTCCTCGCTGTCGGTTATGTCAAGCGCCGGGGGGCTTGTAGACGTCGAGGAGGCGGCCCTGAGGCCCGTGCAGCTGATAGAGTCCGGCCCCGCCGCGGGGGCGATAGCGGCCTCGTGGCTTGCCAGGGAGCTGGAGGTGGGCAGCGCCATAGGCTTCGACATGGGCGGCACCACGGCCAAGGCCAGCTCCATAGTGGGCGGCGAGGTCCAGGTCACAACTGAGTACGAGGTCGGTGGCGAGGCGCACCACGGCAGGGTGGTCAAGGGCTCGGGCTACCCGGTCAGGTTCCCGTTCGTTGACCTTGCTGAGGTCTCGGCCGGGGGAGGGACCATAATATGGAGGGACGAGGCGGGGGCCCTCAGGGTTGGCCCGCTGAGCGCGGGGGCAGACCCGGGGCCGGCGTCATACGGAAGGGGAGGCTCGCAGCCCACCATAACTGACGCCAACCTCGTGCTTGGCAGGCTCGGCACCTCCCTCGCAGGGGGCGCCGTGGAGCTCAGGCCGGAGCTCGCGGCCCAGGCCCTCTCAAGGCTTGGGGACCCCGAGGGCGTCGCCCAGGAGGCCCTGGAGCTGGCCATAGTTGAGATGGCCAGGGCCGTGAGGCTGGTAACTGTTGAGAGGGGCCTGGACCCCTCGGGCATGACGTTAATTGCCTTCGGCGGGGCCGGCCCCCAGGTGGCGGCGGAGCTCGCGGACGAGATGGGGGTCGGCAGGGTCCTCGTGCCCCCTGACCCGGGCCTCTTCTCAGCCCTGGGCCTCCTGGTAGCTGACTCAAAGTACGAGGCCAGGCTCCCGTTCCCGAGGGACCTGGAGGCGGCATTTGAGGGCCTCGAGGCCTCCCTGGCCAGGAGGCTCGGCAGGGTGGACCACTTCATCAGGCTCCTCGACGTGAGGTACAGCGGCCAGGGCTGGGAGCTCACCATAAGGGCCCCGGCGGACCTCTCGCCCGCCTCGGTCAGGGAGGAGTTCGACAGGGCCCACGAGGCGGCCTACGGCTTCACCTTAGACAGGCCGATAGAGGTGGTCGCCGCCAGGGTCTTCGCAGTTATCTCCAGGCCAAAGCCCAGGCTCAGAGGGCCGCCGAGGGAGGGGGAGCCGAGGCCCGTGGCCCAGAGGAGGGCCTGGATAGGCGGCAGCTGGGACGAGGTCCCCATATACAGGAGGGAGTCCCTGCCCCAGGGCTTCAGGCTGAGGGGGCCGGCGGTGGTGGAGGAGTACAGCTCGACCACAGCTGTGCCCAGGGGGTGGACGCTCGAGGTAGGCCCCATGGGTGTCCTGGAGCTGAGGCGGTGATCAATGGTAAGCTGGGAGGTAGTGCACAGGGCCACGGTGTTCATAGCGGAGGAGATGGGGGTCGCCCTGAGGAGGTCCGCCCTGTCGCCCAACATAAGGGAGAGAGCCGACCACAGCTGCGCCGTTGTCGACAGTGACGGCAACATAGTGGCCCAGGCCGAGCACATACCAGTCCACCTGGGCTCCCTCAGGGTCGGCGTCAGGAACCTGCTCAGGGCCATGGAGTCCGAGGGCGTGGAGCTCGGGGAGGGCGACGTAGTGGTCTCTAACGACCCCTACATAACTGGGACCCACCTCAACGACGTAACCGTTATCTCGCCGGTCTACGTGGACGGCAGGCTCGAGGGCTACGTTGTCAACAAGGCACACCACGTTGACGTTGGAGGGCCGGCGTTCGGCAGCATAAACCCTGACGCCAGGACGATATACGAGGAGGGCCTCGTAGTTCCTCCAGTGAAGATAGTCGAGGGGGGCAGGCTGAGGGATGACATTCTGAGGCTCTACCTGGCAAACGTGAAGTACCCCGAGGCCTCGGAGGGCGACCTGAGGGCGCAGCTGGCGGCCCTGAGGGTCGGGGCCTCAAGGGTCAGGGAGCTGATAGACAGGTACGGCAGGGGCGCCGTCAGGGAGGGCTGGGCCAGGTCGATTGAATACGCGAGGGAGCTCGCCTCATCCGAGATATCGTCGTGGCCCGAGGGCACCTACAGGGCCTCTGACGTGCTTGAGGTGGGCCCGGGCGAGGGGGACATGGTTAACATAAGCGCGGAGGTCAGCGTCTCGAGGGGGAGGGCGAGGGTCTCACTTAACGCCCCTGGGCAGCTCCAGAGGCCAGTCAACGCAGTCCTTGGGGTGACCTACGCAGCCTCCTCGTTTGCCATAAGGTCCCTCATGAGGGCTGACGTGCCCGTCAACGAGGGGCTCTACTCGACCATAGAGGTGGAGGCGCCGGAGGGCTCAATGCTGAACGCCAGGCCCCCAGCCCCGGTCGCGGCCGGAAACCTTGAGGTCAGCCAGAGGGTTGTTGACGTTATACTCCTGGCCATGTCAGCGGCCCTGCCGGACAGGGTGCCGGCGGCCTCCTCAGGCACCATGATGAACGTCATGCTGGGCGGCGTTGACCCCAGGACGGGGAGGACGTGGGCCTACTACGAGACAATAGGCGGCGGCTCGGGCGCCAGGCCCAACGGCGACGGCGTCTCAGCGGTTCACAACAACATGACCAACACCATGAACACCCCCATAGAGGTCGCGGAGGCCTCGTACCCGGTGGTGTTCACAGCCTACAGGGTAAGGGAGGGCAGCGGGGGAGCCGGCAAATACAGGGGAGGCGACGGCATAGTGAGGTCCTTCAAGGTCACCGCCCCGGCGAGGCTCTCAATAATAGCAAGCAGGTTCAGGTCAAGGCCGTGGGGGCTCAGGGGAGGCCTGCCGGGCGCCCCCGCCAGGGTCACAATAGTGAGGGCCTCGGGCAGGGCTGAGGAGGTCGCGCCCTTCTCCACCGTTGACCTTGGCCCCGGCGACGAGGTGATCATTGAGACGCCCGGGGGAGGCGGCTACGGGAGCCCCTAGGCCTGAGGGGCCCGCCTGGGCCTCCTGGGCATCACATGCAGCAGGGCCAGGGCTAGGGCAGCTATGGCCAGGGCGAGCCCAGCCACAGCAACAGCCGTGGCCCTGGCGAGCGACGACGCCTGCGACGACAGCCTGCTGCCCTGGGCGCTGACCGACGACGACAGCTGGAGGAGCTGGGAGCGCAGTGCGGTGTAGTTCCCGCCTATCCACGAGGACAGCCTCGAGGCCTCGGCCTCCTGGTACGACATGAGCTGCGTCACGTTCTGCCTGAGCCCTGTTATGTTTGCCTCAGCCATTGAAAGGGCCCTGCCCAGCGACGACACGTTAGACTCAAGCGCGCTGACGAGCTCGGCCTCAGCTGTGACGTTAGACCTCAGCTGGGAGGCCAGCGACCTGAACTCGCCGACTACATAGCCCGCCTGGCTGACAGCGGAGTTGGCCTCCTGTAGCATGGCCTTGGCGTACGCCAGGGAGGCGTTGATGGCGTACCCGAGGGCCGTCACGTTGGCCCTCAGCCCCTCCAGGCGCTGCCACGCGGCCGTGAGGTTCTCCATGGTCTGGTAGAGCTGGCCCTGGAGCAGGCTTACGTTGAACCTAACGCCTGACAGCTCGTCGCTCAGGCGCCCCAGGTCGCCCAGGAGCTCCTCCCTGACGAGGCTCACGTTACCCATGGCCTGGGAGAAGTAGTCAGCCACGAGCGACTGGAGGTAGCCCACGGCCTCCCTAACGTAGGCTGGGACCACCACGCTGACCCTCGACCCGGGGCCCACGGCAAGGCCGCTCACGTTGGACCAGAGCATGGTGAGGCTGGAGTTCACCAGGACGACGCGGCCGAGGCGGCTGTAGGCGAGGGTCACGTTGGAGTCGACTATCACCAGGACGCCATAGGAGCTGGAGTAAAGGATAGTCACGTTGCTGTCAACTATGTAGTCAGTCCCCGCGAACACGTCGTTGTAGAGGGCGCCGCTGAAGGTCATGTTCACGTCGTCAAAGTACGAGTCCACGGGGTAGAACTGGCCGGCCCCCAGGGTCCTGTTGAAATAGTAGTACACGGGCACCTCAATTACCTGAGTTTCCACGGGGGCCAGCTGCGAGTAGACCCCCTGGCCGTAGACCTCGAGGTCCCAGGCCTGGGGCTGCCCTGCGCTAATGCCTTCAAGGCTCCCGTTGCTCCAGGGCAGCGTCACCGTGGCCTCCCACAGGCCCAGGGTGGAGTTGAACTCCATGGGAAGGGAGGCCGAGGGGCCCCCGCTGACAGGCCTCACGGAGAGGGTGAAGTAGCCCAGCCTCGCCGGGGTCCCGTTGAGGTAGGTCACGTTGGCGTAGACCCTGATGGGCTGCCCCATCATTGAGTACGCCGGCGCCTTAAGGGTCGCCCTCAGCGGCGGGGACACGTAGACGTAGCCATAGGTGACGCCCTCCACTGCCCCCAGCTCGGCGGAGCTGTAGTTGGTCTCAACTATGACGGCGTAGTAGCCCTGGCCCACGTAGCTGGGCAGCCTCACGCAGCCCCAGTACTCCCCGAGGGTGGAGTTGTAGTAGACGTAGGCCTGGTAGAAGGTGGACACCAGGCCGCTGCTGTTGGAGGCCAGGTAAACTGTGACGTTGCTCCCGCGCTCAATCATGGCCGAGGCCTCAGGCCCCGCCTCAGCAGGGGCCTTCAGGGAGACTGTGAAGTAGAGGCAGCCCCCCGGCGAAGGCGCGTAGCCCCCTGCGGCCTCGGGCGAGTAGCCCACGGCCACCAGGGGTCCTGAGACCAGGGGCAGCGACGCGAAGGCGGGCGGCCGGGCCTCGACAACGTAGTAGCCCGGCAGCTTAACTTCAATTGAGCCCCCTAGCGCTGTCCCCTCGAGCGCGTAGGTGTTGTTGTTATAGCAGTAGTAGAGGACGTCAAACAGCGGCGGCACATTAACTGGGGTCCCGTTGAGCTCGACCACCTCATAACTCATGCTGAGGGGGCCCAAGTGGGGTCCCGGGCTCAGGTTGAGGTCCTCCACGAAGTAGCCAATGAAGGCCTCGTACTCGTAGATCCCCCAGGTGCCGTTGTACCTGGCCTCAACTGCTATCATTGCGGGCCCCGACGCGTTGGCCGGCACCGTGACAGAGGCCCTCCAGAGGCCGGCCGAGTAGCTCATCGGGACGACCTCAACAACCCCCTGCTGCGCGGTCTCTATGTAGAGGTTCACGAAGCCCGAGGAGACGGTCTCGTTATAATAGGTCACCGATGCAACCACGCTGAGCCTCTGGCCAGGCAGCAGCTCGGGCCCCTGAGGGCTCAGGCTCGCCGAGACCAGCAGCCTGGGCACGGTGCAGTTTATCGCCCTCAGGAGGGACCCATTGGCGAGCCACCTGGCCAGCTGGCCCGCGTTTACGGCGCCCAGGCCGTCGAGCACGCTGTAGCCGCGCCCAGCGAGCCACGGGAAGCTGTAGCCAGGGTAGGCCTGCTCAAAGGCTGACCTCGTGGACGCGTTGCACGGGGTCCCCCTGTACATGAGGTACAGCGTGGGCGCTATGAGGCCGAGCCTGTGGCCCACGTAGCCCTCAACGTCGGCCAGCTCGCCTGCCACCACTGCAGCTGCCAGCCCGTTGCCCCAGGCGGAGCCCTGGCCGGAGGCGGTGACCACGCTCAGCCCCGTGGCCGGGCTGGCGTCTGCCACCACGTCAGGCGAGCTCCTGCCGTGGGGGAAGCCCTGGGGAGGCGCTTGCCTCAGCAGGCCCTGCCACCACGGCATCGGCTCAACCCCGCTGACCCCGGCCTGGCTGCCCAGGTCGCCCTCAGCTGACCAGGAGGACTGGGCCGTCAGGTTGCCTGAGACGAATGACGTGGAGCCCCCCACTGAGAGCACCCACGGCGACGACGCCGGGTAGTAGAGCGAGCCCAGGGGCCCGTAGGGGTAGAGGCTTCCGTTGTTTCCAGTGGGCGCTACAAAGGTTATTCCCTCGGCGGCCCCAAGGGCGAAGTAGGCGTCCGCCAGGTAGAAGTTGAAGAGGTAGAAGCCGTAGCCCAGGTAGTTGACAAGGCCCTCGGGGGCCCCGAAGGGGATAAGAACTACCGGCGTCGCGTTCAGCTGGTCCACCTCTGCGGCTATAGCCGAGAAGGGGAGCCCCTGCCAGGCAGCATATATTACAATTGGAGAGCCCGGGGCCATGGAGTGCACTGCCTCGGCCAGGGCCTCGGCCTCCTCGGCCCACCCGGAGTAGAGCCCCAGGTTAGGGTCGTAGGGGCCTACGGGCACGTATGACATGGAGGCCCCCGGCAGCCCGTAGGCGGCGTCGAAGGCCCTCAGCTCGTCCTCAAGCAGGGGGTCGCCGTAGTAAGTGACTATGCCGACGGGCACCCCGGAGCCAGTCATGTTGCCAACGCCGTATGCCTCCCTGAGCTCGCCCGGCCCGACGCCCTGAAGGCCTGAGGTCAGGCCAAGGGGCTGGAGCGTGAAGTTCGAGGCGTATACGTAGCCCATGCCCGGCACGTATGAGGCGTAGACGAAGTACTCACGGCCCATGTAGCTGAAGTACCTGGCCTGGCCGCCGAAGTCCTCCTCGAGCTGCCCGAGGCGGGCCCCGAAGAGTATCATGGAGCCCTCCAGGACGCCCAGCACCCTGAAGCCCATGCCCTGCAGCAGGGAGGCGTTGCCGCTCACCTGGGACGGAGGGGGGAGCACCAGGGAGAGCATGGTCGAGTTCATCAGGTGGCCGTAGAGTGGGTTGCCCGGCGTCGACGAGGCCTCGGCGTAGAGGAAGACTAGGCCCAGGTCCCTGAGGGGCACGTAAAGCACGGCCACCGTCTCGGGCCCCTGGGACGAGGCCACTGGCAGCGAGGGAATCGCTGAGATTACCATGAGGGCCACGAGCGCCAGGACCAGCCCCTTGGCCAAGTTCATGGGCTGCACCGAATGTTATGGCGAGGAACAAATGTAATAAGGGTTAGCCTCCTTTCCTTTAGCCCGCCAAGGCTAGGGCTTGGCCTACTTTAATACCGTTTAGGCCGCGTCTGCATACACGATAAAATACTTTTAGCCACCCCATGTTAACACCTAGAGACAGAAAGGGGTTTCCTTTGGACGCAGCTGTGGAGGTCAGGGGCTGAGGGCTGGCTACTTAACCTAGGACGGCGGCTACGTCAGGGTCCTCAGGGGCGTGGACCTCGACGTCCCCAGGGGGCATAACCGGCGTGGTGGGCGAGTCGGGGTCCGGCAAGTCAACGCTCGCCAATATAATGGTCGGCCTCGTCAAGCTCCCCCTCGTCGTAGAGTCCGGCTCAGTGATGATAGAGGGCAAGGTGGACGTCCTGAGGGCCTCCCAGGAGGAGCTCAACAGGGTCAGGGGCACAGTTATCTATCAGCTACGTGCCCCAGGCCGCCCAGAACTCCCTGAACCCGGTGAGGAAGGTCAAGGACACCATAAAGGACATACTGGCCTCCCACGGCATTGACTACGAGGAGCACGTGGACCTGGTCCTTGACACCCTCCAGGAGGTGGGGCTGGCCAGGGACAAGCAGGTGCTTGAGCTCTTCCCGTTCCAGATGTCGGGGGCATGAAGCAGAGGCTCATACTTGCCATGGCCCTCATGCTCAACCCGAGGATAGTTGTAATGGACGAGCCCACCACAGGCCTTGACGTAGTGACGCAGCACGACATACTCAGACTGATAAGGAGGGTGCAGAGGCAGAGGGACCTCACAATGGTTTTCATAAGCCACGACATAGCCACGGTGGGCTACATAACTGACAGGGTCTATGTGATGAAGGAGGGGAGAATCGTGGAGGAGGGTCCGACAGAGGAGGTGCTCACCCACCCAAGGCATGAGTACACGAGGCTGCTCATAGAGAGCGTGCCGAACCCATATTCAAGGATCGAGGCTTAAGAGTGCTTCCAGCGTGGAATTGGTTGGTCGAAGGAGCCTTGAGCTCAGCCGGCCCGATCTCAGTCATAGTCACCGCCTACAACAGGAGACAGTACCTTCCCTACGCCCTGCGAAGCCTTGAGGCGCAGACGCTCCCAAGGGACAGGTTCGAGGTAATAGTCGTCAAGAACTTTGAGGACAAAGAGAGCGACGAGATAATTCGCAGGAACGGCTGGAAGGAGGTCTACAGCGACGAGCAGTGGCAGGGCAGGTTCCTCCTGGCGGGCCTCGAGGAGGCGAAGGGGGACATAATAACCTTCCTGGAGGACGACGACATGTACAGGGAGGTCAGGCTCGAGAAGGTCTACAGGGGGCTTGGGTCTCACGCCATGTTCTACAACCTGCAGCAGCCCATAGACGCAAATGGCAGGGAAATAGGCGTGAGGCTCAGGCCCAGGGAGCCTCCCAGGGAGCTTGAGGTCAGCGACGCCAGAGAGGTTGTCCTGTATAATCTTGACTTCAACGCCAGCTCCATGGCCGTCCAGAGGCGCGTGGCCGAGAGGGCAAGGCTTGACCTGGTGAGGAAGTCAGTAGACACCGCACTGGCTGCGGCCGCCCTTGAGGCGGGCAGCATAAGGGTTGTGCCTGAGAGGCTGACGCTTTACAGGGTTCACTCAGAGAACACATCGGCCACCAGGGGGCTCACGGCCGAGGCGCTGGCAAGGAAGTACATGGAGTACTACAGGGACTACATGGCGTTAAGGGAGGCAACCACGTCTAAGGTCTCCAGGGAGCTCCTTGACTTCAGGGCCACGTACTTTGGAAGCATACTCTGCCTTGGAAGGGGGATTGAGGGCGTGGAGGTGAAGGTGAGGCCCCTGAAGGCCGTCTGGCTCCGCCTGAGGGGCTGGCCGGTGAACAGGGGGGCCGTGCTGGGCTCCATATTGTGCCTCGTGCCTGCGGACCTCGTCAGGGCCCTGCGACTTCGGCGATTTTTATTGCCGGCAGGCGAGGAGCCCGGGGGGTCGGCAGTGAAGGCTGCAAAGGTCCTCTTTGTCGCCCCCTCACCCCGACGACGAGTGCATCAACGCCGGTGGGCTGCTCTCAATGCTAGTGTCCCTGGGCCTAGCCTGGGACAACCCATCAAGGATAGAGGAGGGCTGCAGGGTCGACCCTGGGTACCTGGACCACTATGTAGGCAGCGCGGCCTCCCTGGAGCTCAACGATGAGAAGTACGTCAAGGCGTGGATAATGCTCAGGACGCCCCGGCCGACGACAACATGGCCGTTGTTGGCGAGCTTGCTGGGCCCGAGGAGGAGCTCATAGCCTCCCTTCTGCCGGAGTTCAGCAGGGTAAAGCTTGAGCCTGTCACGTGACCTCAGACCTCAACTACGTCGCCCTCGCTTACCTTGACCTCCCTGAGGGCGCCGTCATAGTATACCAGCGTCCCGGGCGCCCTGGCCCTCACCCTGTTTCCCTCCACAGTAACGCCGGCGGGCGGCACCAGGAGCTCAGCTATGCCTATCACTGCGACGCCGTCCACCGCTGGGGAGAGTGTCAGCAGCTCCGCCTCGAGCTCCCCGAGCTCCAGGTTAACGCTCCCGGAGCCGCCGATGACCCCAGCCTCGCCGCTGACGGACTTGTAGTAGGCCAGCCTCTCGGCGGTCGGCGGCCTCGGCAGGTAAGACGGCCTGAGGGCCTCCCTGACCCTTGAGCCCCTCCTGGTCACGTTGATGGCCCCGACCACGGGGACCCCCGAGGCGGCGGAGGCCACCTTCAGCAGGACGTCCTCGTTGTATGGGTCCCTGAGCAGCACGTCCCTGGTCACGAGGCCCGGCTCGTCAGCTACAGCCAAGGTGCCGTCGGGCAGCGTCAGCCTCCTCAGCAGGTCCACGTTAGTCCTGTCCGGGAACCTGTCTGTTATGTACACCGGCCCGCCGCTCACCGCAGCGGCCACGGCGTAGGCCAGGGCGCCCTGGTCGTAGGACATGAACATGTCGTAGTCAGGGTAAAGTATGGGCGACAGGAAGGTGCCGGCGTAGGCGCTGAACATTATGTGCAGCTTGGCCCCGGCCCTCCAGAAAGGTATGTAGTCCACCGAGGCCCTGGCGGTCGCCGCCGCTGAGAAGTTAGAGTAGGCCTCAGGCACCAGGGCCATGCACATCAGCAGCTCGAGCCCCTTCCTTGAAGCCACGGACTGAAGGGCCTCCTCGACGC
Organism: Acidilobus saccharovorans 345-15; assembly: GCF_000144915.1. Classification (NCBI taxonomy): domain Archaea; kingdom Thermoproteati; phylum Thermoproteota; class Thermoprotei; order Acidilobales; family Acidilobaceae; genus Acidilobus; species Acidilobus saccharovorans. The sequence continues at coordinate 646,962 of NC_014374.1, forward strand.
CCCCAGCAGCCTCGGCTGAGGGGACGTCGACGTAGCCGTCGTGGAGCCAGACCTGGTTGTCAACCTTGACGAAGCTGACCCCCTGCGAGGCCATCCAGCCCAGGTAGTCCTCGTAGAACCTGTCGGCCGAGTCGGGCCTCACGAAGTGGCCGTCCCTGACCTTTGCCTTGGGGTAGCGGCCCGCCAGGCCCTCGGACAGGCTCCCCCAGTAGCCGTTTATCGTCGTCCACAGGCCCATCCTGAGCCCCATGGACCTGAGCTCCTCGGACAGGCCCCTCAGCCCTCCGGGGAACTTTGAGCCGTCGGCTGAGAACTCCCTCAGCGACTTCCCCTCAAGGGACTCCCAGCCGTCGTCAACCAGAGCCCACCCGAGCCTCACGCCCCTGGCTATCAGGGAGCTGACGGTGGCCTTCACGTCAGCCTCGGTAACGTTGCCGAGGAACGCGTTCCATGAGCACCAGCCGAGCCTCCTTGAGAACGATGGCCTGGGCTTCTGGGACCTCAGCCTGACCTTGGCGCGCCCCGAGGCCCTGGCCCACGCCTGGGCTATGGCGTCGTATGGGTCGCCCGAGAGCGCATATGCAAGGACGTGGCCTGAGGCCGAGGCGGCCGGGGAGCCGAGGTAAACTGAGAGCCTGGGCCCTGGGCCCAGGTAGCCGGTGAGCCTGCCAGACGATATGGCCACCGCGGCCAGCCACTCGTCCCCCGTGAAGGCTATCAGGCCGGCCGTCAGGGGAGGTATTGAGCCCTCGTCCCTGAGCCATATGGGGTAAAGCCATGACGTTGGCCTCCCTCCCCTGAACTCCCTGGGAGGGTACTCGACGTCGTCAGGGGGCCTCTCAACGGAGGGCGTGGCCCCAGTCCCGAGCAGGTTGTAGTACCTGAAGCCAACTGCATAGGCTGAGTCAGGGGCGGGGTCGTTAGTCAGGGCCAGGCCTCCCGAGACCCTCAGCGAGAGGCTAAGGCTGAGGGGCCACGAGCGGTCCACCTGCCCGAGGGATGTGAAGCTGACGAACAGTGAGCCCCCGTCGTCAGTCACTTCCACCTCGGCCGAGGGGCACCTGAACCTGTTGCCGGCCCCCTCGCAGGCCTCCTCGCCGCTGGGCCCCCTGACGGCGAGCCCCCTGAGCTCTAAGGTCATGAGTCCACCTGAGTGAAGGCGCAAGTGTGCATAAATTAAACTTCAAGGACCGCAGAGCGCTTGAGGCGCCTACCACCTCAATGGCCGACCCCGGCCCTGGCCATAGCACTGCCAAGGTAGCCCTCGACGCTCGGGCCTCCCACCAGGCCGTTGAGGGGCTCCTGAAGATCGCGAAGGCCCTGCTTGACGCAGTAGCCCTTTGGCTGCAGCGGGCCTGTGGCTATTATAAGCGGCTACATGGGCGGCAGAGGCGGCTCCCTGTGGAGGCTCACCCTGAGCACGCTGTGCCCGCGCTACACTATAATGTTAAGAACGATCGTTCTCGTTTATAAGGGCTTTTAGGTTCCGCGCTGGATACATTTTTAAATTTCAGGGTCATCACCACCGCGGCGACAGTCTTGAGTCGCGCGCACCTAATAATAGTCCTGTTGGCGTTGATCCTCCTGGCGCCTCAGCAGCACGCTGCAGGCCTCCACGTTAGCAGGCCATCGGTGCCGAGGCTTCCCGTGATGCCTTTTCCTGAGGCCGCCACTGAGAATGCCGTTGGGATAAACGACAACGGCACAGCGCTCGTTAACGGCAGCCAGGTTAACTACTATTACACAACCCGCTCCCTGCTGGGTGTCTTCAACTTCTACGGCGGCTCCTTCTACTCTGGTCCGCCGGTGAACGCTAACTGGTCCTCAGTGCAGCTCAACGCCAACCTCAACGTGACCCCTGACGTGGTGCTCTGGGCCCAGGACGTGATACATATCTACGCGGCGGGCAACGGCACATACTACGTGGAGATAGAGGACAACCTGTGGAACGCGACTAACAACCTGTGGAACGCGACTAACAACCTGTGGAACGCGACTAACAACCTGTGGAACGCGACTAACAACCTGTGGAACGCGACTAACAACCTGTGGAACGCGACTAACCCTGCAGTGCTCAGCGCCAGCGGCAACGGGAACATAAGCAGCTATCATGGTGAGCAGTACTACGCCTATACCTACCCAGTTCAGTTTGAGAGCAGCGAGCCGTTCCACGTCTACGTCATGATGAACGTCAGCGTCAACGCCGCCATGGAGCCGGTCATATACATGTACTTCAGGTTCGTCAACTCGACCTACGACAGCGGCTGGGTGCTCTACGACACCATAACAGCTAACGAGACCGCGTTCAACGACAACCCGACCTTCCTCGCGGGCAGCGTGCCCGGGGTGGCCAGCAACGGCTACCCATACGTCATACAGTTCGTCACGGCCGGCTGCGGGGAAGGGTCAACGCTCTACGCCTACTCCTGGGACGCCAGCATGATGCTTTACTACAGGTACGACGGCAGGTTCTACGCCGTGCCGGGGGCCTTCTCCCTGGAGCCGTACAACTTCTCCGGCGGCGTGACGGCCGAGAACGTCAGCGCGGTGCAGGGCATAGCGGAGTACTACTATGACGGCCTCGTGTACCAGCTATCCGGCAGCAGCTACCAGGAGGCCCTGTGGCAGGCCTCGGCAAGCAGCTACTCGCCGGCCCCGAACGAGGTCTCCGTTAACCTGACGCCGGCCGGCGCCCTGTGGGTCGTGAGCGTCATGGGCGTGAACGTGAGCTTCTCAAGTACTGTGGCGGTGACGTCGCCCCAGGCCCTGATTCAGGTGCCCTCCGGCGAGTACATCGTTACCGCAACCCTCTACGCCGGCAGCAGCCCGGTGTACTCCTTCAGCTCCGAAGTGGCCGTGGCGGGCATGCAGCAGGTGATAGCGCTTAACGTGAGCTCGCAGACGCCGTTCATATACAACGGGCAGATGTTCATGGCGGGCAACTACACTTTCTACTCGCAGCAGCCCTTCGTGGCGAACTTGACCTTCGTAGCCTACATGCCGTCGGCAGGCATCAGGGTGCTCCCCAGCGAGGTCCTGGTCAACGGCACCCCTGCGCACGTCACCTCGCTCCTGCTGGCGGTCAACGGCAACACCACTGTGGTAGAGGGGGCCGTGCTGCAGTACTACGTCAACCTGAGCCAGCCTGTCCCTGCTAACGTTAACGGGATCAACGCCACGCTGACCAGCGGCTGGTACAACGCCTCGACAAGGATAATCATATACAGGTACTTCTACATCGGCGAGGCTGAGAGGCTCTACGTCAGCCCGGAGATGATAGTCATCAACCTGAGCTCCCCGCTCACGCTGCCCCTGAGGCCCGTGCTGCAGTACTACGTGCACATATCGCTTCCCAACGGGACCATCAGCGGCTGGTACGCAAACGGCACCGTGATAAGGCCGCCCGAGGTGATATACGTCAACGGCTCCGCCAGGTACGTGCTCCAGGTCGGCGGCCCCCTCGTCGTTGACTCCCCGGTGAACGAGACCCCGGCCTACCAGCTGCAGGTGCTCGTCAGCTACGCCCTGCCCAACGGGACTGCGTTCGTAGGCTGGCTACCGCTGGGCTACACGCTCAGGTTCCCAACAACAATAAACGTGAGCAGCGGCGTGTCCTACGAGCTGGTGTCTCCTGAGGAGGTGGCCGTCACCTCGCCTGGGGCCATAGTGGTCGAGTACTCACCCAGGTTCCTGGTCACAGTGACGTACGCCAACGGCACCACCAGGAGCTTCTGGGCGCCGCAGGGCTACACGGTTAAGCTTGAGGCGCCCGCCCCGCCGCTCCACGCCGTGAGGTGGGTCGGCACCCTGGACCTCCCCAACGGCGCCTCGGTTAGCGTGGGCGAGCCCATGGCTGAGAGGGAGGCTGTAACCATCAACGCGGCCGAGGTCGGGGGGCTGGGGGCCGCGGCCGTCGCAGTAGCGGTCGTCGCTGTGGCGCTCCTGCTGCTGAGGAGGAGGCCTTAGAGTCAGTAAAACGGTTCTTTTTTCACCTCCTTATTACTTCTGGGGCAGAAGTAAGCTTCTGGGGCAGAACCCTTGCTGTTTGACTAGAGGCCCAAGGGCAGGAGGGAGGGACCTCTTCGACAGGGACTCGGAGGTCTCGCAGGTCGTTGAGGGCCTGGGCCACCGCTCACGGTGATAAGCGGCATCAGGAGGATCGGCAAGACCTCGGTGCTCAACGTGGCCCTGAGCGAGGTAAACGCGGTCACCTTAATCATAGACTGCAGGACGCTCAGGCCCAACTACAGCAGGGCCGAGCTCTACTCCCTGTTCTCGGAGGCCCTCTCATCAAGGCTTGACAGGGTGGTTGACCTGCTGAGGGGCCTGAGGGGAGCGTCCATTATGGGGAGCGGCGTCGAGCTGAGGTGGAGGGGGAGGGACTCCGTCAGCCTGGCCGACCTGCTGGACAGGCTGAACTCGAGGAGGGCTGTGATAGCCCTGGACGAGGCCCAGAGGCTCAGGAGACCCCTCTCTACGGAGGCCAGGGACGCCATAGCACACGCCTACGATTACGATAGGAACGTGAGCCTCGTGCTTACCGGCAGCGAGGCAGGCCTGCTCTACGACTTCATAGGCCTCAAGGACGAGTCCTCGCCCCTCTACGGCAGGTACTTCAGGGAGGTGAGGCTCGAGAGGTTCAGCCGCGGTCAGTCGGTCGAGTTCCTCAGGAGGGGCTTCGACGAGCTCGGCGTTGAGGTAAGCGATGACGTGATTGAGGGGATAGCCGAGTACTTTGACGGAATCCCCGGCTGGCTCACCTTCGCCGGCCTCAGGGTGGCCGAGGGCAGGGGCCTTGAGGATGTCAGGGAGGAGGCGGTTAAGGTTGCCGAGGGCGAGCTGCTCGACCTGCTGAGGTCCAGGGCCTTCACGCCCGAGGTGACCTACAGGAGGTACAGGGCCCTGCTCTCCTGCATAGCCAGGGGGAGCGACAGCTGGGGCAAGGTTATGTCGTGCCTGGGCCAGGAGCTGGGCTCCACGCTATCGTCCAGCGTCCTGGACAACATGCTCAGGACCCTGGAGAGGCTCAGCATAGTCAAGGACTACAGGTTCCTTGACAACGTCTACAGGGAGGCGGCCCTGAGGCTGAGGTAACCAGCGGTCCCTTAAGCTGGCAGGCAGGGGAGGCCGCTCTGTGGGAGTAGTAAAGTTGCTTTATAGCTTATAAATTGCTTACAACGAGTTCTTTTGCAACTAAACGAAAGCTGTATACTGAAGTTTACGCACGACAGTGTTTAAATAGGTCCCCGTGTAAGAAAGTGTAGAATTAGGGAGGTAGGTGCCCGTATGAGGTCCTCACTCAGCACCGCGGCCATAGCGGCCATAGTTATAGTCATCGTGGTGGTCGCCGCCGTGGGCGGCTACCTCGCGTACGTCTCGACGAGGCACCACGTGACCACGACAACGCCCACCACTACCACAACCAGCGTGACGACGCCGATAACGACCACTACAACTACAACGGTCACTACCATAACGTTCTACACGTGGTGGGCGACCACGGGCAGGGTGGCGCTGGACCACCTCATACCGGCCTTTGAGGCCGCCTACCCGCAGTACACCGTGCAGAAGGAGATAATCCCAGGGGCGGGCGGCACCAACGCCAGGTACGCCATAATGGGCATGATAATAGCTGGCAGGCCTCCGGACCTCTTCCAGAGCCTGCTGGGGGCCAACATGCTTAGCTATGCCGAGGCCGCCCCGCAGGGGGTCAAGGCTTTTCTCAACCTGACCCCCGCGTTGAAGTCCATGGGCTTCCTGAACCCATCCGTGGTCTCCCTGCCCATAATTGAGGCCGCGGCCTACAACGGCACCACACTCAACGCCCCAGTGAGCGTGCACAGCGGCTTCGTGCTCTACATCAACATGAAGGTGCTCAGGCAGTACAACCTGCCGCTGCCAACAAACATGAGCACGCTCATCTACGACACCGTCCAGCTGGCCGAGCACGGGGTCACCCCGTGGATGGTGCCAGGCGCGGACGGAGGTTATGACCAGGAGCAGCTCTGGTTTGCAATATTCCTCTCGCTGGGAGGCCCCAGGCTCCTGGACGAGGTCCTCTACGGCACTGTTAACTTCAGCAGCCCGACCTTCTGGAGCGTCTTCAACGAGACAAACAGGCTGTTCCTCAACTTCACCTCCTACAACTACCCGGCCTGGAGGTCCATGACGTGGTCCCAGGGAATAGCTGACGTGGCCCTGGGCAAGGCCGTCTTCGAGGTTGACGTCGACTCGGCCACTAACTACCTCTACGACTTCGACAACATAACCGTCTACCCTGCCACCGAGCCCTACATAAGCTGGCCCAACGTGACCGTGGTCGCCGAGCCGTTCCCGGGCACGCAGGACTACTTCGTAGTGGTCTCTGACGCCGTAGCAATACCCGTCTCGCCCTACCAGGAAGCCGCGCTTACATTCATGAAGTACTGGCTGTCCTACAGCGGCCAGCAGGCCTGGACCAGGTGGAAGGCGGTCACATACTACCTCAACGGCACGGACTGGTACAACACGCCGCAGCAGTGGTGGATGTACCAGCACCTGGTCAACCTGAGCAGGACGGCGCCGCAGAACTTCGTCATAGACCCGCTGTCCCTGTTCGCAGACACTGACGAGACCATCTACAGCGGCCTCCTGGCGCTCCAGAGCACGGGGCCCTCGTACCTGCAGGGCTGGACGTCAATGTTTGAGAACGCCATGCACGAGGAGTGCGAGGAGTGGCTGACGGGCGCAAAGATGGGCCTCGGCTACCTCGGCCTGCCGGGCGAGCCCTTCGGAGGGTACGTGCCGCCGTGGGTCAACCCGTCAACTTTCACGTTCACCTCTAACTACACCTGCCTCTCGTGACCGTAGGCCTCAAGCCCCTTTACCTTGTTTTTAACTTTTTGGTTTCTCCCTCCATCTCTTCCTTCTTCTTCCTTTTCTTTGTCCCCTCAGGGAGCCGATGCCAACCTCTGGCGGCCCCCGCGGCCCTCAGGCACCTTAAGCTTTAGGCTTCAGCTCAAATCCCTGGCCCGCCCACTGCCCGCCAGTGAAAGCCTTGAGGGTCGCTCACGGCCTCATGAGCCTGGGCCTGCTCACAGTTGCACTCTCAGCGCTGACCCTTGACCTGTCGCCCGCCCTCCTCACGGCCGTAGCCCTTGGGCTCGCCACGGTGTTCGCCGCGAACTTCGCCCTCTGGAGGCCCCGCTCGCCGGCCTCCGTGGCCTTAGCAGCAGCCTTAGCAGCTGCATACGCGCTCGCCGGCCCCAGGGTGCTCGCGGCCTCGGTGCCCGCGGGCGTTGCCATGCTCTCCTCGTGGGCGCTGGAGCTGGCAAGGAGGAGGGACGCGTCAACGGTCCTGGGCTCCCTCGGGGTCTCGCTGTTGATCCTCCCCCTGGCGTCCCTGGGCAGAGGGGTCCCGGCGGGCATAGCCATCGCCTGGGCGTCCTCGGCCCTGGCGGTCTCGCTGGCCGCCCTGGGCGTCGTGAAGGAGGCGAACAGGGCCAGGGCCACAGCGCTCTCAGCTGTGACGGCGGCCGCCGGCGCGGCCCTTGACTTGGCTCTCGGGTGCCACGCCTGCGCCTTAGCCCTGGCGCCGCCGGCCGCGCTCACAGCCGCGCTGAGCAGGACCTCGCTAAGGGACCTTGGGCCGAGGCCCCTCAGGAGGCTCGGCGTGATCTCCGCGGCGGCGTCCGCCGCCTCCTTCGCTGTCCTGGCCGCCGTGGAGCTCCTCTAGCCACCTGCACGCTATGTCGTCCGGCCCCTCGCTGAGCCCCCTGCTCGAGAGGTACCAGCCTATGACCTTGAACAGCGCCTTCCTCAGGTTCTCGCTGAGCGTCGCGGGTGAGACGCCGAGCTCCTTAGCAACGTCAATTAGCCTGGCCCTCCTCTCCGGGCAGAAGGCCCCCATCCTGTAGGCAGTCAGGAGGGCGGCCAGCTGCGCCTGGGAGAGGGCCGGCTCCCTTAGGCAGTCAGGAGGGCGGCCAGCTGCGCCTGGGAGAGGGCCGGCTCCCTGTAGGGCTCCCTGGAGAGGACCCTGGGACTGAGCCCCCTCTGCTCCAGGGCCTCAAGGACGCTGCCGAGCCTGTTCCTGTGGACGATTATATCATAAACTACCGCGTCGCCGCCCTCCGACCTCCCCCCGAGGACTATGACCCCCAGCTCAGAGAGCGCCCTGCACGCCGAGCAGCTGGACGTCGTCACGAGGTATAGGCTCCGACCTATCTTAACCCTCCTCAGGCCCCTCAGCTCCTCCTCGTCCTCGACCTCGACGAGGTGGGTTGAGAGCCCCCTGCTTGCAGACATCCTCACAATACTGAAGCCTCCCCTGCCCCCGAGCGCCTTGGCTACCTCGCAGTCGTGCCTCGTTAGCCTTACCCTGACCCTGAGCGCGCTTACCAAACGCCTCCCTAAAATTTTAGGTTATAATGTTAATCCCAGTTAAAGCCCTTAATGAAATTGGTGAGCTGATTGAGCCTCAGGCGTGACGCCCTGCCCGTCCTCTTGGCCATAATAGTGGTGTTCGCGTTCTCAGGAGCGCTCTTCGCCTACACGTTCTCCAGGCTCCCGCCCGTGCCTCCGGCGGTCGTGACCCAGAACGGCACGGTCCTCTTCACGAGGCAGCAGGTGATAATGGGCAAATACTACCTCCAGAAGTACGGCCTGATGGACTACGGCTCCATAGAGGGGATGGGGGCGTACTTCGGGGTCGACTTCACCTCCTACACCCTTGAGCTCTACGAGCTCTACCTGGCCCAGAGGCTCAACCTGACGGTCTCGTATAAAGGCGGGGTCCCTGTCCTGCCGCCGTCTGAGGCGGCCGAGGTCAAGAGGCTCATCCTTGACCCAGGGGGCACGATGAGCTGGGGCAGGAACTACACCGTAAGCGACTACATGTTGGGCGCCTTCAACTACGCCGTGGACCTCTACTCCCAGTACCTCGGCCAGAACTCCTCGGAGCTCAGGCTGAGGCCCGACTTCATAACTAACAGGACCGTGGTGAGGGACCTCGTGGCATACTTCACGTGGAGCGCCCTCATATCACTAAACAACTACACCCAGGGGTTCCCCTACATGCCCGGCCTGACGTCGCCCTCCACGAACGCCTGGGCCGCGACCATGATAATGATAGCGGCCATACTGGCAGTGGGCTTCCCGGTGGGGGCCTTCATAGTCAGGGACCTGGTCTCCCACTGGAACGACCCACTGCTAAAGGTCGACCTTCCATCCCCGGGCCCGGCACAGAGGGCCGTCATACCATTCATGGTACTCCTCATGGTGGCCGCCGGCGTTCAGGGCCTCCTGGGCACGTACCTCATGCACCTATATGCAACCCAGTCCCTCTACGGCCTCGACCTCATCGGCCTCCTCCCCTTCAACGTCGCCAGGGCCCTCCACATATGGCTGGCGATATACTGGATAGCTCTCACCTGGGTGGCGTTCTCCCTCTTCGTGCTCCCCTACTTCGGGGTCGAGCTTTCGAGGAGGAAGGTCATAGCAATAATGGGCTTCCTCTCAGCCGTAGCGGTGGCCTCGCTTGCAGGGGTCTGGCTCGACTACCTAGGCTATGTGCCCTTCAGCTCGGGCCCCGTTGAGCCGTGGTTCATGTTTGGTGCGGAGGGGAGGGACGTAATAGAGGTCGGCTCGCTCTGGCTGCTTCTCACAGCAGTTGGCGTCTTCTACCTCTCCTACCTCTTCCACAGGGCCTCAAGGCTGGCCGCCGAGCCCCTGAGGCCATTCGCCAGCGTGCTCTCCTACGTGCTGGCCGGCTTCGGGGTGGGCGTCGTCGTGGGGGCCCTTCCTGTGGTGAGGCCCTGGCCGTACTTCACCGAGGACGAGTTCTTCAGGTGGATATTCATACACGCCGCCGTCGAGGGCTTCTGGCCCTCCATAGTGATAACGGTCCTCGCGGTCCTCCTCGTCGTCAGGGGCCTCATACCCGCCGGCCTCGCCAGGTCGGTCGTAATGATTGACGCGGTGACCGAGGTCATAACTGGTATGATAGGGGCCGCCCACCACTACTACTGGACTGGCTTCCCGGCCGTCTGGATGTACGTCGGGGCAGCGCTGAGCATCCTCGAGGCAATACCGCTTGGCTTCGCCATGGCATACGTCGTACTAGTCGCCAGGAGGGCCGGCACGCTGGGCACGCTGACCTCCTTTGACAGGACGCTGCTGACCCTCGTGCTGGTCGCTGGGATAGGGGGAAGCATGGGCGTCGTCTTCCTCGGGGCGGGGCTCATAAACGCCCCAATAGTTAACTACTACGTCCACGACCTCCAGTACACGATGGCCCACGCCCACGCGGCGTTCCCGCTCGCCTACGGGCTGCCGAGCATAACGATGTGGTTCGTGGCCCTGTACCTGGCAGGCCACGTGAGGGAGTCCCACCTGAAGTACATAAGGCTCGGGGCGATAGGCTACGGGGTCGGCTTCTACCTCCAGGCCCTCCTCTCCCTCGTGCCGCTCGGCGTCCTGCAGACCGTCTACGAGCTGAGGTACGGCTTCTGGTACGCGAAGACAGTCATAGTGCCGTCAGTCGGCCTCGACCCAGCCCCAGGCTTCTGGGAGACTCGGTTGGCGCAGCTGTTCATATGGCTCAGGATGCCGGGCGACCTGACGGCAGCGGCCTCGTTCGCGATAATAGTGGTGCCCATGGCCCTGGACTGGGTCCTCTCAAGGAGGTCCACCTAACGCTTTAGGCTAGCCCATTTTAACCATAACCCATACCTCCTTTTGGGATCAGCTTGAGGGTAATGGTGGCCAGAGTTTACGAGAGCCGCGAGGCCGGCGGCTGCCTCGCAGTCCTCGCCGAGAGGCTCTGGCCAAGGGGCGTCAGCAGGGAGGAGCTCAAGGTGGACGTCTGGCCAAAGGAGCTCACGCCCTCCGACGAGCTGAGGAGGTGGTTCTCCCACGACCCAGCCAAGTGGGAGGAGTTCAAGTCAAGGTACTTCAGGGAGCTCGACTCCCGCCGGGAGGCGGTCAAGGAGCTCTGCTCGAGGATAAGGGAGAGGGGCTGCGCTGTACTCCTTTACTCGGCCAGGGACAGGGAGCACAACAGCGCGGTGGCGCTGGCTGAATACCTTCAGAGGGCCTGCCAGGAGGCGTAAACGTTGAGGCCGCCAACCAGGACGCAGGAGGGGCTTCGAGGTCTTACCTTCACTGCACATAAAATTCACGTAGCGGAAACCGTTGACGGCGGCAGCCGCGGCTTTGTCAACGTCCGCCCGCCAGGGGCGATAGCGCGGGCCTTGAGGCCCCGCCACCCACGCCCGTTTAACCTACGTCAGCACCGTGGCGTGCCAAAGTTTTATACAAGGCATTTAACCGCGTCCCCACAGTAGGTGGGCGGCCTGATAGGCCCTCCGCCGGAGGTTTGTCAGGCTGAGCTGGTGATTGTTGACCGCGGCCTACTTCAGGGAGCTCAGGGGGCCCGCGGCGGCCCCCATCGCTATAGCGTTTTTCTTTTTCCTCCTCCTCTTCCTGCTCGTCCCCCTCGCGCTCCCAGGCCCGCCCTCCAGGGCCCAGGGTGGCGGAGGGGTCACCATAATAACCGGGCCCACCAACATAACGAGGCCCGGGTACTACGAGCTTGCAGGCGATGTATCCTGCGCCCAGCCCTCGGGGATAGCCATAGGGGTGCTGGCGGACAACGTAGTCCTAAACGGGAGCTGGCACCAGCTGAGGGGGTGCGGCGACGGCACGGGCATCTACATAAGGGGGGACAACGTCACGGTAGTGGACCTGACGGTGCTCAACTACACCTACGGCGTCAGGGCATTTGGCGACTACATTACCTTTGACTACCTGGTGGTAAACTCCAACTTCTCGGTGGAGGCCGCGGGCTCCCACATAACGCTCAACAACACCTGGGACAACTACATCTTCGCCGGCCCGTGGTTTGCCGGGGGCTACGGCATAAACGTCAGCGGGAGCTACATAGTCATGCGCAACGTCAGCTCCACGAGCAGGCTCAGGGGCTACGGCATAGTTGTCAGCGGCGATCATGTAAGCCTCACGGGCTCAAAGGACATAGTAGACAACAACACGCTTTACTTCGAGGGCGACTACATAAACATAAGCGACGTCAGCGTCGTAGCGGTGGGCAACGGCACCGGGGTCAGGGTGAGAGGAAGCCATGTAATGCTGAGCGACGTGAACGTCACGGGCTCGACCCACAGCTATTACTACGCCCCCACGGTCGGCATAAACGTCACGGGCACGGATATAGCCCTGGAGGGCTCCACCCTGCTTGACAACAACATAGCGCTCTACGTCGACGGCAGCAACGTCAGCCTAGTCGACGTGGGTATGTACGATAACCTGTGGCAGAACGGCACCGGCCTCGTGGCCCTGGGGGACAACATATCCGCCAGGAACCTGACCGGGGTCTGGGAGGCAGACGACGTGATCTTCAGCGGGCAGGGGCTCACGATAAACGGCTCCCTCCTCAAGTTCTTCAAGGACGGCGTGGTGGCACACGGCAATAACGTAGTGGTGGCCCGCGCCTCCATGACTTACGGGACCAACGGCACCGTCATAGTTGGCGACGGGCCTCTGCTCTACGGGGACAGCGTTAGCGTCTCAACAGACGCCATAAACGTCACGGGCAACGACGCTGAAATACTATATGACAACACATCCGGCGGGGCTGGGATAATAGTGAAGGGCGACAGCCCTGAGCTCGTCGGCGACGTAATCTACGGCCCGGGCAGGTGGGGGCTAAACGTTACCGGTTCCCATCCCGTGATAAGGGACACTAAGGCCCTGTTCGCGCTCACCGTTAACGTCACCGGGAACGACGCGTACCTCGCTGGGGACAACTTCACCTACCCAATGGTCTTCATAAGCGGCAGCAGCCCCACGATTGTGAACACGACGCTCCTCTCCTCTTTGGGCCTCTTCATATCGGGAGACCACGTCAACATGACTGGAGTCTCAATAAGCGTGACCCCTCTCAACAACGGCACCGGCCTCAGCATAGACGGCAACGACCTCCACCTTGAGGGCGTCCTCTTATATGGCTCCACTGCTAACATAAGCGGCTACAACGTCACTGTGGTGGACTCCAACTTCACCTTCGGGCAAAGCGCCGTTAACCGCGTCCCCCCGTTCACGCTGCTCCGCTACTACGGGGGCAACCTGACCATAGTCAACACCACGCTCTACAACCCCTTCGGCGCCTGCCTCGAGGCGGACGCGAGCGACGTCACCGTGGTGGGCTCGCGCCTGCTCTACGGCTGGTGGGACATATACATGGTTGGAGACAACCTCAGCGTGAGCGGCACCGAGCTGCTTGGGGCCAAGTACGGGATCTACGTTGTGGGAAGCCACGTCACGCTTAACGACGACAACATATCTGAGGACGGCTACGGCGGCGTCAACATGACTGGCGACTACCTTGTCGTTGAGAACTCCACGTTCTTCTTCGACTGGGGAGGCATACCGCCTTCAGGCTACGGGGTCTATCTCAACGGCAGCCACGCCACCATAGCGGGCTCCAACTTCACGGACGACGTTAACGACGTTGTAATAGTGGGGGACGACGTCACCCTGGCCAACTCGACGCTGGCAAACACCGTGTTCTCCCTGGCGGGGCAGCCGGACAGCTTCATAGCCAGGTACGGGGTGGGCCTGGTCCTCGTCAACTCCACGGGCGACCTGGTCTACAACAACGTCTTCAACAACAGCAGGAACGTCGTCATGGTGAACAGCGAGGCCGCCTTCTACGTGAGCCCGAGGCCGGGCACCAACATAGTGGGCGGCCTCGTGATAGCCGGCAACGCCTGGCTCAGCCCCTTCGGGGGAGGCTTCTCGCAGGTGACCCCGCCGCTGCCCTTCGACCCGTACCTGTGCGACGCGCCCTACGTCAACGGGAGCGTGGTGGACCTCTACCCCCTCAGGTACCCCGCGGCGGCCCCGGCGAGGCTCTACAGGGTCACCTTCACGGAGAGCGGCCTGCCGCCCGGCACAGCGTGGTCGGTTGACGTAAACGGGACCACGGTGAGCTCGAACTCGACCAGCATAACACTGCTCATGGCGGCCGGGGAGTACTACTACAGCGTCGGGGCCGTCCAGGGCTATGAGCCCAGCCCGCCCTCGGGCGTGGTGGGCGTCGCGGGCCCCGCGGCTGTGACAATATCGTTCACTGCGTCTACCACAACAACGACCACTACAACCAATACCACGACCGCGCCCCCGCCGACAACCACGACTACATCAAGTACCTCCACTACTACAACGTCCAGCGCCGCGACGGCCACGGCGAGCGCGACCACAACAACCTCGACCAGCAGCACTACGACCACGTCCAGCGCTGCCGCCACGGCAACCACAGCCACGTCGACAACTTCGACATCCGTTAGCTCGGCGACCTCGACGGCCCCGCCGCGCAGGCCAGCTTTAACGGGCCTCTACGTGGGCGTGGCCGTGGTAGTAATCATAATTGTCGTTGTCGCCGCCGTCCTGCTGCTCAGGAGGCGCTGAGCCGCAGGCAAAGGTCACTGAAGCGATAAACCCATTCTTTCCTTATCCTTTCCCTTTTGTTAGACTCCCCTAAGCCCTCCTTTTCCTGGCCGCCGGCATTGATCCCCGTGCACGCGCCGACCTTATGATTACGGCTATAAACGTCCCCAAGAGGCACCCAGCGGCCTCGAGGGCCCCTGAGACCACAGGGGAGGCCAGGGGCAGGGCAATAGTCGGCAGGCCGGCTACCTCAGCGGCTGCCGCCGCCTCGACCACCGCTGGGGCGCCGAGGGCCAGGTAAGCCAGCAGCCTCAGGACAGGGCCACACCTGAGGTATGGGGTCGGCCTGACGTAGGCAGTGAGGCCCACTATGAGGTCAAGGGAGGCCGTAGGCGATGTAAGGCCAAGTCAGCTCGAGGGGAGGTGGCCCCTCAGCTCGTCAATAACTCCCTTAGCCTTGTCAGAGCCCAGGTCAAGGGGCCTCCCGGCCTCTGCGACCTCCTCTACCTTGTCGTCGTTGAGCCTGAACACGGCCTTGTGCCTGCCGAGGAAGACGGCGACCCTCCTTATTCCCCTGCCCGCGTTCGGGTCAGGCGCCACGGCCTCGTAGGACTCCGCCAGCCCTGGGCCGCAGGATGGGGCCCACTCCCGGTCACCCGAGGCCGCGGCCATTGCTAGGCCGTAGAGCTCGTGCAGGCCGACGTAGCAGTCGCTCCTGGAGAGCTTCATTCCCTCCGGAGGCTTTACGATGATTGGTATGCCTATGTTCTCCTCATAAAGGTGGCCGCTGTTGTGGCCTATTGCGCCGTGCTCAGCGAACTCCTGGCCGTGGTCAGAGGTGAAGATGAAGAGGGTTCTGCCAAGAAGCCCCTTGGACCTGAGGACGTTAGCTATCTCGGCGGCAGCCCTTACACACGTGGAGGCGCCCTTAAGGTACCCCTTAAACTCCCTCCTCACGCACCTTGCGCAACTTATGATCTTGTAGTCCCATTTGGCGTTATTGATGAAATAGGGATCGTTATAGTAATAGGGCTCGTGGGCCTCCATGATGTTGACGAAAAGTAAAAACGGTTCGCCCTTAACGTCCCAGAGGACTGTAGATATAGCGTCCGTGTAGCCCTTGTCAGCGACGTAGTCTGATAATGCTCTGAGCAGCCTGACCTTAAAGTAAAGGGCAGTGATGGAGGCCGCGCCGCTGACCCCTTTGTTCTTCAGGATGTCCAGGAAGGCGCTCAGGTACTTCAGCCTCCCGCGGTGCTTCGCTCCAAGCTCCTCAATAATTTTAAGGTTATTAAGCGCGATAATGGGAGTAAAGAGGGGCCCGTATATCAACCATGAGTCATTAACGGCTAAACACTCAAATCCCTTGTTCAGCCCGCTGATGTAGCTGACCAGGCTGTTTGCCGAGAACCCTATGGTGTAAAAACCCCTTCTCTTGAGCTCTGACGCTAGAGTGTGTCCAGAAAACGACCTTCCCAGCCCGCTGACGGACATGAGTGTATTCCTGTTAGGCCCCTCATGGACGCCGTGCCTGTCCACCTGCAGCCCCGTGAAGAGGCTGAAGTGCGAGGGGACCGTCCAGAAGGAGTTTGAGTAGCCGGTGTAGACGATGGCCCTGTTGCCGAGGGCCTCAAGCAGCGGCCTCGTAGATACCGTGCCCCCATAGACGTCGAGCACGTCCCTTCTGAGCGTGTCGCAGAGCACTATGGCTACATTAGTCGGCGCCCCTGCCACCGCTAAACACCCAAAATTTTAGCTCGTATGGCCTCGTGCGGTGCTGAATAAAAAGCGTTAACTCGTTTTCACGTAATTGATTTGCAATTACGGCAAGCTGCTATCAGGCGCCTCGATTAATTCAGAGGCGGCTGGTAGTCCGTGAAGCCAGCTCTCTCAAAGATACGCGGGCTCTCACGAATATATCCTAGGGGCCTACTTTGACACCACAATAATATGGACGCTCACGAGCTTCGCCCTGACGTGGCCGGCCCAGGGCTTCAACAGGTTCGTGACGGGCGAGTACTAAGCTGACGCGGGGCACGGCTTTTATACCTCCTGGCACGACTTCCCCACGGTCGGTCCCCGTGAACCCAAGGTACCTTGCGCTGGCGGCGCTCGTCATACTCCTGGCTGCGGCAGCGCCGCACGGCGGCGGGGCGGCCAGGGCCCAGGCCAAGCTCTACCCGAGGCTCCCGCTCAGGGGCTCGACGAGCGAGAGCCTCAACTGGGCCGGCTACGCAGACGTACTTGCACCTCACTCGTTCATATCTGTAAACGCCAGCTGGTACGTGCCCGACGTGCAGTGCAGCCCCAGGAGCAGCGACGTGGCAGTATGGGTTGGCATAGACGGCTTCAACGACAGCACGGTGGAGCAGACCGGCATACTTGTGCAGTGCCAGGGCGGCAGGGCATACTACAGCGCGTGGTACGAGTTCTACCCTGCGTCCCCGGTTTACGCGCCCTCAAGCTATGTTGTGAGGCCAGGCGACAAGGTCGTCGGCTGGGTCATCTACAACACCTCCACCGGCGAGTACAGGACGGTGCTAGTTGACGTCACCCAGGGCTGGAACTTCACCTCCCCGTGGACGGCCGTGAGCGGGGCGGAGGACAGCAGCGCTGAGTGGGTCGTCGAGCGGCCAGCTGTGGGAGGGAGCCTGACGACGCTCGCAGACTTCGGCACGGCCTACTTCAACGTCAAGTACACCGGTGTGCTGCCGCCCGGGGGAGTCTATGTGAGGCTGGCCAACGGCTCGGCAGGCAACATATCGAGCTTCAACTACTACGAAATGATTATGGTGAACGACCAGGGCAAGGTGCTGGCTCAGCCGTCGGGGCTCTACGCCTACGGCTCGAGCTTCTACGTCTGCTACGGCCCCTGCGGCTCGTCTGGCAGCGGAGGGCACCACGGCAAGTAAAAAGACGATGGCGGGCCGTCGCCTTAACCTTAACCTTTCCTTTCTTTTTGGCTCAGTACTCATACCTTATGCCGGCGTAGCCCCAGCCAGCGAGATGGCTATGAACAATATGTTATCGTAGGGGAGCAGCATCACCTTAGTGCCCGTGCTGCCGAGGTACGATATCACCATGGTGGCGCCAGGTGGAGGGGCAGCCGGCCCCCGCTCTGAAGTCCCTGGAGCTCAGCCTCCTTTCTCCCTGCTGTAGTGGAAGTAGAGTAGGAACAGAGGCCAGGGGCAGCCCAAGATGATGAGCGTGAGCTTCCACGTCAGGATAATATGGGGCCAGGGAGGATAAGGGCCCTCAGGGAGTTCATAAAGTACATAAAGTCCTTCGACGACGTCTGGATGGCCAGGAGGGACGAGATAGCGGAGTTCTGGGTGAAGAACTTCGGCAAGCAGGTGCCTGGGTAGTCTGCAGGCCCGGCCTCATGTGCCTCGCGCAGGGCCAGGGGCCCCTCGGCAGAACGATGAGGCAGTGGTCCCCTGAGGATAGAGCAATTCCTCGAGAGCTCCAAGTGCTAAGTGGAGGGGCTGAGCCTGGTGCCTCATCCTGCTGGGGCAGGCTTCAAAGTTGAAGGTGAGAAATGGGTCTTTAAGACGTTAGGCCCTGCGGCTGCCGCCGTCACCTAGAGAGCTTTTAAGTGAAAAAGTGTGAAAGCTGTGGTGAGAGGAGACAATGCAGGCGTTAAGCTACGTAACCAGGTCAAGGGAGGTGCTCAGGCTCTACAGAGGGGCCTACAGCAACTGGCCCCTGGTGCTGCTCAACCTGGTCCTGAGGGGGAGGGCTAAGGCCAGGACGAGGCTGGGCGTCGAGCTCAGCGGGGACGCGGCCTTACTAGGCCTTGTCGCGAGGCTAATGGCCGTGGAGAACATCGCCACGGAGGTTAAGAGGAGGCTGATAGAAATGGCCTCTCAGAACGGCGCGCGCCAAAAGGGCTAACACATCTGTTAGGTCTTTATGGTGTAAAGTGCTGCAGGCTCGTCGGGGTTTCTGACGATCTTGACTCAATAACGATAGACGTCAGCGGAAGCAGGGCGGTGCTCTACTTCTGGCATAACATACAGTTTTTGGCTGACTTAAACGACTACGTCATGCTTAACGTGGAGGGCAGGTCGGTACTTGACGTAGGCGCGTTCGTGGGCGACTCGGCTATATACTTTGCCCTGAGGGGCGCGAGGAGGGTCGTCGCCGTTGAGCCCTCCCCCTGGGCGTTCCAGGCGGCTAAGAAGAACGTTGAGGTAAACGGGCTCTCGGACAGGGTGACGCTCCTTAACTGCGCCGTGGGAAGGGATGAGGGCAAGGCCCTGAGGCTCGCAGAGTCGGAGACAAATACCGTCTTCAGCGCCGAGAGGGCAGACGGCAGCGGCAGCTACGAGGTGCCGACCTGCACTATTGACTCGCTCATTGAGAAGTACGGGCCGTTCGAGGTCCTGAAGGTGGACTGCGAGGGGTGCGAGTACGGCTCTATACCTTACAGCAAGAGGTTAGGTGAGCTCAGGGAGGTCCTGATAGAGTACCACGACGGTTATGAGCCCCTCGCTAAAAAGCTCGGGGAGGAGGGCTTCGAGGTTATGTACTCAGGTCATTACTCCGGCGGCAGGCTCGCTCACAAGCCGTTTGACCCAAAGCTTGGCTACATATACGCGGTGAAGAAGAGGCAAGGCTAAGGCTAAGGGCTTGGACTCCCTTAGCTCGTCAGAGAGTCCGCAACCTCCATATACAGCGATGCTAAGAACGTATCTGAGCTGGTAAGATCCCTTGACCCAGTAACCCTGCTCCTTGAGAGCGGCGCCTCAGTAAATATTAACGGGAGTCCAAGGTCATTGGAGGTGGCCAAGGGGAGGCTTAGGGTCCAGCAGGACCCTTAATGTATTAACGTAGCCGTATATGAGACCTTCGGCCTAATGCAGTACGACCTGCCTGACGCGCTGGGCGGCCTCAGGGGCTTTGACGTAATAGATATCGCGCCAACGTAGGCGACTCGTCCATATTTTTCGCAATAAACGGCGCTAGCACAGTTGTAGCCGTGGAGCCCCTGCCGAACCTGGCCGAGTGCGCTAAGAAAACGTCATGCTTAATAGGCTCAGTGATAAAGTGAAGGTATTAAATGCAGCTATTGGATACAGCGCCTCAAAGATTAGGTTCCCTGCATGCACTCTGTGCGTGACTCCGGAGGCTTCTCGACGGTCTCGTCAACATCGCCAGGTAATGAGGGGTGCTGGGTCCCTGCGGTTAGCCTTGAAAGCCTGCTCTCGGAGGTGAGGAGCCCCTACCTACTAAAGGTCGACTGCGAGGGATGTGAGGCTGATTTAGTTAGCAGGGAGCCCCACGCAGTAGAAGCGTTTAAATATATAATTTTGAAGTCGCATCCTCACGTCACTGGAATCCCTCACGAGAGACTGATATCGTCAATAGAGGGCCTTGGCTTTACCTGCAGACGCCTTGGAGTCACCGTGTCTGACGCTACCACCTTCTATTGCACCAAGCGATGAACTTGCTGGCTATTGGCTGCGGCCCTGATTGGAGTCCCAAAGAGGGCTCGGCTAGGCGTCTTTTTGTTCACAGCTCTGATGCGAGGAAGACTTAAATTGAGCTCCTACCTAAGGACTAGGCTCTTTAATGCGCTAGTTTTTCCAGAAAATGCCTGTTGTAGGACACCTTAACTTAAAAGCTGCCCATTTAACTCCACATAGAGGATTTCCTAAACATTTTTAGTGTAGAAGGATCAAACAGTTTTAAGGACTATTCAAGAGGCTGGGAAGTGCTGAGTCAATGTCGCTGAGGGCCAGGGTCTTCAGGGGGGCCGCCAAGCTGCTGTCGGCGAGCACCTTTGTCACACTTCTTCAGTTCGCCTTCTACATTACCATTGTCAGGGTGCTCGGACTTCAGGGCCTGGGCGCTTACTTTGACACGACGATTTTATGGACGCTCACGGGCTTCGCCCTGACGTGGCCGGCCCAGGGCTTCAACAGGTTCGTGACGGGCGAGTACCAGGCAGGCAGGGTTGAGAGGGCGAGGCACCTATACAGGCTCGGCGTGATGATAGGCCTCCTCGGCGGGCTCTCGGCGGCCACAGCCTTCATTGTGCTAGCTCCTCAGGCCGCGGCCCTTATGTTCAGGAGCGCCCACTACGCAGGCCTCGTCAGGGTACTTGCAGTTGACATGGTCCTCAGCAGCTACAACTCCTACGCCGGCATAGGCCTCGGGGCCACCATGAGGTTCGGCAAGATATCACTGGTGCAGGTCCTCTGGGCGCTTGCAAGGTACCTGACGGGCATAGCGCTGCTCATTGCAGGCTACGGCCCGCTAGGGCTCATAGCTGGCTGGGTGGCCGGCGACCTGGTCAACGCTGTCTTTAACACCTACTGGTCCAGGGACTTGCTCCTAGGCCCCACGTCGGCCCACCCGTTAAGACCCGTGATAAAGTTCGCTGCGCCCCTCGCCCTTAGCGGCGCTGTCGTCTCAGTGCTGCAGAGCTTCGACAGAATCTTCGTGCTGGCCAAGCTGGGCCTAGCAGAGCTGGGGTCATACTCAACAATAATGCTGGCGTCAGGCGTGCCACAGATGCTCCCGGGAGCCATAGCGGGGGCCCTTGGGCCTGCCATGATAGGCCTAGAGGAGAGGGGGGAGCTGAGGCCTGAGGCCGTGGAGAAAGCAGTTAGGTACATCACGACGCTCTCAATACCGCCCCTGCTCCTCATAGCTGCTGTTGGAAGGCCCCTGGTGCTCCTCTTCCTGGGGCCTAGCTTCGTCCACGACTGGGAGGCCTTCACCATACTGACAGTGGGGCACAGCCTCATGACATACGACATACCGATAAGCATGGTCCTAGCAGCTAAAAGGGACTCAAAGGCATTAGCAATGCAGTCAGTGGTAACCGCCGCTACGATAGCCCTGCTCGCGCCGCCGCTCATAGACCTCTGGTTCGCTGCGGGGGCGGCGATAGCCTACGTGGTCGCCAGGCTCGTGGGCTTCCTGGCAGTGGCGATGCCCAGGGTTAAGCGCTACGGCCTGCTGAGGGTAGACTTGGGCGATTATGCAAGGCTCGCGCTTGCCTCAATAATTGTGTTCGCCGGGACCCTGTCCCTTGGGCTCGCCACTGGGCTGAGGCTGGTCCTCCTGCCGGCCTACATAGCCTTTGGCCTCGCCCTCACGTGGGCCAGCGTCAGGGCCCTTCACGTATTGGACGCCGACGACTACGGGGCCCTGATGGAGGCCCTGCCAGCCGAGCTCCACGGGGTGATGTCGCGGCTGTGGAGGGGGCTCGGGCTCCCCCTGCCCAACGGATACTTGGACGACGCTAGATGACCTCACGCAACTTGGCCGCCAGGCTTCCTTGAGTAATGGCTTCCCGCTAGCATTTAGCGGGCGAAGGCCTCCCGTGGGAAAGGTTTTATTTTTGGTGTACGCAACATCGCAGGGTAAACGGGTTGCCCTTTGAGTTCGAGAGGCTCGACATCCCAGACGTGGTCCTCGTTAAGCCAAAGGTCTTCAGGGACCAGAGGGGCTACTTCATGGAGACCTTTGTTGCGAAGGCTTTTGAGCAGGCCGGGGTCAAGTTCAACGTTGTCCAGGAGAACCAGTCATACTCAAGGAGGGGCGTGATCAGGGGGCTCCACTACCAGAGGGGGCAGTGGGCCCAGGCCAAGATAGTGAGGGCCGTCAAGGGGGAGATATACGACGTGGCCGTCGACATAAGGCCCTGGTCGCCCACCTTTGGAAAGCACGTGGCCGTGAGGCTGTCCGAGGACAACGGCTACGCCCTCTACATACCGAGGGGCTTTGCCCACGGCTTCCAGGTCCTCAGCGAATATGCAATAGTGGTTTACCTTGTTGATAACGACTATGCCCCGCAGGCCGAGGGAGGCATAAGGTGGGACGACTCAGACATAGCTATCAGCTGGCCCATAAGCGGCCCGGTGCTCTCTGAGAAGGACGCCAGGTGGCCAACGCTGAGGGAGGCCCTGCAGGGGGGCTTCATACCGTGAGGTGATAACATGGGGGAGAGGTACCTGGTGCTGGGAACCGGCCAGCTGGGCTCTGAGCTGGTGGGGCTGCTGAGGGGCGAGAGGGAGAAGGGGAAGGACGTAGCTTACACCTACCACGGCTCTGACCCCTTCGGCTTCGGCCAACAGCTTGACGTGACCAACTTCGAGCTGCTCGAGGACCTCATAATAAAGGTCTCCCCGGACGTCATAATAAACGCCGTGGCCATGACAAACGTTGACGCGTGCGAGAGCGACAGGGCGAGGGCGCTTAAGGTTAACGCTGAGGCGGTAAAGCACGTGGCCAGGGCGGTGAGGGTGGTCGGCTCCTATATGATCCACGTGAGCACGGACTACGTCTTTGACGGGACGAAGGGACTGTACAGGGAGGACGAGGAGCCGAACCCGATAAACTACTACGGGCTCACGAAGCTCCTAGGCGAGGCGTACGCCCTCTCCTACGACGACTCCCTAGTGGTCAGGACCTCGGGGGTCTTCAGGGACAAGGGCTTCCCCTCGTTCGTGGTCAGGCAGCTCAGGCAGGGCAGGGCAGTGAAGGCCTACGCGGGCTTCTACAGCCCAATATCGGCCAGGAAGCTGGCCGAGGCGATACTCGCGCTTGCAGAGCTCAGGAAGACCGGGATCATAAACGTGGCGGGCGAGAGGGTCTCGAGGTACCAGCTTGCCGTTGAGGTCGCCAAGGCCTTCGGCCTCGACCCCTCCCCGGTAACGGAGGTCAAGGAGGTGGAGGGCTGGGTCGCCAAGAGGCCCTACGACTCCTCCCTGGACATTTCAAGGGCCAGGGCGCTGCTTAACTTCGACTTCTACAGCCTGAGGGAGAACCTGAGGCACGCGGTGGTGTGAGATGGAGGCCGTGGTGCTTCACGGCGGCCAGGGGACCAGGCTCAGGCCGCTGACCCACACGGGCCCGAAGCAGCTCATAAAGGTGGCCGGCAAGCCCGTCTCCCAGTGGGTCCTCGAGCAGGTGAGGGACGCCGGCATAAAGGACGTTATAGTTGTGCTTGGGGACAACAACCCCCAGAGGGTTGTTGAATATTACGGCGACGGCTCCTGGCTCGGCCTCAGGATAAGGTACCTCTACCAAGGGAGGGCGAGGGGGCTGGCGGACGCCGTCTACAGGGTTAAGAACCTGGTCGGCGACAGGTTCATAGTCTACCTGGGGGACAACGTGGTGCCCTACGACCTTAAGAGGCTTCTCAGCTTCAGGGGGTCCGCCTCAATACTGCTGGCCAGGGTGCCCAACCCGCAGAGGTTCGGCGTCGCTGTGCTCAAGGATAACAGGGTCGTCAGGGTGGTCGAGAAGCCGAGGGAGCCCATAAGTGACCTTGCCCTGGTGGGAGTCTACGGCTTCACAAGGGAGGTCTTCGATGTCATAGAGGGGTTAAAGCCCAGCTGGAGGGGCGAGCTTGAGATAACGGACGCGATACAGGGCCTCATAGACAGGGGCAGGGAGGTGACCTATGACGTCGTTGACGGCTGGTGGAAGGACACGGGGACGCCCGAGGACATACTGGAGGCAAACATGGTGCTGCTGGACAGGCACGCCACGAGGTCAATAAGGGGGCTCGTCTCCAACTCCAGGATCGACGGCAGGGTCATAGTTGAGGATGGCGCCCAGGTGGTTAACAGCAGGGTAGTGGGGCCCGCCTTCATAGGCAAAGGCTCGGTCGTCAGGGACTCCTACCTGGGGCCCTACACCATGGTCGGGGACGGCTGCACCGTAGAGGACTCCGAGGTTGAGAACTCCGTCATACTTGACGGGGCAACCGTGGCTGGCATCTCGCTGAGGGACTCGATAATAGGCCAGGGGTCCAGGGTGGCCAGGGGAAACGGGAAGCCGAAGGCCACGAGGTTAATAGTCGGCGAGAGCTCCGTGCTCGAGGTGTGAGAGTTGACGGAGACCGTCAGGGTTGCGGTGCTCGGAGGGGCCGGCTTCATAGGCTCTGCTGTCGTGAGGGAGCTCAACAGGAGGGGGATGAGGCCCCTAGTGTTTGACCTGCTCACCTACGCCGGAAGGCCTGAGAACCTCCAGGGAACTGACCACGAGTTCGTCAGGGGCGACATAAGGGGGCCGGAGCTCCACGAGGCCCTCTCCAGGTTCAGGCCCGAGGTTATAATTAACCTGGCCGCGGAGACCCACGTGGACCGCTCGATATACTCCCCCCAGGACTTCGTGACGACCAACGTAATTGGTGCTGTAAACGTGCTTGAGGCCGCCAGGAGGCTTGGGGTCAGGCTGCTCCACGTGTCAACCGACGAGGTCTTCGGGGACGCCTCAGTATATGGCTGCGCTGATGAAAGCTCGCCACTCAGGCCGTCGTCGCCTTACAGCGCCTCAAAGGCCTCCGCGGAGCACTTTGTGTTAGCCTACGTCAGGACGTACGGTCTTGAGGCGCTGGTAGCAAGGCCTTCAAATAACTACGGGCCGAGGCAGCACCCTGAGAAGCTCATACCCAAGGCCATAATCAGGACGCTCCTGGGCCTTGAGGTGCCTGTCTACGGCTCAGGGCTGCAGAGGAGGGACTGGATGTACGTTGAGGACACGGCGAGGCTGCTGGTGGACCTCGCCTTAAAGGGGGAAGCCGGGAGGGGCTACAACCTGCCCGGGGGACACGTGGCCACCAACCTGGAGATACTGGGGCTCATAGGGAGGGCCCTGGGAAGGGAGGTAAAAATTAAGCACGTGGAGGACAGGCCCGGCCATGACGTTGAGTACTGCATGAGGCCAAGTTTCAGCTACTGGACCACGCCGCTGGAGGACGGCATTGGGAGAACCGTTAGGTGGTACATTGAAAACCAGGAGTGGTGGAGGCCGCTGTTAGGTAATAAGTTCTTCGTAAACGAGGTTCCATGGAGATCTGTTGGTTAAGGCTTTTCAGTCTCTCAGCGCTTAGCAGCTTATTACCTGTAGTTTATATATTGGCTGTTGTCGCCACTCAGCGAGGGCCTGTCGTGAGCTCAAAAAGCCTTGTCTCAGTCATCGTCACCGCCTACAACAGGAAACAGTACCTTCCCCACGCGCTGCGAAGCCTCGAGATGCAGACGCTCCCAAGGGACAGGTTCGAGGTAATTGTGGTCAAGAACTTCGAGGACAAAGAGAGCGACGAGATAATAAGGAGGAACGGGTGGAAGGAAGTCTACAGCGACGAGGAGTGGCAGGGGCCCTTCGTGCTTGCAGGCCTCGAGGAGGCAAAGGGCGACATAATAACCTTCCTGGATGACGACGACATGTACAGGGAGGACAGGCTCTCATACATTTATAGGGCCTTTGCTTCGTCACGTGACGTGGTTTACTTTCACAACGAGCAAGTAATAATTAACGAGGAGGGCAAAGTGATCTCTGACAAGAGCCCGCTTCCTGCAGTCAAAGCCCAGAGGGATTTCGTCCTTAGCTCTTCCCTGCTCTCAAAAGTTGAGGACAGGCTGGGCATCTGTTACTATCAGCTGCTCCCTCTCCTCAGGGAGTTCGGTCCATACTTTGACTTCAATAGCAGCTCTATTGCAGTTAGGAGGGAGGTGATCGATAAGGAAAAGCTGAAGCCTTTGGAGGTGGGAATTGACAATATGCTTTTTGCCTTAGCTCTTAGACTCGGGGACGAGCGCTCGCTCCTCTACCTTACAGGTGTGCCGCTCACATATTATAGGGTCCACGGCAACAGCTTTTCCGCTAAGGCCTATGGCAAGATTAAGGCCTCCCATTTCAAGGACCTGAGGCTAGTTGAAAAGGTGATGTCGCTTCTTAAGTCAAACAGGGCGGCCAGCCGCGTGGCCGGAGAGCTCCCAGAAGGGTGCAAGTGTAACAATTATGAACTCTTTGCAGCCTACCTAAGGTTAGAGGCCCTGTACCTTCCAACGCGGCTTGCCAGGGAGCTCTCACAAAGCTTAGTGTTGCGGCCCTCCGAGATTCTCAGGTTTCTTCGCTGCGACCTGGTCAACTCGGCGCTGTCACAGGAAAGAAGCGCCACCTCGTTAGTTATGCACGAAGCGTGGTCACTGATGTATATGACACTCTCCTACGTGTTGGCCTTCATAGACAGAGTGGCCCCTCGCAGCTCAGAGGTCCCCTTGCGCCTCAGGGGGCGCTTGAGGCGGTGAGGGCAAGGCTCGGGGCGAGGCTTAGGCTTCCTCGCTAATAAATGCATTGAATTTTTAATTAGGCGTTCCTAGAAGCAGTAGTTCCTGGGAAGGCCTTTTGCAGGTCTCAGTCATCGTCACTGCCCACGACCGTAGGAGGTACCTTCCCCACGCGCTGCGAAGCCTCGAGATGCAGACGCTCCCAAGGGACAGGTTCGAGGTAATTGTGGTCAAGAACTTCGAGGACAAAGAGAGCGACGAGATAATAAGGAGGAACGGGTGGAAGAACTCCTTTAGCGAAGAAGGAAGCTACGGTAAGTTAATACTGTGGTAAGTTCATACTGTCAGACCTGGAGGAGGCAAGGGGTGACATAATTTAGTTCCTTGAAGATGGTGACATGTATGAGCCTCAGAAGCTCTCAGAGGTCTATAAGGTCTTTGAGGAAAGGGCGGACATAACGTATTTCCACGACACCAGGAAGTATATGATACTAAATAAATTAATTTTTGATGGAATTAACAAACAGGCTGCATATGAGGACACGTGGCTTGAGGGTGCCATTGGATACCTTGAGTCAATAACTCCCACGGATCAGGACGTCTTAGTTGACCCCAAGGATAGCGGTGCAGCAGGCTATTTACTGAAATATCATGGGATGGTCGCCACGGTCAGCCTTATGGCTGTGCGTAGGAGCTGCCTGGATAGGTGGGTCCACATCCTCAAGGACATAGAAATTTCGGCTGAAAGGGCCATTCCCGCCATAGCTGCGGAGTGCGGCAAGCTTTACCATATGTCGAGAAGGCTCACCGTCTACAGGTTCCATATCAATAACTCATCCATAGGGCTTGACGCCCCTGGACGGCTGAGGGCGTTAAGGAACCTCTCAAGGGCCGTCGAGGACCACGAAAGGTTACTTGGAACAATTTCGCCCAGGAACCCCATGAGAACGGTCATAGCTAACGATATGCTTTCGGCCAAGCTGACCCTCTTCCTCGCGGACAAGGAGCTGAGGAAGGAGCTTAACGTGAGGTCAGGCCCTAGGGAGAAGCTAGATGTCCTAAGGTCGTGGTGCAACTTAAATAATATGCCTCTAAAGGACTGCATGATATTTGCCACATCGTTAATTCTTCCCGATGGTTTGAGGAGAGCCCTAGGAAGGCTGTTGACATACTATATAGAAAGAAAGGGTGCAGCCACTCTACAGGCGAGCAGGGCTATGGGCATAGGCCTGCGGGGGCCCTCAACATAATTGCGAGGAGGTCGTTCGTGGTCCCATGTGATGGCCAGAAGCTGAACTTAAGGCCTAGCGAGCTCGTCGCCCTGGGGGACCTCGTAAGGAGAGGCTTAGTCGAGTTCAGTGGCTGCGAGGTCATATTTAATGTCAACGGAGCTAAAGTGCACGTGCCCATCTCTGAAGTCATGGCCTCTAACGGAGGGCTTGCCGCCATTCGTAAAGCGATTCTTCACGGGTGGCTCTTCAGGGACGATAGATGGAGTAAGGACGGGGTCTCTTTCGTTCACATGCACGAGGAGATCCTTGGCACCTTTGATGACGAGGAGTACTCCTTCCTTGAAGTTAACAACAGGCCCGTGATAGACGTTGGCGCCTACATAGGTGACACGGCGCTGTACTTTGTGAAGAAGGGCGCGAGCAAGGTGATAGCAGTGGAGCCTAGCCCAGGCGCCTTTAAAGAGCTAACTGACGATATAATAAAAATTAACGGAGCGCAGGCGAAAGTCGTGGCGGTAAACGCTGCTATAGCCGAGGCAGGCCCTGTACCTATCAGTAAGGACGCCGCTGACGTGAAGGGAGCCCGAGTCCGGTGGGTAGGGAGGTCAAAGGTTGAAAGAAAGGACGACACCCTAACTTCTGTTAAGGCCATGGGGCTCTACGAGGTAGTCAAATTATACGGCGTCGATAACGCTGCCCTGAAGGCCGACTGCGAGGGCTGCGAGTATCACATAGCGATGCGCGAGCCGGAGGCCCTCAGTGGCTTTGAAGAGATAGGGCTGGAATATCACGCCTTTAACTCTGGTATACCTGTCTCCGAGCTCATCAGGGCCCTCTCAAACGCTGGGTTCGTTTGCGAGAGGGCAAACGACTGGGTCTACCTGAAGAACGCGGGCTCGTCCTGGAACAGCGAGATGATCGGGATGCTGCACTGCGTCAGGAGGCGCTAGTCGCCCTGCCTCTGGAGCTCCTCCTCAATTGCCCTCCTGGTCCTATCGACGACGAGCCTAAAGTCCCACCTCCTCGCGGTCTCAAGGCCGCCCTGGGCCAGTGACTGCCTCAGCTCCCTGTTGTCTAGGGCCTGCACCAGGAGGTCGGCAATCTCGCCGGGATCAAAGGTCTTGGCCACCAGGGCGTTGTAGCCGTTCACCATGTAGTCCATGTTCCCTTTAGCGTTGGTACTTACAACGGCGGTCCCGCAGGCCATGGCCTCAAGGGGTGGAAGCCCAAAGCCCTCGGCCCTAGAGGTGAAGAGGAAGACGTCAGAGGAGCTGTAGATCCTTGCGAGCTCCTCATCACTTACGCCGCTCTGGTAGAACACATAAGGGAACCTTGGCCTGAACTTAAGCCTAAACTCGTCCTCGGGGAACTCTGATATCACAATAGCCTTAAACGTAGTCCTCATAGCAGCTAAGTTCAGCGACTCAACCGCAATGTCAGAACCTTTAAACCTCGGTCTGCGCAGAATTACGCTCACCAACGGCTCGTCGCCTCTCGTGACCTTCCTAGGGTAAAACGTGTCAAGGTCCACTCCATTGCCTATATAATATATTTTCGCTGAAGGGTTTTCCGACTTTATGATTTCAGTTATATAGGACGAAATTGAGAGGAAGCCGAGGGGCGCCCTTAAGACGGCCTTAAATAGCCTGAGCCCAACATTACCCATGGTCTCAGCTACTAGCTCAGGGAAGTCCTGGAGGAGGATCATGGGCTTAGCGTCGCTCTGCAAGGCTATGAATGCCGTCGGAAACCACGTAGCAATGGCGACGTCAAAGTCCTTTAGTAACCCGAGCAGCGCGCGCTGCTCGTCAAGCCTGAAGCCCGTTAGCCTCTGAATCACAAAGTCTAATGTAGGTAGACCGGCCTTGCCCTTGCGGCCCGAGACCCTTTTGCCGAAGTTCAACAGCGAACCCAATATGGGTGGCATTTTTGGGCTTACTATAGGAACCTTGTACTGGGGCCACGGGTTACCTGGCTCTGGGGAGACGACCTTAGAATCGAAATGTTCTCCTAAAGCGTTAGCCAACGCGAGTGCCACACGTATGCCGCCGGCTATAAAGAGGCCAGGGACAATGAAGGCAATTTTACGCCTCTGTTCCACACTCAACGCGCCTGAAGCCTAGGAACTATGGGGCCTGCGTGGTAATATAAGTACATTTTATGGTTTTGACGCGCTTCTTAATGGCAGGAATTACTTTGTTTAGTAATACAGGTATTGCAGGCACTGACGTCTCTACAACCATTATACTAACTTTACAGCCGCCCTTTTAGGATACGCTTTAATACATCCATCTAGTTTCAAAATTAATAAGGGCTACAGGTTACATGAATTCAACGGATAATTTGCAGGTTTCCGTCATCGTCACTGCCCACGACCGTAGGAGGTACCTTCCCCACGCGCTGCGAAGCCTCGAGATGCAGACGCTCCCAAGGGACAGGTTCGAGGTAATTGTGGTCAAGAACTTCGAGGACAAAGAGAGCGACGAGATAATAAGGAGGAACGGCTGGAAAAACGTTGTAACAGACGTCGTGCCCCTCGGGGGCAAGATAGCCATAGGCCTCGAGGAGGCGAAGGGTGACATAATAACCTTCCTGGAGGACGACGACATGTACAGGGAGGTCAGGCTCGAGAAGGTCTACAAGGTTTTTACCTTGCATAGGGACGTCATCTACTTCCACAACGAGCAGGTTCTTATAGACGAAAGGGGCGATGTCATCTCGGATGAGAGCCTCTTCCCTGCAGTAAGGGATCGAGGCGACTATGTTATCAGGTCCAGCCTTTTGAGCAAGGTGGAAAGGAAAATGGGAGTCTGTTATTATCAGCTGCTCCCCCTGCTTAAGGCTTTCGGTCCAGGCCTTGGCCTTAACAACAGCTCAATAGCTGTTAGAAGGGGGGTAGTAAGCGCAGACAAATTGAAGGACATTGAAATCACTGTAGACATAGAGCTCTTCGCCTCGGCCTTAAAGTATAAGGGCGAGGCCTCGACCCTTTACTTTACTGGCAAACCCCTTACGTATTTTAGGGTTCATGAAGATAATGCGAGCAGCATAGCTTTCAATACAGCTTTCGGTAAGGCAGCCCTTCTTAATCAGCTAAACAACGAAGCCTACCTGGTTAACAGAGTTAAGTGGTTGTTAAAGTTAGCCAGGTGGCATGGCTTTGTGAGTAAGGAGCTTCCGCAGGAATGTGTTTGTAACGCCTATGGCTTCTCGTCAACTATTGCTAGGTTAGAGGCCATATATTTGCCAATGCCGCTGGCCAGAACGTTATCTCAAAGCTTGACGCCCCCAGCCAGTGAGCTCATAAAGATCGCTAAGTGCGCCGTGACGAACTTTGCTTTGTCGTCGAGCAAGGAAAGCGTAAAAATATTAGGTACCCTGAGATTTCTTGCATTCCTGTTAATGCCTTATGTTTTGGTACTCGTAGACAGAGCCTTCCCGCACAATTCTGGCGTCCCCTTGTATGTTAGAAGAGCGCTGAGCTTCTTAAGGTCAAGGTAGATTACGTCCCCCTTAGGGTTTGCTGGAAAGCAAAGCAAAATCGCCCTATAACTCTAACGTTGGGGGTTAGATGCAAATAATAACAACAATCATTACAGTGCACAAGCGTAGAAGGCAGTACCTGCCCCAGGCCCTGGCTTCCGTGCTAGCTCAGGAGGCGGGGGACTTTAAGCTGGAGACTGTTGTTATGGCTGATTACGAGGATAACACAAGTGGCCTCGCCACGGGTGTCAGGTGGGTCTCCGTAGACAATGAATGAAAGCCTTGGAGCAAAGATAGCCGAGGGCATAGAAGAGTCAAAGAGTGAGGTAATCGCCTTACTGGAGGACGATGACGTGTGGCTGCCGGGCAAGTTGAGGTTCGTGGCTAGTCGCTTTAAGGAGGTGAAGGGCCTCGCGTTCCTTCACTACCTCCACCTCACAACCTTAGGGGTTATATATAGGTCCCCTTGATCAATCAGTAAAATATAGAAAAGCCAGGGATCGATATAGATAAGATGTTTTAATATATTAAGCCTTTTTCAACTATCTCCTTTTTAATAGCCATCGCGCAATTAAAAAGGGAGGCCCAAGTAACTGCTATCAAAAGATCAGTCACCCTTCTCTTCACACTGTCTTGAATTAGCATATCATGATATGGATAGTAATGCTCCCTTGGTCCAAGGTAAACTCCTTTATCATCAATATAACCATAGTCGTTATGGAAATAAACTAATTTTTTATGACTAATAAAAGTCATAATAAACTTTAATCGATCAGTCTCATAAACGTCATCGTCATCTAAAATAGTAATGATTTCCCCTCTGGCTTCTTCTACCCCTACGGCTACCTTGCCTCCAACGTGCGGCTCCGAAGTAACTATGTTTTTCCATCCGTTTCTACTTAACTATACTGTCTATTTAATAATCTTCATAAGGCCTAACAACTGTTACATCAAATAACGCTTTATCCAAGCTCTGCTGCTCTAAGCTCCTTAGCACTCTTGGAATGAAGTTCCTCCTTTCGTGAGCTAATACTAGAAACTGATATGAAAGGCTCTGGCACTGTGTGCTCCGCTAAATCTTCCAAAGTTGAGGTTATATTTATTTTATTCATTCTCTAAAGGCATATGTATAACCCTAAATTTACAGAAGCTCCTTGTAAAAATGTTCTAGGCTATCAACTATCCTTTCTTGGTTCCATTTAGCCAAGGCGGTTTCCCTTGCTCTTAAGCCCATGTTTCTTAGCTCCTCTCTTGATATAGAACTTATCTCTATCAAAGACCTCGCAAATTCCTCCACTTTGTACACATTAACGTGAAATCCCGTTACCTTATCCTCTACTTGCTCAACAAGCCCTCCGTTACCTTTGGTGACAATAACGGGCCTTCCGGACAGCATAGCCTCTGTGACAACCCTTGCCCAGGTTTCAAACACCATGGATGGAACAACTACAACGTCAACGTCCCTGAGCAGATCCTCAAGCGAGGAGACGAAGTTCTCAAAGGGCGCCCAACCAGTTAGCTCCACTTTATCCCTTATCCCCAGCTCCCCTACTAACCTTACAACGTCAGGGTTTGTTAGCCCGCCGTATATCTTAAGTCTTAGCTTAGGGTTTGCTTTAATGGCCAGGGCAAAGGCCTTGATCAGCTGGAAGATCCCTTTACCCTCGTCGGGGTAGCTCAGGTAGGCGAAAGTAAAGGCGTCGGAGGGCTCATAGGGCGAGTACTCTATGTTGTACGGCATTAAGGCGCTAATATATACGACCCTTATCTTGGCCTCTTCATAACCTGCCTTTACGAGCAGTTCTTTTGTAAATTTGCTGATAGCCAAAATTGCACTGGACCCCATTAAGTTCCTCCTGATCCACGACCTCTTCAGCTTCCAGTAGAGGGCCTCCCCCAGGGCAAAGGCCTTTCTCGGCCCTCTCCTCCTGCTGTAGATACACTTGGCGGCCTCCAGCACGCTTGAGGTGCAGTCGCAGGCGTTGTAGCTATAGGCGTTAAAGTAGCATATGGGCCATGCGTAATGAACAGCGATTGCACTCTTAACGCCCTGACCGTGAGCAAGGTATGCCAGCTCATGCATGGCGTTCATTGAATGAACTATGGAGTCCTTAGGCGGGTTGATCACTTTCAAGACTTTTCTCGCATAAGTTGGAAGGTTGACAGCCACGTCATAACCAAAGGGCTTAAATGAGGGGGGCCTAGGAAGAACGTTGAACTCTGAGGGAAAGGTTGTCCACAATCTAACTTCATGTCCCCTCTCTCTAAGCTTTTGGAAAACCACTTTTGTTGTGGCATATGTACCTCGTTGGTTGGTCTCTATAACTAGATTAATGTTAAGACTCTCCAAATTTTCTGTCGCCCAAGCTATAGGTCATAATAACCTTAAGTTTTTAAATGTTATCAATGTATACAGTTGCGCTAACATAGTCTCTTGGAGACATATATGTGTTATAGCAGGACGTTCTTGAAGCCTATATTGCCTGTGAGAGCTGGCCACAGCGAACTCACCGCAAGTTCCTTAAGGCATTGTCGAAGCCTGCAACCTACCTTGCTATATCTCCCTATGAGGAGGCCCTAGTCTTTTATGTATCAGGCCCTTCTCGAGATATCAAAAGCCCAGAACCCGCTTCATATCTAATAACTTCCTGAGGGATAAGTTCGCAAGGAATTGCAGCCAAGAGCCTCCCTCCAGGAGGCCAAGGGTATAGGAACTATAGCCAGTAGAAGCTCATTAGAAGTTCATTTAAGGACTTTAGGCTGTTCGTAGAGTCGATGAATAAGCTTTAGGAAAGGAGGCAGGACTTCAGCGTTGCTATATTCAACACCGATAGAGTTAGAATCGGCAATGCAAAGTTCCCCCTACGTTGAGCTTGGCCCTGCTCCTGATGAAATCCTAGCTAAGTTCTACGAAAGCCTCTACGTCTTTGTCTCCACAAGCCGCTTTGAGAGCTTGGTCTGCCTCCGCTTGAGGCCATGGCTTGCGGCACGCCAGTGGTTATGACCAAGAACCTGGGATCCCTCTCTTATGCTAGACACGGCTATAACAGCCTGATAGTCGAGGAAAGGAGCCCGGAGACAGTGGCTTCTGCAGTCTCGCAGCTCCTTGACAACCCAGCCTTAGCTGATGAGCTTCCCCTTAATGCTAGGAGAACTGCGGCCAACTTCAGGTTTGAGGATTTCATGAAGAGGTTTAAGGCGTGCGTAGGCCTCCCTTAACAGGCCTTATTTAACAATTAGGAGGTCAAAGAAACTTGGTAATTATATTAATCAGCCTATCAGTGTATGCGCCGAGCGAGAACCGCTGCGCGATGCTTCTCATCAGGCTCGCCTTCTCATAGTCCCAGGACTCAACGGCCTTTTCAACCTTATCTATGGCGTCGTCAATGCCGTTGAACATGTAATCCTCAGGCGCGTAATCCAAGTGTCCCCCAACGTTCCTAACCACGGGGAGGGCTCCGGCGGCCATGCCCTCAACAACCGCTATTCCGAAGCCCTCCACGAACATGTTGGCGTTGAAGTAGGCCCGAGAAGCCTGAAGGTATGCCTTCTTCGTCGGCTCGTCCGCGTTTGGAATCACCTTAACGTTGCGCGGTAGCCTTGAAAGCTCCTTGAGCGAGCTGACGTTTTTGACTGAGCCCATGACGACGAACTCGTAGTCAAGGGAGGAGGCCACCTCCTTAATTACCTTAAGCATGTAGTCATCAAGCCTGTGTACGGTTGCTACCCTCCTCGGCCTTGGCCCGTCAGGCCAGTCGCTGTACCTCTCCACGTGAACTGGTGGATGAAGGACCTCAACGTTGGTGAGCCCCCAGAAGTGCCTGGCCTCCGCCATCGTGAACGTGGAGTTCACCAGGACAAGCCTGTTGTTCTCCTTCACTCTCTCAAGGAACCTCCTCCTGATCTCCCACTGGGGGAGGAGCTTCAGCCTGACCCTAGCGCTGCTCCTGAAGCCGTAGTCTACGTTGAACTGGTGAAAGTAAATTATGTCGGCGTCCACGGGCTGCACGTCGCCGTGAAAGTTAAACCTCAGCCCGCAGTCGGAGGGAAAGGACTGAACCGCATCCAGTATTATGTTAGCCGTGGAGGTCGGTAGGGGCCTCCTGAGAGCTACCTGCACACTTCCCATGGACAGAAGCCTCCTTAAGAACCAGCTGCCCACTCGCCTAGTGACCAGTGTCACGCGAAAGCCGCCCTTAAACAGTGACTCAACGGTGTCAAGAGCCATTAGCTGGATGCCGCCCAGCGTCTCGGCATCGTCTAACAGCAGACAAACGTTCAAGCTCCATCACCCGTTAAGGCTACGCCTCAGCTTTAATTTATTTCTACCAGGCTTTAGCAGATTTATCATGGATTCAAAAGCTTTGGTGGTTGCAGTGGCGTCCCAAGGCCTCTGCCTCTACGGCACTGTGCTTAACTCCGTTGACACCGTAGAGCGGTCGATACGCAGCGTCTACAGGCCCGACGCGGAGATAGTGGTTGTAGACGGAGGCTCAAGGGACAGCACCTACGAGAGGCTCCTTGAGATTGCCAAGGACTACAACGTGAAGGTGTACAGGCTGCCTGGCTCAAGCAGGGGCAGGGGCAGGGACTACGCGCTGCGCATGTGCCCAGAGGGCTCCTATGCAGCATACTTTGACCTTGACGACGAGTACAACGCTTACTTCCACAGGGCTATAGAGTGGGGCATGGCCACCGGCAGCCAGAGGCCTCTGTACTACCTTGTAAAGAGGGACTACGCGGTTGCCAGGGGAGGCTGGAGGGACCTTAACGTGGCTGAGGACGTGGAGTTCTTCGCAAGGGTTGGGCTTGACTTTCATGTGCCGGTGCTGTTCAGGAGGCCTTTATCAGGGCCTCGCAGAGGGAGCCTGATGGGAGACGCCAGGCGTTACGTGAGGGGAACCCTTGGCGCGGTCTCTAGGTCTGTAAGAAACGTCGTTGACCTAATTAGAGGTAACGGATTTAAATATGGCGAGTTAGCGTCCCTACCTTACATAAGGCGAAGGCCTTACCTACTTGTGGCCCCAGTCCCGCTGATTTACACTATGGCCCTTGTTAAAGGCATATACAGGTACGATCCGCTGCTTAACAACCACGACTTAATGTTTAAGTACATGGTTAGCGGGCTTGTAGACCCAATTAAGGAGGTCGGGGCCGACGACGACCATGCAGTGTTCTCGGTACCCCTCTCAACAGCCAGTAGGCTAGGTTTTAATTGGGTAGTCGCAAAGGTCAGGTCAGCTAACCTTAAACCCTACACATGCAGCCAGGGCGGCTCAAAGGTGTTGATAGGCGTGACCTCAAGCGGAGCCCTGGCATCAGTGGGCTTCAGGGACTGCGATGAGGTGGATTCGCCATGACGAGGGTTTCCGTCGTCATCCCCACCCTGTGCAGGCCTGAGCTCAGGGACCTCCTCTCGTCCCTGGGCCTGCAGAGGAGGCGGCCAGACGATGTGATTATAATATACGCGTGCGAGACTGCAAGGCTTAGACCCCTGATAGAGGACGA
Source organism: Acidilobus saccharovorans 345-15 (assembly GCF_000144915.1). Taxonomy (NCBI): domain Archaea; kingdom Thermoproteati; phylum Thermoproteota; class Thermoprotei; order Acidilobales; family Acidilobaceae; genus Acidilobus; species Acidilobus saccharovorans. Next base: position 683,662 of record NC_014374.1, read on the forward strand.
GCCACTGCCTATACAGGCCTACCCCCAGAGGGGCGTTGGGGTCACGGGGGCCGTCAACCAGGGCCTGGAGTCCGCCGAGGGGGAAATCATAGTAATCATAGACGATGATGCAGTGGCCCCCTCCCCCCTCCTGCTGAAGTACGAGGAGCTGTTAGGAAGGCTGCCCAGGGCCTTCGCCGGGGCGTGCAGCCGCGACATACTTTATGAGAGGGACAGGGGCCCTGTGAAGGGTCCCGACGACAGCGCCCTCGTAAAGCTCTACAGGAGGCTCTACGTGGCTAACCTAGTGAGACCCTACCCAGGCCTTGAGGCGTTTGCAAGGGGGGTCTTCGTTGACAGGGGACTGAGAGTCAGGCACGGGCCCTGCATACCTAACGGCGACTGCATATCCCTCCCCTTCAGGGCCGTAAACATGGCCCTTAGAAAGGAGGCGGTTGACGGCTTGAGGCTCCCAGAGGACAGGGACCTGGGGGCGGCGAGGGGCTTCGAGCAGCTCCTTGGGGTAATGCTGGCAGCAAAGGGGTACCTCTACGCATACACGTCGGGCAACCCAGTTTACCATCTTCACCACGCTAGCATCTCCAGGTCCCATAGGTCAGAGGCCGAGGAGAGGGCCATGAGGAGGTACATGGCTGAGGCCCTGAGCAGGCTAAACGGATGAGAGGAAGTCAAGGAGCCTTGAGGCCTGCTCGTCCCACGTAGGGAGCTTGGCCCTGCCTGAGAAGGGCCCCCTGGCCCTCCCCGCAAGGTTGGTTACGATGCTGCCCAGGTCTTGGCTAATGCTGAACAAGGCCCTGGGACAAGGGACGCCCACCTGTTAATGCCGTATACGTGCTCAGCAATTATGAACTCAGAGCCTCTGGTAGCCTCCGTTATTGCGGGCCAGCGAGCTTATGCCTCCGACCCAGGCGGCAGCCCTACCTGGGAGCGGCCTGACGACCCTGAGCTCTGAGGCCCAGGCGAGCCTCTCGGGGTGGCTGGCCCCCTGCGTCACGAGTCTGACCTCAGCTTTCCTGGCGACCCTCGAGTACAGCTCGTAGGTCCTGACCTGCTGCCCCTTCCCAGGCACGGAGAGGTCTGTGTCGTCAACCAGGGTTATTATCAAGTTTTCAGTCCTACACTGATAACATAGCTATGCAAGAATATAGCCTATGTTCCTGTAGGCCCTTTATATGCAGAAACCTCTTTTGAGCAAGCCTAGCACTGTGCCAGAGGAAACTGAGGTTGATAGAGTTTGCTCTTTGGCATGACACGTTTCATCAAATCATGTTAAAATTTCTGTTTCATATCATATATTATATATACTGTTACGCGAAGGAAAAGCCTTATCCAAATAGGGCAGTAGAACTTGACAAGAAGTCGTGATCCCATAAACCATTTTTAATGTGCCTAAGATAGTGAAGCGAGGCCTCGGCAGTGACTAGACAGGGCCGCACATCATTAATTACGCTTGCAATAGCTGTCCTTCTTGCCCTCATTATATATTATGTCGTCATTTTCGAGGAGGTGGGCAATGAGGTGTTTGGGGTCAGCGACGTCTATGGACCCCTTTCACACGCGACTGCCTTAGGCGTTATTGGAACGCTTATAACGCTTCTGTCGCTGATGATGGCATTTTACGCGGCCCTCAGCGAGAGTTTCAGCAGCAGGTGGACTGCCCTCATTATAGTGATGTCTGCCCTAACTGTCGTTAGCGTCAGGTTCCTGGTCCCTGACCTTGCAGATAGGTATTACATAACTGACTTCGAGGACTCCTTTAATCACATGTTCCGTGCCATGTATATAGCGGAGTACGGCCACCTAACTCCATGGCCTGACTTCATGTGGCTCAACAGGTCCCTCTGGTTCACTCTAGCTGAGGCGATACTTGTCCTCTGGGGCCACCCCACCTGGTTTAAGGACCCGCCGTTCTACTTCGTGATTAAGTGGGTTCCGGAGCTCATGTCGCTTCTCATGGCTCCCGCGACCTACCTATTAGCGAGGTCGCTGGGCCTCAGCAGGAGAGCCGCAGCGGTAGCGATACCTCTTTCCATAGTTCTGTGGTCCGACATTCCAGAGTCCGTGTCGGATCACTATGGAACGGTGACTTTTACCATAGCGGCGGCCACCTTCGTGTTAGCCTTAAGGGAAAGGGACAGAAGGTCCCTAGCTATGCTCCTCGTGGCGACTCTCGCGGCGGTCTATACTCACGAGCTCATAGCGGCCCTAGCAGGGGTGGCCTTTTTCGGGGGCGGGCTCCTCTACTTAATGTTCCCAGGCAAGTCGAACTCAAGGACGTTTACAGCTAAGGCGCTGCTGACGGTAACGGCGGCCTACCTAATAATGGGCGTCTACGACTCTTACGGCTTTGTTCAGCAGGGAATTCACTACTACTGGAGCCTGACTATAAGCACCTTGAGGAGGCTCACCTCCCGCGCCCCTCAGCTAATATACCAGGCCACTGTGAGGGCCATGCCCTCATATCACGTCGCAGTTGAAGTTAAGGCTGCGGCCTACATCGCCGAGCTTCTCATACCCTTTGCAATAGCGGTAGCGCTGAGCCTCAGGAGGCCCGAGCACAGGGCCCTCATGGGGGCTCTGGGGCTTTCGGGACTTGTCGGGGCAGCCTTGACTTTAGGCCTTGGCGCTGTTGGCTGGGCTGACAGGGTGCCTCTGATGTTCATAGGCGTCCTCGCGGTAATACTTGCGTCCCTAGTTGAAGTTAAATCACACAGGAGGGCCGCCGTTGCAGTGGCTTTAGCCCCAGTCATTGTCTTAACGCCTTTATGCCTTTACGCTTCCTTCGCTGGGTACCCAGCTGTAGCATTCCCCGAAGTTGGGTGGGACCTGGGGATTTGGTGGATAGTTACAAGTAACGGAGAACCAGCGTTGACTTCTAACTTCACTGTGGCGGTGCCCGGTGAACTGGCGCCCAACACAATAATAGCCTACTGGCTGCCACCTATACCAGCGGAAGAGTGGTGCAACGAGACCCTCAGCGAGAGCTGGTTCACGCCTGGCTACATGGGGTTCTATTATCAGCCTTACTCTGTTTACTCCGCGTACTCCTCCTGCAGCGATTATCTAAAGCTTTACTCCAACGTCCTTCTCGCAGAATACAATAACAGCATTGTGATAGATGCCCCGGTGGGGTTCCTGGCCCTGATGAGGTAAACCTTAATTTCTTGTTAACGCTATGTGCAAAGGGCGGGGTCAGGAGTCCGTGAGGATAGTGGTTGCTAGGAGGGATTCACTGACTCACATGGATGGCGTCACAAGGTTCACGGCGACCCTGGCTAAGGGCCTGGCCCTCCTTGGCCACAGGGTCGCGCTGATGAGCTGGGGCCTGCTGGACGCGCCAAATGGCTACAGCGACTTTAACGACTACCTTAAGGGAGTTTATGGTATAGAGTCTATTGACGTCTTGACCATACGAGGCCACGTAAGCTCTCACCCGGAGCCGCGCGTGTCCATTGACTGGCTCCTCAGGGGGAGTAGGGTCCTCAGGGAGTGGGACGCCGACGCCATTATAATTAGCGGCGTCGCCCCCTTAACCTTCAGGCCAAGGGTGGCTGTGCTTCATAATGTGACAAGGCTTCGCTCCAGGGTCGCGAGGTGGCTTTATAGGAGGCTTTACAAATCCTATGATGTTGTAGTGTGCGTCTCCAAAAAGTCCAGCTCAGAGGCGTTATCAGCTGGCGTCAGGTGTGGCAGGGTAATCTACAACCCAGTTGACCTGAAGCCCTTTAGGCCAAGAGGTGACAGGGAGCCGCTGGTTGTCCATATAGGAACCAGGGGTGAGAAGAACGTCGACATAAGCATTCACGCGGTTAAAATGATGAGGGACAGGGGCTATAACTTAAGGCTGGCGGTAATAGGCCCCGGCGCCTCAAATTCTGTAAAAAACTTCTTAGGTGAAGTGCCCGAGTGGGTCCTGCCTCTTGACAATGCCAGTGAGGAAGTCAAGGCTGACATGCTTTCGAGGTCAAAGGCCCTGTTGCTGCCGTCTAGCTATGAGACCTTTTCTTACGTAGCAGTTGAGGCCATGGCAAGCGGAACGCCTCCCATCGTCTCCGAGGCCGTCCCTGAAGAAGTAGTTATGGATGGCGTCAACGGGCTAAGGGTCCCAGAGCTGAGGCCTGAGGCATTTGCGGAGGCCCTGGCGAGACTCATTAACGACGAGGACCTCTGGTGGAGGCTTAGTGAGGCAGGGGTCAATTGGGCTAAGCGGTATGATTACATGACTGTGGCTAAGGAGTACGAGTCCCTGCTCCACGAAATTATCAATAAGGGCTAACTTGGTCGCTAGCGTGCGAGACACCTAAGCCTTGCCGGCAGCGTATAGTGACAGTAGTTTATCAGTGACCTGATTCCACGTATATACTCCGTCCCTTCCTTTAAGGCCTAGCTTGTAAGCCAGGCCGCTGTCATTATATATCGTGATTATGGCAGCAGCCAAGGCTCTCGGGTTCTTAGGGGAACTAGGAGGCGTTGACTGTGAGTTCCGCCTCCTCAAGGCAGCGTCCTTCTGTTAGCTTACGCGGAACTACAAGGGTTCTACTACAACATCTCGATAATCGCTATTGCAAGAAACTTAAGAACCGCTGCCTCAATAAATTTAAAACGTGCCTAGAAGGCCAATACTCGGTCTACAGATTGAGCTCAAAAGGCCTGATCTCCGTTATTGTCACCGCCTACAACAGGAAACAGTACCTTCCCCACGCGCTGCGAAGCCTCGAGGCGCAGACCCTCCCCAGGGACAGGTTCGAGGTAATTGTGGTCAAGAACTTCGAGGATCCAGTTAGCGACAGCATAATTCGCAGGAACGGCTGGAAGGAAGTCTACAGCGACGAGCAGTACCAGGGCAGGTTCCTATTAGCGGGCCTCGAGGAGGCAAAGGGCGACATAATAACCTTCCTGGATGACGACGACATGTACAGGGAGGACAGGCTCGAGAAGGTCTACACTACTTTTAAATCTGTTACTGACGTTGTCTATTTCTACAACTCACAAAAACCTATTGATGAACAAGGGAACATCCTATATACTCAACTGAAATCCTCGGCTACAGAAAGGCTTTATTTAGTAAAGTCTAGAGCTCTTCTAAAAGTCAACCAAAGACTTGGCCTATGCCTTTTTGAAGAGCCCTCCCTTATTAGGGTGATCGGGCTTCACGATTTTAACAGCAGCTCTATGGCTATCGGAAAAGCCGTGCTAGAGGATTACAAGGAGAACCTAAGATCACTTAAACTAGCTCTTGACTTCTTTATAGGCTCGGTAGCTAGGAACTCTGAGGGCCTACTTGCTATATATATGGGACAACTAACCTACTATAGGCTTCATCAAAAAAATACATCGTCTTTCAGCAATGCATGGAAGGAACGTAGTAAACGCTTAGAAGCCTTATACAGGGAGGCTCTCTATCAAATCTTTTATATTAATGGCAATCAACTTATAGGGAACCTTTACCCAAAGAGTTGCAGGTGTAACAGGTATAGACTGTTTGCCGTAGGTAGTAAACTTCACCTTTACGCTATACCTCTTAAAGAGCTGCGTTACGTCTATAACGAGTTCCCGACATCGTTGAAGGAGCTATATGGTTACCTCAGATGCGCCATAAAGCTTAAGCAGTTACATGATGAAAACAAAGCTAGGGCTGCGATGAGCTCGATCATATTAACGTTTGGGTCGCTCTTATTATGGATCGGAGGCTATATGCCCATCACGCCCTTAAGGAGATCGCTATATGATCTTGCAGGAGGCGTTACTAGGAAGATTTACTACGCCATATAGCGTTCAGGCATTCATGCAATCCCTTACAAAATAGCGCCATTGACATTTAATCTAAACGATGCAGATCCTAATCTTATATTAACATTCAAGCTTGATATATACGCAATAGATGGTCTATAACTTCGCTCCATGACAATACCGATTTACTCCCTTCTGCTCCTAGCTTCCCCCCCAGCGAGGGGTCGCGTGCTAATAAAAGTATGGCCTCAGCCAAGGCCCGTGGGTCCCTAGGGGGGACCAGGAGGCCGTTGACCATGTTCTTGACCCTGTATGGCACCTCGCCGACCGCGGACGCTATGACTGGTTTGCCCCTGGCCCAGGCCTCAGTTATTGCCAGGGAGAAGGCCTCGGCGTAGTCGCTGACGCTCGGCAGCGCGAGGGCCAGGGACGCGTCTATGGCCCCAACCTTTGCCTCCTCGTCAACGTAGCCGGTGAAGAGCACCCTGTCCCTGACCCCGAGCCTCTCGGCGAGCGCCAGGTAAGGCCCCTGGTCCCCCGGCCCCACGACCACTGCCTTGAGCTCTGGTGACTCCCTCTTTACAACAGTCATGGCCCTTATGAGCACGTCCACGCCCTTGAGCCTGTGCAGCCTCCCCACGTAGACCACGAACGGGTCGTGAACCCCGAACCTCTCCCTGAACTTCTCAGCCATGTTGGGCATTGTCAGGAGCCTCTCGTCGACGCCGTCTGGCACGTAAACCGTTTCAACCCCATACCTTGCCCTTAGCAACTCAGCGTCCCTGTGGCTCTTGACCAGCCTGAGGTCACTGGCCTTAAGGGCGACCCTGACGTTCCTCCTGCCGTAAAGCGGGCCTATGAGCCTCACCAGGGGGTTTGGGTGGTCCCCCAGGGAGTCAACCGCCATGAAGTGCAGCGCTGTCTTAGCGCCGAGGCCCTTCGCCTCCTCCAGGATTTTTACCGTGAAGAGGCTGTTCTGGCTGTGCCCGTGAACTATGTCAGCTGACCTGAGCAGCTCCCTGGGCACATAGAGGGGGTACGTCAGGTCAGGGAAGCCAAGCCTAATAGACTTGGCCCTGTGCACGTGAACCCCATTAACGACCTCCTCCCTGGGCCTGCCCCCGTAAGCTGCCGTTACAACGTGGACCTCGTGGCCCCTCGAGGCCATGCCTTCAGCTAAGGCCCTCACGACGTTCTCAATCCCGCCTGCTGCGGGCCAGTAGCTGTGAACCACGTGAACTATCCTCAACCCGCTGCCAGCTCCCCTAATGCTGGTCGCTGGGGCCCTCTTAGTTCCTTTCGCCCACAGCCTCTCTGTAAAGCGAGGCGTACTCCATGGCCATGATGTCTCAGCCAAAGGACCTGATGAACTCAACCCCATGCTTTGGAAGGTACTCGGCCAGGGAGTTCACCACAGTGACTAAGCCCCTTCGTAGTAGCCAAGGCCCATCAATACCTTAGCGCCTTGCACTATACTACCTTGTCCCCTTTACCTTTTAATTACTTTTAGATGCAAGGTTTATTATGAGTTTACGGCGTGTAACGTAAATGGAAAATTCGATTTGATCTGGCTAGGTTGAGGAGCTTGAAATATACTTGAAATATGAGAGAAGCAATACTATGCCGTAAGCTTTCCGTAAAGTTCCTCATACTTGGGGAGCAGCCTGCCCCACGTGAACCTCTGGGACCACTGCCTGGCCTGATAGGCTAGCTTCCTCCTTAGGCTCTCATTGGTAAGCAGCTCAGCTATGGCCTCGCCGAAGTCCCTTGGCTTAGGCCTAGCCCACAGGCCTACGACGCCTGGAGGGGCAACCTCCACCTGCCCTCCCTGCCCAGTTATGACTGGCGGCGTGCCATGAGCCTCAGCCTCCAGGAGCGTTATCCCGAAGGGCTCAAAGGTAGACGGGAAGGCGTAGACGTCGCTTGCAGAGTAGAGCCTGTGCTTCTCGCCCTCGCTGACGGCTCCAAGGTACTCTGCCTTAACTCCGTGGGACCTGACGTAGCTGATAACTTCATTAACCAGGCCCTCGTCCGGGCCCGCGATGACCAGCTTCACCTCCTTTGCCTTGCCCCTGACGTACTCCATAGACTTGGCCAGGAGCCCCAAGTTCTTGGACTTGCTCACCCTCCCAAGGTATAGCACCGCGGAGCCGCTCCTCGAGTCTAAGTCGGCGCTGCACCTGTCCTCGTCGATCCCGTTTGGTATGACATGAATCTTCCCCTCGTCCAGGCCAAGCCCCTGAACTACCCTGGACTCATAGGAGGTCAGCGCGATATACGCATCATACGCAGCCAGGGCGCCCCTGCCGAAGGCGTCAGCCAGCCTGTGGTAAAGCCAGGTGACGAGGCCCAGCTGGCTTAGCGTGTGAAAGGGGGAGTGGCCGTGAAGCACAGCAGTGAAACCGAGCTCTCCCTTGAGCCTAGCCACCTGGAAGACGTGGGGGTGCCTCCATACGTGCACGTGAACTACGTCGGGCCTCAGGGACCTTATTACGTCAGGAAGCTCAGGGCTGTACGAGCCGTGGCTCCAGGTAAACCTTGGCCTCAGCCTTATCACGTGGACCCCGTTGATTACCTCCTCCCTTGGCAGCGAGCCGAGGCCGTCCGACCTGAGCCTGTTATACGTTACTACGTGGACCTCGTGGCCCCTTGAGGCCATGTACTCAGCTATTCTCCTCACTACCTCCTCCACGCCGCCCACGACAGGCGAGTAGAACGGCGAGACTTGCACTATCCTCAATTGCCGCGGCGCCCAATGCTAACTATCGCACAACAGAAGTATAAGGGTTCTCCACGGTTTGACGTGGTGGCCCCATTGCAGGGCTTTTACCCTAAGCCGGCTTACCTCATCAACCTAAAAAGGCGTCCAAGATAGCCATACCCGGTCTGCAGCTTGAGCTCAGGAGAGCTGATTTCCGTCATAGTGACAGCGCATAACAGAAAGCAGTACCTGCCCTACGCGCTGCGAAGCCTCGAGGCCCAGACCCTCCCCAGGGACAGGTTCGAGGTAATAGTTGTCAAGAACTTTGATGACAAAGAGAGCGACGAGATAATTCTCAGGAACGGCTGGAAGAACATAATCACTGACGTAGTGCCCCTCGGGGGCAAGATAGCGATTGGCCTCGAGGAGGCCAGGGGGGACGTGGTGACTTTCCTTGAGGACGACGACATGTACTTCCCTGAGAGGCTCTCGGTGGTTTACAAGGCATTCGCTGACCTCCCAGGGCTCATATACCTTCACAACGGCCAGGAGGTCATTGACGAGGGCGGCTCCAGCCTGGGACCCCTTCAGGGCCTCAGTCATGACGTGGTGATCCCGCTGCCCCCCACGGAGGTCGCCTGCTACGCGGCCCTAGTTAACCCCGGGGGCTTCCACAACAACAGCTCAATAGCGGCCAGGAGGCATGTCCTTGAGGGCGGTCCCCTGAGGTATGTCCGTTCGTCGCCCGACCTCGCCGCGCTGGCCTCTGCGCTCCGCCGCGGCAGGGGCCTCCTCCTGCTCATGGGCAGGCCGCTGACCTACTGGAGGGTCCACACGGGGGCCACCACGTCGCACTCGTACTCCTCAAGGTCGGGCGACATGGCAAGCTCGCTGAGGGCCCTGGCAAGGTCATACTACGCCTGGGCCCTCGACGCCCACCTAGTCAAGTCGTACCTGGCCGGCACCCCGTGCGAGAGGTACGTAGAGCACCTTGAGGCCTTCAGGGCCGTTGAGATCGCCTCCATGCCCTCCTGGGCCGCCGGCCAGAGGCTCACGGTCACGCTGTATCGCAGGCTCCGGCAGGCCCAGGCCCTGAGGAGGCTGGGCTCGGTGAGCGCAAGGAACTACCTTGTGATGGTGGCGGACTCCCTCATGTCAAAGGCGCCTGACAGGCTAAGGGAGCTGTACTGGAAAGCCAGGTGGCTGGCCGGCGGACAATAATAAGAAGTGAGAGAGTAAAAGGGAGGGAAGAAGAGAAAAAGAAAGAAAGGGAGGGAAGTCTGCTGGGCCCCCACACAGGTTTAAAAAAAGAAGCTAGGTAAGGAAGCGCGACGCGCACTACTTCCTCCTCACGGCCCACACCGCCAGGGCCACCACCACGGCCGTCACGACCACGGCGGCTGCTATGTCGCCGGCTGAGGTAACGTACCTGTACACAGTTGTTGTGAACGTGCTGGTGCTTGTTGACGTCACCGTTACGGTAGACGTCGTAACCGAGGTCACCGCGGTGGTGGTCGTAGTTGTAGTGCTCGTGGTGGTCACGGGCGTTGTCGTAGTGACCGTCGTCACGTACGGGTCGTTGCTCGTGACCCACTGCTCAGGCACCTGGCTCATCGAGTATGCGCTGTAGTAGTACCACCAGGGCTCCGGCACGCTCTGGTTCACCAGGTGCAGGCACAGGAGCGCCGCGGGCCACCCTATGAGCCAGTAGGACGCCCAGTAGTCGTGGCCCTGGCTCGGGAACCCAGTTATCGTCTCGTTAATGTACTCGTAGGGCGAGTACGGGTAGAGCAGCGATATGGAGGGCAGAGTCTCAACCCAGAGCATGCCCACGTCGTTTATGTACTTCTCGTAGAGCGTCTCGTTGACGAGTCAGTACTGCATGGCCTCGTTGATGTACTCCATGAAGGGGTACTGGGAGAGGTTTATCCACATGAAGCCCCCGAAGCCCATTGCAGACTCATTTGTAGTCTTGGGCGAGAGCCTGGCCAGGAACTGCTGGGCCGCCACGGGCACTGCCCCCATGCCCCAGAACCTCGCCATCCAGTAGTCCCCGCTGAGCAGGTCCGAGAACCAGGTGCTGAAGGGCAGCGTCTCGGGCACCACGTTAAGGCCGATGGCCTTCAGCTCGTCGGCTATGAGCACGGCTGACTCGTCGTAGTCGGCCTCGCCGGAGGGCTCAATTATGGTCATCTGTATGTCCGACACGTCAGTCCCGTTGGGGGCGTAGAGCTGGCCGTTGACAAACCTCCAGCCGTGGGCCTCTAGCCAGTGTATTGCGCCGCTGACGTTGCCCTCCGGCGGCGCAAGGAGCTCGCCACGCTCACCACGGTTGAGTTGAACCCGCCTATGAGCGAGGGCGGCACGGGCGGGGCTCAGTAATTTTACGTTAAGCGGGCGCAGCAGTCCGGGTGGCCGCTTGGGCTGGGAGCCCTTCGAGAGGCTGCACTCAAGGTACGACTCCTGGTTCTCCAGGAACGCCGTGACCGCGGAGAACGAGGTGAAGGCTCTTATGAAGGCCGTCGAGGGGGCCGGGAGGCCGTGCGTCGAGGTAGGCTCGGGCACGGGCTTCTTCGCCTCAAGGCTTGGCTGCCTCGGCGTGGAGCCGAGCGTAAACATGGCCAGGCTCGCCCTGAGGAGGGGGGTGCAGAGCGTCCAGGGCAGGGCCGAGGCGCTGCCGCTGAGGGACTCCTCGGTCAGCGCTGTGATCTTCGTTGTGACGCTCTGCTTCCTCAGCGACCCGGCGGCCGCGATGGCTGAGGCCTCGAGGGCCCTCGTTAGGGGAGGCGTCCTGGTGAGCTGCATTGTTGCCAGGAGCTCGCCCTGGGGGCAGCACTACATCGGCCTCGGCAGGGCCGGGCACCCGTTCTACTCCATTGCTAAGTTCTACGACGTCGACGAGGTGGAGTCCATGGCGGTCTCGGCCGGGCTAAGGCCAGAGGGACACTTCGCGACCCTGACCTACGGCCCCCTCGACGAGCCAAGGGAGGAGGAGCCGAGGGAGTACAGCGGGGCTGAGGGCTTCGTGTGCTCAAGGTTCAGGAAGGCCTAAGGCGGCAGCCCCTGGGCGAGCTTGCAATGTGCGACCTGGGCTCGCTAAGGGACATCCTCAAGGTAGCGGGCAGACCGCAAAGCTGGAGCCCCAGTGAGAGGGCCGCAGACATCAAGGGCGTGACCGACAGGGACGGGCCGGTGAGGAAAAAGAGTCAGGGGGAGACTTTGCCTAGCGGCCTTCAGGCTTAACTGTTATGCTCGTCGCACCGGCCGGCGCGCCGCTAAGTCAGCCTCCGCCGCCCAGCGCCTCCACCCACGCCCTGGCGGCCTGCTGGAGCACCTGCATAGGAGATGATGTCGGCGACGACAGCCACTCGAACACGGGCCCGTTGAAGGAGGGTATGAGCACGGGGTAGGTCTGGGGGAGGGTTGGCGGCGTGGCAGTGGCGTTCTCGTTAGCGACAAGTATGGCCCTGAGCCACTCCCTCTCATAGGCCGGCAGGGAGGCGTTGTTCATGACCTGCAGGTAGGCCTCCCTTGATATGGGCAGCGAGCCCTGGGCGTAGAAGGCCCTGACCTGGAACTGTGGGCTCACTATGAACTGCAGGAACTCAAGGGCGAGCTGCTTGTGCTGCGAGTACCTGCTTATTCCCAGGAACGTGGACCCGGGCTCGCCGTAGCCCCCCGGCAGGGGGGCCATCAGGAGCTGGGAGGCGACGCTGGAGTTCATGCCCATTATGTCGTTGGCCCACGCTATTGCCCCAGCCGAGCTCCCCTGGGAGAGTATGCTGACCAGGGCGCTGTAGCCTATGGCAAGCTGCGACGGCGGGGGCTCGTAGCTGACCAGCTCCCTGAGGGTCTCTAGGGCCTCAACGCCTGCAGTGCTGTTGAACGCGGGCGGCGGGAAGCCGTGGCCCCACCAGCTGGGCACGCACCCCATGAACATTGTGCCGTAGCCCGGGAGGCCGGCCGGGTTGCCGCAGTTGAGGCTCTGGTTGTGCATGTAGTACCACTCGAAGATAGCCGGGAACGTGTCTATAAGCTCGTGCTTCGGCTCGTCCTCCACCAGGAAGCCGTACTTTGTTATGTTGTGGCTCACGAAGAACTTGTCTGCGTCTACAACCTGGCTCCAGTTGCCCCAGGTCCAGGGGTTGAGGCTGAAGCCGTACTCCTCCTGGAACTCGTGTTGCAGGGTGGCGTTGTTGAAAAGCGTGGCGTTGTAGGCTAACAGCTCAACCCAGGTCTGGAACGCTATCCCTATGACCTCTGCCCTGCCCGAGGAGGCGTTGTAGTAGAGCCCTCCGAAGTCCTCCTGGTCAGCTATTATGTCGCTCCAGTTGAAGTAGCTCGTGTTCAGGGGGACCAGGTAGGGGGCTATGAGTTGGGAGGAGGTGGGGGTGAAGGTTACTACGTCGTACTCCAGGCTCCCGGCCTTGAGCACCGTGATCTCCTGCTCCACGTAGGTGTCCCACGGGTACGAGACCACCCTGACCTTGACGCCAGGGTGCTGGGCCTCGAACTCCTCTGCCGCCATCTCAACTACGGGGGCCACGTCGTTGTAAGTCACCACGGTTATGGTGACCTGCCTCGCTGGCCTGTAGAGGTAGGCTGCCAGGGAGGCCGCCACCGCGACTACTATTATGATGGCGGCCGCCACGGTCCACCTCACTGGCCCCACCGGGGTTTACTTGAAACCCATAAGTAATCAGCCCTGCTGAACGTTCATCTCCGGGCCCCGCGGCGGGGCGGCAGGCCCCGTTGGCCGTCGGAGGCCCCTTCATGGCATCCCGCCTCACGGGCTGGGCCTCGGCCGCGCGGCCCTTATTGGCTGGGGAGGTACCCAGTTACTGGGGAGGTACCCTGCTATTCGACCCCAGGCCGAAGGAGGACCCCAGGGACCTCTTTGACAGGGAGGAGGAGCTGAAGGCGCTCAGGTCAGGGATCAACTACCCGGTGACGCTCCTCCTCGGCCTCAGGAGGAGCGGCAAGTCGTCCATTGTTAAGGTGCTGATGAGACAGGAGGACGCCCTGTGGGTCTACCTTGACATGAGGAAGTTCGAGGGGAGGGCGTACATAACCTACAGGGACCTGGTGCAGGAGCTTGAGGGGGCCATCAACTCGTGGCCCGAGAGGCTCAGGCAGGCCTTCAGGGGGCTGAGGGGTGTCAGGCTGGCGGGCGTCGAGGTCAGGCTCTCCTGGGGCCCAGGGGACAGGGCGGAGATAAGCGACGTCCTTGAGAGGCTCTCGGAGGTAGCTGAGGAAGAGGGGAGGAGGCCAGTCGTGGTGTTTGACGAGTCGCAGGAGCTGAGGAGGCTGAAGGGCTACGACCTGCTGTACCCCATAGCCTACGCATACGACAACCTGAGGGTCAGGTTCATATTCACCGGGAGCGAGGTTGGCATGGTGTACAGGTTCCTTAGGCTTAACGACCCTGGGTCGCCGCTCTACGGCAGGGCCGTGACGGAGATCAACGTGGGCCCCTTCAGCAGGGGGCTCTCGCTCGAGTTCCTGAGGAGGGGGTTTGAGGAGGTCGGCATGAAGGTCCCCGAGGCCGAGGTCGAGGAGGCCTACGACAGCCTCGGAGGGATCCCCGGGTGGCTGACGTACTACGGCTTCTACTACATGCAGCTCAGGGACCACAGGGAGGCCCTCAACAAAACCATATCAACGGGCGTCGAGCTGGTCAGGCAGGAGTTCAGGGGCTTCCTCGTTGGCAGGGAGGCTGCAAGGGAGAGGTACTACACTATCATGGAGGCCTGCAGGGAGGGCTGCACGTGGAGCGACGTGAAGAGGGCCCTTGAGGCCAGGGAGGGGGCTAGGGTCGACGACAAGCAGGTCACACTGCTCATCAGGAACCTCGTGGACGCCTCGTTCCTCACGAGGGAGGGCGACCTTTACAGGCCCGCTGACGTCCTTATCAGGAGGGCGTTCCAACGGCAGGGCGGGAGCGAGACTACTCACAGCCTTAGGATCTGACTTCCTCCCGCCTCTTCCAGGGCGAGGCCTGCCAACCTTTTGTTACCTCACCCAGTATCCGCGCAATTGTTTATAAATAATTATAATTATTAGCTAATAAACGCGGCGTTGGACACGCTTGACATCACGTCGCCGTTAAGCATGTGAAGCTGGAACTCATAGATGACCCCAGAAGACAGAGCGTTGCCGCCGTTCACGGCCCAGGCGCTGCTGACCCCGGACAGGGTGCCAGTTATGTAGGCAGCTGTGCCAGAGCCCACAAGAGTGATTATAGCGGTGCCGAAGCTTGCGCAGCAAAGCTGAGGGCGTGGTAGAAGTAACCGGATAGGTTAGTTATAACGTTAGGTTTATTGGAAACATTAGCACTGGGAGTATTAGCAACGTTAACGCTTGGGACGTTAGCCGCGCTGACAGATGGCATGTTTGTCGCACTCACAGTTGCCCTTTTTCTTAACGGGCCTCCTGCTGGACTACTGGCATCGGTACTGGCTGTAGAGGTGACCACGGGGAGGCCGCTGGGGGCGCCTGCGCCTCTGCCGACCTTATCCTAGCCATCTTCATGCCAACTGCGTTAGCGGCGGCAAGAGCAGCTGACGCGGCTAGCTGACGTCCTTCTCGAGGAAGTAGTTCAGCAGGTCGTATATGGATATGGCAATTATAGTGCCTGCGGTCATCGCGGCCCACGCTGGCTTCTTGAGGTAGTTGAAGAGAACGTAGAACATCCATGCGGAGACTAGCCTCGTGGCCTCCTTAACGATGAACGTGACGTTCTTATTGGTAACGCCCTCGTGTGCAAGGGCGCTTGTAGCGGACATTGTTATGAACTCCTCAAACAGCGTTGAGACCGCATGTACTACGAGGCCCTCCCAGAACTGCTTGTCGTGCAACACATCTCCTGTCACTTATATCGCCAGTTAACTATTTTGTAACTTCAATGCTTAAAAATGTCACGTTGATTAGCAGAGCGCATGATCATAACTGTGCTTGCATCGTAGGAGTGATGCAAAACTGTCCTGACACCCTCCCCGCCCTGAAGGATGAAGGCTTACAGGACTGCCCACAGGCCTGCAGCTCACCGCCCTCACCTTATCACCTCGCGGCTGGCGGCGCTGAAGGTATCCGCCCCGCCCGTCCAGAGATAGGCCTGCGAGCCTTGGTCAAGCAAGCCATGATGTGGCCGCCGAGCGTTAGGGTTCGCGTTGCTGGTCCTGCAGTTTACGGGCGGACGACCTAAACAGCTACCAGGGAGTGGGCCCTGGCGCGGTAAGTCCAGCCACAGGCCCTCAGCTCGTCGAGCCCCTGGCCGGGTAGGGGACTATGGGAACCATGAACTTCTCCTGCAGCTTGGCGAAGAAGTACCTCTTGTAGTAGGCGGCCTCGTTGACGTCAACGTATGCCAGGGCGTTCTCAGGGCACGCCTTGACGCACTGCGGGTCGCCGCCGCAGAGGTCGCACTTCACGGCCTTCTTCTCGAGGTGGTCAATCGTTATCACTCCGTAGGGGCAGACCTCCACGCACCTCTCGCAGCCGTCGCACCTTGCCCTGTCTATCGCCACCGAGAACGTGTTGGGGTCCCTGTAGATGGCGTTGTGCGGGCACACTCCGTCCACGGCGCAGAGGCCGCACTGTATGCAGAATAGGGGGGCGTCCAGGGGCTCCCTCTCGAGCCTCAGCACGTGGATAGCGGAGAGCTCCGGGTCGAAGACCTTGAAGTGCTCAAAGCTGCAGGCGAGCTCACACCTCCCGCAGCCCGTGCACCTTTCAGGAATGGCAATGAGCTGCTTCAAGGGGTCCTCCCAGGGTATCAGGCCGACTAGAGTATTTCAATATATCCACGGGGGCCCGAAAAGGCTTCTAAGGCCCCGCCCAGGCCCACACGAGGCCCCAGTCCGCCGCGTAGAGGTAGCCCGTGCCTGAGCCGACGCCGACGTAGTAGGCTCCAGCCGCCGGCGGGCTGAAGTAGCTGCCCACGTACTCGCTGAAGGTGGAGTTGTAGAAGGGGTAGTTCAGGTCCACGGCCCTGCCGTATATGTAGCCGTTGGACGGGTCGTAGGTGACGCACACGAGGACGTAGTCGCCTGGCCCTGGGACCCAGGGGGTCGGGCTCCAGGAGCCGACGCCGTCCCATCCGCTCCACGGAGGGCCAAGGTTAGGGCTCGGGCTTGGCTCAAAGTTTGCTGTGAGCCCAGCTTTCTTCCCCTTGCCGGCGACGGTGACGCTCACCACCCAGGCGTTCCAGGGGCCGCTGCTGCCCCCGATGCCCGGGCCCGTGGCCAACGAGAGGTTGTAGTACCAGGCCGGGTCGAACTGGACCACCAGGTAGGAGCCATTGGAGGCCGGGTACATGACGTCGCCCATGACTGGCGAAGGGGGCTGGCTCAGGCTCTCCGAGGAAACGTATGGTATTGACTGGTTGGCCGCCTTGCCCTGCGGCGCCAGGAAGAGGTAGAAGTAGACCCCGTGGCCCAGGGCCAGGCTTGGGCTGCTGTAGGTTACCACTGCGGCGATCGTCAGGTTATGCCCTCCTGCATAGCTGTAGCTCCAGAGGACCGCCCCGGCCGAGGGGGCGTACTGAAGATTGCCGTAGTACTCCTGCAGGTAGCCAGTCATGTCCATTACTGGCTGGGCGGCCGAGCCCGCGTACCACAGGTCCCAGTAGTAGGCCTCGGCCGCCGAGGGGCCTAGGTCGTAGGGCCACCCGCCGCTTGGCGTGCCGTCATAGTCGCCCTGGTAGTACATAGTGGTCTGGAGCGACTGGCCGTCAACGAAGCTCAGCGCCGCCCCCTGGGGCGGCTGGTGGACCGCCGTCCTCAGGCCGTAGACGAAGCTGAGCCCCAGGGCCGAGGAGGGGCTGAAGGCAAGGCTGCCGGAGAGGCTAACGCTCGACAGCGGGGCGCCGGAGAGCAGGTACAACAGGTAGGTGTCCCCCCTCCGAACGCTGATGGTAGTCGAGCCCCCTCCAAGGGATATCGTCGCGGTGCCGTTCTCCGCCGCCGTGAACACTGATATGGGCCACTGCAGCTTGTACTCATAGCCCCGCTGGGCTGGGACCAGGAGCGTGAAGGCGTAGCCGCTTGAGCCCTGAACAGCGCCGTAGTAGAGCACGGAGAGGTTGGGAGCAAACCCGCACGCGGGCGCCGAGGCCTTATAAACTACAGGGCTTGCCACGGGCTCCAGGCTTACAGCTGCCCTGTAAACTATGATAAGGTCCGCCTCCGCCACCGCCAGGGCGGCGAGCACTGCAAATGCTAGCAGCAGCGGGGCTGCCCTCCTCAAGCCCTGCGCCTCCTTATGTACCTGGCCCTCCTCATTATCTCCCTGGCTGCCCACGGCTTCGTCCTCTCCAGCTCATCTATGCCTACCCCGAAGATCCTCCTGGCCTCCCTGTCGGCGACCTCCCTTACCGGCTCCCCCTCGTCATATATGTGCGACCTGGCCTCGCCGTAGCCCGGCGAGTACCTTGAGTAGAGCTCAACCGCCCTGGCGAGCCCCGGGCTCCTCCTCCTGAGCTCCTCAAGGCCGACGCCGAACCTCCTCCTCGCCAGGGCCTCAGCGGCCTCAACAATCTTCCTGACCTCGCCCCAGGCCGAGGCAGCCAAGGCGGCCCCCGCTGAAGCCGTGAGCAGGGCCACGGAGGCGTAGTTGAGGCTGACCGAGGCGCCGGGCACCACGAGGGCTGACGAGGGGCCGTAGTTTATGGTGAGGCCCCCGAGCCCCCTGAGGCCCTCGGCCACCTCCAGGGCTGCGGTGAAGTAATAGGATAGGGCCGCGAGCGCGAGGTAGGCCGCCCTGGCCCTCCTGTTAAACGCTATGTAAACTGCTGAGGCCCCCAGGAGCACCTCGGGGACGGCCATGGGAGGGTAGACTGTTACCTTGGAGTAGGTGGGCGTGACTACCCTTGAGACCAGGCCAACTCCTATGTAGTAGTACCTCGCGTCTGCGACCACCGCCGGCAGGGCGGCCAAGGCGCCGAGGGAGGCTATTATCAGGGACGCGGCGGCCGCGGCCAAGATCCTAGCCCTGGTAGCCAAGGAGGCCCACCTCCTGCGTCACGTTGCCGTAAGGTGAGATGTAGGTGACGTTGGCCAGGGCCCTGATCTGGTAGACGTCCCCTGGCCTCAGCGCGCTAAGATCCTCATAGCTGCAGTTCAGCAGCTGAAGCTTGACGGTCCCCTGGCCGGCCGGCGCCAGTGCCCTGGGGGTCACGCACCCTGAGAGCGCCAGGGCGGACAGGTTGTAGTTTATGTAGGTGACCTGACCCGCGGAGATCATAACGGGGAACGGCGAGACGTAGCTCAGGAACAGGAGCGGCTCGCCGTCCTCGAAGGTTACGTTAACGGGCCTCAGCGACATGACCGCCG
The DNA here is from genome assembly GCF_000144915.1 of Acidilobus saccharovorans 345-15. Taxonomy (NCBI): domain Archaea; kingdom Thermoproteati; phylum Thermoproteota; class Thermoprotei; order Acidilobales; family Acidilobaceae; genus Acidilobus; species Acidilobus saccharovorans. Next base: position 702,424 of record NC_014374.1, read on the forward strand.
TGACCAGCCTCTCGAAGTATGAGATCACGTAGCCCCTGTCGCCCAGGGACACGTTGACAGCGAACCTGGCCTCAGAGCCCACCAGCTGGGGCTGGAGGGGCAGCGAGACAGTGTTGATTCCGCAAGTCGCGTTAAAGGTGCTGTAGCCCACCACCCTGTCGCCCAGGTAGACCTCCACTGAGCCCCCGAGGGGCCTCACGCGGCAGTCGCTTATCGTTATGTTAACGTAAAGCCTGTCGCCTACGCCGCTGACGTTAACCAGGCTGACGTTAAACGGGGGCTCGGGCAGGGGGCGGCCAAGGGGTCCCAGGTACCTCAGCACTACAAGCGCGCCTAGGACCGAGACCACTATTACAACGGCGGCGTAAGCGTAGTTGACCTCATCGTTGCCCAAGGCTGCCCCCTGCCGCCCTTTAAGGCCTCCTTCTAGTAAGCAGGGCAGCGCGAACGTAAAAGGGGCCGTGAGACGTCACGACGACGTTACGTTCTCGACCTCAAGGTACAGGGTTAGGGTGCCGCTGCTGCCATACGGCACTGGTATGGTAGGGAGCACCTTGAAGTCAACGTAATACGTTGTGCCCTGGGTCAACGTCGCAGTGCCAGAGGCCGTGCAGGCTGAAGTCGACGGTGTTATAGTTATGTTCTGCCCCTGGCCGGGGCTGCTGTCGGTGGTTGGATAGACCACGAGCGTCACGCTGGTCAAAGTGGCTGAGCCCGTGTAGCTGCAAGAGGCCACCGAGAGCTCCGGGGTGCCTTGCCCGAAGGCGTTGTTGACGTAGAGCTCAAGGGCCTGATACACGTACTCGTAGGTCGCGTTAGTCACTGGTATGGTAAGCTGTATGAAAGCCCCGCTCTGGCCCGTCTTGCCCGTCACATTATATAAGCTCAGCTGGACGGCTGCTGCCTCGGGGCCGGGCTTGAAGAGCACCGGCGTTACCGCGTTGAAGTTAACCTGCTCCTTGTAGACAAATATGATGTGCGCCGCCGCCATGGGGGCCGCCAGGGCCACCGCCAGCAAGGATGCCAGCATGGCTACCTTCAAGTAACCCTTCATGCTCTCACCGCTAAGTGCCTGTTGGAGCCGCTTAAAAACTTTCTTTTTAATTAATATGTTTTTTCTTAAGAAAAAGTGATTTAAGTATTACTTTAACTCTAATTTCACAGGGGGCAGGTCATGGCCTTCAGCCGCCGGCGGCCTTAAGTATGCCCAGCCTCTCAAGGGTCTCCCTTGTTGGCCTCCCCTCCTCGTCGTAGCCCCTGAGCTTATAGTACGTCATAACCATGCGCCTCCACTCCTCCTCAGCCACGACGTACCTCTTGCCATCGAACTCCACGGGCTCATTGAGCCACCTGGGCGGCAGCTTGTCATCCTCTACCGTGGTCCCGTTCATGTACCTGTGTATAACTATTATCCTCTCTGCCGTCTCCCTCAGCGAGGCCTGGTCGTAGCTGAAGCCGGTCACGGCGTTGAGCACCTGGACCAGCTCGCTCCAGCCGTAGGCGTTCCTGCCGAACTTGCAGAGCACCGCGCTGTCGTAAATCGCGTTCCTCTCCTCAAGGTCCATGACGGCCCTGACCTTCTCCTCGCCCGTGGCCTGCCTGCCCCCGGCCAGCCCAGGTATGTCTATGGCGTAGCCGCTGCTCCACAGGTGGTCCGCGCCCCTCTCCGCTACAGCATATGTCAGTATCATGCCCTTCAGCGTCCTCGGGTCGTAGCCCGCAGGTTCAAGGCCCTTGACCTCTATGGCCACCTCGGGGTGCCCCAGGGCCCTGGCGGCCTCCCTGGTCCCCATGGAGAGCACCTTGCCTATGCCCTCCCTCTTTGCTATGGCCGTTATGAGCTCCCTGAAGCGCTGCGCGTCCCCAAACCTCACGCCCTCTGATGGGTCCACGTAGCCCTTCTCCGTCAGGTACGCCAGCAGGCCGAGCACGTTGCCAGTGCTTATGGTGTCCAGCCCCACGTCGTCAACCAGGGAGGCGAGCTGTATAAGCTCGTCCGGGTCCACGACGCCCGTCAGGCCGGCCAAGGCCATTGTGGTCTCGTACTCCAGCTCGTAGTAGCCCCCGTACCTCCTGGAGGTGACCACCTTGTGGCAGGCCACGGGGCAGTGGAGGCACGTGGCCCTCTTCCCGACGTAGTAGTTCTTGCTGAGCACCTCGTACCACGAGATCCTCCTCCAGCCCGGGGCCGACACCCCGGTCCAGTAGAGCGAGGGGAAGAAGCCGGTGCCGTTGGCCGCGTCTATGGTGCCCAGGGTCCCGTTGTCCCTGTAGCTTTTAGCTGCCGTCGCGAGCCTCTGGGTCATGTAGCTTATCATTGACCAGGTCCTCTCGGGGTCCGCGACCTCGATGGACCTGCCGCTCGGCACGAAGACTACAGCCTTCAGGTTCTTTGAGCCCATGACCGCGCCTCCGCCTGACCTGCCGAACTGCCTCCACGTCTCATGATTTATGGAGGCGAATGGCACCAGGTTCTCCCCCGCCGGGCCTATGACCGCCACCGCCGCCTCCTGGCCGTGGACCTCCTTAAGCGCCCTCTCGGCGTCGAAGGTCCCCATGCCCCAGAGGCCCGAGGCGTCCCTGACCTCGGCCCTGCCCCCCTCGACCACTATGTATGAGGGCCTCTGGGCCCTGCCCGTCACCATTAGCACGTCGGCCCCCGCGTACCTCATTATCACAGCCAGGGAGCCCCCCACCGTGGAGTAGCTCCACCTCCTGCTCAGCGGCGAGAAGAACACGGCCGTGGCCCTCGACGAGAGGGGTATTCCGGCGCCTGAGAGGGGGCCGGACGCAATTATGAGGGGCAGCTCCGGCGAGAGGGGGTCCTGGGGCCTGCCGTAGCCCCCCTTAAGCGCGAGCAGGAGTCCTATGCCCCTGCCCCCCAGGTAGGCCCTCACGTCCTCGTCCCTCAGCTCGTCGTACTTCACCTCGCCGCTGCCCAGGTCGACCCTTATGAGCCTGCTGAAGCTCCCCAAGCCCAGCCCCCTTTCCAGCTGAAAAAGAGAAGTATTAAGACAGCGCCCCTACGGCTCAGAACAGGGGCCTGGGTATCCTCGGGTACTTCTGCCAGTTGGTGGGGTCGTGGGTCATGAACATGTGAACCCTCTTAGATGACGTCCAGAACTTCATCTTCCTTGTGAACGACTCGAACTGGTCCCCGTTGTAGAGCAGCCAGCCCTTGCTCTCTGTCTCGAACTCCTCAGGCATGTGGAAGAAGTCGCCCATGAAGTACCACGTGTCCCCGTTGGGGGCCTCGACCTTGACAACCATGTGGCCCGGCGTGTGGCCCCCCGTGTGTATGACCTCTATGCCTGGAAGGATCTCAAGCCTCTCCTCGTCAACCAGCACCCACCTGGCCCCCTTGAGCGGCTCGAAGTCCGAGGGCACGTAGGCCCCGTACTTGCCCTCCCATATCTGGGTCAGGGCGTGCTGGAGCTCGAGCCTGTGGGCTATTAGGTAGGCGCTGTCCCTGTACATGTACGCCTGGCCGGCGTGGTCCAGGTGCAGGTGCGTGAATATTATTGCCCTTATGTCCTCGGGCTTAAGGTTCAGCTGCTTGAGCTGGTTCACCGACACGTTGTCCTGCGTGAACCTGACCACCGGGAAGGCCTCGAAGGACTCCTTGGGCCACACCCTGGCCGCGTCGGGGCTCGGGCCCGAGTCTATCATTATCCAGCCGTCCTCGTGCTCTATGAGGGCGCCTGCCATGGGGAACTCGACCCACCTCCTAGGCTTGTCCCTCTGGCCGTTCGTGGCGGGGTCGGGAAGGAACCAGCCCCACTCCGCCTGCATAAGGCCGTAGTCAAAAAGGTACGCGTGCTTGACGCCCGTCTCAGCCAACCGACTCACCCCTTGGCCTTCCCCCTTTGTCGCTCTTATTTTATATATCTTGTAAGATAAATACAGTGGGACATTAATAATTCAGGCCATGCCCAGGGTTAACACTTCAGGCAGCCCGCGAATCGCGGTGAGAGCGTGGCGTACCTGGCGTACTCGGAGCTCACGGACTCCGTGTTCGTGATAAACCTGCCCTACATCAAGTTCGGCCTAGGTGCCTCGAAGGACGTCGGCTACGAGGCCAGGAGGCTTGGCATGACAAGCGTGCTCCTGGTCGTCGGCAGGAGGCTCGCCGAGACCAAGCTGGCGGAGCAGGTGAGGGGCAGCCTCGAGTCCCAGGGCATAAAGGTGGAGGTCTTCACCGACGTCCACGTGGAGCCTGACGACGAGGCCATAGTGCAGGGCTTCTCAAAGGTCAGGGACCTCAGGCTCGACGGCTTCGTCGCCCTGGGGGGCGGCTCAACGATCGACACGGCCAAGCTGCTGAACCTCCTCTACAGCTACCCGGCGGACCTGATGGACTACGTGAACAGGCCCGTGGGCAAGGGCATGTCCCCTCCCGGCCCCCTGAAGCCCATGATAGCCATACCTACAACCGCGGGCACGGGCGCTGAGAACACCAACGTGGCCGTGCTGGACATAAAGAGGCTCCACGTGAAGACAGGCGTGAGCAACCAGTACCTCAGGCCGTCCGTGGCAATAGTGGACCCGCTGACGACGGTTAGCATGCCCCCAATGGTGACTGCCTCCACCGGGCTCGACGTGCTTAACCACGCCATAGAGTCCATAACGGCCCACCCTTACACAGCGAGGCCCGCGGTCTCACCAGCGGAGAGGCCCGTCTACGCCGGCTCAACGCCCATAGGCGACCTCTTCCTGCCGGTGATAACCTGGGCGGCCAAGTACATAAGGAGGGCCTACGCGGACCCATACGACATAGAGGCCAGGTACTACATGCAGCTCGGGGCTAACCTGGCAGGCCTGGGCTTCGGCCACGCCGGGGTCCACGTGCCCCACGCCATGGCTTACCCCATAGCTGGCATGGTGAGGGACTGGCACCCGCCGGACTACGACTTCGGCTACCCGATAGTCCCCCACGGGATAAGCACGGCAATACCCGCGGCTTACGCCTTCAGGTTCCTGGCCCCATACAACGAGGACAAGTTCAGGGCCGTCGCCAGGGCCCTGGGGCTTGACGACAGCGGCACGCCGAGGGAGGTGGGCGAGAGGATATTTGACTTCTACCTGAAGCTCCTCGAGGACCTGCACGTGCCGACCAACCTCAAGGAGATAGGGTTCAGCAGGTCAGACCTCGACGGCCTCGTAGAGGGCGCCTGGGCGCAGCAGAGGCTGCTGGTGCTGTCCCCCAAGGCCATAAGCAAGGACGACCTAAGGAGGCTCTACAGCGAGATGCTCGAGTAGCCCCACCTTTATATGAGCCCTTTTATTTTGGTATGCCCTCCCTCCTCCCAGGTGAAACTTTGAGCTTCACGAGCACTGACATAATAATCACGACGTCCAACGACGTGCCGGGCCACAGGGTTGTCAAGGTCCTGGGCGTGGCCCTGGGCATAACGGTGAGGTCAAGGGGGCTCGGGGGCAACCTGCTCGCGAGCCTCAGGTCCCTGGTCGGGGGCGAGATCAAAGAATACACGGAGATGTCAGAGCAGGCTAGGATACAGGCCATACAGAGGATGGTGGAGCACGCCAAGAGCATGGGCGCCAACGCGGTCATAGCCTTCAGGCTGGACTCAAACGAGATAGGCGAGACGATGGACGAGATAATAGCCTACGGCACCGCCGTGGTGGTCGAGCCCACCGCCTGAGGCGTCTGGCCTCGCGGCTCACACAGCTGGCAAGGCCAAACGCTTTAAAGTGTGTGAGGGTCTCCTGTAAGTCGCGTGGCACCGATGTCATCAGCTGACCTCAGGGCCAGGCTCGAGGGCTGGGCCAAGACTGAGGTGGCCCACGCAAACAGGCTCTCCGAGACCGCCAGGAGGGCCAGGAGCCCCCTGGTGAGGGCCGTGCTCACGGCCATAGCCGTTGACTCTGAGAAGCACTACCAGCTGCTCATGATAGCGGAGGAGCTGCTCACGAAAAGCGAGCTCAGCGTTGACGAGTTCGAGGGCACGCTTAACGACATAAGGGAGCACATAGCTACTGAGGAGGACGCGATCAAGTTCTTCGAGTCCCAGCTCAGGGACCCCGCCGTGGCCTCAAACCTGCAGCTGACCTTCGTGCTCAAGCTCCTGCTGAGGGACGAGAAGTTCCACCACATAGTCCTTCACGACCTCTACCAGGCCCTGGTGAGGGGCAGGATAATTGGGCAGGGCGAGGAGTGGGAGGAGCTCTACAGGGAGCTCGACAGGTACCTGTAGCCAGCTTAAAGCTTAGCCCTGCCCAGGACGTTGGGGCAGGCCCTTGGACAGGGGCTCGAGGCTGCTGTGGGCCAGCTGGACCTTCAGCGTAGCCAACGGCCTATCGTCGCCGGTCCTGGGCCTCTACCTCTTCACCGGGGGCTCCATGGAGGTCTCCGTGGAGTTCTACATAGTGGGCGCGGCCTTCATACTGGCGACCTACATAGCCGTCGGCATGTCAAGCGGCAGGCTCAGGTCGACGGCCTCCCTCTACAGGCCGGGCCTCGCCCTGCTGGCGGCCTTCTACTTCACCCTCCTGGCCCTGGGCCCCAGGGCCCACAGCTGCGTGCCTCCCTTGGCTGCACTCTACGGGGTGGCCTCCGGGCTTTACTGGAGCGGCTGGGACATAGTCTACTACGAGTTCATAAGCGACAGGCTGACGTTCTTCAACAGGCTCTCCTACCTGGGGTTCGCCTCGTCCCTGGCGCTGCCAGCCATTTACGGCGGCGTCCTGGCGGCGCTCAGGTCCTCGGGCTACTACGTGCTCTTCGCCTCATCGGCTGTCGGCCTCGCGGTGGCCAGCGCCCTAATGCCGAGCCTCAGGCCGAGCCTGGGGAGCTTCTCGGTGCTCCACATGGCCTCGCTCCCAGCCAGGGACAGGAGGTACGGGGGCCTCGTGACCGCGCTCTCGATGCTCTTCGGCTACGGCTACTCCACGTCCTACGTTAACCCCATACTGACGTACGTCTACTTCGGCGACAGCTACTCCAGGTTCGCCGAGTTCAACTACGCGCTCAACGTCCTCGGGGTTGCCGTCGTGAGGGCCAGGAGGTGGATGGCGAGCAGGCTCGGCGCTGGCAACCTGGTGCTGTACTCCTCCGCCGCCCTTATGGCGTCAGCCGCCGCCACTGCTGTGACCTGGAGGGCGGCCCCGGCGTACCTAGTGGCCTCCTCGTTCATGGGGCAGATGGTGACCTTCGTTGACGTAGAGACGTGGAACTCCATGAGGCACGACAGGTTCGCCGAGTACATGACCAACAGGCACCTCATGCTCAACACCGGCAGGGTGACGGCCAGCCTCCTGGTCCTCGCCGTAGTGAACTTCCTGGGCCCCTTCACCTCGCCCCTGGTGCCAGGCGCCTTCGCCCTGGCCGGGGGGTCGTACTTCAAGGTCATCAGGAGGGACAAGCCTTAAGCTTATATTTTAGCCTGGCCTCCCTGGGCCAGGTGCCTGACGGTGGGCACGCTCGTTATAGAGGACGCGCTTATCTTCGACTCCTCCGGGAGGCAGCCCTTCAGGGGCACTGTAGTAGTAAAGGATAACGTAATAGAGGACGTCGGGACCAGGGGCGAGGTCAGCCCCCCTGAGGGGGCCAGGGTGGTGGAGGCCAGGGGCATGTTCCTGATGCCTGGCCTCATAGACGCCCACCTCCACCTCACGGGCTCAAGGAGCGGGAGGATAGAGGAGGACCTGGTGACCCCCATAGGCGTCTTCTTCGCCAGGGCCGTGAGGGACCTGGAGGCCCTGGCCGACGCGGGCTTCACCACAGTGGTGGACGCCGGCAGCATAGTTGGGCTTCACCTGAGGGACGCCGTGGCCGAGGGCACCGTGAGGGGGCCCAGGGTGGTGGCCGCGGGCCCCGTGCTCTCGCAGACCTTCGGCCACGCCGACGTCCACTACCTACCAGTTGAGTGGGTCGACTACAGGACCACCAGGAAGCTCACCCCGTTCGCGTCGCTGATATGCGACGGGGAGGCCGAGTGCAGGAAGGCCGCCAGGCACGCCATGAGGGAGGGGGCCGACTTCATAAAGGTCATGGCGTCGGGAGGGGTCCTAAGCCAGAGGGACAGGCCCGAGTACAGGCAGTTCACGCTCGAGGAGCTGAAGGCTATTGTAGACGAGGCCAGGGCCGCCAACAGGTGGGTCCACGCCCACGCGGAGGGCAAGGCTGGCATAGTGAACGCCGCCAGGGCAGGGGTCAAGATAGTGGCCCACTGCGACATGATGGACGAGGAGGCCGCGGAGGAGGTCCTCAAGGCCGGGGCGACCTGCGTGCCCACGTTCGCCATCGACTACAGGCTGCTGGAGGAGGGCCAGAAGCTTGGGGTGCCCGAGTGGGGCATGAGGAAGATAGCTGAGCTGGCGGACATACACCTAGAGAACATAAGGAGGGCCTACAGGATGGGCGTGAGGCTGGCCACGGGCACGGACTTCTCGGGCGGCGTGGGCAGGCACGGCGAGAACGCGGAGGAGGTGGCAATCTTTGTCGAGAAGGTCGGCATGACCCCGCAGGAGGCCCTCATAGCTGCCACCAGGAACGCAGCTTACGCCGCCGGCCTGGAGGGCAGGGCGGGCATAATAGCCAAGGGGGCCCTGGCGGACCTCATACTCGTCGACGGCAACCCGCTTGATAACGTCAGGGCCCTCACCGACAGGTCAAGGGTAAAGCTGGTGGTCAGGGGAGGGGAGGTAATTAAGGACCTGACCACCAGGGCCTGACCTTTCACCTGTTAAAAGTTACCCTAACACGTAAATGCGTCCCTTTCACTCCTTAATGGGAAAAGGGAACCGCGTTGAGAGCCTGCGCCGACCTGGGCCCTGACCTGACGCCCGCGTGCATAAACGTTGAGCTCACGGACGAGGCGCTGCTGGCCGACGGCAGGGTGATAGCCAGGCTCAGCGACGTTAGGAGGGCCTTCGTGGAGCCAGGGGTTAACGTCAGCAGGCTTGTGCTTGAGCTGAACGACGGGAGGCAGGTGGAGGCCCTCTACTTCACCAGGCCCAGGGAGGAGGACTTCAGGAGGATGGCTGAGGCCATAAACAGGAGGCTCAGGGCTGAGGGCGAGCAGGCGGGGCGGGGCGGCAGCAGGAGGGAGAGGAGGGCGAGCACTATAAGGTGGCTCTACACCTTCGCGAGGCCCTACAGGAGGAGGCTCATAATAGGCACCTCCCTGGCCCTCGTGGCCACCGCCCTCAACCTGGTCCCCCCGTACCTGCTGAAGGTGCTCATAGACAGCGTCCTTGAAAGTCCAACTCACCCGCGCGGCCTCTTTACAGAGCTCATAGCCACGCTCCTGGGCTCCTACGTGGCGCTCACCATAGTGTCTGCGGTTCAGAACTACGTGCTGAACTCCACCGGCTCCATGATAATAAACCACATAAGGCATGAGCTCTACAGGCACGTGGTCAACAACGTCGAGGCGTCGTTCATAGACAGGGTGACGCCGTCAAGGATACTCTCAAGGCTCACCACGGACGCCGGCAACACCAACTGGCTCATGGTCTGGGGGCTGCCGACAGTGCTGACCAACGTGCTCACTGTGATAGGCATAGGCGTCATACTCTTCACCATGGACGCCAGGCTGGCCATTTACTTAGTCATACCGGTGCCCCTGGTGGCCTACATGATATACAGCTACAGGAGGAAGTCGCACAGGCTCTACCACAGGAACTGGAGGAACAGCGCTGACGTCACCTCACTCATAAACGACACCGTGCCTAACTACGTTGTCATAAGGTCCTTCGGCAAGGAGGAGGCCGTCAGCTCAAGGCTTGAGTCGGGCCTCAGGAGGCTCCTCAGGTCAAGCATAGACATAACAATCATGAACCAGACCTACTGGCCCCTCCTGGGCTTCCTGCTCTCCCTGGCCACGGTAGTCATATGGTGGGTCGGGGGCACAGAGGTCATAAGCGGCGCGGTTAAGCTGGGCGTCCTGGTGGCGTTTGTTGCCTACGCGAGCCAGTTCTACGCGCCGATAAACAACCTGGGAAACGTGCTCCCCTTCGTCCAGCAGTCCCTCACCTCTGCCGACAGGCTCAGGGAGCTGCTCGAGGCCCCAGCCTCGGGCCAGGGAGGCAGTGAGAGGCCCAACATGAGGGGCGACGTGGAGTTCAAGGACGTGACGTTCGGCTACGACCCGCTGGTCCCCGTGGTCAAGGGGGTGAACATAAGGGTCAGGGGAGGCTCGAGGGTAGCCGTAGTGGGCCGCTCCGGCTCAGGCAAGAGCACGCTGGTCAAGCTGCTCCTCGGCCTCTACAGGCCCCAGGAGGGCTCAATAACCGTTGACGGCGTCGACGTGAGCAGGATTGACAGGAGGTACTTCATGTCGAGGGTGGCCTACGTGCCCCAGGACGTGACCCTGTTCTACGACACGATTGGGAACAACATAGCCTTCGGGGCGGAGAGGCCCGTGGGCCCCAGGGAGATAATAGAGGCCGCCAGGGCCGCCATGATACATGGCGAGATAGCCCAGTTCCCGCTGGCATATGACACGATAGCCGGCGAGAGGGGCACGTACCTCTCTGGCGGGCAGAGGCAGAGGGTTGGGATAGCGAGGGCGCTCATAAAGGACCCTGACCTGGTCATACTTGATGAGGCCACGTCAAACCTTGACGTCGAGAGCGAGACGCTGGTGTACCAGGCCATAACTAACCTGACAAGGGGGAGGACCACCATAATGATAACCCACAACCCGGTCGAGATCATGGGGGCCGAGCAGGTGGTGGTAATGGAGGACGGCAGGGTGGTGGAGGTCGGCACGCCGAGGGAGCTCATGGAGTCCCACGGCAAGCTCTACGAGCTCATGTCGTCCTACGGCTACAGCGAGTACGTCCCGCCCCCGCCCCCCAGGCCCGCGAGGGAGGCGCCGATCGTAGAGGACCCGTCAGCGGTCAAGGTTATGCCCTCGGGCAGGGGGAGCCTTGTGGACGTAAGCATAGACGGGGTCACGCACAGGGGCCTGAGGCCCAAGCTTCTCTTCCCGATAACCCATCCCGAGGTTGTTGGCCTCTACGACGGCGAGGGCAACGAGGTCGCCATAATACTTGACATGAACAGGCTTGACGAGGCCTCCAGGAGGGCCCTGGCCGACGCCATAAGGAGGGGCCTGGTGAAGTACAGGGTCTCCAGGATCAAGGACATCGTGGCCACGGGCGACGGGCTCTCATGGAGGGTGATAGCAGTGGACGGCTCCAGGAGCTTCGAGGCCTCCGTGCTGTCCCAGAGCAGGGGCGACGTCCTGCTGCTGAACAACAGGATAGCCGTGATAGACAGCAGGAGCGGCGTGATATACGAGGTCTACCCTGACCAGCTCGACGGCAGGAGCCTTAAGCTGCTCAGGGAGACGGTCGGCTAAGCCCAAAAGTCCTCGGGGCCCAGGGTCCGCGGGGGCAGGGTTGAGCTGCGACCTGGTCAAGGTCTCCGAGGAGGCCAGGGGAAGGGGCGTCTTTGTGGTCTACACCACGGTTGAGCTCAGGGAAAGGGCCGACGGCGACCCCCTGGGCGGCGTCGTCTCAGACTACGTGGCCTACTTGAGGTCCTCCCTCACCCTTGATGGGCTCAAGTATCACCCGGTGGTCAGGGCCTACAGGGACTTCTTCTGGAGGCTCGGCATAGACCCCACCAAGGTGAGGCCGAGCTCCGAGGCGCTGGCGAGGAGGGCCCTGAGGGGCGAGTTTCCCAGGGTGAGCCCGCTGGTTGACGCGGGAAACCTCGCCTCCCTGAGGACCCTCGTGCCCATAGGCATCTACGACCTCGACCTGGCCTCCCCTCCGTTCACCATAACGCTGTCGAGGGGCAGGGTCAAGTTCTACCCCATAGGGGGCAGGGAGCAGGAGCTGCCCGAGGGGTACCCAATAATGGTTGACTCCAGGGGCGTGGTGGTGCACCTTTACGCCCACAGGGACTCATCGCTAACCTCGGTGAGGGAGTCCACCAGGAGGGCGCTGATAGTGGGCACCGGCGTCCCAGGGGTTGAGAAGGGGCTGGTGGGCCAGGCCGTTGAGCTCACGGTCAAGCTGTCCTCAGCGGTGGGCTGGGCCCAGGAGGGCCCCACCTGCGAGGCCTAAGTGCTGATCAACTTATAACCTTTGCCAAGGCTTTCCTCCCGGTGGGGAAACGGTGAACATGTTCCAGGCCCTGGGAGTCAGCCTCTCGTCGCCGACGGGCATAGCCATCACCATAATAGAGTTCCTGCTCGGCTTTGGCGCCGGGTACGTGCTGTTCAAGGGGCTTAAGTACATAATTGCGTTCTTCCTTATACTAATAGTAGGCGACCTCCTGAGCGTGTGGAAGATCAGCGCGCTGAACTTCAAGTCCCTGGCCGCCGGTGTGGCCTCAGGCAACACGACGGAGCTGGCGGAGGGCCTCAGGTCGCTCGCGCCGTTCCTGGGCATCATAGAGCCCCTGTTCACGTCAATCATAATATTCGTGGGGTTCCTGATAGGGGCCGCGGTGGCCTTCTTCAAGTAAATAAAAAAGGAGAAAGAGAAGGGGGATGGTAGGGGCTTTTTACGGGCTAGCGGCTCATATGTAGAGGATCACATCGGATGAGGCGGCCTCGCTGAGGAAGGTGGCTACCCCGGCTATGTCATCTACTAGGCCTGGGTCGAAGTCCTCCTTTTTGAGCCCTAGCATGTCAGCCACGAGGCTGCACGCCACGACCCTCACCTTGCCCTCCCTCTTGGCGTCCCTCAGCATCGAGTGCCAGCTCACGTTCCTCTGCGACAGGTACTTCATGGCCGCGTCCCTGTACTCCTCGTAGTCCTTGCCTAGCTTCGAGAACCTCTCGACCTCGCCCCTCCTGAAGGCCACCTGGGCGAAGCTGAGGAAAATGAAGACCTCCATGCCCTCAGCGACCGCGCCCTGAGCTATCACCGCGGCCGAGAGGAGCTTCTCGTAGGTCGGGGATATGAGGAATATCGAGACCTTCCCTGCCAAGCCCCGCACCCACTTTCTATAAATAGAGAGGGTCCATTTATTTTTTCTATTTAGAGAAAAACGTGCAGCTCACGGCTTGGCCCCTTCGCCTCCCACGACTGCATATCAATATTAACCTGCAGCTCCACAAAAGCGCGGTGCAGCGCTTGCTCTCAAGGAATCCAACGGAGCCCTCGCAGAGGGTTGAGGGCTCAGGGGTCGCCCAGGCGGTGAGGCTTGCCATAATAGCTGAGCTCGACGCCATAAACCTCTACCAGCAGCTCGCCGACGCCGTGAGCGACGAATCCGTGAGGAAGGTCCTCCTGGACGTGGCCGGCGAGGAGAAGACCCACTTCGGCGAGTTCCTCGAGCTGCTCAGGAGGCTTGACCCGGAGCAGGTCAAGGAGCTGGAGGCTGGGTCCAAGGAGGTGGCCTCGCTGGTCAGCGGCCAGGTTAAGGTCCAGGGCGACCCGAGGGACCCACAGCCGCTTGGGCCGCTGAGCGGCGAGGAGGCCGAGTCCCTCAGGTCGGCCATAGCCGAGGCCCTGGGCAGGGCCAGGGCCCTGAGGTCTTCACTGCCAGTGACGGTGCTGGGCGACGGCTCCCTCGTGGCCCCATCAGAGGCCATAACCGAGGGGGACGTGATTAAGGCCTCCTCCCAGCCCGTGCAGCTCTCGAGGCTCATAACCTACTTCGATGTGGAGCAGGACCTCATAGACTACTCCCGCAGGCTCTCCGCCCCCCTCAGGCCGGCCTCAGCCGCCAGGGCCGCCTCGCTCCTTGGCCTCGAGGAGGACGCGCTCATAGCCAACTCGCTGGCGTCCTCGGCCTCGGTCAAGGAGGCCGGCAGCTGGTCGTCCCCAGGCTCGTTCACCTCCCTCCTGGCCAAGGCCCTGGAGGACCTGAAGGTCAGGTACCCCTCCTACCTGCTGATAATTTCCCCCTCGACGAGGGCCAGGCTGGCCTCGGTGGTTGACCCAGCCGGGGTTGACGAGCTGAGCAGGGCCTCGAGGCTGGTCGACAGGGTCGTCGTCTCCCCTGGCGTGGGCGACGGCGTAGCCATCCTGGTTCCGCCCTACCCTGACGTCGCTGACGTAGTGGTGGGCTCGGACCTGAGGCTTGACTACCTTGGCCCCAGCGGGAGCTCCCACAGGTTCGCCATCTGGGAGACCGCAGCCGTGAGGGTCAAGTCGCCCCAGGCCATAGCCGTAATTACGGGCTGATTTTTATTTATAATTATTCACAAAGTATTTTTAAGTTGGCCCCTGTCATTCTCGTGAGAAGACTTGATGAGGGGAAAGGCCTTCAGGGGAGCCCTCGAGTACGTCCTGCTGGCCCTGATCGCGGCCCTCACTGCAGCCCTGAGGCTAGTGCCGTACCTGAGGTACGGGCCGACGCTTAGCGAGGTCGACCCATATGAGTACCTCTGGCTTGCTAACTACTTCTACTCCCACGGCCTCGGCGGCCTCCATGGCCTCGCCCACTCGGCCCTCTGGTGGTACCCGTGGGGCAGGGACTTCCTGAGCAGCGAGTACCTCGGGCTCCCGTGGCTCTCGGCCCTGGCGTCAAGGCTCACGGGGGCCAGCGTCGAGGTCGCCCTCTCGCTGTCCCCGGTGGCCTTTGCGGTGCTCGGCGTGATAGGCGTTTACCTTGCTGTGAAGGAGGCCAGGGGCAGCTCCGTGGCTGCCCTGACGGCCGCGGCGGGCTTCGCCTTCCTGCCGATAACTGTGCTGGACCACGGCTTTGCCACCGACCCAGCCAAGGTCTTTGACGGCATAGCCCTGCTCCCCTACCCGCTCTACTTCATGGCCAGGTCGTACAGGGCGCCGAAAGCGACCACGTCAATAGCGATGGCGGCCGCCGCCGGGGCCTCAGGGGGGCTCATAGCGTGGCTCTGGGGAGGCTACCAGTACATGGCCCTCGTCGTGGCCCTGTTAGCGGTAACTGAGCCGTTCCTGAACGAGCCCTCCCTGCCGGGCCTCCTGAGGCTTCTAGCCGCCTGGGCGGCCTTTGCAGCCGTGGCCCTGACCTCGCCGGCCGTGAGCCCCCACGTCTTCACCAGGGGGGTCGGGCTGGCGGCCGAGGCGTCCCTGCTCGCCTACGCCTTTGAGTACCTCGCGCTTACCAGGCTAAGGGGCCTCAGCAGGCTCAGGGTGCACGCGTGGACCCTCGCGGTGTTGGCCGGCCTCGCGGCGGTCGCTGTGGCCTCAGGCATGGTGAGCCTCCCCTCCAGGGTCCTCATGGGCCTCGGCGTGACCCCGCCGCCCGGGGCTGTGGTGCCCCTGACGGTGCAGGAGTACATGGGCGTCCCGCCGCAGCAGGTGATATCATCGTATGCGCCCTTCTTCGTCCTGTCGCTGATAGGCGTGGCTACCATGATCGCGGGCAGGGCCACCGGAAGGCTGGCGCCATCCCCCACTGACGCCATGGTCGTGGTGTCGCTGGAGCTCATGGTTATCTTCACCTACGCCTCCGTCAACCAGGCCTACTACCTGCCGTCGGCGGCCCTCTACGCGATAATAGCGGGAGGGGTGTCAGTGGCCCTGGTCGGGTCGCTTAGGCCCGCTTACGGCGCCTCGCGGCGCCGCAGGCCCCGGCAGGCTGCTGGCAGGGGCGCGGCGATAGGGGCCGCCCTGCTGGCGGCAATAGTGCTGGCGTCCATGGCCTACTACGCCTCCGTCGACTACAGCGCGCTCCAGCTCGAGGCGCCCTCAATAGAGACCGGCTGGCTTGGGGCCCTGAGGTCCCCCGACGGGAAGGTTATAGTTCCAGTCAACAACGCCTGGCCCCTCGCGCTCAGCTACGTCAAGGAAAGGACGCCCCCGGGCTCGGTGGTGGTGACCTGGTGGGACTACGGCTACTGGGTGGGCGTCCTGGCCAACAGGGCGTCCGTGGTCGACGGCTCAACTATAAACGGCACCCAGATAGAGCTCGTCGCCGACGCCCTCACGGCCCCCGTAGAGCAGTCCGGGGCCTACCTGAGGATGCTGAGGCTCCCGGCGAACGAGACGTACGTCATGGTATACGACGTCTTCCTCGGCATATACGACAACTCCACGGGCTCCGTCACCATAATGCCGTTCCCCAACGTGGTCAGCGTGGGCCCAGGGGTCTACGCGGTGACCTACGGCCTGGGCGACATGGCCAAGTCATACCAGATGCTCAGGATAGCCGGCAGGGTCAACCCTTACTCGGGCCAGGCGCTGTTCACAGGCTACTCCTCCGTCAGCTACCAGTCCAACGTCGAGGTGCTCCAGTTCCCCGGCCTTGCGGGCGGCCCGGCCAAGAACGTGAGTAACACGCTCAACACCACCATATACGACCTCATTATGTACGGCCTCTCGCAGCTGGGCAACTACGGCGTCCTGGGCCAGGGGGCCTCGTGGCTCAGGAGCGCCTCCTCGTTCACCCCGGCGGCCGTGGCCTACGTGACCCCCACGGGAGGCATTGTCCCGGCCCCCGTGAGCGCCCCGAGCCCTGAGCCCTACTACGTGCCCGTGGCGTTCTTCGTCTCAGTGCCGTACTCCTGGCAGGGGGCAGGGGTCACGTACTTCTACGCGGTCATAGTGTTCCTCTACAGGTGGGGAGGACTGCCTTAAAGCTGGGGCCGCGAGAGGGCTCAGGGGAACGCCTTGGACTCCCCCTCGAGGCTCGCCAGGGAGCTGGCCAAAGAGCTGGAGTCGGAGCCCTCGGCCGAGGAGTTCGCCAAGAGGTGCCTCAACTCCATGAGGTGGGGAGGCAGCGCGGTCCTCATGGTTGTTGACGCCTCCTTCACGTCGGCGGGGCTCAGCTACTTCACCGCCGTGGTCCCCAGGGTGCTCAGGTTCAAGGAGGAGCTCGTGGACTCCGGCAGGATAAGGGGGCTGGAGGACCTCGCCTCGGCTGACGAGGGCCTCCTGCTGAGGTACTGGAGGAACAGGAGGTCGTGGTCTGTCGCCAAGGGGGTGGCCTCCTCCCTGCTGCGCTTCGGGGGCGACGACAGGTCAAGGCTCAGGTCCTGGGCGTCGCAGTCAAGGCTTGAGGGCTGGAGGTCTGACCCGGTGGGCTCAGTGAGGGGCGTGGGGCTCATAACTTACCAGTACCTCAGGATGATGGGTGGCGTGGACACCGCCATGCCGGACAGGATAGTCAAGAAGTACGTTAAGGCCGTGGGGGAGAGGGCTGGCGTCCCCGTGCCGCAGGGCGACGTGGAGTTCGTGAGGCTCCTCGAGTCCCTGAGGCAGCACGGCGTCAGCCCCGTGGCCGTCACCTGGCTCTCGTGGCTTAAGCTCTCAGAGGGCGAGGAGGTGCTGAGGAGGTACGGGGACCTGGTTAACCTGCTCTAGGGAGCACGGCTATGCCGGTCAACGTCCTTGATATCAGCAGGTTGGAGGGTCCGCTGGACGTGACGGGCCCCCTGGGGCCGGCGCGGCCAGCGGCGTGAATGACGTGGACCACCCTGAGGAGGTGGACCAGGAACAGGCCGTGGCCAAGGGCCACGTGCGCGGTTACGCCGAGCCCTCCGGCGGCCGCGAGGAGGACAACTAAGAGCAGCAGCCTCACTTCCCTTCCCCGGCCTGAGACGGCGGGCGGGCCTATTATCTGCTGCAGGGGATCTCAAGGCCGAGGCTGAGCAGCTCGGAGGCCCTGAGGCCCAGGGCCCCCTTCCTGGTGACCTTATATGATGCCGCCCTAACCGCAACTGAAGTCGCCTCCACGAGGTCAAGGCCGCAGGCCAGCGAGTGGGCCAGGGCGGCGTTGAACGCGTCCCCTGCCCCCGTGGGGTCCACTGCCTCAACCCTGGGGGCCTCTATGATAGCCTTGCCCCTGCCCCTCTCGGCCACCAGGGCGCCCCTCTCGCCCAGAGTTATGACCACCGCGGGGACAAGCTCAAGGAGCCTCTCAGCGGCCTCGGCCGGCGAGGAGGCCCCTGTGAGCTGGAGCGCCTCCACCTCGTTTGGTGTTATCACGTCAGCCAGCCTTGCTAGATCCCTCGCCTCAGGGGTCGCCGGAGCTGGGTTGAGCACCCTGACCCCGTTGAAGGCCTCCAGTGCGGCCCTGACGGCGCTCAGCGGGACCTCAAGTGATGCCATCAGCGCCCCTCCCCTCGGCAGCGACCTGAGGACGTCCTCCTCGCTTAGCATGGAGTTAGCGCCTGGGTCCACAACTATCATGTTCTGGCCGCCGCCCACAATTATGTACGCCCTGCCGGTCCTCGCCGGCTTCACGGAGACCCCTGAGGCGTCAACCCCCTCCGAAGAGAGGAACCTCAGGGCCTCTCTGCCCTCCTCGTCGTTGCCAACGGCCGCTATGAGCCTTGCAGAGGCGCCGAGCCTGGCCGCCGAGACTGCCTGGTTTGAGCCCTTGCCTCCGTGGCCAACGTAGAGCTCCCTGGCCTTGAGGGTCTCGCCCGGCATGGGCAGCCTGTCGACCACAATGTAGTAATCTACGTTGTAGCTTCCCACCGAGGTTAGCTGGGGCCTCACGGCGGCTGCCGGCAAGGGCAGTCCTGGCCTGGGCTTTAGCCTTCACGGTCGCCGCGGCCCAGCTGAGCCATGCTGAGGGCCCTGCACATGGGATATAACCTGGATGTCTAGGTGCCAGAGTGGGCGGCTTCAGCTACCCGCTGCCGAGCGGCTGGAGGACCCTGCCCTGCGACCTCAAGGGAAACGCCTTTGTGCACGTAGATCCCGAAGAGGCCAGCGGCGGTTATGCTAACTGACGGCGGGAGCCGAAAGTCTTCGGCCAGCGGGGCTCCTTCCCTGCGACCAGTGAAGAGCCGTGGCGCGGGCCCACAGCGATGAACGCGTGTGGAGCGCGGATCGCCTTCAGGGGCTGAGGGACACTCGCAAGGGCCTCGGTGAAGGGCCTCCTGGCTAGGCCATGAAGGCGACTGCAACGGCGACAACCACGGCCGCCGCCCCTGCCACCTCGGTTGGCCTGGGCCTCTCAGCCCCCGAGAGCCACGCCATGAGTTGAGCGAAGAGGGGGAGCGAGCTGACAATCACAACGGCCTGGTCGAAGCCCGATGCCCTGACCGAGAGGGCGAACAGCGTGACGCCGAGGCCGAGGTCCAGGGCGGCCACCAGCGGGAGGGAGGAGCGGGCCGTCCTCCTGAGCGCGCTCATCAGGCCGGCGTCGCCTCCCCTGAGGCGAGCCGCCAGCTTCAGCCCCGCCGCCAGCAGGGCCCCCGAGGCGGCCACCCTCAGGAAGGCTATGACCACGGGCGGCACCCCTCCGGCGTCGGCGAGGCCTATCATCACCTGCCCGAGGGCCCAGGCCCCCGAGGCCCCCAGGGCCATTGCCACGCCCCTCGGCGACGCCCTGCCGCCCGGGCCAACGCTGATAAGCGCGACGCCAGCCACTATGAGGGCCCCAGCCGCCGCCAGGCCCGGCGTGAGCCTCTCGCCCAGGAGCACGGTTGATATCACCTCGGCCAGTATGACGTAGGTGTAGGAGAGCGGGGCCGCCACGGAGAGGCCCGCCGAGCCTATGGAGGCGAGGTACATGGTGTCCCCGACGCTGAGCGAGAGGACCCCGCTCAGGACGGCAAAGGCCTCCCCCTCCTTAAACGTCATGAGGGCCAGGGCGAAGGGGAGGGTGGCCAGCGAGGCGTAGAGCATCCTCATCACGTTGGTCCTGAGGGCGCCGAGCCTGGCTATGAAGGGCTTGTATGCCAGGCTGGCGTAGGCCCATATCATCGCTGTGGCCAGGGCCGCGGCGTCCCCGAGGGGTCTCAAGGCGTTGGCCCCCGCCAGCGGCTGAAGCCCGTGAGGCCCCCTGAGCTGTTGACGGAGAGCTCGCCCACCATGACCAGCCTGCCTGGGCCAAGGCCGCTGTGCCTCAGCCCGAGCGCCTCGCAGTACTTGGCGACGGTAGATGAAACAACGGCAGTTGTCGAGCCCGCGCTGATGACCCTGAGCTCGTAGTACTCGCCCTCGCCTGGGTCCCTCCAGTAGCTGTAGGCGTAGAGCCTCGCGGCGCCCGAGGGCCTGTCGACCTCCATTATCAGGAGGTCCAGGGCCGTCTCCGTGTAGTTCCTCAGGAGCTCAAGCGCCCCCTCGCTGAGCCCCTCCCTGGCTATCACCATAAGGGCCAGCTCGCTGTCCACGTAGTTGCCCGAGAGCTCCCCGAGGCCCAGGGCCCTGCCCAGGCCTTCCCTGTCCACTGAGCCGTTGTGGGCAAGGAGGTAGAGCCTCCTGCCGTCAGCGCTGAGGGCCTCATAGGGGTGGGAGTAGGCTATGCCGACCTTCGAGCTGTCCGAGGCCGCCCTGGCGTGCACCATGACAAGCTGTTCCCCGGCGGGCAGCTGAAGGGAGTTCGCATTACTGAGCTCATCAAATATGGGCCTGGCGCTCCTCCTGACTAACAGCCCCTCGCGCGAGTAGGCCGCCATGCCCCACCCGTCGCCGTGGACCTCGTCATGCCTCAGCACGTCCCTCTGGGCGGCCCTGGCCAGGCATGAGACCAGCAGCCTGACCTCGCCCGGCGAGGAGGAGGCCGCCCCCAACATCCTGCACATAGGGCTCCCGGGGAGGACGAGGCGGTGAGGCTCTTATGCCTAGCCTCACCTGCAGCCGGGCCTCCTGCACCTGTAGACCTTGACCCCTCCCTTCATGTACTCGTCTATGTAGCCCATGCTCTCGAGCTTGGAGAGCCTCCTGTACATGGGCGTCTTAGGTATGCCCGTGTCCTTCATCAGGTCCGACGCAGTCGCCTCCCCTCCCCTCCTGGCCAGGGCGTCGAGTATGGCCCTGTCCCTGTCGTCAAGCGCGTTCTCGGGCCCAGCGGCCTCCCCCTCCTTGGACCCCCTGGCCGCCCTGAGGCCGAGGAACGCGGCGACCGCAGCTATCACCACAGCTGCGGCCGCCACCATGTAATACTCAGAGCTCGCGGGGTGCCTGGTGACCGTGGTGGTCGGGGTGCTCGATGTTGTTGTCACGGGCGCCGGCGTGGTAGTAATGGGCGACAGCATGTAGTCCACCGAGACCTGGCCCTCGGGCAGGAGGAGCTCCGGTGAGCTGTCGGTGTAGCTCACCTGTATGGGGATCGGGCTCACCTGGACCGGGGCTGAGCCAGGGGGCATGACAAGCCAGCCCTCGCAGGGCATGTAGAGCTGCGCCTGCCACAGGTCGCCGGCCTTTGAGGTGGCCTGGAGCGTCAGGTAGCTCACGTTAACTATCCCGGGCTCGTCAACCGCGACCTCCAGGTCAGTCCCGTTGTAGCTTACCGGCAGGGGCGTCGTGCCGTTCTCCACCGCCTGGTAGGCCACTGGGGAGGTCGCAGGGAGCGCTATGAGCGCGGGGGCCCTGGTGACGTTGTAGGCCGCCCAGAGGCTCAGGTCGCCGGCCACATCTATAGAGGCGCGTGACGAGTAACAGGTGGCCTGCGCCCTTGCAGCGGGGAGCATGGCCAACAGCAGTATGGCCAGGGCGACAGCCATAAGCCTCATGAGGGCGACCTGTGGTATCAGGCTTGGCCTGGCTCTTAAGCTTTAGCAACTTAGCGATGCCAAAAAAGTTGACGTTAACTGCCCGCGGCCTCACTGGCCGCAGCCGCCCCTCCTCTTCTTGGCCTTCTGCTCCTGGGACGTCCTGACCACCGCTATGCCTTTGATTAAGACAAAATATAAGGCGGAGTACTGACGCCTTGCGTGCCGGGCCCCCACAACTTAAATGCATAAATGTCGCTGAGCCTATGCCTGGGTGGGATGCGGCTTGAAGTACTCGACCTACCTGATGGTCGGGGCCCTGCTCGCGGACCTGATCATAGCCATAGTCTTCCTCCTGGTGGCCCTGGCCGTGGGAGGGCCTGCCCTAAGGCATGACTTCTACACCTTCTTTGGCGGCATGATATTCATACTGATAGGCATGGCCGGCTCCCTCGGCCTCACCATGGCCGGCTACAGGAGGTCCATGCTTGCCGTGAGCGTCATATTTAACGTCGTGATCGCCTGGCTGCTGGTGCAGTCAAACCTTGACGTGACCACCGAGGTAGTGAGCCTGCTCGTGGTCCTCATAAACCTGGCCATAACGGCCGTGGCCTACGCCTACATGAACAGCGGCAGGGAGGTGCCCCTGCCCATAATAGGCGCCTAAGGCCTCACGTAGGCCTCGTCCTTCCCGGCCATGCCCGCGCGCCTCCAGCCGCCCGGCCTGTAGTCGCTCACCCTGGGGACCAGGGTGACCAGCGAGGACCTGGAGACCCTGGCTATCTCCGCGACGGCCGCCGCGGGGTACTCGAGGAGGTTCACCACAGAGAAGGAGTAGGCCACGTCGAACGTCGCGTCCCTGAAGGGCAGGGCCTCAGCGTTAGCTATGATGGCCGCGCACCTTTCAGGGCACAGGGCCGATATCCTCCTGGACGCCAGCGAGAGCATGGAGCCGCTGATGTCGACGCACACTAGCTCTTCCACGTCGCTCATGAGGCCCGTGGATGCCATGTACTCCAGCAGGAGCCCCGTGCCGCAGCCCACGTCAATAACTCTGCCCCTGGGCGGCAGGAGCCTGAGGCCGACCTCGTACTTCTCTACCTGCTCCTGGCCGTAGAGCTCGTCGTAGGCCTCTGCGCCGTAGTCATACCTGGCCGCCAGCTCCCTGTCGCCGACCAATTATGACCTCCTCGGCCACCTTCCAGTCCTCTGGAGGTAGGCCTTAAGGTACGGCGTGTCCTGAACCTTCCCGTCGCTCAGGTACTCCATGAGCAGCCCGGGGGGCCTGGGCCGCCTCGGCGACACCCTTATGACCCTGGTGGGAGTCGCTATTATGTCAACAGGCACGTCGTAGGGCATGTGGGGGACGTCGCTGACTACCTGAACGTCGTGCACTGTGGTGGCTATTGGCGTGGAGTCGCTCACCTTCCCCATCTCCCTCAACATGGCGTACTCGAGCTCGCTGTAGCCCTCCCCCTTGCCCACCCTGAAGCCGCCCGGCGACACGGCCACGGAGCCGACCACTATAAGGTCTATGTTAGGCGCCGACTCCACGTCTATCTTCTCGCCTACCCTGGTGAAGCCCGTTATTGAGGACGCGTAGCCCGGGTCCACCCTGGACGGGTCAAGGAGGTAGAACTGGCCCCGCAGCCTCGGCGTCGGCACGAGCACCAGCTTCCCGGCCCTCAGGGCCAGCTCCCTGACAGGCCTCTGCGGGGAGTCCGGGTTGACCTTGATTACCCTGGCCCTCCTGAACTCCTCTGTTGACGCCAGGTTCTCGGCCGCCCTCCTGGAGCCCACGAAGTTGGGTATCCTCCCGTGGACTGGCCTTGGAAACGAGGCCACGTTGGTCCTCTCCATGAGGTCCCATATCATCTGCCTGAGCGACTGCTTCTCGTCAGCCACATCCAAGGCTCCCAGCTCTCGCCCTGAGTTATGGGCCCGGGGCCTTTTAGCTTGGCCCGCGGCCTCAGCCTGGGAGCCTGGGAGCGTTGAGGCTCTGGTCCATAGATCCGTCATACCTTGACGCCAGGGGGCTTGTAGCCCTCTGGAGGGAGGGCCTCCTGGCCCAGAGGGCGTTGATGGGCATGACCAGGGGCTACGTCAACCACCCGCAGCTGCTCAGGTTCAGTGCCACCAGGGACCCTGTGCTCTACATAGGCAGCTACCTCTACTACGTCTACCTTGAGGGGGTCAGGAGGGGCTACAGGTTTGACCTGGGCAGGGTCGTTAAGTACAGCACCTCAGTGAAGAGGGTCCCAGTCACAAGCGGGCAGCTTGCCTATGAGTTCAGGCACCTTCTCGCCAAGCTCACGGCAAGGGACCCAGAGAGGTACAGGGCGCTTGTCAACGTCAGGGAGGTGAGGCCGCACCCGCTGTTTTACGTAATTGAAGGCGATGTGGAGCCCTGGGAGAGGGTGAAGGAAAGGAGGGAAGGTTAAAAAGGAAGTGTTGAGGCAAGGACTTCAGGGAAAAAAGACGTTGGGATGCCGCCACCTCACGGCAGTGAGTACGTCGGGCACACGTAGCTCGTGTTCACGGAGTTCGTCGAGGCTATGACCCAGGGCGGGTAGTAGCCGTCGAAGGGCTTGCCCGAGAGGCCCAGGTAGCCGAGGCCTGCCTTGGCGGCGGCATACCACTCGCTGCACTCCTCGTGCATCATTGAGGCGAACTGGCTGTTGTAGACAGGTATGTAGGGCTTCCCCACCTCCTGCAGGGCCAGGAGCTGAGATATCCAGGTGCCGAAGACGTCAGCGAAGGTGCCCCCGTCGGGCATCCACCACACGAACTGGTCGGGCGGCGTCGATATGGCCTGCTCCCAGTCGACGTACCTTGAAGGCGCGAATGACCACCACTTCGGCGAGGTCGCGTTCTTGTACATGGGCACCGCCTTCCACGTGCCCCACGTCACCTGCCCCTGGTAGGACATGAAGAACTCGGCGAACGTGACGCCCTCCTGGGTGGTCGGGAACCCTGCGGGCACGCCTATGGAGCCTATGGCTATCGCGTAGACCTCCTGTGTGCCCGGGAACGGCTCGGCGACCACGGTCACGTTGGGCCAGCTTATGTAGGGCTCGGTGGCAGGGTATATGGTGGTGTTGTCATAGTCGTACGCGTAGGGCGGCACCCAGTTCCCGTTGGCCTGGAACACGGCCTTCCCATCAATGAGGTCGCTGAGGCCCTGGGTCCAGGTGAGGTCCTGCCAGCCGGGGTAGTCGTAGGAGGTGAAGTTGAGGAAGAGGTAGTCAGTCTCGTTTATTATGCTCTGTATGGTGGAGTTGCCAAGGTCAACAACGCCGTACATGGTCTCAAGGTATACCCTGGCGCCTCCGACGGGTCCAAAGTTCTGGACCAGCAGGGACAGATATATGTTGTTCCAGAGCTCCAGCTGGTCCCAGCCGCCGTCCGCGCCTGGCACCATCCACGGGGTGACGCCGTGCTCGGCCAGCTGAACGGTGTCGTAGATGAGCGTGCTCATGTTTGTTGGCAGCGGCAGGTTGTACTGCCTTAGCGCCTTCATGTTGATGAACAGCAGCGCCCCTCTCTCGAGGTCTATGGGCGCCGAGGGCATTGTGCCGTTGTAGGCGCTGGCCTCAACTACCGCAGGCACCACATTGTCCCAGAGGCCCTTCATGCTCATCATTATCGGCGTGAAGTTGACGAAGCTCCTCGCCCCGCTGGGGGCGGCGAGCACGTAGGAGGCTATCAGGGGGCCCGTGTCGGCCTGGAAGGCCGCGGGGGGCTTGCCGGCCGCCATCATGCCAAGCACCACGAACTTCGCGTTGGTGCCGCCAGCGCCTGGTATGACCTCAGGGCTTATCACGTACTGGGGGTAGGCGGCCTCAAAGGCGTTGATGACGTGGTCTAACGCTATCCTGCCCTCAGTGGCCCACCACGTGTAGAACGTTATGGTAGTGACCGTTGTAGTTGTAGTTGTCGTTATCGGCGTCGTCACGCTGGTTGTGGTAGTGGTCGGCGTTGTCGTGGTCACGTGGTGCCTCGTCGAGACGTACGCGAGGTAGCCGCCAACGGCGGCGACCACCACGATGACTATAACTATGGCCGCTATGGCCGCTGAGCTCAAGGACCTCGAGCTCATTTCATTCACACCTTTTAGCCACAGCCCTGAGAGTTAAAAGCCTGACATGTATACACGTAGGTATTGCCGTTTTTTATCAAGCGTTGCCGAGGCGCAGGCCTACAATTAAAATGCCCTGCGTAGGTACCACGTATGGGAGAACAATTGAACGCCGTCCGCTGGCTCGCCGTCGCAGTAATAGCAGTTGGCGCCGGGCTGGCAGCGTTCAAGGCCGTGAGGCCTGACTCGGCGCTGATATCGTATATTGCAGGGCTGACGGAGCTCGCCATAGGCAGGCTGGGCTACGCGGGGGTCGCGGGGCTCATGGCCCTTGAAAGCGCTGCCATACCAGTGCCAAGCGAGGTCGTCGTCCCCCTGGCGGCCCTTCACTTCAGGTCGCCGCAGGGGCTCATCAGCGTGGTCCTGGCGTCAACTGCCGGCAACCTGCTGGGGTCAGCAGCGCTTTACTTTATAGCAAGGGAGGGCGGGAGAGGGCTCCTCTACAGGTACTCATCGACCCTTGGCATAGGCAGGGAGGAGCTGAGGAGGGCCGAGGAGTTCTTCGCCAGCAGGGGAGGCCTGGCCGTTATAGTTGGCAGGGTGCTGCCCGCCGTGAGGACGTACATATCAGCCCCTCCTGGGCTCTTCAGGATGGCCGTTGCAAGGTTTCTGGCGTACACCCTGGCGGGCTCGGTGGCCTGGAACTCCCTCCTGGCCTGGCTGGGCTACAGCTTCGGTTACGCCATAATATCCTCGCCGTGGCTTGACTACGCCGGGGCCGCGGGGCTAGTGATCCTTGGCCTCGTGATGCTTTTCAGGGCGTAGGTCCCGGGCCAGCGTTTATTAGCGTCTCAAGCGGAGCAGGGAGTGGCGTCTGAATTTGATAGAACTCAAGGACTTGACAAAGTATTATGGAAGGGCCCGAGGGATTGAGCACGTTACGTTCTCCGTCAACAACGGCGAGGTGGTCGGCCTGGTTGGCCTTAACGGCGCCGGCAAGACAACGACAATAAAGGTCACGGCCGGGGTGCTGAGGCCTACCTCCGGGGACGCGATAATAGACGGCATAAGCATTGTGAGCGACAAGGTCGAGGCGTCAAGGAGGGTCGGGTGGGTGCCGGAGCTGCCCAACTTCGAGGACGACTTCAGGGCCAAGGACTACCTGGTCTACCTGGCGGGCTACTATAACATAACTGGGAGGCAGGCAGATGAGCTAGCCGAGAGGCTCCTGGCCGAGGTGGGCCTCTCGGGCGCGGAGGGCAGGAGGCTCAGGGAGTACTCCCAGGGAATGAGGAAGAGGTTCGCCCTGGCGGCCTCCATGATATCTGACCCTGACAACTACCTCTTTGACGAGGTGCTCAACGGCCTTGACCCCCAGGGCATAGCGTTCTTCAGGAAGTTCGCCCTCGACTCAAGGCAGGGGGGCAAGGCAATACTGTTCTCCTCGCACATACTGAGCGAGGTGCAGAACGTGGCCAACAGGGTGGTCTTCATACACAGGGGCAGGGCGATAGCAGTGAAGGCCATGGATGAGATAATGGCTGAGGCCAGGGCAGCCGTGAAGGTAGTCGTCGCTAACCCTGACGACAAGGTCCTTGACGTGCTCTCGCAGCTCGGCAAGGCCAGGGCGATGGGCAGGGACTCCTTCGAGGTCTCAGGGGCGAGCCCTGACCAGGTGACGTCGCAGCTGGTGGCCAGGGGCTACAAGGTCATGCAGGTGACCCAGGTCGGCGGCCTGGAGGAGTACTTCTTCTCCCTCATAGGGGGTGAGGGGAGTTGAAGGGGGCGGCGCTCTACGACCTGAGGAGGTCGCTCCTCAACAAGGCCCTGATCATAATAGTGATAGCGGTGGTTGCCCTGGGCGCCGGCATAGCTTACCTGGAGCTCAGCCTGTCGAGGTCAATAGCGCCCTACTACATTGTGATCGAGCCCTTCCACAACGGCAGCTCGCTGGGCCTCCTGCTCAGCCCCTCCGGGAGCCCCCTGGGCAACGCAAGGATCTACGTGATATACCCCAACTCGTCGCCGGGCGTCTTGGTCACCAACTCCAGCGGCTACGTCCTGATTGGGAGCGGAGTGGGAATAGGGCCCGTCTACGTGAACGGAGCCAACAGGTCAGTTATGTTGGGCACCGCGGCGCTGGTTAACGTCAACCTGAGGGCGGGCAGGGCGACGCTGTTCTTCAGCGTCTACCCCGAGCCTGGGGCCAGGGAGTTCAAGGTCTACGTGCGCCAGGCGGAGCTCGGGCTCAGGGGCAGGATAATCAATTACACGGCCGCGCAGTACCTGGGCGAGTACGGGCCCGGCATATGGAGGGCCGAGGTCAAGGTAGGGCCTGAGCCCGCGGTGGTTATCACCGCGGTGCCCGTTAACTCGAGCTCCGCGACAAATGAGACCACAGAGCTCATGCCGCCTGAGCTGGAGCTCAAGTCAGTGGCCTTCCAGCCCATGGCCACAGCTGCCAACATAATGGCCGAGTTCCTGCCACTCGTAGCCCTGTTCCTGACCAATGACCTGTTCGCGAGGCTCAGGTCAACCAGGGCCATAGAGTTCCTCCTGGCCAGGCCCATAACCAAGGGACAGCTGCTGACCTCAAGGTACTCCGCCGGCCTCCTGGCCCTGCTGATCTCAGCGCTGCTGGCCTCAGCGGCCCTGGGGCTCATAGTTTACCTCATGGCTGGGCCCGTGGTGACCCTAAGCGACGCGCTCGTGGTCTTCGCTGCCTCCTTTGCAAGCGCGGCGGCGTTTTACTCGCTCCTCTACCTCGTCTCCGCGGCCACCAGGGGGCACTTCATAGCCATAGCCGTCATCCTTTATATAGTCCTCTACCTGTTCAATTTCAGCTTTATAGCGGCCGCCATAGCGCAGCGGCCCTGGCTCGTCTACGCTGGGCCCCTGGGGGCCGCGGGCTCCATCATAAGCGGCTACCTGGGGGTCTCCTCGCTGCTTCAGTCAGGCGTCAGCTACTCCGAGGCCGCCGCCTCCCTGGCGGCGTGGGCTGTGGTCCCCATAGCGGCCGCCATAGCGCTGTACTCAAGGTCTGGCGAGCCATAATTACCTCCTGGCCACTGGGACTGGGGGAGTCCCTTGAGGGAGGCGTCCCTCATAGGCGTCGAGCTGCCCGAGGTCAGGAAGGGCGACGACCTGGCCTCACTCATATGCTCCTCCGTAAGCCTCCGGGACCGCGACGTGGTAGCGGTGGCCAGCAAGGTCGTGTCCAAGGCCAAGGGCTACCTGCTTGACGTCAGTAAGGTGAGGCCGAGCGAGAGGGCCATTAGGATAGCGTCGGCCCTGGGCATGGACCCCAGGTGGGTTGAGCTTGTGCTAAGCCAGAGCGACGACGTTCTTGGCGTCATACCTGTAAAGGAGCTCTACGACTCTGGCGTGCTGAGGCTCGAGGACGTGGCGTATGACGCGGAGGCCGCCAGGAGGGCCCTTGAGAGGTTCCCCTACCTCTTCATAGTGAGGCGCTCAGGCATGATATGGACTGACGCGGGCATAGACGCCTCCAACGTGCCCGGGGGCCTCTACGCAGTGCCTCCCCCAGACCCGGACGCCGAGGCCAGGGAGCTCTCTAACAGCATAGCCTCGAGGTGCGGCGCCAGGGTGGCCGTCGTCCTCTGCGACACGGAGGTCAGCGTGGCCGGCGCCTCGACTGACAGGGCCATAGGCTCCTACGGCATAAGGCCCGTCGACAGGGGCTTTGGGAAGCCCGACAGGAACGGGGTGCCCAAGTACGGCGGCGTCGACCATATTGCTAACGAGGTCTGCGCCTCCGCCGCCCTGCTGGCGAGGCAGACGAGCGAGTCAATACCTGTGGTTGTAGTGAGGGGCATAAGCTACGAGTGGTACGAGGGCGGCCTGAGGGACTTCTCCATGAGGCAGCCCACCGAGGCGCTGAGGGCCGTGATAAGGGCGAGCCTGAGGGCCCTGGGACCTGACGCGTTAGCCAAGCTTGTTGGCGACCTCGCTCCCTAAGGCCAGGCCCTCAGTCGCCCGACAGCGCCGTTTTCTCTTAACATAGAAAGCTTTTATCTCTCCCAGGACTAACTTATACAGGGGACAGCTCACGTTTGAGAGCTTTGTTAAAAAGATGATGGACAGATTTAATTTTAACGTTGAGCTGGTCGACGGCCTTGAGCTGTCGGAGCCCGAGGGCCCCCTGCCCCTCTACGTTCACGTCCCCTTCTGCCCCTTCATGTGCCCCTTCTGCGTGTTCTTCAGCGTCCCCTACAGGGAGGCTGCTGCCAGGGCCTACGTCAAGTCCCTGACGGCTGAGGTCGAGGGCCTCATGAGCCGCTGGGAGGGCGCCCGCTTCCCTGAGGTCTACGTGGGAGGGGGCACCCCCACCATGCTGACCGAGGGCGTGTGCGAGCTCCTCGACGTTATAAGGTCCTACCAGGGGGCCGTGGAGGCCTCTGTCGAGGGCTCGCCCTATGACGTTGACGACAACAAGGTCTCGATGCTGGCCTCCGCCGGGGTCACGAGGATATCGCTTGGGGTCCAGTCCTTCTTCCCGGACAGGCTTGCCAGGCTTGGGAGGCCCAGGATAAGCTCGGAGGCCATACTCTCGACCATAGAGGCCTGCTCCAGGGTAAAGACAGTCAACGTTGACATAATCTTCAACTACCCCGGGCAGAGGGAGGGGGACCTCATTGACGAGGTCGAGGCGTTCTACAACAGCAAGGCAAACCAGCTGACCCTCTACCCCCTCATGCCTTCAATAAGGGAGCCGGCCACCGTTTGCCCGTGCAGTGAGAAAAGGGAGAGGGCCCTCTACAGGCTCGCCGTCAGCCAGGCCAGGAGGCTTGGCCTGACCCAACTGACGGCCTGGTGTTTCTCTAAGTCGTCCGGCGGCCTCAGTGATGAGTACATAGTGGACTCAGACCTCTTCGTTGGTGTCGGGGCGGGGGCCATGAGCCACCTCAGGGGGCTCTTCACGGCCAACACATTCAACATATCTAAGTATGAGTCGCTCGTGGCCAAGGGAGAGCCAACCGTAAGCCTTGCCAGGAGGCTCAGCAGGGAAGAGGAGGAGAGGCTCTACGCGCTTTACGGCCTCTACGGCCTCGGGCTTGACAAGGACGGCTTCAGGAGGAAGTTCGGGAGGGGCGTCTACAGGGCCATGCCGAGGGAGCTGCTCTTAATGGAGCTGCTCGGGCTCGTCAAGGACACGGGGAGGAGCATAGTGCCCACCAGCAGGGGGCTCTACGCGGTCAGCCTGCTCATGAAGCTCTTCTACATTAAGGTCTCCCACATAAGGGCTATGGCTATAAGGGCGAGCCTCTGAGCCAGCGCCGGGACCGCCGTTGCTGGGCCCCGCCACCGACGTCGCCCTGGCCCTGCTGGGCTCTGAGGGCTGCGTGCCCCTGAGCGACGTCGCTTCGAGGGCCGGGCTCAGCCGTGACGTTGTCCAGGCCTACCTGAGCAGGATGGAGGAGGTCGGCGGCCTGAGGCTTGAGGGAGATTCCGCGTGCCCCCTCAACAGGGCCCTCCTGGCGGCAGCGGCTGTGAGGCTCGGGGCTGACCCGGAGGCCGTGTCAAGGCTCCTCAGCTGGAGGGACTTTGAGGGGCTGGTGGCGGAGGCCCTGAGCGAGGCCGGCCTCCGCGTGTGGAGGAACCTCAGGGTGCCGGGCAGGGGAGGCCTCGAGGTCGACGTGCTTGGCCTTGAGGGCGACCGAGGCGTCGTCGTTGACTGCAAGAGGTGGTCCTACAGGTCGAGCTCACCTTCAAGGATAGCGGAGGCGGCCTTAAGGCACGCTGAGAGGGCCAGGAGGCTGATAGCCCTCTGGGGGTCCCTCGGGCTCCCAGACATGCCAAGGAGGCTGCTGCCAGCCCTGGTGGTCCTCAGGGAGGACCTGCCAAAGGTTGTCAACGGGGTCGCCGTGGTGCCCGTGCTGCAGCTCAGCGGCTTCACCAGGGAACTTGAGGCGGTTGTAGACGAGCTGGG
Organism: Acidilobus saccharovorans 345-15; assembly: GCF_000144915.1. Classification (NCBI taxonomy): domain Archaea; kingdom Thermoproteati; phylum Thermoproteota; class Thermoprotei; order Acidilobales; family Acidilobaceae; genus Acidilobus; species Acidilobus saccharovorans. The sequence goes on from NC_014374.1 coordinate 733,754, forward strand.
CATCGACACTGGCCTTTAGAAGCTGCTAGTAGCTAAGCGGCCGTTGATGCAGCCCACTGTGAGCCCCGCTGTACATTTAACTTAGCCCGGCCGCAAAACCGCCGGAGGTAAATGTGAAGTTAATCAAGCTCCTGGCCGTTGTTGTCCTTGAGGCCGCAGCCCTGGCCTCCTTGCTGATTGGCGTCGCCAGCGCCGCGCCGGTTAGCTTAATCGTGGTCAGCCCTCTGGCCCTGTCAGGGCAGGTCAGCCTTTTGGCCTACCGCGGGTCCCTGTACATCTACTACACCTACCTGGTCGGCGACAACACCACCAACATGGGCGGCTACGTCCTCAACGAGGGGTACGCGTCGCCTGCGCCGCTGCCCCCCGTGCCGTTTGTCCCTACGCCTTCATCTCAATCATTTTAAGTTCACTCACGATCAGGCGTAGGGACTTAGCCCTCAGCCACCTGCCTAGCCCAACGGCAGGCGGGTCATGGGACTCCTTCGAGCCCAACGGCACTGGGCTCACATCCCCAGCCCTCCTCCTCAGGTTGTATAACGCCACGACGTCCCTGTGCCACCTCTCCCCTCCCTTCTCGCAGACTCCGACCCTCGGGGCAGCGCCCCCATCGGGTCGGTAGACGATCCTCGACCCGTGGACTGGGCACGTGGAAGAGGTGTAGGAGGGGCTCACCAAGACCACGGGAACGCCGAACTCCCTGGCCTTCTCAATGATGGCGTTCTTAGTTGAGGAGAACGCCGAGCGGTAGATCCTCAGCCTGAGCTGGGGATCCTTCACGTCCTTTATCATGTGCTCTGGAACCCTCTTCGGCAGGTCCTCTAAAACTATCGCGCTCCTGCTCTCGAAGGCCTCCTTAACGATAAGCCTCGCCAGCTTCCTCCTTATGTCGGCCTTCCTGTACTTCTCCCTAAGCCTCTTTAGCCTCCTCCTGACGTCCCTGTCCTCAGTGGATCTGCCGCTCTGTACCCTCTTCCTCCTGTACTCGTAGCCCAGGGTGATCTTCTTGATGTTGGTCTCCAAGAGGATCGGCCTCCCGCCAACAAGCACGGAGGCCGAGCCCTCGTTAAGGTCTACTGGGGTGAAGCCCTTCGGCTCATAAGGCTTCGGCTCTTCCTTCTTGAAGACTATGAACAGCTCAACCACGTTGCCCTTTGCGAGCCTGAACCTGGCCTCGCCCGCTATCCTCCAGCCGCCGTTGTAGTACCTCCAGAAGAGCTTATGGAACGTGGGCGAGATGCGAACCTTTCCTCCCTTTGTCGCTATCGAGATCTCGTCGAGGCTGAACCTCCAGAGGTGGTCGTCCAAGTGGACGGTGACCCTCCTCACCGAAGGCCTGTCGGTGTAGGCCCTGCCCCTCCTCTTGAGCTTCTTGAAGCTGTCCAGCCTCTCGCTCGCGTCCTCGCAGGCCGTGTAGATGTAGTGAGACGGTAAGTCCTTATGCTTCTCCCTTTCAACTCTGTAAACGCCTGCTTTGATCCTAGTGAACGACGTCGTGCTGTTCCGAAGCCCGTAGTCTACTGCGTCCTCAAGGATCTCCCTGTACTCCCTCTCGACCTCCTTAAGTGCTGAATACGTGGCGTGGTCAACTTTGACCCTCAGCTTAACCGTCCGCTCCACTCAGCTCACCCAACAGCTTTTTTACTCCCTGGACGAGGGCCGTCTTCTTGTGGCTCCTCACTCCGTAAATCTTGCCAGCGAACGACGTGATAACGGAGATTAAGTCCTCCACGAGTTCCTGCGCGGCGTCTTTCGGCTCCTCGCCGAAAACTGCCTCGACCCTGACGCCCATTGCCGAGAAGAACTCTTCGATGTACTCGAAGCCGAACCTCGTCAGCCTGTCCTTGTATGTTATTAACACGACGTCTACGCCCCTCCCCTCGACCAGCTTGAACAGTTTGAGCAGCCCTTTCCTTTGCGTGTTGAGCCCGCTGGCGACGTCCTTTAGCACTTCAACTACCCTGTAACCTTTTGCCGTCGCGTAGTTAGTGAGGTAGTTTATCTGCCTCTCCAGGTCCTCCCTCTGGTCTGCTGACGAGACCCTTGCGTAGATTACCGCCCTTGTCCCCTCCCTCCCCTCCAAGTACCTCTTTACCTCGCTGTAAGGTATCCTGTACCTGCCGCCCTCAGTTGTTGCCGCCCTTATCTTCCCCTCCCTGATCCACCGCAGGAGCGTTGAGTATGATATCCCTAGGAGCTGGCAGGCCTCCTTAGGCCTCAGCAGCCTCTCCACTCAGGCAAACCCTGCTAGATTAGTGATAATGAATAGATATAAAAGGATTTCTATTGTAATGAATTATAATGAAAAAGGATTTACCCCTAGTTAATGCCACGAGGCTCTACGCCTTCACGGACCATGGCAAGTTGTGCCTTGCGTGGGCCTACCTGTCGGGAGGGCTTCACCTCTCAAACAGCACGACGGGCTCGCTTAGGTACTCCTGTTATTACGACGGCCGCTGGTCAAAGCCCTTAACGCTCGTGAGCGGCGGCATGCCCTGGGGCTTCGTCGAGGTCAATGATGTCTTCTACGTGCTGTGGAGCCCAAGGTTTAGCCAATCCCTGAGCGGCGTCAGGCTCCTGGAGGTCACGCCCTCCGGCAGGGTTATCATAAACGTCAGCGTCCCTGGAGCGCTCATAGCCGGTGTCACGGGGCAGGGCTACCTGGCGCTCGCGAGGCCCAGCTCCATGCGCGGCGTCGGCAGCGTGGAGCTTGTAAACGTCACCCAGCAGGGCTTCGAGGTGCTGGCTAACCTGAGCATGAAGGGCCTCCTGTTCGCTAACGCCCAGGGGGACCTCCTGGCGCTCTACAACCTCTCCACGCTGCAAATCTACAGGGTTAACGACCTTGGCCAGGTGACCCTGGCCGCAACCTCGCGGCTTCCAAGCCATCGCTCCCTGCTCTTTGTCATGATAGTGACCCAGGGCAACCAGGACTTTGTAGAAGAGTACGGCGACTTCGGCCCTCAGCCCTCCTCGCTTGACTTCTTTAAAGTCTACAGGCTGGCTGACGGCGCGCTCCTGCCAGTGCTTGAGGTCAACGTCACCGGCGGCCACTACGTTAGCACCGGCTACGTGTCAGCGCTGGGCGACGACGTGTACGCTGCCCTCGAGGTGGGGGGCTTTGGCGCGGGCGGGGGCCTGTTCAGCCCGATGCCCCTCCTAATAGCTGTGGCGCCGGCGGGCTCAAAGATGACAATTAACTTCACGAGCCCCGATGACGTTTACTCGGGAAGGGCCTTAATTGTTATCCCCTCGTCCAACTCTACTACCACCGCCAGCGTGAGCGCTACCGACATAGCTTCAATTATGAGGGAGCAGCCCGCCGCGCGGTCGCCCGCCAAGGCCTACCTGTACCTCGCCGTCGGCGCGCTGATAGCCATAATAGCAGCGGTCGCCGCCACGCTTCTAAGGCGCGGGCATTAGCAACCCTTTTAGTTTTGTCAATGGCTGCGCGCCTGGTGGGCCAACTTGAGGACCGAGGCCAGGGGGAACCTGGTAGTCACCGACGGCTCCTTCAGGTTCCTGCTCGGGGTCAACTACTGGCCAAGGAGGACCAACATAAGGATGTGGAGGGACTGGGACGAGGGTGCCTTGCTTGAAGACATAAATGCCATGAAGTCCATAGGGGTCAGGGCCGTGAGGCTGTTCCTCCTTGACCAGGACTTCGTGAGCTCCAGCGGCGACGTGGACCAGCGGCAGCTTGAGAGGCTCAGGTGGCTTCTTGACAGGCTCGGCGACAACAACATTGCCGGCTTCGTGACGCTCCTGGTGGGCCACATGAGCGGCAGGAACTGGGGGATACCGTGGGCCCCAGACAACGACATATACTCGCCCAAGGCTGTGGAGGGCGCCGCCAGCTTCGCCAGGCAGGTGGCAGAGAGGGTCAGGGACAGCAGGGGCCTGGGGGGCTGGATACTGAGCAACGAGATGAGCCTGGTGAGGAGGGCCTCGAGGCCTGAGGAGGAGCTGACGCTGCTCAGGGCCGTCAGGCAGGCCATAAGCTCAGTGGACAGCGGCCACGTCTTCAGCGCGGGCGACGTGCCTGACAGCTACGGGCAGACGCCCCACCTGGTCAGGGGCATAACCGACTACGTGGGCCCCCACCTGTACCTCTACGACAGCGACCCAGTCAGGCACGGCTACCTATACTCTGGCATGCTTGAACTGTTCTCCGACGACGGCCAGAGCCCCGTCATACTCGAGGAGTTCGGCTTCAGCAGCCTTCAGTACTCGGAGGCCGACAGGGCCGCCTTCATCTACGAGGCGCTCTACGCGGCCCTGGCCCACCGGGCCTCAGGGGCCTTCGTCTGGTGCTTCTCCGACTTCCCTGACGAGGCCGACACGCCCTACCTCTGGAGGCCCCTTGAGCTTGGCTTCGGCCTGTTCGACAGGGACGGAAGGCCTAAGCCCTCCGCCGAGAGCTTCAGGAGGTTCTCAAGGGAGCTCGAGGCCCTTGAAGGCCTTGGACTTGAGGGCCTCAGGAGGAGCTCAAAGGCGCTGATAGTGGCCCCCTTCTACGTGTTCGGCGAGTACCAGTTCGCCGACTACAGGAGGTGGGCCGGGGGCCTCTACCAGGTGGCCAGGCCGACGCTGCTGGCCCACCAGCTGCTAACCATGGCGGGGGCCCAGGCATCGATAAGGTATGAGCCCGAGCTCAGGGAGGACGACCCGAGGAAGCTTGTTATGTTCCCCTCAACCATAAGCGGGCTCACCGTGACCTGGAGGAGGCTGCTCAGGCTTGCCGAGGGCGGGAGGCTCGTCTACGTTTCGCTTCTCAGGGGCCTCGGCCAGATGGTTTTCATGCACGAGTCGGCCACTCACATGTGGGGCGAGCTCTTTGGCGTTGAGCCCGCCCTGAGGGTGGGCTCCCCTGGCGTGAGGCTTGAGGGCTCTGTCAGGCTGAGGCTCGAGGCGGACCTCGGCGACCTGAGGGCGGGGCACGAGGTTACAGTTGGGCTTCAGCAGCCCGTGCTGACCTATGACGTCAGGCCCGTGGACGCTGAGGTAATGGCAACGGCCAACGGCAGGCCAATAGCATTTGCCGCCAGGAGGGGCGGCGGAAGGATGATCCTGTCGCTGTTCCCGCTTGAGGCCGTGCTGGCGGACCTGTATTACGTGAGCGACTGGTCGCCCTACGCCGCCCTCTACAGGGCCCTAGCCGTGCAGGCTGGCGTTGAGCCCACCGCCAGCGACGACCCCAGGGTTGAGGTCCAGGTCTTGAGCGATGGCAGCAGGGGACTCGCCTTCATGATAAGCCACTGGCCGGGCGAGCTGACGGCCTCGCTGCCGGTCAAGGGCGACCTGGTCGCCGGCAACTCGCAGGTGAGGGAGGGCAAGGCCGTGATGCCGCCCAGGGGCGTCGCAGTGATAAGGTTTGGCTGATAAGTTATTTACCCTCCCAACTCACGGCTCCCCTGAGCTGCCTTGAGCGACTACTCCAGGGACATCTACATACTTGGCGCCGTGAGGACCCTGAGGAGCTTCAGCTTCGGCTACGTGGCCTTCCTGCTCCCGCTCTACCTCAAGTACGTGGGCTTCTCCTACGAGATGATCGGCCTCTACACGCTCATAGCCACGCTGAGCAGCGCCGTTCTAACGCTTGCGAGCGGGTGGCTCGGCGACCTCTACAGCAGGAGGAAGGCCCTGGCCATAATGTCGCTGCTCCCGGCGGGCACCTACGCCATAGTGCTCTCCACCAGGAGCTACGCCGCGCTCATGGCGTCTGCCGCCTTCGGGCTCACCATGAGCCCCATAGGCGGGGGCTCCGGCGGCGGCCCGGTGGCGCCGCTCCAGACTGCCATGGTGGCCAGCAGGGTCGGCCCTGAGGCAAGGACAAGGGTCTACTCGTACCTAATGATGGCGGCCATAGCCTCGGCCCTGGCGGGCTCGGCCTTCTCAGGGGCCATCATGAGGGCCTCAGGGGGCTACTACCTTGAGCTCTTCGCCGTGGCCCTGCTGATAACTGTGGCCACGTCAGCGCTCGTGCTCCTCGTCTCGGAGGAGCCCGACAGGGCGCACAGGCCCACCAGCGCTGTCCCCAGGAGGTCCGCCAAGAACATAGGCAAGGTCTCGCTGGCGGGCCTCTTCGGCAGCCTGGGCCTCGGAATGGTCATGTCGCTGCTGCCTGTCTACTTCAGGGAGCTGGGGGCGAGCGACTTCCAGGTCTCTTTGATATACGACGCCTCCTACGCGGCCGCCGCGGCGGGGGCCCTCATCGCGCCCCTCGCGGAGAAGGCCATGGGGCCCGTGAGGTCAATACTTGTGCTGAGGGGCCTCGGCTCCCTGCTGCTGGCGGCCATACCGTTCTCAAGGCCCCTGGCCCTGGCTGGGGCCATATATGCAATTAGGACCGGGCTCTACCAGGCGGCCCTGCCGATAAGGCAGAACGTCAGCATGGAGCTCTACGAGCCCTCGGAGAGGTCCAGGGGCCTCAGCATAACTGGCGTGTTCAGGAGGCTCCCCTACGGCGCGGCGGCTGCAGCCGGCTCAGTGCTGTTCCAGGTCGGCGCTTTCGTCGCAGTGTTCTCCGCGGCCGCGGGGATCTCCGTGCTCGACCCAGTGCTCTACTACGCCTTCTTCAGCTACTTCGACAGGGGAGGCAAGGCCTTTAAGGCTCGGGCGGAGGAGTAAAGTGGTGATTACATGAACGCCGCGGCCTGGTTCCTCATAGGCTTCCTGATAATACTTGTTGGCATGTTCATAATAGTGGCGGCCGGCGTCTACGAGGCCTACAGGCAGTCCTCCCAGGCCAAGGGCCAGGTGCAGGCCGGCGGCGTCGTCATGATAGGCCCCATACCCATAGTGTTTGGCACCTCGTGGAAGATGGCCATAATAGCCATGGTCCTAGCAATAGTGCTGATAGTGATATCGATAGCCCTCATGTTGCTGGCCAGGGGCATGACTTTGCCTAGGGCGGAGTCCCTGGCGGCGCTGCTCCTGAGGCCCACTTGAAAATAACAGCTTAAGCTTAAGCCCACCGGCCGGCAGAGCCTCCTGGGCGACTGGCTCTGAGGGCTAAGCTCATATCAACAGTTCTCCTGGCAATCATCATCGCTGCCGCGGCCCTTCCTGTAAGCTACGTTAAGGCCGTCGCTGGGCCCGCCAGCCCTAACAGTATAGTATTTAGCTACATGGGAGGCCTGAGGGGCTTCAAGTACGTGGGGCCCCTTCCAAGTAATGTCAACGTAGTTGGAGTCCTCTACGTGCCCCTGAGGGACGTGCCCCTCATATTCTACTACGCCCAGGCCGTCAGCGACCCCGGCTCGCCCCTCTACCGTAAGTTCCTGACGCCCTCCCAGGCGGCAAGCATGTTCTACCCCGAGGCCGAGGTGGCCAAGGCCATAAGCTACCTCAGGTCCCACGGCCTGAGGGTGATAGCGGTTGCAGGCTCAATGATTGCCTTCAGCGGCCCGGCCTCAGCCGTTGAGGGTGCCCTCGGCGTCTCCATAGGGGTCTTCAGCAACGGCACCTCCAGCTACTACGCCGTCACAGGGTACAGGGGCAAGTTCCCGTGGCCCGTGCCCTACATATCTAACATTACAGGAGTAGTGCTGGGCACCCCTAAGTTCCTGGTAACTGAGCAGGACCTGATCAGGCTTAGGTCCCTCTATGAAGTTAACGTCTCATACCCCGAGGAGGTATACCCCATGACTTCGCTTGCCGAGGCCTACAACGCGACGTACCTCTACTCGCTCGGCGACGAGGGTCAGGGGGTCAACGTAGGAATTATAGACTTCTACGGTAACCCGACGCTGCTCCAGGACGTAGCTTACTACGACTCCCTCGTCGGCCTCCCGCCGGCGAACATAACGGTCGTCCCCATAGGCCCATATAACCCTAACCTGGGCGTGCTGACGGGCTGGGACGTGGAGATAGACCTGGACGTGGAGGCAGTGCACTCCATTGCGCCGAGGGCCCACATATACCTGTACGTGGCGGGCGGCGCCCTTCCGCTGTCCACTATAATAGCCTACATAGACCAGCACGACAACGTCTCAATAGTGAGCCAGAGCTTCGGCATACCGGAGTCCGCGTTCTCCTACTATGGCTTCAGCTTCTACTACTACAACGTCTACCTGAGCGACGTCTACTACGCCCTAGGAGCGGCTGAGGGCATAACATTCCTGGCGGCCAGCGGCGACGGCGGGGGCATGGGCTACAGCGCTGGGCCCGTCGGCGACGTCAACTACCCTGCCTCCTCGCCCTGGGTGCTGGCCGTGGGGGGCACGACAACTTATATAAGCGGGAACTCGAGCGTCCAGACCGCGTGGTCCTCGGCGGGCTTCGTGCCGTACATGCAGAACGTGGGCGGCTCCACGGGCGGCTACAGCGCGTATGAGCCGATGCCGTGGTGGCAGGAGGGCGTCGTGCCCAGGCCCCCCGAGGGCTTCCCGCACGGCAGGGCCGTGCCGGACGTCTCGGCCAACGCAAACATATTCCCAGGGGCCATTATGGTCGCTGAGGACAACGAGACGGTCCTGGCCGGCGGCACGAGCGAGGCGGTCCAGCTTGTGGCCGGCCTCCTGGCCCTGGTCGAGGGCTACGTGGGCCACGGGCTCGGCCTCATAGCGCCCACGCTCTACAGCCTGTACTCTAACTCGTCCACGAGGAGCGCGTTCATACCCGTGACATTTGGCTATAACATACCCTGGGTCGCGTCCAACGGCTACAACCTAGTCACGGGGCTTGGGGCTATAAACGCCGGCAACCTGGCCCGCTACCTCTCAATGGTCCATGAGAGGGGCCTCTCCATAAAGGTGCTCCTGGGCAACGCGTCCCAGTTCATAGAGCCTGGCTCCACGCTTAACGTGAGCGCGAACATAACCTACGGAGGCTCCGAGGTGGTTAACGGCTCCTTCGTCGCCAGCCTGAAGCTCATGAACGGCGTGGTTGCTGAGGAACCCATGTACTTTAACTCCACCAGGGGGCTCTGGGAGGCGTTCCTTCACGTGCCCCTGAACTCATCGGGCCCCGCCTTAATCGAGGTAAGCGGCAGCTACAAAGGCTCCTGGGCCTCATACGCGGTCGAGGCCTTCGTGGGCTACTTCGGCGCCATGTCCCTCCCGACCCCCATGTACCCGTACATGCCGTACCTCGGGGTGCCGCTGGCCGCCTTCGCCACCTCGCCCACGGGGGCCCCGAGCAACGTCAGCATGGAGGTGGAGGTCCTCAGGTACAACCCGCTCAACAACACCTACACCGAGGTTTACTCGCAGCCCATAACGCTGGGGACCTCGAGCATAAACTTCACCGCCCCGCCAGGCTACTATATAATCAGGCTGTCAGGTCAGGCCTACGGCCTGACGCCCATATACATGGGCGACCTCATGCAGCTCTTCCTCCTGTTCCCCCAGGTCCTCTCCATGCCAGGCGCCGTGCCCGAGGGAGGTTATGTAATAGTTGAAGGGATCCCGGTGCCGCCCATAGAGACCACGGCCCTGGTGTCGTCCCAGACGGGACTTGACCTCTTCAACGCAATACTCTACGGCTCCAACGTCACGGCCAGCCTGGTGAGCCCGGCGGGCTACAACGCCGCTTCCTCGCAGGTTCCCCTGACGGGCTCCGGCCTCTACTATGGCCTCCTCCGGGTGCCCAGGCAGGCCCAGCCGGGCCTCTACTGGGTCCTGCTCAACGCCTCCTACAACTCCACCACGCTGGGCGGCCTCGTGGAGGGCTACGGGGTCGACATGATATACGTGGGGCAGCCCCTGAGCGCTGAGGTGGCCGTGCTGCCGCCCATAGTTGAGGGCGGCGGGAGGGTCACCATAGAGGCCAGGATCACGTACCAGAACGGGACCCCGGTGAGGTACGGCCTCTTCTCAGCCACCATAGTCCCAGCCAGCCTCAGGCAGCTCTACGAGAACGCGAGCCAGCAGGTGGAGGTGCCCCTTTACTACAACTCGACCCTCGGCCTCTGGGTGGGCCAGGCTTACCTCCCCGGGCCGAGCTCCATAGGCAACGTGAGCCCCTTCGAGGTGGGCAAGGGGGAAGAGTGGTACATAGTGGTCACTGGGGTCAGTCCCTTCGGCAACGTGCTGACGTACTCGCAGACATCTGTGATAGAGGGCAGGGTGGCTTACTACGCCAACGAGGCCCTGACGCCCCCCTTTGAGGCCAGCGGCGCCATGTTTAACAACGTCACCATAGAGGGCTACAGGGGCAACATAACCTGGAGCTACTTCGAGGGCGTGAACTACATACGCAACAGCACGCTCGGCCTTGAGTTTGACGACGCTGAGGGCGAGCTCATAATATATGACAGCGTCGTCAGCATGAACTACGTGAGCGCCAGCGAGGTGGTTCTCATCAACAGCAGGCTCTACCTCAGGTACTCCAGCGTGGGCAGGCTTGTGCTGGGGCCGGGCTCGAACTACACCTCGAGCTACTCAACCATAGGCTCCGTCGGGGGCCAGTACCAGATAGCGAGGATAACCGGCTGGACCCCGCAGCGCTCCATAGCGATCTCCTCCTCGAGGCCCTACATAGCCCCTGTGCAGCAGGCCCGCGCCGTCCAGCCCCAGAGGGAGAGGGCCACAGCGTCGGCGGGCTACAGGAACCTTGCCGTGGCCGCGTCCCTGGGGGCCGCGCTGCTGGTTGCCGTGCTCCTGCTCATGAGGCGCCCTAGCCGGTCACGTTGAAGTAAAGCTGGTTGAACAGGCCCGAGTAGTAGAAGCTCCCGGTGCTTACATTATAATAATACAGCAGTAGCAGCAGCTTGTACTGCCCCGGCCTCGCGGGGGCCCTCAGCACTATGGGCGCCGTGGCGTTGTGGCCCGAGGGTATAACCATGTATAGGTCGTAGCCGCTTATGGACTCGTTAAGCGACGAGGGCCCCGGGGGCAGGGAGGCGTTGAGCACGCCGACCCTGACCTGGTAGAGCATGACGTCGTTCATCTCGTTCTTTATGAGCACGTATAGCGTCACGTTGGAGTTGGGCAGTAGCTCCTGAGGGTAATCGCCTATCTCCAGGTTGCTGTTGAGGAGGGCTATGACGCTGAAGGGGCCGGGCCTCCAGTACAGCTGGGCCAGGGTGGCCCCTGACAGGCCTATGGCGAGCACTATGAAGAGCCCGGCCACGTAGAGCGGGAACCTCTCGGGGCCCGCCTCGCTGGGCCTGGCCTCCCTCCTGGGGCCCTCCCTGAGGACCACCTTGTAGTTCCTGTGCGCGTACATCCAGAGCCTCCAGGTTAGCCTCCTGCCGTACCTGACTGAGGCGAAGGCGCCAAGCGAGAGTGCAACAACTGAGGCTATGACGGAGCCCATGAGCGTCCAGAAGTCCGACCTGGCCCTCGCGAGGATCAGCGGGCCCTGCGACTCGAGGGCCCTGGCCCTCGACGCCAGCGAGCTGCACGCCGTGCCGTTCGCGTAAGAGGCGTTTATCATGAGCTCGTTTAGCTCGCTGTCATAGCTCAGGTTCACGAAGAGGTAGCTGTGGTAGGCCCTCTCCGCATAAGCGAAGGCCGCCTCGCCGCCAGATATGGCGGGCCCGCACTCCGCCATGGCCGGCGCTATTGCCATGAGCGCCACTAGCAGCAGGACTGCTGCCGCAGCTGGGGCCCTCAACCTGCCTCCCGCCCCGACCAGGAGGGGCATGTTATAAAAATGAAATTGATAAAGGGGAGGCGATCACTCGCCTACAGCTCCCCTGATGCCCAGCTTCTCCTTTACCGCGGCCTGCGCGGCGGCCAGCCTGGCGACGGGCACCCTGAACGGCGAGGCGCTCACGTAGTCAACTCCGGCCCCGTGGAAGAAGTTAATTGAGGCCGGGTCGCCGCCGTGCTCGCCGCAGACGCCAACCTCTAGCTTGGGGTTGGCCTCCTTGCCCTCCTTGGTGGCTATCTCCACGAGCCTCCCGACTCCCTTAACGTCAACCGTGTCGAACGGGTCGTTGGCCAGTATGCCCTTCTCGAGGTACTGGTTCATGAACTTGTTCTCAACGTCGTCCCTGCTGAAGCTGAAGGTGGCCTGGGTCAGGTCGTTGGTTCCAAAGCTGAAGAAGTCAACCTCCTTAGCTATCTCGCTGGCGGTCAGGGCGGCCCTCACGGTCTCTATCATGGTGCCTATCTTCACGTTGAGCTTGACGCCGTACTCCTTCTCAACGTCGCTGAGCGCTGGCAGTATGGCGTTGTTCTTGACGAACCTTATCTCGTTCACGTCGGACACCTGCGGCACCATTATCTCAAGCACGGGGCGCTTGCCCTCCTTTATGAGCTCCGCGGCAGCCTCAGCCATCGCCCTGGTCAGGTAGTAGTATATCACCGGGTAGGTCACTCCCACCCTGACTCCCCTGTGTCCCATCATTGGGTTGGCCTCCTGCAGCGCCTTGACCCTGTTGTAGAGGCCCTGGAGCTCAGCTATCTTCTGGTCAAGCTCCTTAACCTTGGCGGCGTCGCCGGAGGCCTGGGCCTTCTCCCTCTGCTCCCTGAGGTCGTAGATCTGCGCCAGCAGCTCCTCGCTTGAGGGCAGGAACTCGTGGAGCGGCGGGTCTATGAGCCTTATGACCACGGGCTTGCCGTCCATTATGTCCAGCATCTCCTTGAAGTCGGGCTTTATCATGTCGGCGAGCTCCTTCATGTGGGCCTCCCTCTCCTTGTCGTCAGCTGCCAGTATGACCCTCCTCAGGGCCTCCAGCCTCTCAGGCTTCCTGAACATCCTCTCTATCCTCAGCAGCCCTATGCCCTCGGCGCCGAACTTCCTGGCCATCATGGCGTCCTCTGGCACGTCCGCGTTGGCCCTGACGCCCAGCCTCCTCTCCTCGTCGGCCCACTTCAGCAGCTCGTCGAGCCACCCTCCGAGCTCCGGGGTCACGGTTGGCAGCTCGCCGAGGTAGACGGAGCCGCTGTTGCCGTCTATGGTTACCCAGTCACCCTCCTTCACTGTGACGCCGTTCACCGTGAAAGTCTTGGAGTCGTAGTCTATCTTTATGGCCTCTGCGCCGACGACGGCCGGCTTGCCTATGGCCCTGGCCACTATGGCCGCGTGCGAGGTCATACCTCCCCTTGAGGTCAGCACGCCCTGGGCGGCGTAGAAGCCGTGGACGTCGTCTGGCTTGGTCTCAACCCTGACCAGTATGACCTTCTTGCCCTGCTTGGCCCACTCGACGGCGTCGTCAGGGTTGAAGACCACCTGGCCGCTGGCGGCCCCAGGTGAGGCCGGCAGTCCCTTGGCTATAGGCGTGGCCTTAACCTTGGGGTCTATGGTCGGGTAGAGCAGCCTCCTCACCTGCTCTGGGTCAACCTTGAGCAGCGCCTCCTCCTTCGTCAGCAGCCCCTCCTTCACCATCTCGACCGCGCTCCTGACCCTGGCCAGCGGGGTCATCTTTGCGGGCCTGTTCTGCAGGAAGTACAGCTTGCCCCTCTCCACCGTGAACTCTATGTCCATGACGTCCTTGTTCACCTGCTCGAGCTTCTTGCCCGCCTCTATGAGCTGGTTGTAGACCTCCGGCATCCTCTTCTTGAGCTCGTCGAGGCCCAGCGGGGTCCTTATGCCTGCCACGACGTCCTCGCCCTGGGCGTTGGGCAGGAACTCGCCATATGGCCTGTCCTCGCCCGTGGACTGGTCCCTGGTGAAGTAGACGCCCGTGCCCGAGTCCCAGCCCATGTTGCCGAAGACCATCGTTACTACGTTCACGGCCGTGCAGTCCGCCATGTCAGGGGTTATGTTGTTCGCTATCCTGTAGAATATTGCCCTCGGGTTCATCCAGGACCTGAACACCGCCCTTATGGCAAGCTCGAGCTGCACATACGGGTCCTGCGGGAACTCGCCCCACATCTTCCTTACTAGGTCCTTGTACTCGCCCACCAGCTCCTTTATGAGCTCCAACGAGCGGGCCCACAGCCTGGGCGCTATGTCCTTCGGCGGCTGGGCGTCCAGCCTTGGAGTGTACTCAGGGTAGAGCTTCCTTATGGCGTCAAGCTCGTCCTTGTACGTGGTCTCCGCCTCCCTGGCGAACTGCTCGCTCTTCCTGTCGAAGGCGTCGTTGAACGGCTTCTCGTCCAGGGCCAGCACAATCCTGGCGAACATCTGTATGAACCTCCTGTAGGCGTCGTATGCGAACCACTCGTTGTTCGTTGCCTTTGCCAGGGCCTGGACGCTGTTGTCGTTAAGTCCCAGGTTGAGGACGGTGTCCATCATGCCTGGCATTGACAGCGCCGCGCCCGACCTAACTGAGACCAGGAGCGGTATGCCATCTGCTGCGCCGAACTTCTTGCCAGTCCTCCTCTCCAGCTCCTGCATGTGCTCCCTGACGTCCTCCATTAGGCCGGCAGGCAGGTCGCACTGGTCTATCAGGGCCCATATCTTCTTTATTATCTCATCCCTCACCGCGGGCGGCGGGTTGCCCCTGAGCTGCCTCTCAAGCTCGTCCATCTCCGCCTTCCTGGAGGAGTAGAACTTGCGGCAGGCCTCGGTGGTTATTATGAACCCCGGCGGCACGGGAAGGCCTATCTGGGTCATCTGGGCGAGAGAGGCGCCC